>JBDNFC010000140.1:0-1975 GCA_041690035.1 Bacteroidia bacterium | reverse complement strand
TGCTATAGAATAACGGCAAATAGCAGCGATGGCAGAAAAACACAAAGCAATATTGTATGTGCAGGCATGGTGCCTATTGTATTTATTCCCAATGCATTTACCCCCAATGCAGATGGATTAAATGATATTTTTACCCCTAGCACCATTGGCGTTAAAAGTTATGAAATGCAAATATATACAAGGTGGGGCGAGTTGGTATCAAAAACAGAAAACACCGGTTGGGACGCAGGCAATGCGCCACAAGGGGTTTATAAAATACTGTTTTATGGTAAATCTGCCACAGGCGAAAGGATAAATATTATTGGCAATGTATTGCTGCTAAAATAGGTTATTGATGTTTAATTTTTAATACTCAATTACAAATAGCAGGTTTTGAATTATCAACTATCCATTATTAATTAATCCTTGTAACTTATTTATTAAATTAAGAGGTTCCATTTTTGCAATAGGCTATTTTTGGCTACATTTGCAGCCTTGTTTTTAGATAAATTAAAAAAGCGGTGGAGCGTACAATCTGCCTGGGATGTTGTAGCTATTTTATGCGTTTTTGCGCTCACTGGAACCTCAATTATGCTGCTGCGCAAAGTATTAGTAGTCAATTTTGAATGGGCAAAAGCATCTTGGTTTACATATACCTATTATTGGGTAATTTTTCCTATTTATAACATCGTCTTATTAGGGTTTGGGTTTATTTTTGGTAAATTTAAGTTCTTTTGGGATTTTGAAGTAAAAACATTGAACAGAATAAAAGGCCTATTTGTTAAAAATAAAAAGAATTGATACAATGCTTAAATTTACCTCTGCAGATATATTAAAGGCCCTAAGCCATGTTGATGATCCTGATTTAGGAAAAGACTTGGTAACATTAGGCATGATTAAACAGCTCACTTTTGATGAAAGCAACATCAAATTTTCAATAGAGCTTACTACCCCTGCCTGCCCAATGAAAGAAAGTATAGAGTTGGCTTGCAGAAATGCAATTAAGCATTTTATAGGTGTGGTTAATGTAGAAATATTGATGACAAGCAGGAGTTTAAATAGCCTAAACTCTCCATTAATACCCAAAGTAAAAAATATCATAGCCGTAGCATCGGGCAAGGGAGGTGTAGGAAAATCGAGCGTTAGCACTTGGCTAGCCCTTAGCTTAAAAAATGCGGGGGCAAAAGTTGGTATATTGGATGGAGATATTTATGGGCCAAGTATACCCACAATGATGGGGGTGAGTGAACATAAGGTAGAAAGTAAAGAAATAGAAGGAAAGACCATGCTATTGCCATGCGAGGTAAATGGCATAAAGATTTTTTCTATAGGTTTTCTTGCAGAAAAAAAGCAAGCAATTGTTTGGCGTGGCCCAATGATTAGCAAAGCCTTCAAACAATTTTTGGAAGAAGTATTGTGGGACGAATTAGATTATTTAATCATTGATTTACCCCCGGGTACTGGCGATATACAATTAACAATTTGTCAAACTTTGCCGCTTACAGGTGTAGTAATTGTTACCACACCCCAAGAGGTTGCTTTGGCAGATGCGCAGCGTGCTATTAGCATGTTTGATATTACCGGAATAAAATTTCCAATTATAGGAGTAATAGAAAATATGTCTTATTTTATACCCGAGGATATGCCAAAAAAACAGTATTATATCTTTGGTAAAGATGGCGGAAAAAAATTGGCTGACGAAAACGGAATAAACTTTTTGGGGCAGATACCTATTAATATAGGCTTAGGAGAGGCAGCAGAGCATGGAATGGGTAAAATAAATATGGCACAATTGTTATTTTTTAAAGAAATTTGCGCTAATATTGTGCGAAAAATAGCCATACTAAATGCAAACAAAAATGAATCTAGCCGATAAAGTAAACGCTGCCTTAGAAACTGTAAGGCCATTTTTGATAGCTGATGGGGGCGACATCGAAATTGTAAAGTTAGAAAAAGACAAGCTTACCATTAAGTTTATTGGAAATTGTAGTACCTG
>JBDNFC010000139.1:0-6605 GCA_041690035.1 Bacteroidia bacterium | reverse complement strand
CCAATCGGTGTTTAAATATACTAAAGTATTAATTGATTCATTATCTAAAACTGGTAAACTGTCAGAAACCAAATGTTGCTTGTTAAATATTGTTTTTTGGTGTATGTCAATGTTGTTAAACCATAATTCATGCAAGCTGCCACTATTTCTGTATATGGTTTGAGAATAAACATTTGTTCTAATGGCAATAGTACATAAAAAAATGAGTAAAGTGACACAAGAATGGAATGCTTTTTCACTTACTTTCATAAATGCAAATAAAGCGTAAATAAAGAAAAAAATAAAGATTATTTATATTTCGGGCTATCTTGGCAATTATGTTAGAATTTAATCAAAGCAGATTATACAATAAGCAAAGCATCGCCATAAGTTCTAAAGCTATATTTTTCTTTTAAAGCTTCCTTATAAATTTCCATACAAAAATCGTAACCGGCAAAAGCTGCTGTTACCATCATTAGCGTAGATTGTGATGCATGAAAATTTGTTAAAAAAGTATTGGCAATGCTAAAATTATGTGGTGGAAATAAAAACTTATCAGACCATCCTTCGCTAGGATTTAGCGTTCCTGTAGAAGAAACTGAGCTTTCTATTGCACGCATTGCACCACTTCCAACTGCAAGTATTTTTCGCTTATTTTCTTGCGCTTCATTCACCATGTTGGCTGTTTCAGCGGTTATTTGATAGTATTCGCTGTCCATTTTATGCTTTGTTAAATCTTCTACCTCCACATCTTTTGTAGTGCCCAAACTCTGATGCAATGTTAGTTCAGCAAATTTAATTCCCTTAATATCTAACCGCATCATAAATTCTTTTGATAAATGCAATGCTACAGCCGGTGGCATAACAGCACCAATGTTTTTTGCAAAACACGTTTGATACCATATTTCATCCTCCTCTTGTAAAGGCCTATTTAAGTATCTAGGAATAGGAGTTTCGCCTAGTTTTGCTACAATGTTGTTAAATTCGTCATCGCTTCCATCAAATAAAAATCGAATTGTTCTGCCCCTAGAGGTAGTATTATCTACTACTTCTGCTACAAGCTCATCGTCACCAAAATATAATTTATTGCCGACCCTGATTTTTCTTGCTGGATCTACCAATACATCCCACAAACGATTTGTATTATTTAATTCTCTTAATAAAAAAACTTCTATCTGAGCTCCTGTTTTTTCCTTATTTCCAAACATTCTTGCTGGAAAAACTTTTGTGTTGTTAAGTATAAACAAATCTTTATCATCAAAAATTTCTAAAAGATCTGCAAATTGTCGGTGTTCCATTTTGCCTGTTTTTCTATCTGCTACAAGCATTCTGCAATCATGTCTGTTGCTTTTTAGCCCTTGGCCAATTAGTTCTTCTGGCAAATTGAAGTTGAATTTTGATAATTTCATATTTGATTTTGTCTGTTATATTTTGTAAATATTTTTTTACAAAAAAGGGCTGCAAAAGTAATTAATTTTATCGTTTTATACAAGAAAAAAAGCAATGTTAAAATGATAAAGCTTTCTTGATTATTTTAGCTAATTTATTTATTTTGGAATAACCTTATAGGTTGTAATTTTCTTGCATTTCTATACCATTTTCTGCTAGCATAGGTATTATTTGAGTATATATAGCTGGGTGGGTGGGTATCTGTATTCCTGGTAAATTTATTTTTTTCTCTAAGATAAGCTGTGCTGCAAATGCAGCAGGTAAGCTGACGGTTTTTGCAATTGCAGTTTTGTGTTGGCTTGCTCCTGTAATATCTAATGTAGCAGTGTGCTTGTGAATATTTTGATTTTTTAAAGTTGTTATTTCATGCCACAATACTATTCTATCTGTATCGTTTTCAAGCAATTGCCATTTTGGAATCAATATTTCTAAAAGAAATTGCGCAGGTGTGCATGTATTTAATTTTGTAACAACTTGGCTTGCTAGATCTAAATATTTTAAGCTTTTGAGAGTTGATTCACTTTTATTATTCGTTTGATTTTGTATAGATATATAAATATCTTGAGTTAAATGTTTTTCTGCGATAAATGAAGATATTACCTCTAAAATTGACATACCTTTAATTGTTATTAGATTTTGATTGTTGGTTAAACCTAAATCTATCAAAATTTGCCAAGCTTCACAAAATCCTTTTCCTCTCAAGGTACCTCTAATAAATGTTTCAGCTTCCATCAATCCATATTTTTTAATATAGTGCAAGGCATCCCTATTTACATATCCTTCAAAATTTTCTTGATTGGTTGTAATATTTATGTAGTCACTAAAAATAGATTTAGGGTCTTTAAATTTTACCTTTTTGTTTTCTTTATAACTAGCCAAATTTTGAGCTGCCGTTATCACATTCATCGGATTCCAAGTAAATTTATAGTGCCACGGGTTATTGTCGCTATGTTTGGCAACCAATGCGCCACAATAACTTTTAAATGACTTTATTTCATGTCCATTTTTATTGAGAGTATCAATCATGTGCATTGCACTCATATGGTCTATGCCTGGGTCTAATCCCATTTCAAACAAAAAATTTAATCCAAGTGCAGTTGCTTGTTCATTCAATTCTTCAATATCTGGACTAACATAACTTGCCGTAATCAGATGTTTTTTATGCACAATACAAAGTTTAGCTATAACAATATGCATGCTTGCAGGCAAAAAACTGATAATAATATCGTTTTTGATAAATGATTGCATGGCTTCTAAATCATTAATATTGCCTTCGATAAAATTTACACCACTAAATTGTGTACGCAAGCTATCTGAAATTTTTAAATCTAGCACAGTAAGATGCATTCCTTTTTGCATTAGGTATTGATTTAGGTATTCAATTAAATAAATAGAAGATTTGCCAGCGCCAAGTAAATATATCATTAGCAGCAAAACTAAGCACTTTAAGTAATATAAAAAATTTAGGGTTGGCTTTTATTCTATTATAGCCAAAATTTTCACTAAAAATCTATGATAACCTAAAATTAGGATAAATTAAAAGTTGAAAAATTGGTTTTCGTCATTAATTTTGTTTTTACTGTCTAATAATGAATGTTTTTATAAAAATTTTGATTTTATTTGAACCATGACAAAATTATTTCTTATTATTCCAATATTGGCATATGGCATTTCTTTAAACGCTCAGTTAAGCACTCGTTTTCATGCAGATGTCGAAACACATTACAGCATTCCTATAAATGAATTTTCTAATGCAAATGCAAAATCTGTTGTCCGTTATTCGGGTTTTCCTAATTTAACATTAAGAGAAAATTTTCATTTTGGTAAAGTAGGCTTTGGATTAAAGACTGGATTATTAAACATTGGACAAATCCATAGAATTAATGATTCAATTAAACTAAAACAAAGGGCCTATGTAATACCCATAGGCTTGCAGCTCAATTTTGGTGATGTGACAGATAATTTTTTCTACTTAGGTACACAGCTGAACTTTGCGATTAATTACAAACAAAAAACTTGGATTAATAAAACTGCAAAAATTAAAGAAAATACTTGGTTTAGTGATGATGTAAATCAATTTAATCCTACTTTTTTTATTGGGTATAATTATTCAGAACAATCTGGTTTTCAGATACAATACCAATATTTTAATTTTTTTAATGAAAAAAAGCTGTTTAATTTTCGTGGCGTAAATACTTACATTAAACAAAGCAATTTTGTTTCATTGGTTTTTACCACAAGAATTAACTCTAAAGCGGTAAATGAAAAATTTGAGCATGATGATGCTAAGGATGTTGAAATTTTAATGATGAAATAGGTTAAAAAACAATAAATCTAGGTAATGAATAGATTTATTCATACTCATTTATACCCAAAAGGTATGCATAAAATAAGCTAAATACAACTACGGTAGCCTGTCGTTCTAAAATAGATTCAAATTGCATCGCACAGAAACAAAGAATACAAAAAGAAATCATTAAGGGGTTATTAAATTGCTTTTTAATCACTGGAAAGAGCAGTATTGCTAGCAGTAATATGCCAGAGAATAGGCCACTTTGCAACATATTTTCTAAAAACTGATTATGAGGTTTTTTTCTATTTTCTATCATTAAAGTGCTCTTGTCTTTTTCGTATTGGTTCATTATTTCCTTATCCACATCTCCTATACCTACCCCCAGCAATAAATTTTTCTTCAATAAATTAGCACCATTTTTAAAAGATTCAACGCGCATTGAAACACTGTGCCAATTTCTATCTCTATTGGATGAAAGTACATTCAAATCATCTATTGTAAGGGTTATTCTGTTTTTAAAACTATTAGAACTATAATACCCAACCCCTAATCCAACAGCCAGCAGTATTGGAAAATATATAAACCAACGGTACATTTTTTGATTGAGTACATATATAATAACTAATGTAATAATGCCACAATAGCATGCGAGTAGCCCTGTTCTTACGCTCATAATATGGAGGCAATAAAAACAAACAACTCCTGCAATAAGGTATAAAAATTGAAAAAAGGAGTTATTCCATGCAAAAAATATTATCCGATAAGCCGCCAAGATTATTGCAAGTGCTAAAATAATGCTAAACTCTATGTGGTAAATGTGTGACATTACGGGAATAGATTTATTTTGCAAAACCATAAAGTCCAAATCGGCTTTATGAAAATAATAGTGAGCCACACTAAGCGATGCAATGATAGCAGCCATATAGCAAAAAATCAATTCGAAAATTAACTTTCTTTGGATATCAATTTTTCTAAAACTTAGGTATAAAAGCGGAATGAAAAGGATGGGAGATTTTAACAATATTTTTTGCAATGAAGTGTTTAAATCATTGCTGTAAATGATAGAAAAAACGGTTAAAAAATAATAGAGAATAAAAAGAAGAAACCATTTTTTATTCTCTAAATTATGTGTTTTAAAAAGAAAATTTATTAAAGATAGGGTGCATAATGTTCCAATAAATATGCTAGTAAGCGCAACAGAAATAGGTAAAAAAAGAACAAGCAAACAGCAAAGTATGCTTATCGTATTGGTTAATGAAAGTTTGAGCGATTCTGACACGATGGCTAAATCGCTGATTTTTTATTTGGTGTAAGAAACGTTTGCTTTAGTGTTTTCATCGCTAGAAAGGCCTAAAGATGTTAATACAGAAGTAGTTAATGCAATATTGCCAGAAGTATTATTGCTCACCACCCTTACAAAAGTTGCTTTGTTGTTTACTGGATTTACTACCATTAATATTGTTCCAATTTTAACACCAGGATATTGAGCTAAATTTTTATCTTGATCAACTCCAGTTTCAATTAATTTTTCAACTTTTTTAGATTCTGTTACATCTTCGCCATATATAGCAGAATCTATTTTATACTGATAATTTTTCACAGGCTCAGGGTTTTCAATAGTCGGGGGTGCTGCAATTGTTTTATCTGGCTCACTGCTGTACGGCTTAGCTTTATCTACCACTATAGGTGGATTAGCAGAGAAGCCAGGCTTTATAACATTAATTGTAGTACCTGATAATTTTAACTCTTGACCTACCGTTACTTCGTCTGAAGTTAATTTATTCCATTCCTTAATTTGGTCTACAGTTACATTGTATTTTTTTGCTATTGCATAGAGCGTTTCGCCTGCACTAACTAAGTGTATAGCTGCCACATTTTTAACTGGAGTATTGGTAACTGTAGGCGCTTTTGCTGCGCTTGTTTGAATTTGAGCAGGTATAAATACATTAGCACCAAGTTTTAATCCATCTTTTAAACCATTATTTGCTGCATTTATATCTTCTACAGTACAGTTATATTTTTTAGATAAACTGTAGAGGGTTTCTGCTTTCTCTACCTTATACACGATGTATCGTTTACCATTAATGATTTTTTGATCTATTGAATCTAGTGTATTTGCAGTTAATATTTGAAAACTTGCTGCAAGAAATATACTTAAAATTATTTTTTTCATACTATTATAATTGTTCTTCAAAATTAAGTTACAAATATCATTCCAACAAGGTATTGTGGTGTTATTAATCCACATTTAAAAGTGGGTGTGCAAACAACTATACAAAGCATATTTTATTTCATAGTTAAATTTGTCTAAAAACCATTTTTAAAGTAAGTATTTTGATTACCTTTGAAGCTTGAAATCAACATATCTTTTTTCAAGATTAAGCGTTTTATTTTCACTGTTTATTTTCACTTTTTTTTCAAAATTAACTTTTGCTCAAGCAGAGGTTAAAGAATTTAAAGTAATGCAAATACCTTTGAGACAAGAAATATCTCCTGTAATTACGCGATTAATTAGTAACGGACTAAAAAAAGCGAATCAAGAAAAATATGATTTAGTTGTATTGGACATGAATACGTTTGGTGGATTGCTTGCCGATGCAGACAGCATTAGAATTATGATTTTAAATTCTCCAATTCCTATTTGGGTTTATATTAATAAAAATGCAGCAAGTGCAGGAGCATTAATTTCAATAGCATGCGATAAAATATTTATGCAATCTGGCTCCACCATTGGAGCAGCCACGGTAGTAAATGATAAAGGTGAAGTTGCCCCAGACAAATATCAGTCTTACATGCGAGGAATTATGCGTGCTACCGCGGAGGCAAAAGGCAAGGACAGTGCCGGGATAAATTATTTAAGAAACCCATTTATTGCCGAAGCTAT
>JBDNFC010000138.1:0-14661 GCA_041690035.1 Bacteroidia bacterium | reverse complement strand
CAACCTATGATGCAAAAATTGCAGAATTAAACCAAGCAACCACCACAGATGAAAAACGACAGTTGAGAGACCGTTTATTTGGCACAGGAGCTGTTTCTGAAGACATGCAATTTAATTTTGTGACCAGTAAAAATGCCCTTAATATTTTTCAAACTTTTGTTGAAACTGTAGACGCCAACAAAGATGCCTACACCAAAGAAGATTGGAACGAAATAGAAATGTTATACGGAGCATTAAATACTAGAAAAAACGCCATCGAAAAAGACCTATCAAACAATGACAATGTAAAGATTGCTGGTTTAAAAGTAAAATTTGCGTCCATCAAAGCATTAAGCAAACTAGGTGTTTAGGCAATATCTAAGATCTTCCTCATTGGTTTTATTAAAGTAAGAAAGGGCAGCAGAATTAATTTTCTGTTGTCTTTTCTTTTTATTTACCAAATCCTACATTGTTTCATCAGCTTTGTATTACGAGTAAGTTTAATAAAAAACATCAAGGATTACAATAGTCGCAATACATTGGGTCTTCGTTAGTTTTTTTATGAGGATACATTTCTTCTTTTGTGCATGCACAATGCTGACAAACAAAAATATAACTTAAGGTAGAATTTGTTGGAGCACCGCATAAATTACATTTTAATCCACTTTTTACCTCTGTAATTCCAAAGCCTGGTTTACTGCATTGTGGACATTCAGATTTAATTTTTTCTATCAGCTTTTTGGTAGCGGTTTCAATAACTTGCATGCGAGAAGGATTATACATTGCCCTCATATCTGTTTCTGCATAGACAGTGCCATGCTTTTCAAACAATGTTTGGAAAGTTTCTTTTAAGTGTTTTATATCCGTTATGTCTTTTACAATTTCGTGGTTGTCTTCTTTTGCTTTTCGAAGAATAAGCCCATGAGATGGAAAGCTTGACGCCTCCGCAAATGCTAAAAGTTCTCTTTCAGACTTAATGTTTTTACCATTAAAATTTGTGGCAGTGCTTAATTCCCTCACTATTATTTCTAAATTGTTTTTCTTATCAATAAAAATCAAAAACTCATCATCTGCATTCACAAAAAACATGGATGGATGTGAACCAAAAGAGCCTTCGCTTGCTATGCCTAAATCGCAATTGCTTAATTCCATTGCCATCAAACATTTTTGCCTTGCAGTAGCCACAGGGTCTTGCTCGCGCTCTATTTCGCCTGTAAAAGTGCCTAACAAATCGGTGTCAAAATTTTCATTTATAAAACAAAAAACGCCCAATTCTTTCTCTAAAAGTGGGGCAATTACTTTTTCTTTTTCGTGTTTTGTGGCGATAACTAATTTCCGATCTTGAAACATGGTCAAACAGCTGTTTTCGATTCCGTTTCTACAACCAAAGCTTGCCCTTTTTTGCGCTCATCAAATTTTCCATTGTCATAAACCAAATTTCCATTTACAAAGGTTTTTTCCACTTTAGTTGTAAAAGCCGTGCCTTCTAATGGCGACCAGCCGCATTTGTATAAAATATTGTCTTTGGCTACGGTCCAATTTGTATCCATATCCACCAAAGTTAAATCTGCAAAATAGCCTTCCCTGATAAATCCTCTTTTCTCTATGCTATAAAGTATGGCTGGATTGTGACACATTTTCTCAACTATTTTTTCTAAAGAAATGAGGCCTTGCTTGTAAAACTCCAACAAACAATTTAAAGAATGTTGTACCAAAGGCGCGCCCGACATTGATTGAAAATACGGCTTTTGTTTTTCCTCTAAAGTATGTGGTGCGTGGTCTGTGGTGATGATGTCTATTCTATCGTCCAACAATGCTTTTAAAAGTCCTTTTTTGTCCTTTTCTGTTTTGATAGCAGGATTCCATTTTATCAATTTCCCTAATCGGGGATAGTCTTTGTCTGTAAACCAAAGATGATGCACCGAAACTTCTGTGGTAATATTTTTTTCTTTCAGCGGAATATCATTTCTGAACAAATGCGTTTCTGCCTCGGTGGTCAAATGCAAAATATGCAATTTAGCATTGTGTTTATTGGCCAACTCTATAGCCCTTTTGGTAGCTTCATAGCATGCTTTTTCGCTGCGTATCAAAGGGTGAAATTCTATCGGCACATCTTCGCCATATTTTTCACGATAAATATTTTCATTCTCTTCCACTATTTCTTCTTTTTCGGAATGGATAGCAATAATAGACTTGCAGTTGGCAAACAGTTTTTCCATTACTTCAGGATTGTCGGCAAGAATATTTCCTTTTTTGGTAAAGTATAGACCATCGTCCGAAACGGCCAAAAGCTTTGAGGTATCAAGTTTGATAACTTCGTCTATCGTTTCACTATTTACACCCAAGAAAAACCCGAAATTAGCAATAGATTTTTCGGCAGCCAAACGGTATTTTTCGTTCAATATTTCCATGGTCAAAACATTGGGACTAGTGTTGGGCATGTCTATAAAAGAAGTTACACCACCAGCCACTGCCGCTTTGCTTTCAGAATGCAAATCGCCTTTGTGGGTTAGGCCGGGGTCTCTAAAATGCACTTGTCCATCAATTATTCCGGGTAATAAAAATTTGCCTGTTCCATCAATCACAACAAAGTCTGTTTCTGTTTCAATATCCCCAATTTTTTGAATTACATTGTCATAAATCAATAAGTCGGACACTGTGATTTTGTTTTCGTTGATGATTGAGGTGTTTTTTATAAGGTATTTTGTGGTCATATATTTTCTTTAATGTATTGTTGTTCTGCGATTATTAATTATTTGATAACTATTTAGCCCATAAAAAACGATGAAGTGGCATTGGTTTTTCATAGGCAAAAAAAATCCTAAGTTTCTAAATAATCTAAATCCTTATGAAAAGTTTCGGGCAAATGATAAATACTATAAATTGCTGCGGTTAAAACCACCACACCTAAAATAGCAGTTGCAAATAAAATACTGCCAGTTAAGCTTTCTAAAAGTGTGCTAAGTAAGGTTAATACTATTACAGACCCGCGCACAAAATTGGGTGCACTCGTAGTTGCTGTTGCCCTCAGATTAGTGCCAAAAAGTTCGCTGGCAGTAGTAATAAATACAGCCCAATATCCAGTTGCAAAACCAATAATAACGCAAATGGTATAAAACCACTTTTCGTTAAGATAAGCCGTTTGCAAATAAACCACTGTGCAAAGTGCTAAAAAACTTACAAAAATCATCATTACCTTTTTTCTGCTTTGCAGATATTGACTAAGCAAGCCACTTGCCAAATCGCCAATTGTAATACCGATAAAGGCAAAAGCAATTGCTTTTCCTGCATCGGCCTCAAAATCTGCCCCAAGGTGTTGCATTAACTCAGGGCTAAAAGTAATTAAAATACCCATCACATACCAAACGGGAACAGTGGCCAAAACAATGCCTAAAAACTTATTTCTGCTGTTTTTATTTTTGAAAAGGTATAAAAAATTGCCACGCATCACATTTTGTTTTTTTAGCGCACTAAACATTCCAGATTCATAAACTCCAATGCGCATCAGCAGTAGCAAAAGCCCAAGTCCACCTCCTATAAAAAAGGAATAACGCCAACTTTCTGCTACATTTAATTTGCTTATAAAATCGCTCATAAAACCCGCTACCACAGCACCAAAAACACCAATTGTGGCAACAAATGTAGCACCATAGCCCCTACTTTTAGTGCTAAGCGTTTCAGAAACCAAAGTAATGCCTACGCCCAATTCGCCTGCTAAACCAAAGCCGCTAACTAACCGCAATGCCGCATATTGCGGCACATTGGTTATAAAGCCATTTAAAATATTGGCAATAGAATACATTAAAATAGATCCAAAAAGCACTGCAATTCTACCTTTTTTATCGCCTAAAACACCCCATACCACACCACCTAGCAGCATCCCTCCCATTTGCATATTTAATAAAAATTTTCCAGTGTTTTTTATGGCTTCTTGGGTAGCGTTCTCCCCCAAAAGCGTTTTTAAACTTGCCACCCTTTCTACGCTAAAAAGTACCAAATCATAAATATCTACAAAATAACCAAGCGCTGCCACAATGGTAATTGCAGAAAAAATTTTGCCATCAGCAGACTTATTATTTGCGGAACGCATTAGACTTACCTGCTCTTTTGTTTTAGAAGCTTTATAGCGCTGTTGGAATCGTTTATAAATAATAAAAACACTCCATCAGGCAGGTGGGAGAGATTTATTGTCGTATTTTGTGTTTTATTACTGTATTGATTTGTAAACAACAGCCTTCCATCGGTGCTATACACTTTTATTGATTTTATCTCTTCGTTCAAGCTAGATTTTATCTCCCATATTCCATTGCTTGGATTTTCACTTAACAAAAAACCCAATTCATTTAGTGCAATTTTATCAATACCAACGCCAAAGTTTATGATAAAATTAAACCTAAGGGTATCATCTTTAGCATTTCCATCCAATTGGCTCTTGACCATATATGATGCAAGAAAGGTATCAACAATGTTGGTATTAAAAGGTTTACTAAATCTTAAGAGTGTGTCGGTTACAAATTGAGAAAAAACCATGATAGAATCTTCATATTTATAGCCAGAATTTTTACCTAAAATAGTAGCATAAATTATCATTGAATCCTTTGGAAACTCTTCTCCAGTTTTTAGCAACCTAAATTTTGGCCGCAAAGTATCGGTTCCAAAGCCTGGCAAATATCGCGTTGCTGCCAATGGGGTAAAATCTTTCAAATACAAATTATGTGCATTGTATATATCAAAATTTATGGATTTAAAATCATTGCGTCCATTCTGATCCGAAGGTAAAAAAGAGCGCACAACCATAGTATATTTCCCAGTATCGGTTAAAATCAAATTGGTGTTAAAATCGACCAAAATTTGTGCTCCACTATCAATGGTGATATTTCTATCAAGGTCATAAAACACTTGCCCCAAAGAATTTAACACCTTACAATTTACATTAAATGGGGTTTGCTGCGCCTTTAAACCTAAATTACTCAACAATACCTTTGGAAATAAAACACTTTTTGTAGGATACCTAAAAGAAGGTGGCAATAAGACAGCATCTACCCCAATATCATTACTTACCTGAATACTATATGACTGTAAAAAAGTATCATTACTTTTATTTTGATCATTATTTAATAAGGTTACCAATCTCAATACCACATTGTCTAAGCTAGAAAAAACAAGCGTGCTATCAAAAGAAATTTCTATAGATTGATTGGTGTCTAGCGTTGCTGTTTTTACCGATATATAAAAAGGCACCCCATTTGACAAGCCTGTAAGCTGAAAAGGCACATTGATAAAAGAATCAAATCCATTATTTCTTATTGTCGCTTTTGGACAAAATACCCCCTCATTTAACTCATATACTAGGGTGTTTATCGGTTTGTTAATGGAAACACTTTGCGCATCATTTTGAATACCAAAATAGAAAACAGTTTGCAATGTGTCATTAAAAGTTTCAAAATCTTTTGCTACTCGGGTGATGGCTGTAACGAAGTACTTCCCTTTATTTACTAATTTTAGTGAGTCAATAAATTGAATTGTAAGTGATTGATTAGTTAATAAATTATACCTTTGTGTATCACTATAAATCAACTTCTTGTTTTTATCAACTATAGAAATAAAAGTAATCACATTTTGAGCATCACCAACACTTAGGTTGCTCACTTTAAGGCTAGGTTTTGGGGCGTTATTTGATAAATCTAGAATTTGCTGATTTGATGGCAAAATCATGCTATCGCTGCTAACATCAAAAATTTTAGCCACTCTAAACCACCTGCGCAAAGTGTCGTTTGGTTTATTTCTGTCATTGGCAAGGGTAGTTATAGTTTCAAAAAGGAGCGAATCTTTTACTACGGCAAACCAGCTTTTGGGGCTAATAATGGCAGTGGCGCCTGCACTCAAGTTTACAAAATTACTGTCATTATAAATTAGTTGTTGGCCACTCCATATTCTAGACCTGACTTTTAAATTGCTCAAATTATTGTAAGCAAAATTCTTTATGCGAATAATAGGCCTAAGCGAATCAAATTTATACTCTAATATTTGTCCATTAAAGGGCACAAAGAGGTTGTCTATGGCAGCATCGTTGTAATAGGCTACTACAAAGTTGATTCTTTGAGTATCATTATACTTTTCTGTATCCTTATTCCAAAGACTCATAATCTCCATCCTATAATCGCCAGAAAACTGAAAAACATGCGCGGTATCAAAAACCATTTTTTTAACCCTACCACTTTTAATGGTATCTAATTTTGTTGCAGAAAACACGAGTGTATTACCAATAAACATATTGCATTTGAATAAAACTGAGGTATCTGCATCATTTGCTCCTAGATTATAAATAGTAGCAGTAGGCCTCACAGTATCAAATTTAAAATAATCAAAAGTATCTCTATTCTTGGGCGAATCTATTTTTAAAACCATCAAATCATAAGGCGCTTGCAGGCGAGGCTCTATCATAAATCTGAATGGTGCATTTGGCGCAAAATCTACCCAATTGGTGTCAGCTAAGGGGGTAGAATACCAAAATGTTTGGGGCCTTACTGGCTGCTCTAACTGATAGGCAAACGAAACATTATTGGTGCCTAATTGCCTTACTCCTGCATAAAAATTGCCATTTACCTGCACTGGAGGCACTACCGGCACTATAGACTTATTTGTTGATATTAAAGAATCACTTTGCCACAGTAATTTGCCAGGTTTTCCAGAAATAGGGTTAGATTCCCAAATAGCTGCCCTAAATGGATTGTTGCCAAAGCCAAATGAAACTTCTATTTGATTTATCGCCTTAGCAGCATTGCTTGCAAATTTTGCTACAAAATTTCCCGTGATACCATTAAAACCAATACCTCCAGGAGCAGGAGGCTCTAATAAATGGCGATAGGAGTATACATTATCTGTGGCTTGTCTTAAAAAAATGCTTCGATTATCTAAATTACTGCTGTCTGCGGTGATTGAAAAAGTGAGTGTATCAAAGCCCCTATTAAATATATTAACGATTGGGTAATTAATAATAATAGACTGGTAGCTTGAGAGCATTGGCATTACTAAACTGTCAAAAAATACATTAGCACCTGCAGAATTTACAAACGCTTTTTGCCCATTGAAAGATTTTTTACCCAAATTTTCTACCAATATTTTCATTGTATCTGGATTGCCAAGTGGAACTGGCATTTTACCATATAAATAAGGTATTACAATCCTTGCTTCATAATCATTTCTTGGTATATAGAGTCTAATATTGGGATGTATAGAACTAGAAAAATTAGTGCTGTCTGGAATAACAAGGCCTTTGCCTCTAATCTGTTTTAACTGATTATTAATGTATGCAGGCATGTTGCCAGCTACATCAAAATTCCAATTCATTACCACATTTTGCGGAGTGGCTTGGATGTACTCTACAAAAATTGCTAGATTTTTACCTCTGCTTGTATCATATTTATAAAATGTGGCTAAGTCTAATCTTTTATAGCCCTCTGTGCCACTGATAAAAGCAATAGGATTACTATTATATACTTGAACGGTATTTAAATTAAGCCGCTCTGCCAAAAAATGGATATTATTAGGTCCAAAATCAACCTTGGTGGTATTGCCCATCCAAATAATACAATTGGCTGTGCCAGAAAAAGTAGCAAAGCTAGTTTTTTCAAAATCTATAGCAGTAATACTATCTCCATGCCTGATACCGTCTAGCAAACTTTGATCATAAATATAGGCCACCCTGCTAAAACTATTAGCCGCAGTATCTGTATTAAATGGACCAAAGAGATTTGTACCCCCATTTATACCAGGGCCAATAGTAATTCGCTGTGCATTGATAATTGACGTGCCAAAAAAAAGCACTATTGCAATTAAAATTTGTTTAGAATAGTTTTCATTCATACGTGTTATTTTATCGTTTTTGGAAAATAAATAAGCTTCTTTAACTTAGACGCAATTAAACGAGAAAAAGTTTACTAAAAATTTACTTACACTTTTAATTTATTGATTAAATTTGCCCAAAATTAATCAAAATTATTTGAAGCCAAAATTTATTTTTTTAGTTACCTTAACACCACCTAGTTATATGAATCCTCTGCGCGCAGTTTTACAAAAAAATTGCATCAATTCTCTAAAGCAAATTAAAGGAGACAATTATTTAGCATTGTTAATAGGCGAAGAAAACAAAGTAGATAAAAAATTACATTATATTGCTTCACCTCAAGGCAATAAAGGAATAAAATTAGCATTTGCCATCGAATATCTAGTCCAGCAAAAAATCCAATATACCCACCTGTGCAGATTTGATGACGATGACATTATTAATCCAAATATTTTAAACCAACTTTACGAGTCTAATGCAGATTGTTTTGCAGATAAATACCATGGTTTTTATGATTTAACAAGCAATAGAATATTATTGGCAAAGAAAAATTGGATGGCGAACACTGTTTTTATGAAAAAAGAGCATGCATTGCACATCATGCCAAACAACAGAACCTTGATAGAGCAAGACCATGCAGAATCATGGCAATCATACTTTGAATCTAAAAAAATATATTATGTATCAAAAAATAGTCCTATTTATTTGAGGGTGCTATCGCCCACAAGTATTACGGCACTGTTAGACACCGCCACTGACTATGTAGCTTATTTAAACACTTTTGGTGATTGGAGTAGAACAAATCGCCACGGACAATTTAGCCATATTTGCAATTCAATAAATTGGGATATAAAAACACAATTTATTGATATGATAAGGCCCGTTGTGAGCAAAAATTGGCTGCAAAGATTATTAAAAATATAAATTATTGTTTTTTAAAGCCTTATTTATCTAGGCCCTCTAAAGTTTAATTGTTTAAAGGCTTAAGCTTTAGACCATCAAAGATTCATATTTGTAATCAAATACTATTTGAATACATTTTTATTAATCTTTGACAAAAAATCATCTTTATAATTTTTACCAACAGGAATTTTCCTCGCTCCAATATCTACTTCATTTGCGCTTAAAGATTTTACCTGCGCAAGCGAGATAATAAAAGACCTATGCACCCTCACAAACTTTTCAGTGGGCAATTTTGAAGTCATATTTTTCATTGTTTGCAAAGTAATTATTCTTTTACCTTCTGCTATATAAATTTTTACATAATCTGCTAAAGCCTCCACATACAAAATATCTGAAAAGGCAATTTTTATTAATTTTTGCTCAGATTTTACAAAGATAAAATCGTTTTCTGTTTCAATATCGGTTTCTTCTCCCCCGCCATCTTGCTGCCTTGCACGCAACACTTTATACTCTATGCAACGCTGTACTGCCTCGTCAAATCGACTAGGCGAAATTGGTTTCATTAAATAATCGATGGCATTAATTTCGAAAGCATCTACCGCATACTCATCATAAGCTGTGGTAAAAACAATCATTGGACCACCTTTGATACTTTTGGCTAAGTCTAAGCCACTTACCTCTGGCATATTAATGTCTAAAAAAACAAGGTCCGGTTTTTCTATCTTAATAGACTCCGATGCTTCTATTGCATGAACACATTTTTTTACCAAATTCAAATGCTCGTTTTGGGCAATATAACTTTCTAAAATTTCTAATGCAATTGGCTCATCATCAACAATAATGCAATTAAGTTTTTTTATATTATTCATAAATTTATTTTAAGTGATACAAAGTAAATGTATTCTTTATCTACAATTGTTAAAGTATGATTATTGGGGTATAAAATCGACAAACGTCTTTTTGTGTTTTCAATTCCTATACCTGCGCCTATATTTTTTAATGGCAAATTCATACTTAGTGGTTTATTATTTTCTACTTCAAAAATAAATAATTTGTTATTATCAACGCCTTCCACCCCAATTTTAATTTTTATCCAAGCCTCTTTTGCAAGGCTATTAACTCCATGCTTGATGCTGTTTTCTACAAAAGGAATAAGCATCATTGGCTCTATTTGCAGTCCCAAAAAACTACCCTTTTTTTCCAATTCAATACTCCCTCGATCACCAAGCCTAATTCGTTCTAAATCTAAGTAGTTTTCTAGATAATTAATTTCTTTATCCAAGGCAACTTTACCCTCAGAGCTGTCATAAATAACATAACGCAGCAACTCGCTCAATTTTAGGATAAAAGAGGGGGTACTTTCGGCTTTTTTCAATGCCAAGCCATACAAATTATTAAGACTATTGAATAAAAAATGGGGGTTTATTTGACCTTTTAAAAATTTTAATTCAGTATGCCTATTTAATTTTTGCAACTCTCTGTTTTTTCTTTCATTTTGATAATAGTCTTTTAGTAATTTTAAACTTGCAGTAATGGCTACAGTAAGCGAAATACTAAAACTATTAATTAAAAAAAAACGAAAAGACCAAACCTGTAAACTTGCGGAACCATCGCCAGAAATGATAAGATAATAGGTTAATGCAATTGGAAAATAAGCCGCACTAATAGATAGCGTGATGCTAAGTATATAGCTTAAATAATCGCGCTTCAATAAAAACCAATTCATTAATAAATAGTTATTTAGATAGCAAACTGCTGCATGAAACACTAAAATAATACTGCTGTTAATTAATGCAGAAAACAAAGTTATTCCAGGAGAAAAGGTAAGGCTCCAAAAAAGGCTATAGAGCAACCAAAATGGAATATGATACAGTTTAAGATTACTTATTTTCTGCATCAAAGCATCAGTTTTCGGCTCAAATCTATCTGCTATATTCACCGATTATTGGGCTTTACATTATCTTTAAATATTTTAAAAAGTGCATACCCCCAATTTACAATATCTGAGCTGCGGTCTATATACTTTTCTTGAGAATTGGCATGCAAGTATATTTCTTGGTTTTTCTTTGCATTGAAAAAAGGAGCCATCAAAGCAAATAAAAAAATATTAAGCAACAATAGCAGTAAAGGAACCAACCATTTTTTGTTACTATTTTTAAAAGAAATCATATAAACTATTTATTTAATGCAAAAATACACTTTTTGTATCGATTTTTTTAAAAAACAGATACTCTGTAAATGATATTTATATGGCATTGTGAAAAAGAAATAAGTTAAATTATAGGTTTTTAAGCGACATCGTGAAAAGCTCATAAAATTAAAGAATGTAAATGATTTTGACCAAATAAAAATTCATTTTACCTCGATTTTATATTTTTTAATATCTTTGCTTCATGAAAAATATTTTTATCACTATGCTATCTTCTTTTTTATTAATTTTTGCATGTAACAAAGATAAGGTAACAAAAGTATCTTTACCAGAAGGTTTTATAGAAAATGATTGGGATGCTGCCCTAAAAGGAGCCAATGATAATAACCGGCAGATTGTAGTTCATTTTTACAAACCAAATTGCTCCTTGTGTAAAGATTTTAGAGAAAATGTTTTAAATAACGAAGAGATAGAAACCTATATCAAAAATAATTTTATAGGTGCATCTATCAATGCCAATGAGGGTTCGGGCCTAACACTTTCTACTGATTATAATATAGGTGGCACGCCAGGAATGGCTATAATAAATAAAGATGGCACCTTAAAAGCCAAAAGATTGGGTAAAATAAATGCTACTGACTTTTTAAATTGGGTAAAAGAAAATAAATAAACCTCTCATATTATCGAGCACTGCAACTATTGCACAAGAATAATGTGCTCACAACAAGATTTAGTGGCTAGATAAGTGAGTGGTAAAAAATTTTAAAGCAATTTTAAACCCAGATTACGCTTTAGAGTTCGAAATGTGAGTCAAAAATGCAATAAAGATAAATGGACTTGCAATATTTTCATTTGCCCGAATAGTACTTCTATTTTAACCCAAATTCCTCAATTGGGTTTCTTGCGAAAATAAAAAGCGCCAAAAGTCAATATTTTAGCTTTGATATCTAATCCGTAAATATGGAATTGATGAAAATATAGCTTCTTGAATTAACGGAATTTTCAAGTGCAGCAGAATATCTTATGCAGATTTTGGGTTTGAGAATGAAAATCGAGAATGCGCTTGTGTTTAAAGTAGTTTTGGCTGTAATCAAAATCTTTAATGTGCAATATGGGTTAAAGCAAAAAAAAATCTACTTTTTATTCATTCTTTCTTTAAAATAATCATTTCGTTTCTTTCGTGTAACAAAATAAAAGTAAAGACCAACAATCAGCATTAGAGATAAGAAGGAAACTCTGCCCCACAAAATTTCACTTTTTAGGGTTTCTTTATAAATCTCAATGCCTGAAAAAATCAAAACAAACGCACAAAGCAAATTCAGTAACCAATATTTCATTGCGCAAATATAGCATGGTATTATTTTACAAACCTATACGATCTGTTAAACTGTGAAACATTTTGCCAAAATCTTGCTTTGCCCTTTGGCTAGATGGGGTTTTAAAACTAAATTCTACCCGATTGGCAGAGTCCTTATCAAACTCAGCATAAAATAAAAATGCTTTTTCTGGCGCAGTTTCTGTATAATTCATTTTCCCAAACTTGGCATTAAAATAGCGCGCTTTGCTATAACCATCAGGAATAATAAAAAACATGCCATCGCTAAACCAGTGCAAAGTGCGCATAGCATCACTGTCAAAAGAATCTACTAATTGTAAATTTCTTGGATAGGCCACCCATTTTATTGGCACTTGTGGTCTAAAAAAAGAGTATTCTGCACTGTATAAAAAATCTTGATTAACCGCAATACCACACCACAAAATAGCGTTTAGTATGGTAGGTGTAGAATTCAAATTATCAACTACAATGCCACTGTTTACTAGGCTTTTTTTAAATTTTTGATGCACAATAAACTTTGCCAAAAAAGTAAATGCCATATACATACTGCTAACCACGATAGCAGAATAAAACAATTTTTTTCTTGCCATAGTATTCCGCTTAAAAAACATCATCACTATCAACAACAATAAAAATGGGAGGGTGTATAGCGGGTCTATTACAGAAATATTATTAAATGCCACCAAATTACTAGAAAAAGGTAAGAAAAGCCGCGTGCCATAAGTGGTACAGCAATCTAGTAAGGCATGGGTAAACAAACCCAAGAACCAAAAAAGATACCACCGACTAAAACTCAACGAAGTTTTTGACCACTTGATGCTCAACCAAGCTAAGGGAACAGAAATAGCCAAATGCACAAAACCACTGTGGCTATAACTTCGGTGCGATTTAATTTCGAAGAGAGGAGTATTGTCATATAGTTTCATCACTATGTCCATGTCGGGCAATGTGCCTGCAATTGCGCCTAGCAGCAATGCTTTATTGCCCAAATGCCTACCCAATATTGCCTCACCAACGGCTGCACCCAGCACAATTTGAGTTATAGAATCCATGTTTTATTTTTTTGGGCTATGATATTTGTGTTAAAGCATAAATAGACCTCGTAATGTCTAAACCTTTTTAATCAAGTGATGATATTTAATTTAGAAATATAATAATTATTCGTTTTGAACCTATAATATTAATGAAAAAATACTATTTTTTATCGGCAAACATTTCCATGGCTTCTGCAGAAATGCCTGTAAAGCTAAAGCCGCCATCATGAAAAAGATTCTGCATTGTAACATATTTTGTGTAATCGCTAAATAAAGATATGCAATAGGCGGCACAGCTTTCTGCACTTGCATTGCCTAAAGGACTCATTTTATCCGCATAGTTATAAAAGGCATCAAATCCTCCTACTCCACTGCCAGCAGTAGTTTTAGTGGGCGACTGTGATATGGTATTTACCCTTACATGTTTTGCTTTTCCGAAATGATATCCAAAACTTCGTGCAAAAGATTCTAACAAAGATTTGCTCTCTGCCATTTCACTATAATCTGGAAAAGTGCGCTGTGCGGCAATGTATGAAAGGGCTAAAATACTTCCCCAATCATTCATAGCATCTTTTTTATACAAGGTTTGCATTAACTTATGAAAACTAATGGCAGAAACATCAAATGTTTTTTGCATCCATTCATGATTCAAGTCTGTATACGGCATTTTTTTTCTAACATTTATAGACATACCAATACTGTGCAGCACAAAATCGAGTTTTCCGTACTTATTTATTGCAAAATCTATCAGTTTTTCGATATCTGCAAGCGATGTTGCATCTGCCGGAACAATTTCTGAATTGCATATTTCTGCCAATTTATTTATTTCGCCCATGCGCATGGCAATAGGGGCATTGGTAAGAATAAATTCTGCCCCTTCTGCATGGGCAGCTAAAGCTACTTTCCAAGCAATAGATTTTTCATCTAATGCGCCAAAAATTATTCCTTTTTTGCCTTTTAATATTTGATTCATTTTTAATTTATTTTGGGGCAAAATTACATTTTTTGAAGCAAAAGCCAAAATTATAAGATGCATAAATTTAATATAATTATAAGCAGGGTTGGCTAAGTTAAAAAAAATATTTTTCAAAAAACATAACTCAATCCTAAACGATTATTTTATTTAGCACAATCAAACATTGATTAAATAAAGCAAATATTTTATCTTTAAAGATTTTTAATTAAAATAAAGTTACTAATGTTTAAATTAGGTTCAAACCATATTACACATTAGAACTTCTATTTACAGCCAAAAATACTTCAAACACAAGCGCGTTCTCGATTTTTATTCTTAAAATACAACTATTATTCTCATGAATTGAAATCTTGTGAATCCATTTATCTTTAATGCATTTTTGACTGACATTGTGAATTCTAATGCGCAATTTGGGTTTAATTAAAATATTGCATATTT
>JBDNFC010000137.1:0-43026 GCA_041690035.1 Bacteroidia bacterium | reverse complement strand
CAATTTTTGCGATTAATGAGAGCAAAACCAAACTTGTTTGAGTTATGCCGAATGAAGCAAAAATCAGCGGTGCTAAAGTTTTTAATAGAGCTTCCAAAACCTGTCCCGCCAAAGCGGGAGCCGACCCAAATAAAAATTGTTTTTAATCCCGAAATCTTTCGGAATCACCGCTTCAAAAAAAAATAAAAAACACAAACGCACAGCCGACACTCAATGATACGAAAACTCAACAAAGAAAATGGTTTACAAGCTCGGTGGACATGAACGCCAGCCACTAACAAGTAAGGATTAAACGAAATTCTACTTCGTTTTAATCCCCTGTTGAACATAGAACCGCAAAGGTTTTTGAGATTTATGGTTTTTCAATAAATGGGTTTGTGTTTTTTTGTTGTTAGCGCGTTTGTTTTTTCTGTTTTTAGGCGGTATATTTATGCCTTAGCACACTGTTTTTTTACTTTCTAAATTTATCGCTTTACCTTATTGCAAAATCATCTGTTTGCTGAGCAATATTTGATACTTTTAGTATTTTCTAATCTTTTTAAAAGTAAATTTTTGTTAAATATTTAAAAATCATCTCAAAGGCAATTAGAAAAAAGCAATTTTCTAATCTATCTTTGCATTTTTAAAAATATGATCTGGTTTTTTATTCTTTTTCCTTTGTCAGGAGCCTTGCTTGCGCTAAAATTTAATAAAAAAAGTTACGACCTTTCCACGCTCATGCTTTTTAGTGGTGCTTATTTATTAACGGTAACCTTGGCAGGAGTGCTGCCAGAAGCTGTTTCACAAACCAAAAGTGTTTGGCTTTTTGTTGGAATTGGTTATATAATTCAATTGGTTTTAGATAATTTTAGCAAAGGAGTAGAGCATGGTCATATTCATGATACCAAAGACATGCAATTAACCCCACTTTTTATTGCCCTTTGGCTGCATGCTTTTTTAGAAGGAATGCCAATTGCTATGCTAAATAGTGAATACCATATTATTTTTAATTATTTAGCAGGTTTGGCATTGCATGAAATTCCTGCTGGTTTTATATTAGCATTTATTTTATTTAAAAAAACCAATAGAAAATTGTTAAACACCTTTTTAATTATATTATATGCTGCCGCCATACCAATAGGGTATAGTATTTCTAGTGTTATTAAACAGAAAAGTTGGTATAAGGAAGACTTTAAATACATTATTTTAGCACTTTGTTCTGGCATATTATTGCACATTGCAACTACAGTTATTTCAGAAAACTTTATACATCATTCTTTTAATAAGAAAAAATGGATAGCTTTTGCAGCA
The DNA here is from genome assembly GCA_041690035.1 of Bacteroidia bacterium. GTDB lineage: Bacteria > Bacteroidota > Bacteroidia > NS11-12g > UBA955 > CALSPH01. The sequence goes on along the minus strand of JBDNFC010000137.1, from coordinate 41,736 downwards.
GGTTTAGGAGTTGCAATAATTTCATTACTTTCGCATCAAATATTTAATCACTAATGAATTTCGAATACATTTTAGTTACCCCTCAATATGCAGAAAAGGTTGCATTAATACAATTGAATAGGCCAAAAGAGTTAAATGCCTTAAACCTGCAACTCATGCTGGAGATTAAAGAAGCATTGATATCCTTAGACAATGATGAAAGCGTTGCCGTTATAGTTATAACAGGTAATGAACGCGCATTTGCAGCTGGAGCTGATATAAAACAAATGAGTGGTAAGAATGCTGTAGACATGCTTAAAATAGATCAATTTAGCACTTGGGATCAAATAAGAAAAACTAAAAAACCAATTATTGCTGCCGTGAGTGGTTTTGCACTTGGTGGAGGCTGCGAACTGTGTATGATTTGCGATATAATTATAGCAAGTGAAACTGCGCAGTTTGGGCAACCTGAAATAAATATTGGAGTAATGCCGGGAGCTGGAGGAACACAAAGATTGACCCGTGCAGTTGGCAAAGCAAGGGCAATGGAAATGGTGCTTACGGGTAAATTTATTTCTGCCGCAGAAGCATTGTCATTTGGATTAATTAATAGTGTAGTACCCATAGAATTATATTTGACCGAGGCTGTAAAAATGGCGATTAAAATTGCTGAGAAATCGCCTATTGCTGTTCAACTTGCAAAAGAAAGTGTGCTAAAAGCTTTTGAAACCCCATTGCAAGAGGGATTGTATTTTGAAAGAAAAAATTTCTACATGCTATTTGCCACAGAAGATCAAAAAGAGGGTATGCAAGCATTTGTAGAAAAAAGACCGGCAAACTTTAAAGGGCGTTAAAGTATTTGAGCACATCAGCATTAATAGAAAATAAACTATCGGAAGATATTTTACAAAAAGTCATAAACTTTGTAAAGCAAAGTAATTATGATGCCTATCTAGTGGGTGGGTATGTAAGGGATATTTTTTTATACCGAAATTCAAAAGATATAGACATTGTTTTGGCTAAAGATGGGTTGCTTTTTGCACAAGAATTAGCCGCTTATTTGAAAATAAAGAATATTGCGATTTTTAAAAAATATGGCACTGCACAAATAAAAACAAGTACGCATATCATTGAAATTGTAAATGCCAGAAAAGAATCCTATATGCCATCAAGTAGAAACCCGTTAATTGCTCCAGGCACTTTAGAAGATGATCAGTTGAGAAGAGATTTTACCATTAATGCATTGGCTATTAGTTTAAAAACCCCGCATGCTTTAGTAGATCCATTTAATGGTTTAGACGATTTAGATAATCAGCTTTTAAAAACACCTCAAGATGCTGATATTACTTTTAATGATGACCCTCTAAGAATTTTGCGTGGTGTAAGATTTGCCAGCCAATTGGGTTTTAGAATTGAACCAAATACCCTTTCTGCAATGCAAAGAAATGCATCAAGACTTTCTATTATTTCTCAAGAACGCATTACAGAAGAACTGAATAAAATAATCCTTTCACCTGTTCCATCTATTGGTTTTTATTTATTAGACGAGATTGGCGTTTTAAAACAAATTTTGCCAGAAATAGATTTGTTAAAAGGAACAGAAACCATTAATGGTTTAAGCCACAAGGATAATTTTATTCATACATTAGAGGTTTTAGATAATGTGGCTTTACTTTCTAATAGTTTGTGGTTGCGCTATGCTGCATTATTGCATGATATTGCAAAGCCTATGACAAAAAGGTTTGAAGTTGGAGTTGGTTACACATTTCATGGCCACGAGTTTAAAGGCTTAAAAATTGTGGCTGAAATGTTTAATAGGTTAAAATTGCCTTTGAACGAAAAATTGCGCTATGTGCAACAATTAGTTTTATTGCACCTTAGGCCTATTGCCCTAACAAAAGAAAATATTACCGATTCGGCAATTAGAAGATTGATTGTGGATGCTGGGGATAGTTTGGAAGATTTATTGCTGCTCTGTCAATCAGATATAACATCTAAAAATGAAGTTAAGAAAGAAAAGTATCTAAAAAACCTTGTTAAAGTAAAAGAAAAAATAGGGCAAGTAAATGCAAATGATGAACTTAGAAATTGGCAACCCTGCCTAAGTGGATCGCATATTTTGGAGCTTGTAAAAATAGAAAAACCGCAACATATTGGTGTATTAAAGTCTAAAATAAGAGAGGCTATTTTAGATGGAAAAATTAAAGATGATTTGCCCGAAGCGATAAATTTATTAAAGCAATATGCCCTAGATTTAGGCCTTCAGTTACATTAATTATGTACCCAATCTTTAAAAAATTTCACATTCCATATCCACTCAGTGATTATTTACCAAACCCATTAATTATTTATACCTATGGCTTGTGTATATTTTTAGGTATTGTGCTTTCTTTTATATTCTTTTATAAAAAAAGTAAAGATTTTGGGCTAAAAACAGAAGACGTGGGCTTAATATTTTTGGTAGCCATAGCAGCAGCGTTTTTAGGAGGAAAGTTCCTATATTTTTTAGAAGCACCATTTTACCACAGCGTTAATTTTGATTTGTTTTTGAAAAATTGGCAAGTAGGTTTTGTCTTTTTCGGTTCTTTTATTTTTGTTGTTATAAGCCTATATTATCTTTTTAGATATTATAAATTGCCTGTTTTTGTTGCTTTTGATTGGCTGGCAATTTGTGGAATGATAATTCATGGTATTGGCAAAATAGGCTGTTTTGCAGCGGGATGTTGTTATGGTAAACCTTGTTCTAATTTTTTTGCAGTTACTTATACCCACCCTCTTGCAGTGGCAAGACCTTTAGGGCAATCCTTATATCCTGTGCAGCTCATTGATGCATTTTTTGTTTTAACTTTGTTGATTGTATCTTTAATATTTTTTCGCAAAAAACCTTTTGATGGTTTTTGGATGATAATGTATACGATGTGCTATGCTGTATTAAGGTTTTTTACAGAGCTTATAAGGGGAGATGAATCACGAGGATATATTATTAAAAATTATCTTACTCATAGTCAGTTTATTAGTGTGGTTTTGGTAGTTATATGTTTATTTCTGTTGCGTTATAAATATAAAAAAAAATAAACTCGCCAAAAAAATGGTATCAACGCAAGATATAAAAACAAAACAATTCAATTTTTTATTTCTGTATCTATTCAGAATTTAAGTGTTATTTTGCAGTATGGTAAACAGAAATGTAATATTAATGTTATTAGCAATAGCAACAATAGCGATGATGTGCAGCAAGAAGAAGCAGCAAATCAAACCTGAAATTAATAAAGAAACAATGGCAGACATTTTATTAGAACTCAATATTGCAGAACAAGGATTGGTTAATCTTAGCGTCCCATCTTATCAATTGGATTGGCAACGAAAAGAAGACTTAAATGCATTGGCAAAAAAATACAAAGTATCTGATAGTATGATCATGCAATCTTATGAATATTATGTTACTCAACCTCAATTGTTTTATGACATTTTGAGCATTGCAATAGAAAAATCCGAAAAAATTATAAATCAAGATTCTATAACTCATGCTAACTAGGTTTCCTAAGGATGATATTGCATCTCAGATAGGATTTGATTTTATTAAACAATATTTGCAACAGACGGCCATAAGCCAAGCGGCCAAAGAACGGTTTAATAAAATGGTTCCTTTTAGCCAAATAGGGCAAGCCAATGCCATGCTAGCAGAAGTAAATGCAAGAATTTATTATGAGCAGGAGAGAACCAATAGCATCAATATATCTCAATGGTTTTTAATTCCAGATAATTTAGAGAAAACGAGCATACAGAATTATTTTTTATCTATTGATGATGTGTTAGAATTAAGGGGTTTTCTTAGCCTTGCAATACACATTTTTTCTAAACTTAATAAAATTGAAAACCCCCAACAAATAGTTTTAAAAGATAAATACAGCAATACAACAAAGAATTTAGAGGATATAGTTAGTGAGTCAAATAAACTAATAGATAATAAAGGAGAAATAAATAAAAATGCTAGCAATGTATTAAGTAAATTGTTTTTAGAAAGAGAAAGGGTAGAAAAAAGTTTGCAAGCAGCATTAAATGAAGCTTCAAAAGCTGCAAAGAAAAAGGATCCAAATTTAGACCTTTCACCCGCGGTAAGAAATGGCAGATTTGTAATACCAGTAAGCACTTCTATGCGCAATTTAATAGAAGGGATAGTTCAGGGAGAGTCGGCTGGCGGAAAAATAAGTTTTGTAGAGCCATTGGCAGTTATTCAGGCCAATAATCAACTGAGCACAATACAATTTGATATAAACAGAGAAATAGAACGCTTGCTGATTGCACTGTCTGCACGCATAGCTCCTTTTATTAAAGAAATTAGGTATAGTGAGCAAAAAATAATTCATTTAGATTTTCTTCAAGCAATTATAAAATATGCTGCTCATTTTAAAGCTATTTTGCCTAAATTTAGTGATAAGTTGAGCATAAGAATGAATGATGCAAGACATCCACAATTAGAATACACTTTAACGCAGAAAAGAAAATATATTGTTCCATTAAACTTTATTTTTAATCAAAACAATAGATTAATGATTATTAGTGGGCCTAATGCTGGCGGTAAATCTGTAGCATTAAAAACATTTATGGTTTTACAATATTCTGCTCAATGTGGATTGCCAATACTTGCAAATGACAATGCAGAGACCATTTGGTTTAGTCATTTTTTATCAGATATTGGAGATAATCAAAGTATGGACTCTGATTTAAGCACGTATAGCGCCCATCTTGCAGCAATGAGGCATTTTTTAACCATCCCAAAAGGCAACACTTTTATTGGCATTGATGAAATTGGTTCTGGCACAGATCCATTGTTAGGAAGTCCACTGGCAGAGGCAATGTTAGAAAATTTTGATGAAAAAGAATATTTTGGCATTGTAACCACACATTTTAGTAATCTAAAAAGAATGGCAAGCAAGGAAAATGGTATCTTTAACGCTTCTATGCTCATTGATACAGAAAAAATGGAACCACTATTTGAATTAGTTATTGGCAAACCTGGCAGTAGTTTTGTTTTTGAATTGGCGCATCGAAAAGGAATTCCCAATAAAATAATCAGCAAGGCAAAGGAAAAAACATCTGAAGATTATGCAAGAATTGACTATCTTTTAGCAGATTTAGACACAAAACAATCGCAGTTATTTAAAGAAAAGCAACTGTTGGAAGAGAAAAATAAAATGCTTGCTAAAATGGTAGCAGATTATGATGAGCTAAAGCAAAATATTGTAAAATCGAAAAATCAAATTCTTCAACAAGCTAAGATAGAGGCTGCAAATATTTTGGCAAACGCAAATAAACAAATTGAAAAAACCGTTAAAATTATTAAAGAAAAAAAAGCAAATCCTTTAGTAGTAAAAACCCTTAAAAAAGAAATAGAAAAAGCCAAAACTGAATTTGACAGAGATTCTAATAATTCAGCTCTTTTCATTTCACCAAAAAAAATAGAAAAAATTTATTGGAAAATAGGAGATTTTGCAAGCATTGATAATGAAACAAGTGCAGTAGAAATTATTAACATTAAAAATAAAAAAGCTGAGGTGGTTAACAATAATGTCAGAACAATGATAGCCGTTGATCGTTTATTTAAGGTTGAAAAAAACAATCATTTAGTAAAAAATCTATCACCTCATTTAGCATTTTTATCAAATAAAATAAGTCAATTTTCTCCAATTATAGACTTAAGAGGGATGAGAGAGCAGGAGGCAAGAGAAAGATTGAGATTATATTTTGATGATGTGTATGCTATTGGCGCAATAGAAGTTAAAATTATACACGGCAGAGGAGATGGAGCATTAAAAAAAATGACCAAAACACTCCTCAAGGAGCTATCAAATATTAAGTCTTGGGTTGCTGAGCATGCAGAAATGGGTGGGGATGGCGCTACAATTGTTTATTTGCATTAAAACAGGGTATTCTTAAATAAAAATGGGGGGTATCAGGAGGTTGAAAATACCTTTTAATATTGCCCGAATAATGTTAATAATTTTTAAACTGAAAGTATTACTTTTGCACAGCAAAAAAATATATAAATGGAATTTGATAAAATAGTTGCTGTATCTGGAATGCCAGGTTTGTATCATGTAATAGGGCAGAGGCCAAATGGCTTAATATTAGAACAGTTAGGAAATGAAAGCAAAAAATTTGCTACTTCTGCTCGTCAAAAGGTGAGTGTGCTTGCAGATATCGCTATGTTTACAGAAGATGAAGATGTGAAATTGTCAAAAATACTTCAAGCAGCCAAGGCATTGGAGGAAAAAGGAGAACTAATACCTGACAAAAAAGAGGATAATCCTGCGGTGATTAAAGCTTTTGCAAAAGTATTGCCAGGTTATAGCAAGGAAAAAGTGTATATTTCAGACATGAAAAAACTTTTTGGGTGGTATCATGAGCTAAAAGCATACTTAGATTTTGATAAATTAGACGAAAAAACAGAAGAAAAATCAGACATCGCAGAAACTACAGGAAAAACAAAAGATGCTAAAATAAAAAAAGTTTCAAACACGGGCAATACAAAAGTGAAAACAAAAACAGGAGTTACAAAACAAAGTAAAAATAGTGTGCCAAGAAAATCTAGTTAATTAATGAGTTTAGATTTTCATAGAAATTGGTTGCCTCATAATTTGGTTATCAATACTTGGGATGATTTAAAACCATATTATGAAACTTTAAAGAATGAAGAGTTAAGTTCAATTGCTGCTTTTCAAGATTTTTTATTAAAAACAAGTGAGTTAGAATCTTTTGTAAGTGAAAATTATGCATGGCGTTATATAAAAATGACTTGCAATACAATTGATCATGAATTAGAAAAAAATTACCTTTATTTTGTAAATGAAATACAACCACACATAGCTCCTTACGAAGATAAAATTAACCAAAAAATAAGTTCAGCATCCTTTGCAAATGAATTGTCAAAAAACGACAAATCATATTTTATTTACTTAAGAGGTATTGAAAAATCTATAGCATTATTTAAAGAAATCAATATACCTATTCAAAGCAAAATACAAACGCTTGCCCAACAATATGGCACAATTAGTGGCAACATGACTGTGGAAATGGATGGGGCAGAAGTTACACTTCAAAAAGCAAGTATCAAACTGCAAGATCCCAATAGGTCGGTAAGAGAAAATGCGTATAATATAATTGCAAAGAGACGATTAATAGATGAGGCTAAGCTAAATACCCTTTTTAATAAATTAATAGTTTTAAGAAATAAAATTGCAAAAAATTGTGGTTTTGAAAATTTTAGAGATTATAAATTTGAGAGCTTAGGAAGGTTTGATTACAATGTTCAAGACTGTTTAAATTTTCATAAAGCGATACAAGAAGTAGTAGTGCCTCTTCAAGCAGAATTACTGCAAGAACGCAAACTTAAATTAAGTTTAGAAAAACTAAAACCATTTGACTTATCAGTGGATATAGATAATAAGCCAGCTTTAAAACCATTTACTACGGGTGAAGAGTTGCTTGATAAAACAATTCTGTGTTTTAATAAAATAGATCCTTATTTTGGAGAATGTTTATCCATTATGAAAGAAGAAAACTTAGTGGATTTAGAATCTAGAATAGGCAAAGCACCCGGTGGATACAATTATCCATTGGCAGAACGTGGCAAACCATTTATTTTTATGAATGCCACATCTTCATTGAGAGATTTAGAAACAATGGTGCACGAAGGTGGTCATGCCATACATTCTTTTTTATCTCATCCGCTTAAATTAAATGGTTTTAAAAACTGTCCATCCGAGGTAGCAGAGCTGGCCAGTATGAGTATGGAGTTAATAAGTATGGATGGCTGGGATGTATTTTTTGCAAACGAAGACGACCTTATAAGAGCAAAAATTTCGCAGCTAGAAGGAGTTATTAGCACTTTGCCTTGGATTGCAACTGTGGATGCATTTCAGCATTGGATATATACCAGTTTACCGCATACAGATGAAGAAAGAAGTGAGGCTTGGCATAAGTTTTTTGATAAGTTTTCTTCCAATTTAGTAGACTATACAGGCTACGAAATGTATCAAAAAAATAGCTGGCAAAAACAATTGCATCTATACGAAGTGCCATTTTATTATATAGAATATGGCTTTGCCCAATTGGGTGCTATTGCAATTTGGAAAAAATATAAGGAAAATAAGCAGGAGGGGATTGATGGGTATAAAAATTTTATGAAACTTGGTTACACTAAATCTATTCCAGAAATATATGAAGCGGCTGGCATAAAATTTGACTTTTCTGCAGAATATGTAAAATCTCTTTTTGATTTCTTGCAAACTGAACTGGATGCACTAAAAAAATGAAATAAAATTGATTATCAAAAAAATAATCACTTTTAAATACTATTTGTGCGCTATGGCCATTTTTTTTGTGGTTTTTGCTATTTTCAATGCACAGTACAATTTAATCAATCTTCCTTTTTTTTGGGATGAGCTAGGTGTTTATAGTAGAGCATCTATTTATTTAGCGTCCCATAAATTAAGTATTTTGCCAAATGCTTTACCTGATGAACTTAGCAGGGGCCACCCAATATTGATACCCTTTTTATTTGGTTCTGTTTTAAAAATATTTGGTATAAAAATAGTTGTTTTTAGATTTTTTGCACTCTTTTTGTTTACAATCGGATTATTTTTTATTTATAAGATTTGTATTCAATATGTTTCTAAATTAGAAAGTGCTGCAATACTGCTATTATGCGCTATTCAGCCAGTTTTTTTATCCCAAAGTATTCTTTGTTTTCCAGAAATGCCTTTGATGGTTTGCACCCTTGCCGCTAGTTATTTTTTTATTGTAAAAAAATATGTTCAATTGTTGGTTGCGCTATGTATTGCTGTGCTCATAAAAGAAAGTGCGCTTGTTATTCCTATTGCATTTGGGATAAGCTATTATATTTTGCATCCACAAAGAAAAAATATTTACAAGGCATTTGCTATTACATTATTGCCAATTGCTATTTTTTTATTATTTCTAATTGTTCAAAAAATTCAGAATGGATATTATATTTTTCCGCTTCACGAAAACTTGATGGATTTTGATTTTGTGGTCATAAAAAACAAACTTTTATTACAGTTAGATTTTATATTTATAGATCAAGGTAGGTTTATTTTAACCTTATTGGTTGCATTGTCATTAATTAAGGGCATTTATTATAAAAATATTTCATTTGGCAATCCGACCCTATATATTTCAGTTTTGTTTATTGCACTAGGTGGATTAGCATTTACTGCGATTAATTATTTTTTAGCTAGGTACATGCAGTTTTTCTTAATGCCAATACTTTTATACTTACTTTATTTTATAGTAATTAATAATGGTAGGTGGCTAAAATTAGTAAGTTTTGCTGCCATTGCACTATTTGCTATTCTGTTTACCAACAATAAAAAACGTTTTGTGGATACAGATTTTGCCTACATAAATCATGTAAAAACGAATGAAATGGCTTTTAATTTTTTAGTTGAAAATACATTGCAAACAGATACTGTAGCTTATAATTGGCCAATGGTGATGAATTTTTGGGAATCCAATACAGGATATCAAAAACCAAATTCAGTGGCTAAAGAGTTAACTCAAAATAATGGTTTGTATTCTGATTATTTAGTTATCAGTCATCCAGGTAATAATATAAACATTCAAAATATTAAATCAAATTACATTAAAATAGCCCAATTTACCAAGGGGTATGCTTATGTAGCAATCTACAAAAAAAAAGCTGCCAATAATTGACAACTTTTTTTAAGAAATAGCTGATAAAATTAGAATTTAAAACCAGCAGAAATTATAAAGTTCCTGCCAGCATTGCTAAATCCTGATGCAAAATAGCGGTAATTCATGTCCATTATATTTTCTATACCAGCTCTAAATACCCATTTATTATTTAATGTATAATCTACTTTTAAATTAATAGTGTACCACATTGGGGTTCCATAAGAAGGTGCATACTGTGGATTATCTTCGCCACTAGTGCTATAATCTAAAATATTTTTTTTGCCATTATATAAGACACTAGCTAATGCATTAAAATTTTTCTTATGATAGCCTAAAAATAGAGTTGCAAATGCAGGCGGTATATGGTCTAAGGGTACAATATTATTTTCATTACTTCTATCTCTTCCATAAGTGTAATTATAACTTGCCTTTAGGCTCCAATTTTGATTCATATAAACATTTATTGTGCTTGAAAAACCATAAATATTTGCTTTTGCTAGATTGACTGCTTGATATACTCTTTTATTTCCTCCGGCAAAAAATATAGAGTCGTTGCCATTATATGTGCTTTTTTGTACCGCAATTGCATTAGAAAAATCTGAGTTATATGCTCTAAAATCTAACCAAGTATTTTCTGAAAGTAACAAATCGAAACCCAATTCCTGAGAGAATATCATTTCTGATCTTAAATTTGGATTTGGCAATGTGATAGAATTAAAAGCAGTATTTTGTTCAAATGTTTTGCTCACATCATCAATGTTGGGATTTCTGAAACCTGAAGACATTTGTGCCACCACCCTTAAGAATTTATATGGTTTTAAAACTATTCCTAAATGACCATTTCCATTAAAATTACTTTGAGATACACTTAATTGGTTAAATTTGAAAAATGTTGAATCAAAATTAGCATTAAGCGAAAAATAATTAAACCTACCTCCAACTGAAATAATTAAATCTTCTCTGATTTCCCACCTGTCTGTTGCATATATGCCTGCAGTTAGATAATCACTTCCATTGGGATACCTGCTCACACTTCCTGTTTTTTGATTGGTGTTAATATTGGTAGTAGTGCCTATACTTGCTACCTTATTATAAAACACCTCTGTTCCATAATTTACCTCATGTTTTCTAGCAATCAGTTTGCTAAAATCTCCATTTAAGGAATAAACTTTTACTTTTTCTTCGTTTGCACGCAAATTATTACTTTGAAATCTTCTGTCAAATCTAGATTCTGCAATATTTTGAAACGCAATACTTACATTGCCTTTATCATATAGTCTAAAATTATTAAGTTGTAATGTGTATGCAGCCATTGACCTAGTTTGAGGGCCATAATACCATTCTGCAAATCTTGGGTTATTGCCCACGGTTTCTGTTAGCCTATCATATCTTGGTACATTGCTTGTATTAGAATGTTGTAAATTTATTAAATGGGATACCTTTCCACTGCTTTTTAATAAAAACTTTTGAATTAAATCTACTTGCTGATAGCCTGAAAATAGCTGCCTTTGTGGGTTGTTGTTTGCAATGTTTGTATCTCTGTCATTTAGTCTTGTGGCATAAAATAGTTTGTTGCCATAGGCACTATCATTTTTGTAAAAACCATTGTTTTTACCCATTGTCATATCGCCAAAACTACTAATGGTAATAGATGTTAAAGAAGCCCAATTTCTTTTGCCGTAGCTCACATCTCCATGCAAGGTAAATTCTTTATTAGCAGTAGCTGTTCTTGCAAATCCACTAGCACGGGTGTAACTAGAATCTGTGGTACTCAATTTAGGATTTAATGTAAACATGTGCACTACACCGCCAAGAGCATCGCTGCCATATATTATAGAGCCAGGTCCATTAAAAACCTCTATTCTATCAAGTGCATTTGGATCTATAGAAATTATGTTTTGTAAATGACCTCCCCTATATATGGCATTGTTCATTCTTATTCCATCTACTACCAAAAGTACTTTATTGGCCTCAAATCCTCTTATTACTGGGCTTCCTCCACCCATTTGAGATTTTTGTACAAACACTGTCCCATTTTGAATTAGCGCATCGGCAGTAGTCTGAGGCATGAGTGTTTGAATATTTTTTCGCTTTATTACATTTATTTGAGCAGAAATATCCTCAGATTTTTCTGGCACTTTATTAGCAGATAACACAAGTGCTTTATATTCTGTAAATACAGCTGGCAGGGTATCTATAGTATCTTGGGCATTAATTTTTATTGTTGTAATTAATGAAAGTAGCATCATTATTTTTATTTTCATATTTTTTTTAAAATTTATTATTGATGATTAAAAGCGTTTTTTACAATACTATTCATCATTTATTATTGCATATCTTTAGTATCCAAACCTTAAAGTTTGATATTGGATTGAAAGTTTAAAAACCCTTGTTTTTTTATTTAATCTTGTCGCTTAGCAAAATACTGACAAGATAAAATTGTGTTGAACTAATATTTTAGTTAAAATCTAATTAAAAATTTTTGGAGGTCTTGCTATTTTGTTATGAAAAAACAGTAATGGTAAAAGATTATATCTTGTTTTAAATGAAATAAGAAAAGGGATTAAATTATTTTTAAAGGCAAAAAAGATTATAAAACCATTAAATAATAATAATACATTTAACCATAAACTGTTATTATGGTTGTTTAAAACATTTGCTAAATTAGAAAATAATTTGCTTTCTTTGGCATCTTTTTGCAGAACTGCAAAATAAGATCCTTTAATGGTTCTATAAGATTTAAAATCATAGTAAGCACCATTGATAAAAAGGTCGTTTTTTCTTCCATTTTTTAGCGCCAAATAATCTTTTTTTGCAATGATAAGGCATTCCCCCTCATTTTGGATTGCAATATTTTGATGCGTAATTAACCTATGAAGTCCAATATTGGCAATATGCAATATTGGCAAAAGCATCAATAGGCTAATGAGTGAAACCATTAAAATAACACTTGCTTTTTTCAAGGCTACGAATTTAAAGGAATTTATTTCTAACAAAGTATATTTTTTTTTGATTTTGCTAATTTTATCTTTAGGTTTGCCCCCGATATGAAAATTTATACTTACAAATTATTAATGCTTGGTTTCATCACTATTTTTATTGCGTCATGTTCAAGCAATGAAGTAAAAAAAATTGATTTAATTAAAAAATATGAAAAAATGTTGGCCAACAATGATTTGCAAACTGCCGTATTTTACTTGCAAGAATATTTGTTTTTAGATAGCACTAATATTAGCTATTCAGACAGCTTAGCGAGGCATTATGAGGATTTGAATAATGCCTTGGCCGCTGAGAAATATGCAAGAAAAGTAGTGATTACGCAACCGCTCAATGAACACATGCAAGAAATAATTGCAGTTGTAGCTATGCAAAAAGGGCAAGAAACAGAGGCTATAAACATTTATGAAAAACTATTTGAAACCACAAAAGACTTTACTCACCTTTATAATTTAGGGATTATTTATAGTGAGTTGGGCAAATCTGAAAATGCATTGCAAATTGCCGATAGATTAATGCAAGAGCCAGATAGTGAAATAAAAACCATAAGAGCTCCTATGTTAAGTGCTAAAACCAAGCAATCAGTAAGTTTAAAAGCAGCCGCTCTGTTGCTTAAATCTGTTGTTCAGCTTAGGCCGCCTGCTAATAATAGGGCCAAATCTTATGAGTATCTTAAAGAATGCTTAACCCTTCAGCCCGATTTTGAAGTTGCTCAAAACCTAGCCAATCAATATTTTGGTAACGGTGGAAATTAAAAAGAATTTATAAACCGTAAATTGAATTAAAAGTATCAAATAAAGTGCTTTCAATTGATCTGTAGCTCACTTTTAGGTTTTTGATACTTTTAGCATTGTCTGCCTTCCATATCTTATTGATATTATTAGCAATAAATCTTCGTGTAATCTGTTTATCCACCAATGGGCCAATCAGCATAAGAAGCCATTTTGGCAAGCTGCTTTTAGGAATATTGTAGTCATTGCCATACTTATAATGCAATATTCTAGCAATATTTAATAAATTGGTGTTGTGGCCAGAAATAATGTTTCTGCCCGATGCTTGTGGTATAAATCCAGCATTAAAATGCGCTTCTGCTAAGTCTCTCACATCCACTAATCCAAGACCAAAATTTGGAACTCCAAGCCGAAGCGTGCCATCACATATTTGTTTAAAAATGCTAAAACTTTCCGAATTACTAGATTTTTCATTTAAAATTGGTCCAAGCACTAAACTAGGATTTATTACCACTAAATCCCACTTATTTTGTGCCTCAACTATTTCCCATGCTTTACGTTCAGCCATTGTTTTTGAATAAAAATAGGGTTGATAATGCAGAGATGAGCCAGTGTTCCAGTCATTTTCGGTAAATATATTATTTGTTGTTTTTGCAAGGTCTGTGCAATCGCTATAAATAGCTGCACAGCTGCTTGTTAATACTACACGTTTTACAAATTCTGATTTATTTGCAGTTAATAGCACATTTATAGTACCCTCTATTGCAGGGTCTAAAAGCTCGGTTTGGGCATCACTATAATTGCTTGTAAAGGGAGATGCCGTGTGAAAAACCAATTCGCATTCTCTCATCGCTTCAAAATAGCTGTCTTTTTCAAGCAAATTTGTTTTAAAAAACTTGATAGTTCCTCCACTGCTTTTGGCCAAATCAATCAAATGCCTATTTTTTATTTCATCGTCAGGATTGCGCACTGCCGCATGCACTATCAATCCGTCATTTAATAATTTTTTTACCAGCCATGAAGCTACAAAACCAGTTGCTCCTGTAACCAATACAGGTTTAGATCTATCTATAACAGTCATAATTACAATATTTATACTTGGGCAAATATATTGCTATTGTGCTGTTTTATGGAATAAATTATTGCTAATTTAAAGGCACAACGATTGCAGAGGTTGCTAAATTATTAAGTCCTATCTAATATTAATTTTATACTTGAGTATAAAACAATGACTTACAAACATTTAATAAAATAATAATAATAAATTGATTTTAAATAGTTACTTTTGAAACTTAATAAAAACATAAAAACCAATTTGACATGAGCATCTTAAACACAATTAAAAATTTCTTTTCAGGGGATAAAAAAGAGAGCAATAACCCAACCACAAATCAAACGTTGGAAAATGAAGGAATATTAGATAAAATCAAAGCTAAAGCTGAGGAGATTGCAGACAAAGTAGAAGATGCAGCAGAAGCATCTTGGCAAAAAGCGAAAGAAGTAGGAACTGAAATGAAAGAAAGGGCAGAAGATTTGATAGAAAAACTTGATGAGAAAACACAGCCTTTGCAAGATAAAGTAAGCGAAATAGTGGACGATGTAAAAGCTTCTGGTTCAAAAATTATTGACAATGCAAAAGATATGATAGATGGAGATGACAAAAAAGATGAAACACCAAAACCAGAATAAATAACAATAACTTAAATCAATCCAAATGCAAATCAAGGCATTTGGATTTTTTTTATGCAACTTTTTTATAACCCAATATTAGAAAATTGTACCCTTTCAAAAGAAGAGTCGAGTCATTGCAGCAAAGTTATGCGTAAAAATATTGGTGATTATATCACGGTATTTGATGGCGTTGGAAATGCCTGTAATGCAAAAATAACGTCTATAAAAAACACAGTAAACTATCAAATATTGACGAAAAATTATTTTAAAAAAAACAAAAATATTGTCAGAATTGCTGTAGCACCACCCAAAACTGCAAATCGTTTTGATTTTATGATAGAAAAATTGGTAGAATTAGGTGTTGATGAAATAATTTTATTAAAAACAGAAAATTCAGAGCGAACAAACATTAATGAAGGCAGGTTAATGAAAACAATAATTGCCGCTTGCAAGCAATCAATTAATTACCATTTGCCTAAGGTAAGTATCAATAAAAGCATAGCAGAAACATTGCTGTCAAAAGGAGATAAATTAATGTGTTATTGCGGTATTGATCAATCTAAATATTTATTAACCCAATTAGCAATTAATAATGAAGTATGCATTTATATAGGCCCAGAAGGTGATTTTTCTCCAAGCGAAGTTGATCATTTTTTAATAAATAAAGGCAAACTAATAAGCTTGGGAGAGCAGCGATTGAGAACAGAAACAGCTGCTATTGCTGCAACATCTATTTTATTCAGCATGTTGCTAAAATAATATTTATCTTATTTTTTATCTATTACGTTTTCTTGTACCCATTCTTTTCCCCAATTTTCTTTTTCTTCTTCTGTCCATAATTGTGGAAAAGATTTAATTTTTTGAAAACGCGGAGGAAGATAGGTTCCCCAATTAGTGCCGCCTGTTGCAGCCACTTCTGCGGTTGGGCTTTTTAGGTATTTTACAGCCGATTTGAAATGTGCCAATGACCATTCAACATTTAATGAATAATCGAATTTGCGCATTAGGTCAGTTAATTTCTCTGTTGCTAAACCTGCATTTTTTAATGTTAAATATTTTTGCCAAGTATTGCAACCATGATACTTTTTAGAGAATCTTAAAAAATGCCTATTATATTTATTCTCAAATTGTTGTAATGTGAGCGTTTTTTCTGCAGTATCCAACTGTATTGCACCCGCTTTCCAATATAAAAAGGGTATTATTTGTTCAATATCATTCAAATCTAAACCCACTTGATTAATTGGTTTTATTAAATTAGCAATATCAGTTGCAGCTATTTCTATCATCCTGAATTGGGCGCTCTGAAAACCACTCGCTGGCAATAGGGCCATCCTAAATTTTAAAAATTGGTGATAATCCATACCCAAAATCATAATTTCAAAACTGTTTGTGAGATTTTGAATATATCTAATTATTCTTTCAAGACGTTCTTCCATAAACACACTTGTTAGGTTTGTATGAAAGCATATTTGCTTTTGCTCATGCAATATGAGTTTAAAATATAACTCTGTAATTTGATGATATGAAATAAAAATGATTTCGTCAGGATGATTAGTTTTTGGTTGCTGTATTGCAAGCAATGAATCTAAATTAATATACTCCCAATACGGCTCAAAATTAGCCTCTAATAATCCTTTAAGATAGCTTACCAAATCCTGACCGGCATTGGCATATTTAACATTTAATTCTTCAATTAAATTAAAAATTTCGTTTTCTTTTTCCATGTGTTTTTAAAAAGGGCTTAAAAAGTTACTAAAATCGGGATAGAGCAGGTCTTTTTCGGAAATAATTGGTTTTTGAATTTCCCAATCGATATTTATTTTTTTATCATTATAACACAATCCACCTTCCGACAATTTATTGTAAATATTAGTGCACTTGTAACAAAAAATTGTGTTCTCCATAAGTGTTAAAAAGCCATGAGCAAAGCCAGGAGGTATCCAAAATTGCAAATGATTTTCTGCACTAAGCATAACCTTTTGATATTTGCCATAAGTTAGCGAATCTTTTCTAATATCTATCGCAATATCTATTACAGCGCCTTGCAATACTCGCACAAGCTTTCCTTGAGCAAAAGGTGGAGCTTGAAAATGCAGCCCTCTCAAAGTGCCTTTTTGTGAAGTGCTTTGATTGTCTTGTATAAAATTTGTGTCACCAAAATGAGTGTCAAAGAAATCTTTTCTGTATGATTCATAAAAATATCCTCTTTCATCCTTAATTAATTGAGGTGTTAAGAGTGCTAGGCCCTTTATTTCAAAACGTGTTATCTCCAATTTATTGACTTTAAATATGTTCCGCGCAAAATTAATGTAAATATTTTTATGAAGAAGATAAATTTATAATTAAAAACCAAATATACAAAATAGGTATTATTATTGCAGTTCTATTTATATATAATTATGGAAAATCAAGAAAAAGACAACAAAAGCAAAGTTTTACTTTATGTAATCATTGGCGTTTTATTTATTACTAATTTACTGCTTTTTTATCAATGGAAAAAAGGCAGTGATGGAAATGAAGTATTATCAAAAGCAAATACAGATTTAACTTCAGAAACAACTAGGCTAGGAGAAGAATTAGACGCATTAACAGCAGAATTAGATTTAAGTAAAGCTTCAATGGCTCAAAAAGATGAAACCATTGCAAATATTCAAACAGAGTTAGAATCAAAAGTAGCTCAACTTAGATCAGCTTTGTCAAAAGGTAATTTAAGCAATGCAGAATTGACAAAATTTCGTAATGAAATTAAAGCACTAAAAACCGAAAGTGAAAATTTGCAAAACAGAATAAAAGAATTGGAAGAAGAATTAAATCTAACAAAACAAGATTTGTCTGAAACGAACACTAAATTAACAAATGAAGTTCAAAATACAGAAAGATTAAAGGGTGTTCTTACTCAAAAAGAAGAAGTGATTAGCAAAGGAAAACAACTTATTGCCGATCAAATGTCTGTTACAGGTGTAAAAATAAAAGGAAGTGGAAAAGAAGTAGAGACCACTAGAACAAGAAAAGCAGATGCAATTAGAGTATCATTTAGGATAATTGAAAATAAAATTGCTGACAAGGGCGATAAGCCATTGTATGTCAAAATTACTGGACCCAATGGGGTTACCTTAGAGCCTGTTACTGGTGATGGTGTTTTTTCGCTAAGCAATGGTGAATCTGCAAAATATACAGTTTTAAAAATAATTGATTATAAAAATGGAGACATGATTGTAGATGTTTATCATAAAAGCGGCTCTGATTATGAAAAAGGCAACTATACAGTAGAAGTTTTTGCAGACAAAGTTTCAATCGGTAAAAGTGCAGTAACACTAAGATAACGAAAAAAAATCAAACATAATTTCACCATTTATAAAATAATTTTTGGAAAATAATTTTTTATGATGTAAATTGCAGTTCAATTCAACTTTAAATAATACGCCTATATAGAAAATCTACTTTTGAAAAACTAATTAAACTAAACAACCAAATTATTTTAATTACAAATTAATTTTAAAAACAAATTTAGACAATATGGGAGCAATACAAATTTCTGACAGCCAATTAATTGTGCATTTCCTAAACGGAAACGATGCATGTTTTGAGACCCTTTTAAAAAGACATCAAAAACGGGTTTTTACCACCATTATTATGATTGTAAAAAACGAGTATGTTGCAGAAGATATTTTTCAAGAAACGTTTATAAAGACGCTATCAGCCATAAAATCTGGAAAATATGTGGATGATGGAAGATTTGTTCAATTTGTGGTAAGAATAGCAAGAAATATGGCTATAGATTATTTTAGAAGAGTGAAAAAAACTCCCATTATTAATGGCGAAACAGGGGAATCAATCTTAGAATCATTATCTTTTTCGGAAAATAAGGAGGAGCAGATTGAAAAAAAAGATACAGAAAATACCATCAGAAACTTAGTAAATGAACTGCCCGAAGACCAAAAAGAAGTTTTGCTATTGAGGCATTATGGGGATTTGTCTTTCAAAGAAATAGCAGAATTAACAAAAGTGCCTATAAACACTGCCTTAGGCAGAATGAGATATGCAATAATTAACCTTCGAAAATTAATTGAGAAAAAATCGCTCACATTATAAAATAAAATCTATTTTTCAGCGTTAGATAATTAAAAATTAAAGATAAAAAATTTAAGCCTATGCAAAAAGAAATTACTCAAGAACAAATTATTAGCTATATTTATAAAGAAACAAATGAAATAGATTCTAAAATTATTGCAGAAGCTATAATCAAAGACAGGGCAATAAAACTATTTTATTTAGAAACATTAAATACTGTTAAGCTATTAGATGCAGAGGGTAGAGATGCCTCTATAACTTCCATAAATATAATTTTAGACGAAGTGCAAAAAAGCAATCTAAAAACTCCAAATCCATCATTATAATGATTTAAATATTTTTCTTTTAGTAGGATAAAATTATCTTTGCAAATAATGTTTGATTACTTAAATTAAAAATATGAGTAGAGTTTTTTTTAGCAAAGTATTTGCAATTTTTACGTGCTTTTGCTTTTTGAGTGCTGGCACATACACCTATAAAATTGCTAAAGTGCAATATAAGGGTGGTGGAGATTGGTATGCAAATAGAACAGCATTACCAAACTTGATAAAATTTTGTAATCTAAATTTGAAATCTAATATAAACCCAAATGATGCCGTTGTGGAGGTAGGTTCGACTGATATTTTTGATTATCCATTTTTATACCTAACAGGGCATGGGAATGTCACTTTTGATGTGGCAGAGGCTGCCAATTTGCGAAAATACTTGGAAAGTGGAGGGTTTTTGCACATTGATGATAATTATGGATTAGATAAATTTATTAGACCTCAAATGCTAAAGGTTTTTCCAGAATTAACTTTTGTAGAATTACCATTTTCACATGCCATTTATCATCAAAAATATGATTTTAACAATGGGCCGCCAAAAATTCATCAGCATGATGGTAAATCAGCCCAAGGTTTTGGACTTATATACAAAGGTAGATTGGTGTGTTTTTACACCTACGAGAGCGATTTGGGAAATGGGTGGGAAGATGCAGAAGTGCACAATGACCCTCCAGAAAAACGCGAATTAGCATTAAAAATGGGCGCAAATATTATTCAATATGCATTTAGCAATTGATAAATGAAAAAATTAATTCTTATTCATAACCCTGGTGCAGGTGTTTATAATAAAAGTGCATTAAAACAATTGTTATCTAATCAACTGAGTCCTTATTTTGAATACACTTATGAAGTAAGCCAAAATTACACTGATTTTATAAATAAAATAGATTTGGCAATTCTTCAAAAGCCTTCAATAATTGCTATATGCGGTGGAGATGGAAGTATAAGTAGTGCTGCAAAAAAAATTATAAATACCCAAATCCTTCTTGGGATTATTCCTTCTGGCTCTGGCAATGGTTTTGCAAACTCATTAGGCATAACTAATATAAAACTTGCTTGCATTGCATTGATAAAATGTAAGCATATAACCGTAGATACTTTATCTATAAATGAAAAAATTTGTATAAATGTGTCAGGTGTTGGATTTGATGCTCATGTCTCTTCACTCTTTGCAAAAGAAACCAAAAGAGGTTTTTTCAAATATTTAAAAATTGTGCTTCGAGAGTTTAGACAGAAAGATTACAAGGTGTCTATTCAAGCTGAGGGCCAAAAAATAGAAAAAAACGTACTTTTTTTAAGTATTGCAAATTCAAATCAGTGGGGCAATCAAATTAAAATAAACCCAAATGCAAACATGCAAGATGGTAAATTTGAAATTATAGCCCTAGAGCAGATTTCATTTTGGGAAATATTTAAATTCATATACTACTTATTAACCAACAAGGCACATACTTATCCTAAAGTTACATTTATTAGCACTAAAAACGCAATCATAGAGGTAGTAGATGCTCCTTTGCATATTGATGGAGAGTATATGGGAAATATAAATAAACTTTTAACGGTAAAAATGTTTGAAAAAAAATTAAATGTAATTGTTTGATGAAAAAAAAGAAAGAAAAACTCAATAGTTTAGAAGATTTGGGAGGATTAATTTATTCTACGGAACCTGCTGCTCTGGATAGTATCAATGAGGAAGAAGATGAACTTGGGCATCCTAAAAATGAGCGGTTAATTTTAAGATTTGAAACAGCCCATAGGGGAGGAAAAAAAGTAACAATTGTGAGCAGATTTTTAGGAGATGAAAAAAGCTTAATTTCCTTATCAAAAGAACTTAAAAAACACTGTGGCACTGGTGGAAGTATTGTAGATGGAGAAATATTGATACAAGGAGATAATAAAGAAAAAATGAAGGTTTTTCTATTAAAACATGGCTACAAGACGAATAATATTTAATTTATCGTATAAACCCTTAAAAAGAAGTTCCATGCGATTTTTGAACTAAGTAATTTCCAATTTTGGGAAAGGTGTTGGCGCATTTTATCAATAATTCAGAATTTCTGCTCTTTCCAAAACCCCTTTGAATTATTCGCCCCCAAAATAAGCGTTTGGCTAATTTTTTTTTCCATTCAGCTTGATAATTTTCTATCCAATACTTTGATTCAATGTGTTTACAAAGAATAGAGGCACTTTGCAGTGCTAAACTCATCCCGTTTCCGCACAATGGAGTAATGAGGCCTGCAGCATCCCCTAGCATTGGCATATTATCATACACTTGCATTTTTTTATCAAAACTGATTTGAGATATGGCTAAAGGCTTATCAAATATAAATGTGGCATCGTTAAAAATTTGTTTTAAAAATGGGTTTTTTTGCAGGACTTCTTTCTCTAATTGCGCAATATTTCTGTTTTTTAGCTGGGCAGAAGATACGAGATAACATAAACAAACAATATTATTTTCTACCCTGCTGATGCCGCAATAACCTCCTTCAAAATTATGCAATTCTATTGTTTTGTTGTCAATACTATCTAGGCGTATATGGTGTTTTATGCCAACCCATTGATTTAGTTTAGTTTTTGCTTTTATAGCAAAAGGGCGCTCCCATTTAATATCTAAGTTGCTGCGCTTTCCGAATGCTAAAATAACTTTTTCGTATGAATGTGTAAGATTTTTTGTTTCTACTATTTTTTGGTTTGTATCATTGTTTTTTATTTCTGATACCTCCTCGAAAATGAAACTAACCCCATTTTTAACCGCCTCTTCATATAATAATGTGTCAAAAAGATACCTGCTAATTCCAATTCCACCCATTTTCATTTCAGATTTAAAAAAAAGACCGCTAGGTGCTGAAACAATAAGCCTATTAATATTTGGCTTGTCTGCCATTTGATTAAATATTCCTAATTCTTTTAAAAAAGCAACAGATTCTTTAGAGACGTATTCTCCACAAACTTTATGATTTGGATAGGTGTTTTTTTCATATACAGTTATATAAAATCCTTTTTTAGCAAGAATTATACTTGCAGATAAGCCAGCAATGCCACCACCAATAATTGCAATGCTATTTTTCATAAATTACTATCCACCTAAAAGCCCAACACCAATATACTTTTGCTTCTATTGATACATTTTTTAAAAAAGCCTTCAATTCTTTTTTTTTAAAAGCGCGTAAAACAGAAAGAGGGGCATCATTTCTAAAATATGCACTTGTTTTAGCTAAATTTGCAATCCATTTTATACTATAATAAGCAATTGGATGTCTGTGCAAATCATTCAAAATAAAACCTAGTTGGGCATTTGATATACACCATTTAAGGTAAGATAAATTTTCTTCATTAGAAAGATGGTGATTAAACAGTGTGCTTATAATAATGTCTATAGGAATTTCGGGCTTATACATTTTGTAATCCAAACATATAAAGTGTATGTTTTCTAATTTACTAAATTTTTCTTCAGCCATTTTTATAGCCGTTTTACTATAATCTAAGCCTATTAAATTAATTGAAAACTTATTTTTTTTTGCCCAGTGATAAATGTATTCAATATTGTCTCCTGCACCGCAGCCAATATCTAATAGCGTAAATTGTTTGCGATTATTTTTTTGGGATTTAAGCAGTTTGTTAAGCCCATAGCCAAGCGAGTTATAGCCTCCTAAGTATTTATTAACAGCAGCAATTTCTAAATAGTTTTGTGACAAAATATTTGGATCTGTTAAGCCATCCATCATTTCTGCTTGATTACTTCGGTGTTTAAAATCTATCATTATTCTGCAATAAGTAAAGTTGTTTCTAAACTTAATCCAGGGCCAAAAGCCATTAGCAAGAGTTTTTCTCCTTTTTGCAAGTCGTTATTTTTTAATATATCTTCTAGCACAAACATTACTGTTGGGCTGCTCATATTGCCAAAATTTTCTAAAATGGTATAACTGCTTTTTAATCCTTCCTTATTTATATTCAAAGCCTCTGCAATTTTGTCTAGTATTTTTAACCCCCCTGGGTGAATACAATATTTAATGGGAGTGGTGCTTTCAATATTGAAATATGCTTTGGCATCAGAAACTAACTTTAAAACATTGTCTCCTATTAATTCGGGAATATAAGAAGAAAGCTGCATTAAAAAGCCGGAATTACTGGGATACCAAGCCATTTTATCCTGTTCTGAATGCAATACTTGATTATAATTACCTAAAATTTTTAATTTAATTTTTTTGCTAGAAAATGATTTAATATTTTTGCCAATGAGCCAAGAAGCACCACCATCACCAAAAATCATTGCACTATTTATTAAATCTGGCAAGGTGTTATACTGAAAGTGAAGGGTGCACAATTCAATATCTACAAGAAGTACAAGTGCATCTTTATAGGTATTACTTATTTCAAAACCTTGTTTTATGCCATGCACTGCAGCATAGCATCCCATAAAATTAATAGCCCTTTGACTAGCTTGAGGCACAAATAAAGATTTTAGTGCTAGCTCTAATCCAGGAGCAGCAATACCTGTGCAAGAAATGGTAATTAAATGGGTTACTTTTTCTAATACCGATATTGGATAATTGGCTATCAATTTTTTTGCCAAAATTAGTGCTTCTGAATTATAGATTTCTAATCTTTTAGCAATATCTATTTCTTTGAAAGAGTTGGTTTTAAAAAGTATTTGTTCTTTATCTTTATTAAAATCTGGTAGAACGCTATATCTGAAATTAATTCCCGATTTTTTATAAACCCATTTCGTTTTTCTTAAAGTATCTGCATCAAGCTGATAGAATGTTTGCATAAAATCAATAATGTCAGATTGTTGATGTTTATGTTCAGGCACTTGGCAGAAAATAGATGAAATGTAACTCATTAATTTATTTGGTAAAGTAGTAACATTATATATGCTAAATTGTTACATATGGCATTAAACCATATTAAAGTCATCACATTTTTATGATTTACAAAAGTCGCATTTCTATAAGTGTTTTTTACCCAATAGGACATAAAAAAGACCACAGGTGTTAAAGAACAAATCAAAATAAATATTTGTGAAAATAATTGGCTTTCAAACATTATCAATAATAATAATCCAAAGCCAATTATAAACATAAGTGCACTAAAAATAAGTGTTCCTTTTATCCCAAGCATCATTGAAATGGTGTTTACTCCATCTAGTTTATCTGCCTTGTGCTGATAAATTTGGGAAATAGGATATCCTCCACCAAATAAAAATCCTGCAATAAGCGCTATCAATAAAAATTGATTGTTTATAATAAATGTTGGAGAAATAAATGCTGTGGCAAGCACTACCCACATTCCTTGAAAGATAAAAATGGTTAAAAAACCAATAATGGCATATTTTTTTAAACGCACTTTTCTATAACTATAAAGTGTAGAAAAAATAATATAAATTAGCACCATTATAAAAAACTTAGTATTAATTAGCATAGATATGCAAAGTCCTATAACATTAAATAGGAGAGAAGCATAATACACATTTTTTGATGCTGGCAGTGGGTTGGCAATATCACCCACCGATGCAGTGTCATTGTCTTGATAACCATTATATGCATTGCTAGCCGGAAAAATAAACAAATGCCAAACAATACCTGCAATCAAAAAATAATACCAATGAGAGAATACTATATCTTTTGATTGAAGTGCTATTGCCCACATGCTAAAAAGATACCCTGGAAGCAGAAGTAGAGAAAATCTAAATCTAAGATGCTGCAAAACAGGTTTAAAATCCATTTACAATAGTACAATATTTTAAGGAACAATTAACCATTAATAATGAGTTGTTTACAAGATGATATTGGCTCTTAACTTTTTTATTTAGCAGTACAATGCCTTTTATATAATTTAGAAATATCTTACATCAATTTACGTAGTTAATATAATAATCTATTTTTGAATAATTGTATTCCCCACTTTTGGGAAATTCTATATTTGAAAGCCTTTCTTTATCATTGTATTTATAAATCTTTTCAGAAAACACATAATCTGATTCTCTTACCAACTCTTTGGTAATTAAACCCTTTTCATTATAATTGTATTCAATGATAATATCGCCTAAAAAACCAGCAATTTTTCTGCCTTTTGTATCCAGTGTTTGATACTTAATATTCAATAAATTTGTTTCATTATTAGTAAAATCATATTGCATCACAAAATTGTTCGTGCTGTCATATTTATTAATACTAATTTGCATATTGTTAAATGTAAATTGTGTAACTGTATTTAAGTTCAAATGGTTGTTTATTGTGTATTTAACAACTTCAATGTCTTGTTTATTTTTATGAGTAATTTCTCGAAAAATATAATCATTGGTGTAGCTATAGTAGGTGCTTCTATAAAAGCTTAAATCATTTCCAGTTAACTCTGTTTTGCTCAATATGTTTCCAATTTTATCGTACTTATAAATTATTTTGAGATCAATTCTATTTGCTACATATATGTAAATTATAGAGGGCCTTCCTCCTATATCATAAGTATATGTTATTTCTTTATGAAACAAATTATTTTGATTATAATCTGTTTCTTTAATCAACATCCCATTTTTATACTCAAGTGCTTTTATGGTATATTTTTTAATAGAATCTATGTAATGTTTGGGGTAAAAATATTTTTTTGTAAGATAACAAGATTCTAAAGTTAATAGCTTATCTATTTACAATTACTTTTTATTTAAAGTGATACTTTTTATTAATACCTTGCTGCTATAGCAAATTTTTTTCCTGGTAAAACTTTTACAACATTTTTAAGTTCCAAATCTAGTAAAATGAGAGACAATTTTGACATTGCAATTTTAGTTTGGTAATATATTTCATCAATAGGCACGCCTGCTTTATTTAGCGCAGCCAAAACTGTTTTTTCATCATTGCTCAATTCCTCAAAGAGGCTAATTTGATGTTTTTGTTCTATAGGATGTTTATCCCAATTAAGGTGGTAAATAATATCTCCAATGTTGTCATAGAGGTTTGCTTTATTTAGTTTGATGAGTAAATTGCAGCCTTGCGAGTATTTTTGATAGGTATTGCCAGGTATTGCAAAAGTGAGTTTGTCGTAACTATTGGCTAATTCTGCAGTAATCATACTGCCACCACTATGGGCACTTTCTATCACTATCAATGCATCACATAGCGAAGCCACGATTCTATTTCTTGATGGAAAATTTTCTGGATTACCAGGCACAAAACTAAAATAATCTGTTATTAAAGCACCATCTGTCCTAATCATTTCTTCTGCTAATTTTTTATTTTGTGCAGGATAAAAAGTGCTAAACCCGTGTCCAAGAACACCTATAGTTGGCAATTTATGTAATAGCGCATCTTTATGTGCTTGAGTATCTACACCTAAGGCCAATCCGCTAATAATGCTCGCCTTATATGTGGCTAAATCATTTACCAATTGTTGAATACTTTCTTTACCATAATTGCTCATATTTCTTGTGCCAACAATACTAATCATGCGGGCTGCATTTAGGTCTGCATTTCCTTTTTTAAACAATAAAAATGGGGAGTCTGAATGTGCTTTTAAGCGATAAGGATACGATGCATCCAAGTATGTAATAATATCTATGTTATATTTCTCTGTAAATCTAATTTCTTGGTCTATAATATCCCAATCATTAAATTTGATGATGCTTTCTGCCCTGAGTAAACCAATGCCTGGTATCTTACTCAAAGCCACTTTTTTTTCCTTAAAAACTGCATCAATACCTCCGCAATAACTCACAAGATTTTTTGCTAAATTATCGCCTATTTGTGCAATTTTTTTTAGTGCAAGCGCATTTTTTAATGCATAATTAGTTTTACTTTTTTGTGTTGGCATTGAGCGTATTTAGAAACATAAAACCAAGCAATTCATCGTACCTCAAAAACTGATTTTTGTGATATACCAATACCCTGTAGTCATTTTCTGTTTCTTGATGCATGCCTTCTGTTATGCTAAAATCTGGCTTGCCGTCATTGCCCTTAGTTGCATAAAGGTAATTGTAATATCCTTGTTTTAAATTTGATTGCAAGGTGTAATTTCCTTGAGCGTTTTTCTGCATTTTATACCTTGTATCTATTTGCCAATCATTAAATTCGCCTAATAAGTAAACCTCTGTTTTTGCATCAAATAATGGACTGTTTAAAAGTGAGAAGTTTACTAATAAATAATCTTCGCTATTTGCAATATTTGGCAAATCTCTATTGCCATAAACAGTCTTGCCATTGTTATCTTGCCAAAACAAATAAGTAATACTGCCTCTATTGTTGTCTTCAAAAAGATTTACTGCAGCTTGGTTTTTTGAAGTATCAAAATATTTTGACTTTACACCACTGGCAAAAGTTCTTAATCCCCTAACATCAAAAAAACGCATCTCGTTTACTCCATTTATAACATTTTCTTTTTCGTAATTAAAGGTGTAAGTATTGCTATTAGAGAACTGTGGCTTTAGCATTTCTGAGCAATGCATCCAACTATAGTTTTTAAAAATAAATGCATGTAAATCATTAAATGGATTAGGAATACTAAAACCATTTGCTTCAACAACAAAATCAATTTCTTGATGAGTAAACCTAAAATTTGCAGATGTTGCGCTTCGCACTGTGCCAGAAAGCTTTAGCACATTGTTTATTATTAATATTCTGCGTGTAAATAGTAAGTCAGTTTCATCAAAGTTTCTATATACTTTTAATATATAATTACCCGCTATCCGGGGTTTCATCTTTCCTGATGGAAAAAGAAATTCATAATGTGTATACTGTTTGTATGTATTGCTAGAAAATTTGAATTGTTCTATCTGTTCAAACTGATTGCCACTAATGTAGTCATTTATATTTAATCCTGAAGGCTTCCAATCTTTATCGCAATGCTCTATCGTATATTGAAAATAATCATTTGTGCTTTCTAACATGTCAAAAGACATAGAGAGGGTGTTTCCTCCAGTTAAATTTAGCATAGCAAAACGCTCATCTGTGCCAGTTTGTTTTATTAAAATAGAACTCACTTTTAAGTCATAAATTGCATCTCGATACAATATTTCTTTGGCATTTAAACCTGCATTTTGGGCTAAAGTTATTACTATTATAAAAGTTATAAGGTGTTTTCTCATCGATTTAAAAGTTTAATATCTCTTCAAAAATATTTTCATATTCTTTGTTAATATTCAGCAAATTTTGTTCCAATTGTAATTTGTTCTTTTGACAAATATTTATTTTTTCAAAATCGCGTGTTTCACCAAGCTCCACCATTTGATTTTCTAAATCAGAAATTTGCTTTTTCAGGGATTCTATTTTTTGCTCAAAATCAGAGAGTAATTTCTCTTTTTTTTTCTTTTCCCTTTCTTTGTCTTTCAGCTGTTCAAAACTTGTTGTATCTTGACGCGTCTCAATTATTATTTTTTCCTGTTTTTGTACTTTAATCTCTGGAGTTCTTTTAGCAAACCAATCATTGAATTCTTCAAAGTTCCCGGGATACTCTTTCAATTGTTGATTTTCGATAAACCATATTTTATTTGCAACCTCAGTAATAAAATACCTATCGTGTGATACCATCACAAAAGAGCCCTCATAACTTTTTAATGACTCTGCTAAAATATTAATACTTTTTATATCCAAATGATTTGTTGGCTCATCTAACAATAAAAAATTGGCCCCAGAAATAAGTGTTTTGGCCAATGCAACTCTAGCTTTTTCGCCACCACTAAGCACTTTTATTTTTTTAAAAACCTCATCACCAACAAATAAAAAACAACCCAGTACCGTGCGCAATTCTAAATCAGTTTTTTCTGTTCCACATTGCTGCAGTTCTTGCAAAATTTCATTATCAACATTCAACGATTCTAGTTGATGTTGAGCATAAAATGATTTTATAACATTATAACCAAGCTGCAAATCGCCATCAAAACTAATTTGTTTGGTCATTATTTTTAGCATGGTAGATTTCCCCTTTCCATTTGCACCAATAAGTGCAATTTTATCGCCCCTTAATATTGAAAAATCTACATTTTTTAATATTTGCAGGCTATCATAATTTTTTGAAACCTTATTTCCAATCACAACTTCTTTTCCACTTTTTTGAGGAGTGTTAAACCTAAGTTTCATAGAAGCTTCATCACTTTCTACAGCATTTACTCTTTCTAATTTATCCAGCATTTTTACCCTGCTTTGCGCTTGAGTAGATTTAGATGCTTTAGCTTTAAAACGCTCAATAAATCGCTCTTGTTGTTTGATAAATATTTGCTGATTATCATACACTTTTTGATGATGGTCTAATGAATCAGATTTTTTGATAATATAATTGCTGTAATTACCTGGATAATGATAAAATTTACCGTTCCAAATTTCACCAATACCATTTACCATTTTATCTAAGAAAAATCTATCATGCGACACGATGATTACAGCTCCAGGATAACCTATCAAGTAATTCTCTAACCATTCTATTGCAGGGAGATCTAAGTGATTTGTGGGCTCATCAAGCAGCAATATTTCAGGTTTTTTTAACAGCATTTTTGCCAAAATAACCCGCATTCTCCAGCCACCCGAAAATGAGGAAAGAGGCAAGTCTAATCGCTCAGTTTCAAAACCCAAGCCTTCTAAAACCTTTTCTGCTTTGCTTTGTAAAGTATATCCATCAAGGGTATTAAATTCATCTTGTTTTTCAGCAAGTTTTATAGCTTTTTCATCGGTGTAGCTCTCTTCTAAGTCTGTTAAAATATCCTCTATTTCTTGTTCTATAGCAAGTTCTTTTTCAAAAGCAGTCATTGCCACTTTTAGTATAGAATCATCACTTTGAAAAGAAAGTAAATCTTGATTCAAAAAACCAATTTCAATGCCTTTTGTTAGCGCTATTTCGCCAGATGTGGCACTGTATTCTTTAGTAATAACTTTTAATAAAGTAGATTTTCCAGCACCATTTTTTCCTATTAGGCCAATTCTATCACCTGGCACAATTTGCCAATTTACGTTAGAGAATAATGGAACACCGCCTATTTCGTATGTTATATCGTTTAGTGTAAGCAATTTATTTTAAATATTAGTGAGCAAGTGGCCCATTTTTTCTTTTTTTGTTTTTAAATACCCCATGTTGTGTGGATTGGGCGTTATCTCTAACGAGACATTTTCTACCACTTCTAATCCATAGCCAATAAGCCCTGTTCTCTTTTTTGGATTGTTAGAAATTAGCCTCATCTTAGTTATTCCTAAATCTCTTATTATTTGTGCCCCTACACCGTAATCTCTTTCATCCATTTTAAAACCAAGGGCAAGGTTTGCTTCAACAGTATCTTGCCCTTCTTCCTGCAATTTATATGCTTTGAGTTTGTTTAATAAACCTATTCCCCTGCCTTCTTGATTCATATATACTATTACTCCTTTTCCCTCTTTTTCTATGAGTTTCATGGCTGCTTCTAATTGCTCGCCACAATCGCATCTGCATGAGCCAAATATATCGCCAGTAATGCAAGAACTATGAACCCTCACTAATACATGCTCATCTTTAGCAAAAGTTCCTTTTACCAACGCCAAGTGCTCTTGATTAGTATATGTTTGTTTATAGGCCGTGAGTTTAAAATCTCCATATTTTGTGGGCATGTCTACAGTAATTTGTGGAGCTATTAAAGTTTCTTTTTCTAATCTATATGCAATTAAGTCTTTAATGGAGACCAATTTTAGGTCAAACTTTTTAGCAATTATTACTAATTCTGGCAATCTAGCCATACTGCCATCTTCGCTAAGTATTTCAACAATGCATCCTGCGGATTTAAAGCCTGCAAGTTTAGCAAAATCTATGGCAGCCTCAGTATGTCCAGCTCTGCGTAAAACACCTTCAGCTTTTGCAATTAAGGGAAAAATATGCCCTGGACGACCCAAATCTTCTGCCTTTGTTTGTTCATTTACTAATGCCAATACCGTTTTGGACCTATCTGAAGCAGAAATACCAGTGGTGCATCCTGCCAATAAATCAACGCTTACTGTAAATGCTGTTTCGTGTGTTGCAGTATTTTGAGGTACCATAGATCCTAGCGCTAATTCTTTAGCTCTTTTTTCTTCTAAAGGCACACAAATTAATCCTCTGCCATGAGTGGCCATAAAGTTAATAATCTCTGGGGTTGCATTTTCTGCAGCAGTTAGAAAATCACCTTCGTTTTCTCTGTCTTCATCGTCTACTACAATGATTAATTTTCCTTTTTTTATATCATCAATAGCACTTTCAATACTATCTAATTTAATAGAATCCATTAATATTTTTTATTTCAACAATAGCATTAACAATATTTATGATACGCATTTTTAAGATTTTCTGCAATCATGTCTGGGGTGTGTCCTTCAATATTCAATCTTTCTACAAAATGCACGAGTTCACCATCTTTAAAAAGTGCAACAGAAGGACTAGATGGCGGAAAAGGGTGGCAAAAAGTGCGTGCTTTTTCAACAGCAGCTGTGTCTTGCCCAGCAAAAACTGTATAAAGTTTCTGTGGTGTTTTTTCTGCATCAAGAGAGCGCATTACTCCCGGACGGGCATTTGCTGCTGCGCAGCCACATACCGAGTTAAAAACTACAAGTGCGGTTCCTTGCTGATTATTTAATGCAGATTCTACTGCGTTTTCATCTTTTAATTCTGTAAACCCTACTTTGGTTAACTCTGCTCTCATTGGAGCTACTAATTCTTCTGGATATGGCATTTTATTGTATTTTTTGCAAAAATAGAACAATTATCCCTAACAATCGTTTTAAAATGTAAAATATTGTACCTTTGCAGCATTAGCAACAATTTAATAAAAGAAACATCATATAATAATACATGGCAACACTAGAAAAAACAATTCCAACATTTTTACCTTTCAAAGTTAAAGACATCAGTTTAGCAGAATGGGGACGCAGAGAAATAAACTTAGCAGAGGCAGAAATGCCAGGTTTGATGGCACTAAGAGAAGAATACGGAGCTAAAAAACCATTAAAGGGAGCAAGAATTGCTGGCTGCCTTCACATGACTATCCAAACAGCGGTTTTAATAGAAACGTTGGTAATATTAGGAGCAGAAGTTACTTGGAGCAGTTGTAATATTTTTAGTACACAAGATCATGCAGCAGCTGCTATAGCCGCTGCAGGTATTCCAGTTTTTGCTTGGAAAGGAATGACCGCAGAAGAATTTGACTGGTGTATCGAACAAACACTATTTTTTGGCAATGAAAGAAACCCACTTAATCTTATTTTAGATGATGGTGGCGATTTAACTAACATGGTTTTTGATAATTATCCAGAATTAGCCAGCGGTATTAAAGGATTAAGCGAAGAAACTACCACCGGAGTACTTAGATTATATGATAGAATTAAAAACGGTACGCTAACAATGCCTGCTATTAATGTAAACGATTCTGTTACAAAATCTAAATTTGATAATAAATATGGGTGTAAAGAAAGTTTAGTAGATGCCATAAGACGCGCAACAGATATCATGATAGCAGGAAAAGTTGCCGTTGTGGCAGGTTATGGTGATGTGGGCAAAGGCAGCGCAGAGAGTTTACGTGGAGCGGGAGCCAGGGTTATCGTTACAGAGGTAGACCCAATCTGCGCTTTGCAAGCTGCCATGGATGGGTTTGAAGTTAAAACCCTAGAAAATGCATTACAAGAGGTAAGTATTGTGGTTACAGCCACTGGCAACTTTAATATTGTGAGAGGTGAAGATTTCAAAAAAATGAAAGATAAAACCATTGTTTGCAATATTGGCCATTTTGACAACGAAATAGATGTCGCTTGGTTAAATCAGAACTACAGTGATACCAAATATACGATTAAGCCCCAAGTAGATGTTTATAATGTTGAAGGTAAAGAAATTATTCTATTGGCAGAAGGAAGATTGGTTAATTTAGGCTGTGCCATGGGTCATCCTTCTTTTGTAATGTCAAATTCATTTACAAATCAAACTTTAGCTCAATTGGAACTATGGAATAACAGTGGACAGTATGAAAATAAAGTATACGTGCTTCCAAAACATTTAGATGAAAAAGTGGCAAGACTTCATTTAGCTCATGTGGGTGCAGAATTAACTAAACTAAGGCCAGAACAAGCTGATTATATTGGAGTAAATGCAGAAGGCCCTTTTAAAAGAGATGAATATAGGTATTAATTTAAACTTTAATCTCTAAATTGGTATGTCCCTAAATTATTTAGGGGCATATTTTTTTGACCATATTTTATAAAATGCTTTATATGAATTATTAAGTTTTTAGATAAAAACAAGTATCAAATGTATAATGTAGGTTTAAAAAACAGCTTATTTCTTATTTATCTTAACGGCCTATTAATTAAAAAAATTAGGCAGCAAAATGTTTTAACCAATAGTTTAAAACTAATATCCGCCAAACCATTTTAGCCTGACTGAGATCACCTTTTTGGTAATTATTTATCATTTCAGCAGATTTTTTACTATTAATTTCAGCAGGTAATTTTAGTGGTAAATCCATCAAAAATTTCAAAGGACCTTTAAGCCATTTTACCTCTCCGGGGGTAACAAATCCTTTTTTATCTGTTCTGTTATAGATTTTTTCGGGTAAATAATCTTTAAGCGCTAAACGTAAAATTTTTTTAGTTATACCTTTATCTAACTTAAATGAATCTGGCAAACTAAATGCAAAATTAACCAAATCGGGGTCTAAAAATGGCACCCTAGACTCAATCGAAAATGCCATACTATTTCTATCCTCAAAATGCAATAGACTAGGAAGAGAACTGTATTTTAATTGGGCATAAAGCGCATTGTCAAGTCTATTTTTAAAGTCGGATTTTACATTTATCCAATCAGCATTGTCATATAATAATGGATATTTATTATGGTATTCTGCATTGATTAATTTATTTTCATCTGCCATTTTAGAGTAAATTCCCAAACCAAGCGTTTTTAAAGTTTCTGCTATTCCAGAAGAGTTATATTGATGATAGGCAATAATTTCTTTTGCAACTTTGCCGACATTAAAAATATTGTCTCCAATAAAACGATAGAGTGTATGCTTGTAGCCAGCCAAATATTCATCACTTCCTTGGCCATCTAAAACCACCTTAACACCAGCTTTGTGAGCCATTTGCATTAAAAAATATTGAGAAATAGGAGAGGATCCTCCAATTGGCACATCCTGATGATAGAGAAAACGATGAAATCCATCCGCGATATCATCCTCATTTGGAGCAAGAAACCGTGCGTCTATGTCATGATATTTTTTTTGCAACTCACGCACAAATCCACTTTCATTAACATCATCTTTTCCATCGTAATAAATGGTAAATGTTTTTAAATTTTTATATAATTTTTTTTTTGCTATCACAGATACGATACTAGAACTGTCTAAACCGCCAGAAAGACAAGCCCCCAATTCAACATCACTTCTGCAATGCAGATTAACAGAGTTTTCAAATTTGGTTTTAAAAATCTCTGCAGCTTCCATAATATCGCCTTCAAATGTTTTTTGTGGTAAAATATCCCAATATTTAGAAAGTAATAAATTAGAATTTTGATAAGTTAGATTATGTCCTGCTTCTAAACTTTTAATATCTTGATAATATGTTTCTTCCAAAAATCCTGTATAGCCTAATTGCAATCCTTTACTTACTTGCTCTAAATTTAATGTGGAATTAAATGCAGGGGAAAGTTTTAACGCTTTTATTTCTGATGCAAAATAGAGACAATGATTTTTTACTAAATAGTAAAACGGCTTGATACCGAAAGGGTCTCTGCTGCAAAATAGCTTTGAAGTTTGTTTATCCCAAATTGCAAATGCCCACATTCCCATAAACTTTTTTACACAATCTTCTCCCCATTCTAGGTAAGCTGCACAGATTACTTCTGTGTCTGATTGTGAACGGAAAACATAACCTAAGTTTAGTAATATTTTTTTAATTTCAATATAATTATAAATCTCTCCATTAAATACAATTACTAGGTTTTGAAAACTAAAAGGTTGATTAGCAACTATGCTCAAATCTATGATACTTAGCCTTCTATGGCAAAGTGCCAAAGGCATATCAATAAAGACATCACCACCATCAGGCCCGCGATGCAACAATTTTTCGTTCATTGCATGTGCAAAGTGTTTGGCCTCTTCTGTGGTTAAAGAGGTATCAAAAAATCCAGCAATTCCACACATGAATATTTATTATTTTTTATTAATTTGAATGATAAAATCATTCAAAAAAACAATTACACCAATTTTACTTTAACAGCGTTAGAACCTTTGGGTCCCATTTCAACCTCAAAACTCACTTGATTATTCTCTTTTAAATCGCCATCAACATTATTTATATGCACAAAAACACTCTCTTTTGACTTATTATCTCTAATAAATCCATATCCTTTGTCTGGATTAAAAAAAGTTACCGTGCCTAATTTTACTAATTCTTCTTCCTCTATTTCTTTTTGTGGGATTCCTAATATAATATCTTCAGCATTAATTTCTACTTTTTTACTTGGGTCTGGTGGGGTATTGCTTATTACCCCAAACTCATCTACATAGGCAATCATATCGTCCAAAGAGCTAGATTTTTCTGCACCACGTTTCTCTAATCTTTTTGCATCTTTTTCTTTTCTTTTTTTGTCTTTTTTACTCTTAACTTCTTTTTTGCCAAATGTTTCTTGTGATCTTCCCATGTATTTTTAAAATGTATTTTATTTATTCCTGCAAAAGTACAAAATTATTAACAAAATTATTAGAATATTTTTTTACAAAAAAGTTAGTTATTTATTTTGTTTTAGTCAATCTTTGCATTTGCTTAGTTGATTTTTATTTAACATTAATTTTTTGCATCAAAAAATACATTATAAAATAGAATTTGCAAATAAAATTAGCTAGAAATAGATTATACTATTACTTAAAAATAGCTATCAAAATCAAATGAAATATTACCCAAGTTTATTTTTAATTAATATTTACGATCAAATTAGGTTTAGTATACTAAATACTTTTAGAAAAATTTTATTTAGACCTAAAATAGAAGGTAATTTATTAATTGTTCGCAAGGGCACTGTTGGAGACCATGCAGTTTGTCAACCATTTTATCTTGCTTTTCGGGCTAAATATCCTGATAAAAAGCTTTTTTTACTCACCACTCATCTTGATTGGGAAGCAGGTAAAATAGCCAATTTACCAGAGGCTTTAATTTTTGATAATTGTTTTAGTTTTAAAGATTATAGTGTAAAATCTTTAAAAAAAGAATTGATTAAAAACAACATTAATTCAGTATGCGAAATCCCTCAAGATGTTGACACGCTTTATACCCAAATAAGAAATATGCTTTTTTATAGGTATTGTGGCATAAGAAATGGCTGTGGTTGGCAAATTGGCAATAGTTATCTATTGAAATTCTTTAGGTACTTTAATAAATCGCATCCTCGAGAATTTTTAAAACATCAACAGACGATTAATAAACAGGTTAATTTTTTTATCCCAGAAAACTATCTGCCTTTAAATGTTAAAAAAGAAAACCAATTTGCACTTAGTGTCCTTTTACCAAAAAAATATATTGTTATTGCTCCTGGTGCAAAGCTTTTATCTAAAAAATGGGATAAATTTGCTTTGTTAATAAAATCATGCCTACTAAAAGGATACCATATTGTAATTGTGGGTTTAGAAATTGATTCTGTAGGACAAATTGCGCACCCAAATATGGTAGATTTATGTGGTAAAACTACCTTAGAAGAATTAAGGTTTGTGTTATCTAAAGCCCAACTGCTAATTTGTAATGATAGTGGACCAATGCATATAGCCTATTCTTTAAACACGCCATTGATAGCACTATTTGGTTCGCGCAACTATCCTGGAAACTGGTGGCCGCCTGAAAATGAGCGAAATATAATTCGACATAAAGCAGATAAAAAATGGCCCTTAGCATTTGTAAATAACACTTTATTAAGTGCTAAATTATGTCCTGCGTTGTGCAGTATTGAACTAAGTGAAGTAGAAAATAGTTTGGAAAAGCTTTTGGCAGCTCACCTACCCTGAAATTTTATTTACTAAATTTCTCGCAAGCATTGCGCTAAGTGCCACGCCCATGCCACCCAATCTATAGCAGACCCAAAGATTCTTTTCAATTTCCTCTACAATGGGCAAGCCTCCTTTTTCTGGCGACATGGCCATTATGCAAGACCAGTTCATAGCTATTTCTGTAGTTGTATTTTGTAAAAAATATTTATTTACAAAAGCTAATAATTGAGCAGTGATTTTCTTATTTTCTCCAACACTGTAGGTTTGTTCTTGCTCAAAATCAGTATTTCTAGCACCACCAATCAATATGCGGTCTCCCAATGGTCTTGCATAGATATACCCCTTATCTGCATGCAGGATACCTGAAAGCACTTGTTTTTTTAATGGATGACTCACAATTATCTGTCCCCTTGAAGGAACAATTGGTGCATTTTTTATCAAGGTTTTAGTATAAGCGTTTAGACATGAAATGACAATATTGGCGTTAATAACTTCATTGTTTTTAGCTATAATTTGAAAATAATCCTGATTCTTTTCAACTGCTAAAACTTCAAAATTCGAGATCCAAAAAATATCCATTTCAATTGCTTTTTTATGCATTTTATGATACATTTTACCCGTATTTAAATACCCTTCTAAATTATTGCCAATTGAATTTGTTAAAAACCCCGAACTCAAATTTTGTTTTTTTTCAAAATAAGTATTTGATAAATTTGTAATATTTTTCATTTCATTGTTAATACTACCTAGCATGCTTACACATTTTTCAGAATTTGATTTTTCATTTTCTAAAAACACCTCTTGTGCATTTCCTTGGTGGTAGTCAATATTTTCTCCAAAATCATCAATTAAATACCTTAACCCTTCATAGCGCATTTTTACAAGATTAAAAACTTCATCTTTTGATTGATTTTCTAAGTCATCCAATATTTCGCTAACACTTCCAAAACAAGCAAAACCAGCATTGCGTAGAGATGCACCAGAGCAAATATAGTTTTTATCAATAATAGCAATAGATGCCAAAGGGTGTTTTTTTCTCAATTGAATTGCAGCTTGAATACCAGTGAAACCATTGCCAAGTATTGCAAAATCAAATTTTTGTAAATAGGTTTCATTTATCCACCAACTTATATTTTTTACGCTCATTTTATCCAACAAATTTATGAAGTAAATCACAATAATACATTATATAATTTTATAAAGCTGCATGAAAGACCCATTATTACTAAAAAAGCCCACAAAAAATAAAAACAACATTTTTTTTGGATTAGTAGATATTAGTATATTACATTTGCAAACCCAATGCGAAAGTAGCTCAGCTGGTAGAGCGCAACCTTGCCAAGGTTGAGGTCGCGAGTTCGAACCTCGTCTTTCGCTCCATTATTGAGAGAGATAAAAAACACCTGCCCTGGTGGTGGAATTGGTAGACACGCAGGACTTAAAATCCTGTGACCTTAACAGTCGTGCGGGTTCAAGTCCCGCCTGGGGTACATAAAAAACCAGCTTAGAAATAAGTTGGTTTTTTTATGCGCATTTTTTAAAAAGAAACAACTAATTTCACAAATTTTAATGTGTCACATTTTATGGACTTAATATTATAATATTAAATTTTAAGACCAAAATTGTATAATAGTCATCTGCGAGCATCATAATGGGTAAAAAAATAAATGCTTAGAAAAGGCATTATTTACATTTTTCAAAACTAAAATTTTACAATCTTTCAATGACAATATTTATAGCAAACGAGCGCAAAAAAATTTAACTAACTTTAAAATTTAACTCGCTGCTATATTTGGCTTTATTATATTATATTTGCAGTCCTTTAAAAACACTCACAGTTCATCCCATAAATTAATATGCTCACCAGGAGATTAGTCAGAATAAAAGCAATGCATACCCTTTACAGCTTGCGCCAAAATGGTGAAAATTCTGAAAAAATAGGGCAACAAATGTTTGTAAAACATATTACTAATATTCAGAACTCTTATTTTTTTTCAATCAAATTAATACAGGCATTAGATCAATTTTTGATAACCGAATTAAACTTGGAGGAAAGTAAATATTATCCAAGTAAAGAAAAAATTAGAACTCATAAGCTATTAAACAAAAATAAATTGCTTTCAATTATAGATGCTACACCTATAAATAGTGTAGATAATTTTAATTCTTCATGGAATAATGAAGGAGAAGCAATACTAACATTGTATAGGTATATTGTAGATTTAGATTTTTGTAAAGATTATTTAGTATTTGAGGAACCTAGTTTTGAACAATCAAAAGATTTTTTATTAAAATTAATTGCAACAGCATTTAAACACGTACCAGAAATAGATGAAGCTTTGAATAACGCATTTATAACATGGCATGATGATAAAAAACAAGTGGTTAAAGCGGTATTACAAACAATTTCTCAAGTAAAAGAAAATGACTTAGAATTGCCTTTGCAGATTATTCCAATGCAAGATAATGAGGAGATTGTTTTTGGAAAAAGGCTGGTAGAAAAGGTGTTAATCAATCAGCAAGAGATGTTATTAATACTAGATAAACATATCAAGAACTGGGATGTAGAAAGAATGGCTCAAACAGATCAATTATTAATACTTTTGGCCTATTGTGAATTTATTTACTTCGAAGATATTCCATTAAAAGTTACCATCAATGAATACTTAGAGGTTTCTAAACAATTTTCTACACCACAAAGCAGTAAGTTTTTAAATGGTGTGTTAGACAGTTTAAAAAATCAATTGACCCACGAAAAAAAAATAAATAAAAACGAAAAAGGATTGCGAGAAATGTAAAAAAAATTAATTTTGCAGAAATAAAAAATTTTAAAAATCATTGAAAAATAAATACTTCTATATCAGTATACTATCAGCTATTCTTATGTCGTGCAGCAACGAGAAGCCCCTTACAGATGCAAACAATGCTACGGCAGATTCTCCTAAGGGCAATACAGAAAATGCTGCAATCATTGAATTTGATGAAATTGAAAAAAAATTACCAAATATTCAAGAAGGCGAGCAAGTAACTATATTATATAATTACACAAATGCAGGAAAATCTCCGCTCATAGTAACTAAGGCAGAAGGAAGCTGTGGTTGCACTTCGGTAACCTTTTCACCCAATAGACCACTAGATCCAGGAGAAAAAGGTTTTATTAAAGCAATTTTTAACAGTTCAGGAAAACCACAGAATCAAACAAAATTGATAACAGTATACAGCAATGATCCTAAAGAAAAAAAAATACTAAACTTTACAGTTTATGTAGAACCACAATACAAAGAAGATAATAAATAAAAAAATGAATACAATGATTTTAGCAATAGCACAAGAGAAAACTAGTAATATAACGAGTACCATATTTATGGTAGCAATTGTAGCGGTTTTTTATATTTTTATGATTTTGCCACAGGTAAGAAAAGGTAAAAAACAAAAAGCATTTATTCAGGCTTTAAGCACTGGAGATCAAATAATAACTACAAGTGGCATGCATGCCAAAATAGTGAAACTTGATGATACTACAGCAATCATCGAATTAGAAGACAAGCAAAAAGTAAAAATTGAACGCTCTGCCATATCGATGGAAATGAGTGCATCGTTAAAAAACAAAGCGTAGTATTTTAATGCTAAAAATTG
Organism: Bacteroidia bacterium; assembly: GCA_041690035.1. Classification (GTDB taxonomy): domain Bacteria; phylum Bacteroidota; class Bacteroidia; order NS11-12g; family UBA955; genus CALSPH01. Next base: position 670 of record JBDNFC010000137.1, on the reverse strand, counting down.
GCATTACAGGTGGTATGGGCACTGGAAAAACCACAGTGTGTAAAATATTTGAACACTTGCATATTCCAACTTATTATGCAGATGAAAGAGCCAAACATTTAATAAACACTGAATTAGTAGGCGAAATATCGAAGGTATTTGGCACAGATGTTTATAAAGATAACGTTCTTCAAAATAAAGTGCTTGCAGCCCGAGCCTTTATTAGCAAAGTGGAAATTGAAAAACTAAATTCAATAGTGCACCCAGCTGTGGCTAGAGATTATGATATTTGGCAGAAAGAACAAACCTCACCCTACACTTTAAAAGAGGCGGCATTGTTGATAGAATCAAAATCATATTTATTATTAGACAAGCTTATTGTAGTTTCTGCACCTTTAGACATTTGTATTGCGCGGGTGATGGCTAGAAATGGCTTTAGCCGCAAAGAAATTTTATCAAGAATAGATAAACAAATGCCACAGGCAGAAAAAAATAAATATGCTGACTACATTATTAAAAACGATGGTAATGAAAGCTTGATACATCAAGTAAAAAAAATACATGCTAAGATTTTGGGTGTTTTTAATAATGTGCAGTAGCAGATGGCTTTGCTAAACAAAAATAATATCCCTTATTTTAAACTGCATATTTCAGTTTTTATATTTGGTTTTACAGCTATTTTGGGTAAACT
>JBDNFC010000136.1:0-1097 GCA_041690035.1 Bacteroidia bacterium | reverse complement strand
TAGAATCAAAACCTACACAAAATATAAGTTTTATTATTTGATTTATGTTATTTAATTTTGCAAATTAGAATAAGAGAATGCAATTAGAAAATTCAAAAGTATTGGTAATTGGCGGTGCAGGATTTATTGGTAGCCATGTGGTATCTGAATTGTTAAAAACTAAAGTAGCAGAGATAGTGGTTTTTGACAATTTTGCTCGCGGCAAAATGGATTATTTAAAACCTTATTTAAACGACCCACGCTTATCTGTATTTGCAGATGGTGGAGATATAAGAGAAACAGATGTATTAAATGCAGCAATGAAAGGTATAGATGGTGTATTTTGCTTGGCAGCTTTATGGCTATTGCATTGCAAAGATTATCCTCGTGTAGCATTTGATGTAAATATTAGAGGGATTTTTAATGTTTTAGAAGCATGTGTTGCCAATAATATAAAAAAATTGGTTTGGTCTTCTTCTGCATCTGTTTATGGCGATGCGGTGGTTTTGCCAATGACCGAAGAACATCCATTTAACAACAAAAACTTTTATGGAGCCACAAAAATTGCCGCAGAAGCCATGGCTACTGCTTTTAATGACCGTTATGGCTTAGAAGCTATTGGCTTGCGTTATATGAATGTTTATGGACCTCATCAAGACCAAACTGCTGCTTATACCGGTGTTATACCAATTATGCTCAATAAAATTGATGAAAATGAGCAACCTGTGATTAATGGAGATGGTTCTCAGTCTTATGATTTTATTTATGTTGAAGACGTTGCAAGGTTTAATATTTTGTCTATGGAAAATGAAGTTAAATTTGGTTTTTATAATGTGGGAACAGAAAAGCAAACTACTATTAAAACATTGTGTGATACAATTTTGGAACTCAAGAGTTCAGACCTAAAAGTTCAATATAACCCTTACAGTGAGGATGATGCAAGGCAATTCGTACAAAATAGAATTGGGAGCAATGCCAAAGCAAAAGCTGAGTTGGGTTTTGAGCCCAAATATGATTTACGCACTGGTTTACAAAAATTAATTGATTGGAGAAATCAGGGACAAGCCACTAATGGATAGTCAAACAAAACAAACACAGAAGTCTTTTAATGAGAAATG
>JBDNFC010000135.1:0-1678 GCA_041690035.1 Bacteroidia bacterium | reverse complement strand
TGGAATCATATTGACAAACAAAGGTATCTTTGAGTGCTAATTTTACTTTTAAAATGGGTGGCAATACAATGGTGTCAATGTATAAGATATTACATCCATTGTTTGACGTGACTAATAGTTCTACTATTTTTCGCCCACCATCAGAAAACTTCAGAGTATCTTCTTTTTTTCCCGATGTTCGCTCTACTTTAATTCTTAAACTGTCAAACACTGTCCAAACATATCTTAAATTTGGGGCTTGAATATGTGTTCTTTTGTCTATGTACTTTTTGTCTGCTTTTGCTGCATCAACATAGTTTTTGGTGTTATCTGCAAAAAATACCGTTTTGCCACAGGGCAGGTGCTGGTAATATCGATCTATAATTGGACGTGGTTTTACAATTATTGAAAAACCTCTAGTACTCAATGCCCTGATTGGACATGCATCATCTGCAGCAGTAACTGTAAATGTGTATGGCAAGTTAGAAACTTCATCATCAGATGGAGTCCAAGAAAATTCTGCTTTGCGCTCTCTAATTAATGTGTCCGTATATACAAATGTTCCACCTTTAATTCCTTTATTCCAAGATAGTTTTACAGTATCATAAATAGGAACACCTGGCAATGGTGGCACATAAGGGGCATCCTTTCCTTGAACGGGAATTTTGATGGTACTTCCTGCACATACACTGTGATTATAAGTTGCAGAAACTTTTGGCGGGTTATTATTTGCACAATTTATAACTGATAGGTACATATCTCTTCTTACAAATCCTAAAACTTGCATTTTTCCAGTTGAATCTTTTCTCCATTCTGTTACCCGAATACTTAAAGGGCCATTTTCGTCACATTTGGTTGGCGTAAAAATAATATCACAGTTAGTGCTATCAAAGAAAAAACCAATTGGTGGATCGGCAGCAGGTACTGGCGTGCAAGTAACTGTGCTGCTTGTTCCAGGACAATATGGGGTCACAGGTATTCTTGAACTCCATGGTGAAAGCCAAGTTACACTATTAAAAGTTGAGTTTAAAGGATTGTCTATCATAAAAGAAAGCGAATCTCTATCAATATCTATTACTCCACCATTAATAAATGCAGGTTGATTGCAACATAGAAAAGTGATTGCAATATTTGAGAATATAGGCGAATTGTTGCCTTTTGTACCAATATTACATAAGTTTAACATTGCTTCACCACCATAGTTTGTTGTACTTGTTGTAGTGCTTATTAATCCCCATGGTTGAGCTACCCTAAATTTAATTTCACAATTGGTGCCTACAATATTATATGGTGCTCTGTCAAAATCGAATGTGTCTTCAAATATATGTTCCTCTATACCTAGTGGCAGGCCGGAGGCGGTGCCGCCATTTGGCCCAGGATTTTTGCACAGAATACCTCCGGATGCGCATACTGGTGTTATTTCTCTTATCGAAGTTCTCGGTGGAGTAACTGTTAGAGTGCCTGTGCCATAATTTATTGTAAATGTGGGTCTAATGCCTAGCGGACATGCACATTGATGGTATAAGACATATTTTACATGATATCTTTTTCCTGACACATGTTTAAAAAAGATGTCAGAGCCGTTGATGATATCGCAGGGTAAGGCATTTTTTGCTGCAATAATAAAAATCAAACAAAGTAGTATTTTTTTCATATTTTAAATTAATTATCTAATAAGAGTAATAGTTCCAGTATAGGT
>JBDNFC010000134.1:0-1042 GCA_041690035.1 Bacteroidia bacterium | reverse complement strand
GTTTTGAGTTTAATACATATGCGATTACGCATTTCTAATGCATAATTTGTGATTATTATAATTTTTAGCTTTTGCTAAAAGAATATGGCTTTGCAAGAGTGCGCAACAGCGATATGATAAACCTTACCCACATGAAAAAATATATCAAAGGAGATGGCAGACAAGTAATAATGAATGATGGCAGCGAAGAGGAAGTTAGCCGAAGAAGAAAAGAGGAATTTTTGAATGGGTTGTAAGAGAAATGTTTTTTTCTAATGTGAATATAAGACTATTTTAATGAATTTAAGGGGCTAAAACTTTAATATTTGCTTCTTAATAAATTAATAAGTTAAACATCTAGGCAGCGTTTTGTAAATTTGCAGTCTTATGATTATATCAATTTAATTATTATGAACAGAAAAATTTTTACAATAGCCACCATGTTTACCATTTGTGCAAATTCATTTGCGCAATCTGTATCCTTTGATTCTTCTTATGCTACAAATGGCATTAACGTTGACCCTTTTATAAATGGCAAAGTTGATGCCATTAAAATATTGCCCGATGGGAGTAGTTTAACTGCTGGAACTGGAAGAATTCAGAAGAGAAATACTGATGGAAGTTTTAATAATAATTTTGGATTCAACGGTACAACCTCAATTGATCATATTACAAATCAAAAATATTATTTTGCAAGCGACAATAATACAGTGGTTTTTGGGAATGAATCTTCCCAATTAATAGCTACAAAATACAATGAAAATGGCATTATTAATACGTCATTTGGCAATAATGGTTTATATTCTTTTGAACCGTTTATGGGTACAAAACCTCAATTTATTGTTGGTCATGTGGATAATAATGCTCTTTTTGCTTTTCAAAACATAGAACATAGGTGTAAAATTGCAAGTTTAAACACAAATGGCACTTTAAATTCATCGTTTGGATTAAATGGGATTGCTGATTTTGATTGCATTGATGATGATTATGATTTTTCCTCCATTAATAGCATAGTTGTTCTGCCTAATAAAGATTTTCTTGTTTTTGGAAATGTATGGGGTAG
>JBDNFC010000133.1:0-1019 GCA_041690035.1 Bacteroidia bacterium | reverse complement strand
CGTAATAAAAGAAGGAGAGCAAAATATCAATCAGAATGATGCTAAAAATATATTGCGAAGAATAAAAATAGCGGCAAAAGTGAGGGCTATCCAAGTAGATAATATATGCAAAGATTTGGCAAAACAAAAGCTGCCGATTTTACTTTGTGGCGATTTTAACGAAGCTCCTGTATCCTATAGCTATGGCCAATTTACAAAAAACCTAAAAGATGCCTTTATCTCAGGCAATGTTGGATTAGAAGCCACCTATATAGGCCCTTTTCCTGCCTATAGAATAGATTATATTATGCATGGAACTGAATGGCAAACCCTAATTTATAAAAGTAAAAAAGTGTCCTCTGATCACAAAATGATAGTGGCTACCTTACAGTGGAAATAAAAAAGCATTTATACCCCTCTTATTAATCAGTGTTAGTCTACTTTTATGCCAATAACGGCATCTTTTCCATCTACACTTTTTCCTTCTAACAATACCCCACCTTTACTATTTTCTATCATTTTTGCAGCTGCAGAAGCGCTATATACCGGTTGCTTATTGATAAATAAAACCACAAAACCCGGTTTAAGAAAGCTGGTATTTGCACCTTTTACAGCAGTAATTTTTGCGCCATTTTTTACCCCAAAACTTTTCATATCTTCGGCTGTAAGCGACTCAAAAGTGATGCCTGATGCTGTAAATCCTTCAGTTTTTTTATCTGCAGCAGCCATTTTTTCACTTCCCTCTTTACTTAGCAATGTAACCTCAGTTTCTTTCAAATCTTTTGCCCTTCTATAGGTAACTTTTATTTTATCTCCAGGATACATTTTGCCTACAATGGCTTGTAAAGTACTTGGTGAATTAGTTTCTAATCCATTAATTTTTAAAATTACATCACCCCCTTTTAGTCCAGCTTTTTTAGCAGCACTAGACTCTAAAACCATAGGTATGTATACCCCTTTTAAATCTGTAAATCCTTTTTCCTCTGCCAATTGGGCGGTAACTTCTTGAATAGATACCCCTAGCACAGCACGTTGTACTT
>JBDNFC010000132.1:0-6128 GCA_041690035.1 Bacteroidia bacterium | reverse complement strand
TCTTACAAATCAGGACGCTCGATTTATTACATAGAATTAGCTAAAGAAATAGCCATTGGCAATGCAATATCTGATGGAAAATGCGACTTTTTGGTGCACCCTCTATTTGATATTTCTGTTATTGGTACTCAAGTTACTGTTAATGTTGAGGGATATCCTGCAAGCTATACAAGTTTTAAAACTTGGACAAGGATGGATAGCATACCTGCTGGATATGTGAAAGTAGTTACAAAAAATAAATCTACTCCAAGTTTACCCGACAAAAAAGGTGGGTCTGGTAAGGTTGTACGTACGATAATACTTGTATCTGCCTTAACAGCCGTTCTTATATTAATTTCTTCTATTTAGTTAGCATATAATGCACAACTAAAAATAAAATCCTTTCTACATTTATTAGCAAAAAAAAAGCATGAAACAGTTTTGTTTCATGCTTTTTTTTTGCTAATTTTTTTTTATAAACTGTTTACCAAAAGTGTAAGTTTACTTTTTTGGTTTGCAGCTTTATTTTTATGAATAATATTTTTCTTGGCCAAACGATCTAGCATAGTGTATACTTGCTCTAATAATTTAGAGGCCTCTGCTTTGTCTTTTGTATTTCTCAAGTTTTTTATAACGGTTCGAGTAGATTTGTGTTGGTACTTGTTTAAAGCGTTGTGCTTTTCGTTTTGACGTATTCTCTTGATTGCTGACTTATGATTTGCCATTTTATTTATTTAATGATTTTTAAAGGTTGCAAAAGTAATTATTTTTTCTTGAAAAATCAATTACTATTTTTGAATTTGAAAAATAGGATTTGTTATATAAGAATCGAAGTCAAATTTTATAGCTTCTGCACCTTTTCGATAAATTCTAACACTGATTAACATATCTCCAATTGTTATCTTATCTACAACATCTTGCCCAATAACTGTTTTGCCAAATACGGCATGTTTGTTATCTAACCAAGGTGTTGGCACATGTGTAATAAAAAATTGGCTGCCATTGGTGCCGCTGCCTGCATTGGCCATACTTAATATTCCTGGCTTGTCATGTTTTAAACTCTGGTCAAACTCATCTGCAAATGCATATCCTGGCCCTCCTGTTCCATTTCCTCTTGGGTCGCCACCTTGTATCATAAAATTAGGAATAACCCTATGAAATGTTAGGCTGTCAAAATAAGGAACTCCAAGTTTCTTGGCAGTATTTTGCATTTTTCCTTCAGCCAATAGCACAAAGTTAGCTACAGTTAGGGGTGTTTTTTTATACTCTAGGTATAAAATTATATTGCCCTTATTGGTTTTCATTTCTGCATAAACGCCTTCTGCCATAGTATCTAAGTATTTTGGCAATACAATTTTTGTTTTTAATGTTGCGTTGTTAGTTGTTTCTTTTTTAACCTTGCATGCAGAAAATAAAAAGACAACAATAATTATGGCTATATATTTAATATTCATTTTTGTTTTAATATTATTTTTAAACAGTTTGCCTAAAATTCCTAAAATTCCGCCTCCAGAAGAAGTTGCCACATTTCCGCCACCTCCACCAAGCATTCCTAAAATTCCTCCAATATCAAATCCTCCAGCCTTGTTTCCACCTAAGTTTCTTACTAAAGAAGTTAGCAAATCAGAGATTCCGTTTGGACTTTTTACATTAGACTCTTTCTTCTGTTTTGCTAAATATCCCATTACTAAGGGAGCTATAAAAGCTAATACTTTTCCCATTGAAGCAGCACTAACACCAATTGCTGCGCTTATCCCACTCTCAATATTTTCTTTTTTATCACCTAATATGTGTTTTAAAATTCCGTTACCTTCACTTCCGTCAGATTTAGTGAAAAACCCCATTACATCATCTAGCACGCTAACGTCATGATCTTTATCCAAAGCAGAAAGCAGTGATGATGCACCATTGCCTTGATTTGTATTATTGTTAATGGCATTTAGCAATGTGGGTATTGCCATCTGCACTGCACTCGCAATGTTTTGTTGGTTTTCACCTGTTTTTTCACTTAATTTAGAAATAGTTTCGCTGCCTAATTGGCTGCTAATAATTTGCATCATATCCATTTTGGTTTGTTTATTAAATTAGGTTGCGAATTTAGTAATTATTTTAATTATTTTATTTATTTTGCATAGTATCTCTTGTTTTTTTTGAAAGGGTGTTTAAAACCAATTGGTATGAGATGTCTATATAATTTTTTAATTCATTCCAATTTATATCGCACAGCATCACAGTATTCCAGTGGTTCTTATTCATGTGATAACCAGGTTTTACTGCAATATCTGAAGCCCTTATTTCTTCTATGGTTTCAGGATAATATTTAAGATTTATACTTTCTAGTTTTACGATATTAATGAGTGCGAAAATCTTATTTGACACTTTAAAAACCAATATTTCATTGTCAAAAGGCAATGATTCTGAGGTGCCCATTTTCTGCAAACAATAAGTACGGATGTGTTCTATATCATTAGTAGTTTTTTTACAAAATTAATTGATTGGTCATTAAATGTCAAATAAAATTTTAATTGCCCATAGAAATTTATGTTAGTAAGTAGTTAATCTAAGAATTAAAATTGGCATTATTTTCGTGTTACTTTAATAAAAAGAGTATCATGGGTTTAAATAAATTAATATTTCTGTTTTTTTTACCATTATTTCTGTTTTCAAATTTTATAAATTCACAAAATAGTGACAATAAGGCAATACGGAAAACAGTAGTAAAAGATATCAAGCCTAAAGTTGTATTATTTGATAAATTAATTGAGCGCAACGAACTCTTTTTTTATGAGAATATACTATTTTCTGGCAGGTCTATTGATAGATATCCAAACTTTGCGATGAAACAAGAACTTTATTGGCAAGATGGAAAATTGAATGGAAAAAAAGAGGCTTTTTATCCCAATGGGATTTTAAAAGAGCGTTTTGTCTTTAGTAACGGGTTTAGGGATGATTCATTTGCATTGTATGATACCAACGGTGTTTTGAGAGAAAAAGGCGCATACAATCTTGATAAACTTAATGGAAATTTTAAAAAATATTATTCAAACGGAGCATTGCAAGTGGATGCAAATTATATCAACGATGAATTGAACGGAGATTTTACTTTATATTTTGCAAATGGCAACGTAGAGTCTAAAGCAATTATGAAAAATAATGAAAAAGTGGGCGTTTTCATTGCATTTTATGAGGATGGAACGAAAAGAAAAGAAGCTTTTTATGAAAACGGGGTAGCTGAAGGCATAATTATAGAATATTTTTTTACTGGAGATACTGCGAGTTTAAAAACCTATAAAAATCAATTATTAAACGGCAATGCTAAAACTTGGGATGCTTTTATGAGAATTTTGATTTCTGAAGAAAATTATAATAATGGAAAAAAAGATGGTGTTTGTATTCTTTTTGATCAATTTGGTGATACTGTGCAATATGCGCATTATAAAAAAGACATATTAGATGGTTTTTATAAATATTTTATTAGAGGAAAAATGGAAACACAAGGGTTTTATATCAATGGCGAAAAAACTGGATATTGGTATGAGGGTTGGGCCGCAAATTATAAGCAAAGAGAAGGAGAATATAAAAATGCCAAAATGGAGGGTAAATGGATTTTTTATGATGAAATTGGAAAAAAGCTATTTTGGGGAAACTTTAAAGATGGAGAGATGACCAAAATGAAGAAATATAAATTGTAGTTTTCAATTAAAAATTATAAGATAATTATTGTCTTATATTTCGCTTAATTAGAAGTCTTTTTAGAAAAAAATAAGTCCTATTTCGGATGCTGAAAATGTGCTTTAATCAAGTTTTAAAAATAGATATTTTTGTTGTTAATTTGTGCTATGAAATTTTTAAATAAATTGAAGTGTTTTTTTGTGTTTTTATTGTCCATCGTGCTTGTCTTTGGTTGCGGTAAAAAAGGTAAAAAGGAAGAAAGTAATTTAACAGAAGAAAATGCAGGATTTGAGATTTTGGATGCAACATATACGGGCATTAATTTTATAAACAACCTTCAGCAAACAGAAGAGCAAAATGTATTTGATGACATATATTATTTTAATGGAAGTGGTGTTGCTGTAGGCGATATTAATAATGATAACTTACCAGACGTGTTTTTTGGGGCAAATCAAACCTCTTGTAAACTATACATAAATAAAGGCGATTTTAAATTTGAGGATGTTACAGCAAAGGCAGGTTTAAACACAAAAGGATGGGCTACAGGCGTGGCTATGGTAGATATAAATAATGATGGTTGGTTAGATATCTATGTGTCGCGCACGAGTCCGTATGTTGAGGATGAAAATAGAAAAAATTTATTATTTATTAATAATAAAAATGGCACATTTACTGAAGCTGCTGGCGCTTATGGGCTTGATAACAAGGGTTTTAGTACCCATGCAAGTTTTTTTGATGCAGATAATGATGGCGATATTGATATGTACTTGGCCAACAGACCCCTGCAATATAATGGTATTTATAAAGAAAATTATGAGAAATTTAGATTTAAAGATGAGTTAGGCACACATAGAATGTTTTTAAATAATGGAAACAATAAGTTTGAGGATGTATCTGAAAAATCAGGTGTGCTTTGCAATGGGTTTGGCTTAAGTGCAAATTTAGCAGATATAAATATGGATGGGCTAACAGATATTTATGTTTGTAATGATTTTATTTATCCCGATTTTATGTATTTTAATAAAGGAAATGGCATTTTTGAAGATGTGGCTAAAACTAAAATTAAACATACGTCCTTGAGCAGTATGGGCTCTGATCTTGCAGATATAAATAATGACGGACTTATCGATATTTTTACTGTTGATATGCTTGCAGAAACCAATGAACGAAAAAAGATAAATATGAATGAGGATGATTATGACAAATATCAACATATTTATGGCAATGGATATGGCCATCAATTGATGCGCAATAACTTGCAATTAAATGTTGCAGGAAAACAATTTGTAGATATTGCTTTTATGGCAGGAGTAGCAGAAACAGACTGGAGTTGGGCACCATTATTTGCAGATTTTGATAATGATGGAAACAAAGACCTTTTTGTTAGTAATGGCTATTTTAAGGACTATAATAATTTAGATTTTATAAAATTCAGGGGTGAGAATTCTGTGTCAAATGATGGAAAACAGTCTTCTATTTTAAACCTATTAGCAATTATGCCTGAAACCAAATTGCAAAATTATGTTTTTAAAAATAATGGCGACCTCACATTTACTAAAAAAAGTGATCAATGGGGTATTGTTAACAAAACGTATACTCAAGGTGCTGCTTATGCAGATTTTGATAACGATGGAGATTTAGACTTGGTGCTAAATAATTTGGGTGAGCATCCTACAATTTATAAAAATAAGCAGAAAGGCAATAATTATTTAAAAATCAATTTTAAAGGAAAAGAATCCAACAGTTTTGGCATTGGATGTAAAGTATGGGTAAATGTTAATGGAGTAAGGCAATATTATGAACATTACACTACTAGGGGCTTCCAATCTACAGTTGCTCCAGGCGTTCACATTGGGCTAGGCACTTCTGCAGTTGCCGATGAAGTAATGATATGGTGGCCTAGCGGTAAAACACAAAAAATAGATAAAATCAAAGCTAACACCACATTTTTAGCAGACGAAACCAATGCAAGCAAAACATCTTTTGAATTTCCTAAACCTCAAAATGAACAAAATAAAATTGTTGTAGAAACTGCTATTGCGGGTTTAAATATAGTGCACAAGGAAAGTGATTTTTCTGATTTTAGGAGTGAGCCACTTTTACCCCATATGCTTAGTAGATTTGGACCAACATTGGCTGTAGCAGATGTGAATAAAGATGGATTAGATGACATCTTAATAGGCGGAGGAGCGCGTGTGCAAACAAGTGTTTTGATGATTCAGAAGGCCAATGGTAGTTTTTTAGCCTCACCTACACAACCATGGTCAAAAAATATTAATTGTGAGCATGTTGCCTCTGCTTTTTTCGACAAAGATGGTGATGGTGATTTAGATTTAATTCTTGTCAGCGGTGGAAATGAATTTCATGAAATGGGTGAACATTACCAAACAGACATCTATGAAAATGATGGAAAAGGGAATTATAGCTTAGCAATTAATGCATTACCTCAGATTAAGACACCATGCCTCTCTGTTGCG
>JBDNFC010000131.1:0-1466 GCA_041690035.1 Bacteroidia bacterium | reverse complement strand
ATGGTTGGATAAGTTTATTGGTTTTTTGCTTCATCCTGCGGTGCGCGGTATTTTAATTGCCGGCATTATTTTTGGGCTTTATTTCGAACTGCAATCACCCGGTTTGGGCTTTCCAAGCATTGCTGCAGTTATTGCAGCTTTACTTTATTTTGCCCCTGCATACTTAGAGGGTTTAGCAGCAAATTGGGAAATATTTATTTTTTTAATTGGAGTTGTTTTAATTTGTGTTGAAATTTTTGCTATTCCTGGTTTTGGTATTATCGGTTTTTCTGGCATAACAATGGTTTTTTTGAGCTTAGCATTGGCAATGATTCGAAATGTTAATTTTGATTTTAGCCTTAATTCTTCTAGCCATATTTTTGAATCTGTGGCCATTATTTTTGTTGTTATCATTAGTTTTATTTATGTTTTAATAACTTTTCATCAAAAAAATGGTGCGAAATATTTATTTAAAAAAGCAATTTTAGCCGATACCCAAGAAAATATCAGGATGAACGAGTTACCAATGTCAGAATTGATGCGTCTTTCTGGCATTGTGATTACTGATTGCAAGCCTATCGGTAAGGTATTAATTAATGGACAAATACATACTGCGAATTCAAATATTGGTTTTTTAGTGAAAGATACACCCATAATTGTGGTGGGGGAAGATATGGGGCAGCTTATTGTAAAAAAGAGTATTTAATTTACTATTTACTAACTTTTTAATGATGCGCTGTATTTTAATATTTTTAATATTTTTTAGTTTTTTTTAAACTTAACGGGTCAGAGCAATTTATTTTTTGGCTCAAATAGCCATATTCACATTGCAAATGCTGTAAATTTTATATTTTTTTGTGTAACGCTAACCCTAATTGGTACCTGCACCTTTGTGTTATAAATTTTTAGTTACAATTGAAAAAAAAATAAATTTTATGAAACAGCAAGACAATCAAAATATTGAAAAATTTATCGAAATGGTAAAAGAATCGAAAGTTTTTATGCTCATTACCCAAGAAAAAATGCTGCAAATTTATCGGGTAGGCTCATGGGTTTAAATAAAATTAATAATGACGGAACGATGTTCTTTTTCACTAAGGCTTCTTCCTATAAAGTTGAAGAAATAGAGGAAAGCAAAAAAGTATCTATTGCCATTGCCAACAAAAGCAGTCAAAACTATTTGATTGTATACCGCACTGCCACCCTAGTAGACAAAAAAGCAAAATGAAAGAATTATGGAGTTCTTTAATTAAAGCGTGGTTTCCGCTTGGCTTAGATTTTCCAGATATGGTTTTTATTAAATTAACGCCAATTGAAGTAAATTATTGGGATAGCAAATCAGCTATGGTAGTAAATGATAAAGGTGAAGTTGCCCCAGACAAATATCAGTCTTACATGCGAGGAATTATGCGTGCTACCGCGGAGGCAAAAGGCAAGGACAGTGCCGGGATAAATTATTTAAGAAACCCATTTATTGCCGAAGCTAT
>JBDNFC010000130.1:0-1989 GCA_041690035.1 Bacteroidia bacterium | reverse complement strand
TCATTTTGACGATTTTTATAATTTAATGTGCACAAAAATGGGGAACAAAGTACATAAAGGTGTTTTTGGTGCTAATATGCAAGTGCAACTAATCAATGACGGCCCTGTGAGTATATGGCTAGACAGCAATGATTTGTAGCTTAATAAGTTTTACCCTTTTATAAAACTTTAAAAGCAAAATGCCCATTTTATGCATTAGAAAGAATTATTTAATCCAAACCTTTTGCATTAGAGGTGATAAATTGTACCTTTGAAGTATGATTTTTGCATTTCTAAATCACCTTAAAAAAAAACCGCGTAACTTTAATTACAAACCCCTGAGCTACGATCCAGAGCTTAGATCATTTAGAGAAAAAGTGATGGAAAGAATGGAAACTACTGAATCCAAAAAAATCAACTTTAGAAAAACGAGGGCTTTAGAAAATAAAAAAGACATTCAAAAACAAGTAATTAGGTTTTTGATAGTTATTTCAGCCCTTTTATTATGTGCATATTTTATTTTTACTTCTAAAAGTTTAGATAATTTTGCAAATTGGTTAGTCGGTTAAAAATGATAGATATTATATCATTATTGCCAGATGCCTTGGCAAATAAAATAGCTGCTGGAGAAGTGGTGCAACGCCCTGCAAGTGCTATCAAAGAGTTGTTAGAAAATGCAGTAGATGCACAAGCAAGCCAAATTATGCTTACCATAAAAGATGGTGGATCAAACCTAATACTCGTAAAAGATAATGGAATAGGAATGAGCATTACTGATGCCAGAATATGTTGGGAAAGACATGCCACCTCGAAGATAAAAAAAGTAGATGATTTATTTAACATACGCTCATTTGGTTTTAGAGGCGAGGCATTAGCAAGTATAGCAGCAGTGGCGAAAGTGGAAATGAAAACCAGGCGCAAAGAAGATGCAATTGGCACACAAATTACTATAGCAGATTCTAAAGTATTGAAGCAAGAACCCCTGCAAACTAATATCGGCACCCAAATAGCAGTATATAATTTATTTTATAATTTGCCTGCCCGCAGAAATTTTTTAAAATCCGTATCAGTAGAAACCCGGCATTGTGTGGATGAATTTATAAGGGTAGCGCTGGCACATCCTCTAATAGATTTTTCGCTTATCAATAACGACCAAGAAGTTTTTAGACTATTGCCAAGCAATTTAGAGCAACGTTTTATTACCCTTATGGATTATAAATCTAATCAAACCCTATTAAAAGTGGTAGAAAACACTGATTTTATTAGTGTAAATGGATTTATTTCGACACCCACACAAGCAAAAAAATCTCGGGGAGAACAATTCTTTTTTGTTAATAACAGATTTATAAAAGATAATTATTTAAACCATGCCGTTTTTGCAGCTTACGAAGGGCTTATTGAGAAAGATCGTTTTCCATCTTTTGTTTTAAATATCAATATTGCCCCAAAACACATTGACATCAATGTGCATCCTACAAAAACAGAAATAAAATTTGATGATGACCGGGCTGTTTACGCTTTTGTAAGGGCCGTAGTGCGCAAATCATTAAGTGGTTTAATGGCTAATATTACGCCCGATGAAGATGCAATAGCAAAGATGTTTATTAACAACGACAATAAATATCCATTGCCTCCAAAAATTACACTGGATAAAACATTTAACCCTTTTGGCACTGCGCAAAACTATTCCCCAAAAATACACCCAAATTGGGAAAAACTATATGAAATAGCCGCACCTGAAAATAAGCAAGAACACCTATTTTTAAAATTAGAAACGCAAAAAAACATAAAAATTGAGGCTGTATTTGTAGTATCGGGGATCATTTTTGCCAAATATGCTGGAAAAATGCATGTTATTAATCAACATAGAGCGCATTTGCGTATCCTGTTTGAAAAATACTTGTTTGCATTGCAAAAGCATCCTGTGAGCAGTCAATCATTATTGTTTCCACGCACAATTATTTTGTCTCCACAAGATTTTGAACTATTTATTACACTTCAGGAAGATAT
>JBDNFC010000129.1:0-2058 GCA_041690035.1 Bacteroidia bacterium | reverse complement strand
GCATTTGTGCCTAATTTGGGTCAATGGGACGCAGATTTTCACGCTGTAGCACCTTTACCTTTTGGTGACTTATATTTGCAAGATAGTGGTTATCAGTTGATATTGCAAGAGCAAACTCAATGGCACGCTATACTTGAAGAGTTTCACTTATATAAAAAATTACAAGAACCTAGAATATTGGAAAAGCACAGTCTAATTATTAAATTTAATAACACAAAACAGTTGGCAAAACAATATATTTATCCTGCCAATTGGGTAAATAATTATTTTTTAGGGAGTGATAGTAGTAAATGGCGCCCAAAAGTGCAGCCATATTATGGCTATCAAATCAATGAAATATATCCCGGAATTAGATACGCGCATACTACATTGGACAGTGATATTAAGTCAGAATGGCACTTAGCACCACATGCAAAAGTTAGCGATATTTCATGGAGTATTTTGGGAGCAAATAAATTGCTCATCACTGAAAATGGAATGCTTAATATACATACCAGTATTGGTGTTTTGGCAGAAAAAAAGCCAGAGGCCTGGCAAATTATAGATGGCAAAAAAGAGACTATTTTAGTACAGTATACCTTAGATAATGAAACATTGGGTTTTTCAGTAGGAGAGTTTAATCACAATTATCCATTAATTATAGACCCTGTTTTGGTTTTTTCTACATACAGCGGTTCTGTTGCAGATAATTTTGGTTTTACTGCTACCTATGATAGTCTTGGCCACTTGTATGCCGGAGGAATTGCTGGTAATACATCTGGTTCATACCCCGTTAATAAAGCATTGATAGGGGCTTTTCAAGACACTTTTAATGGCGGCACAAACGATCCTCCAGTAAATTTGCCAAGCGATATTACAATTTCTAAGTATTCATCTGATGGCAGCCAATTGCTTTATGCCACATATATTGGTGGTAGATTAAATGATTTTCCGCATAGTATGGTGGTAAATTTAGCAAACGAATTGTATGTATTGGGCACTACTTTTAGCAATAATTTCCCTACCCGCAACGCCTACGATAATAGTTATAATGGGGCTGGTGATATTATACTTTTTAGGTTTAATGAAGACTGTAGTCAATTATTGCAAAGCACTTATTTTGGTGGCAGCGGATCTGATGGTTTTAATGCTCCATTGTCAAATAATACCTTGAGTTATAATTATGCAGACGATTTTAGAGGTGATATTTATTGTGACCTAAATGATAATGTATATGTGGCAACCTGCACACAATCGCAAAATTTTCCAATAACTGACAGTGCAAGTCAGCAGATAAATAATGGGATGCGTGATGCTGCCATATTTAGTTTTGACAGTTCCTTGCAAAAATTGAGGTTTAGCACCCTTTGGGGTGGCAGCAGTGATGATGCAGCTTATAGTGTTAAATTAGATAAGGGGGGATTTGTTTATGTTGGCGGTGGCACAGCAAGTACAGATTTTATTACCACTCTAGGGGCATATAAAGCAGCCTATTTAGGCGGTAGGGCAGATGGGTTTGTTTTAAAATTAGACAGCGGAAATGGAAAAATTATAGCATCAACTACTTTTGGAACCGCTAGTTATGATCAAGTATTTTTTATAGATTTGGATGTGCGAAATCGTATTTATTTGGCAGGACAAACAGAAGGTGTGCTAACCCGCACCGCAGGCACTTATGGGCAAGATAATACGAGTCAGTTTGTTGCTTGTTTAGATAGCACACTCTCTAATTTGTTGTTTCAAACCACTTTTGGCAATCGCACTCAAAATCCTGAACTAAGTCCTTCTGCTTTTTTAGTAGATAATTGCTATAACATATATTTTAGTGGTTGGGGAAGTATTATAGGCGTGGGGCATAATCTAACTACAAATGGGCTGCAAACTAAAAATGCGAATTGGGCGAGTACAGATGGTTCTGATTTTTATTTATTGGTAATGAATAAAGAAGCCAAAGGGCTAATTTATGCCAGTTTTATTGGCGGAACGCGCACAAATGACCATGTAGATGGGGGTACATCGCGCTTTGATAAAAATGGAATTGTTTACCAATCAGTTTGTGCTAGTTGCCCACAAGGGTCT
>JBDNFC010000128.1:0-1520 GCA_041690035.1 Bacteroidia bacterium | reverse complement strand
ACATTGCTTTCATGGGTTAAACGAGATGCTTGAGTTCTTTTTTCATTTACCTTACCCAATATAAAATAACCAAGGCAGGTTTCATTATTTTCAAAACCCATGTGTTTTTTAAATTTATCTGATAAAACATTATTGCCGGTACTCCAATAACCACCAATATTACTATACTGATGCAGGCTTAGATAAATATTTTGAACAGCACATGCAGTAGCACAAATTTCTTCCACTTCTGGCAAAATACCAGAAAACCGAGCGGATATTAAAATTAAATGACTAATCTGCTTTTTTTGAGATTGTAATTTTTCTTTTTTTAATAAATCTGATTGCTGACTGATAAAGTAGTCTAATAAATTAATTTTCGATGCCCCTTTATAGATTCTAAAATGCCAAGGAAATGTAAGTTTATGACTTGGCGCTTGATGGGCATCTTTAAGCAAATTTTCAATAATGTGATCAGATATAACCTCTCCATTAAACTCTTTAGGAAATATAGATCTTCGTGTTTTAATAATTTCTGAAATATTCATAAGCGTTTTTTCTTTAAATTAAAATAGGTTTGAATAATGATTGTTGTTAAAATCAAACTAATACCAATATAAAAATTGGTATTAAATTGAGTTCCTTCTCCAAATATTAAAAAAGCCAGCAAAATACCATATACAGGTTCTAAACCTATAGCAATATTGGCTGTAAAAGCAGAAACTGACTTCATGGCTGTAACATTAAGTACAAATGCAAAAGTGGTACAAAACACCCCTAATAATATAAGCCAAATCCAATCTAAGGAGTTACTTATAGTCAATGTAGTATGATCGATTTGAAGCAAATTTTTTATAGCTGTAAATTTATTCATTACAAAAAAACAAACCGTCAAAAATAAAAATCCACCCAACAATTCTGTAAAAGACATTACATTTGGTTGGTCTTGTTTAGCAAATTTAGCATTTAAAACACTAAAAATAGAAGCCAGTAATGTGGTAATGATTCCCCATAATATTGCAAGATAGAACCTTTGGTTTTGAGCAGGATCGTCATTTTGGTTAGAAAAAAAAATAAACAACATACCAGCAAGTGCTACAAGACCTAGAAATAATTCTGTAGTTTTAAATTTTGTTCTTGTAAACAAAGGCTCAAGTACACTTGTAAAACATGCTGATAGGCCAAGACATGCTAGCGTTAGCGATGCACTGTTGCCTATTTTTATGGAACCATAAAATGTTATCCAATGCAATGCCACCAAGCAACCTATGCCTAGGTATATTAACCATTGCCTTAAATTTTGTTTTCTTAATTTTGCTAAAAACCCTGGAATCAAAAAAAAAATTGGCAATGCTATCCACATTCTATTCCAAACCAATGAAAAGTGATTTACACTTATGAGTTTACCCAAAATAGCTGTAAAACCAAATATAAAAACTGAAATATGCAGTTTAAAATAAGGGATATTATTTTTGTTTAGCAAAGCCATCTGCTACTGCACATTATTAAAAACACCCAAAATCTTAGCATGTATTTTTTTT
>JBDNFC010000127.1:0-2166 GCA_041690035.1 Bacteroidia bacterium | reverse complement strand
CTTTGCAAACATAATCTTTTTTGCCTGATTTTTAGCACATTTAAGAAAGGTTATTTGGTTTTACAAATTTTTAAAATTATCTGTCGGTATAATTTCGTTTAAACAATCATTTTAACAATGTAACCGTTCCGTTTTTATAACTGGTTGAGCCGTTTTTAAATTTATAGGTTATTTTATATAAATACGCTCCTTCTTGACATGGAGATTTTTTATAAGTGCCATCCCAGGCGTCCTTTAGCTGATTACTTTCATAAATCTTTTCTCCCCATCTATTGAATATAGTTAAATCATAAAATGCTATATCGCAACCTGCTAATATTTGAAAATTATCGTTTATACCATCTTTGTTTGGCGAAAACGCATTAGGCACAAAAATAGTATTGCATTTGGGGCAAACAATTAAAGTAAAATTGGCATTTAAAGTGTCTATTTTGCAATTGAAATTTACAATTGCTCTAACATTTATATTTTTTGCATTATCTGTTTTCAAAACGGCATTATTGCTTTTTTGATCATACAAAATGTTGCCACTTAGGTCTGTTATTAGCCAGTCAATTGAAGTATAGGCGTCATTTGTTATTATTTTCAATTTGATTTCTTCTTGAACACAAGTATCGCTGATACTAATTTTACCGCTACAATCGCAATCAAATATTCTAAATCTTTTGGAAGCGAAATAGTTTTTACAGTTCTCAGTAACCATTGCTTCAAGTATATATTCACCTATTTTTAAATTGGAGAGATTAAAAGATAAAGAGTTACTAATTAAGGTTGTGTCAGGCTTAGTTAAGTTAATAAGTTTCCAATTAATAGATGTTGGATTATTTATTCCAATTAAAATTGCCTTTTCTATATTTTCGATGCAGGTATCGTTAATTGAAATAATAACAGAATCCAATATAATTATGGGTTCCTTTAACTTTACAGGTACTAGTTGAGGTAAATTGTAAACTCCAAAGCTTCCGCCTACTAATTTTATTTGTTCGGGCACAAAGTTGCAATTATTTCCAATTTCATTAGGATTGTTAATGCAGTGCAAAAACCTTTGTGTAGTTTCTACTAAATAAATTTTTCCATCTTCATTTAATTGTAGGCCTCCTAAATAATAAGTTCTATTTGGTATAGGTGGTGCTAAAGGGACAGTATAAATTGTTTGTAGAGAAGCATTTATATCTATTTCGGAGCCAGCAGATAAATTAACTTGAAAAACCCTACTTGGAAATAGAAAACTAGAGATGTATAAAATATTACTATTGGAAGAAAATGCGCTTCCATAACACCAAGGCAGGTTTTTAATGATTATTATATCGGAAATACGCCCCGTACAATTGTCAAAATTATATACTTCAACTGGTCCAGATATATTTGGCCAGTTATTATTAGTAACAATGTTACTAACTGAAACTTTTTTACCATTTGGACTGAGTTTGATGTAGGACGCAAAATCAGAGTTACTTCCCCAAACCCGGCCAATATTACTTTTTTTTACATTTACGCCAATTCCTGTTTTGTTAATTTCAAAGCTTAAAAAAGTATTGCTTGACCTTTCGTGTGCCAATAACCAATATCCTGAACTATCATTGTTGTAGGTGTAAGTTAGCCCTTCGCTTACATTTGCATATAAAAGAATGTTTTTTTGTCCAGCCACCACGCCACCTAGGCCATTGTTTAAGTCCATATTTATAACATTGTAATACAGGCCACTGCCAGTTGTATTAAAAGATGGTGTTGTAAATAGCAAATAATGATTGTCTAAACTTGGATGTGGTAAAATAAGGGCGCCTTGGGTGGATGATTCATTTCCATTTAAACTATCGCCATTTTGAAGCATATCGCCATTTTTGTCCATTATGGTTACGCCATTGGTATAGCACATTAATTCACCAGTATTGGGATTAGATAAAGTTGCACAAGCTTCAATACTCGAAAAAATAGAAACCTGTGGATTAATATTGCCATTGTTAAATTCAGTTCGTGCATTGCGTCCAAAAATCCAATTATTGTTTTGTTTTGTAGTTTGGGCATACACAGAATTAAACCCCAATAAAATTGTAGAATAATAGAGAACTATATTTTTAATTTGTCTTCTCATTGGTTTTGTCTTTACAATTGGCTAACGTCAGTCCGCCTAAAAACTCCCATTTCTTTTGCAAATATAATCTTTTT
>JBDNFC010000126.1:0-4663 GCA_041690035.1 Bacteroidia bacterium | reverse complement strand
CGACATTAAGATTACCGCACCGCCATCAGCCATTATTTTCTGAATAGTTGGAATTGCTTTTCTAATTCTGTTGTCATCGGTAATATTATAATCAGCATCAAAAGGCACATTAAAATCTACTCTCACGCAAACTTTTTTGCCATTAAAGTTAAAATCTTCAATCGTTTTCATTCGGGATGCAAATATAGTTTTTTTAAATAATTGCAGCAAAGCGTGGTATATTTATTTTTGTTCCCGTAACCATTATAAAAAAAGTAAAATTTTTTAGATGAGTGATACCAAAAAAAAACATCTTATTCTAATGGTTAGAATAAATAGTATGCAAAACAAATTAAGAGGAATAAAAGATTCCCTGATTAAATTGCCAAGTAGATTTTGCAGTAGTAAAATCAAATTAAGTCCATGATTAAGACTAGAAAAAAGTTTAACCAAAAAAGGATTAATTTTATAAATTAGTATAATTCTTTTATACAAAAGACGTGGTTTAGACAAAAAAACTATCATCAAAAACTAGAACCAAGTTAATATAAAACTTACTTCAATTCTAATTTCAGAAACTTTCCTGTTTCACTATTTGGGTTTTTCACAATTTCTTCTGGAGTGCCTTCTGCTATAAGTAAACCGCCACCAGAACCACCCTCTGGACCCATATCTATAATATAATCTGCAAGTTTTATCACGTCCATATTGTGTTCTATCACCAAAACTGTATTGCCTTTATCAACCAAATCTTGTATTACTTTCATCAACACAGCTACATCCTCAAAATGGAGACCGGTTGTGGGTTCGTCTAACAAATAAAATGTATTTCCAGTATCACGCTTGCTTAATTCTGTAGCTAGTTTCACCCTTTGAGCTTCGCCCCCAGAAATGGTGGTAGAAGATTGCCCTAACTTGACATATCCTAAGCCCACACTTTGCAAAGTAGCAATCTTTCGTTGAATATTTGGAATATTCTCAAAAAAAGCAACGGCTTGGTCTATGCTCATGTCCAAAATCTCAAAAATTGATTTTCCACGGTAACGTATTTCTAATGTTTCCCTATTGTATCTTTTGCCCAAACATTGATCACAAATTACCTCTACATCGGGTAAAAAATTCATCTCTATCACCTTGTTTCCTCCGCCCCTGCAGGTTTCGCAACGCCCCCCTTTTACATTAAAAGAAAATCGCCCAGGTTTATATCCCCTAATCTTAGCCTCTGGCATTTCTGTAAATATGGCACGGATATCACTAAAAACACCTGTGTATGTAGCAGGATTTGAGCGCGGTGTGCGACCTATAGGTGATTGGTCTATTCTTATAACCTTGTCTATTTTTTCAAGACCTTTTACAGCCTTGTAGGCCAATGGCTTATAGTATGAATTGTAAACATGGTGGCTAAGTATAGGGAAAAGCGTTTCGTTAATTAAGGTTGATTTACCACTGCCACTCACTCCAGTGACACATATCAATACCCCAAGCGGAAAAGAAACAGTTACATTTTTAAGATTATTGCCTTCGCAGCCAATTAATTGGAGCTTATTTTTGCCAATCTTACGTCTCTTTTTTGGCACAGCAATTTGCCTTCTACCACTAATATAATCTGCGGTTATGCTATCACCATTTAAGAAAGTCTTTGCATCTCCCATTGCGGCAATCTGCCCGCCACCTTCGCCCGCTTTAGGGCCAATATCCACCACATAGTCTGCCTGCTCTATCATTTCTTTATCGTGCTCTACTACAATAATACTATTTCCCATATCTCGCAGGGCTTTCAATGATCTAATAAGTTTTATATTATCACGTTGATGCAAACCGATGCTAGGCTCATCAAGAATATAGAGTACATTTACCAATTTAGAACCTATTTGGGTAGCCAACCTAATGCGTTGAGCTTCTCCACCGCTTAGTGTGCGCGCAGGACTATTGAGGCTTAAATAACCAAGCCCAATCCCCTCTAAAAAACCTATTCTTGTGCGTATCTCTTTTAAAATTTCTTTGGCTATAATGTTTTCTTTTTCACCCAATGATTTTTCGACATCATTAAACCAAGTACTCAATTTATCGATACTCATATTAGATAAGTCTGCAATATTTTGAGTATTAATTTTATAATGCAATGCTTGCTTATTAACTCTACCCCCAAGGCAAATCTCGCATTTATTCAATTCCATAAACTCTTCTGCCCAACGGTACATTTTCTCATCTTCTTTGTTATAAAATTGATCTTCGATGCGCTGCACAACCCCTTTATAATTGGTATTAAAAGCACCATAATTTCCAGTGCCCACCACTTTTAATGGTTCTTCATATCCATAAAGAATAGCCTGCAACTGTGTATCAGATAATTTATTAATAGGGTCTGCTAAGCTAAATTTAAGTGTTTTAGCCAAAGCCCTCAACTGGGTAAAAATCCAATTATCTCTAAGTTCGCCAATGGGTATAATCCCACCTTTGTTAATACTAAGGGTATAATCAGGAATTATAGATTCAATAGCAATTTTTGACACTTCGCCCATGCCTTGGCAATGTGTGCACCAGCCATAAGGTGAGTTAAAAGAAAAAGAGTTTGGTTGAGGCTCATCATAGCTTAAACCTGTTTCGGCATCCATTAATGTTTTAGAAAAATGTGCAGTTTCAGAATACTCGCCATTTGGCAAATCAGAATAGACCAAAGTAATCAACCCTTTTCCAATTTTTAATCCAGTGCTAACAGATGCTTTTATTCTTTGTACACTTGCATCAGAGGGCGATATACGGTCTACCACCAAATCTATATCATGAATTTTATACCTATCTAATTGCAACGTAGGTGTGATATCTACCATTTTACCATCTATTCGCATTTTGGTAAATCCTTTTCTTGCATATTGCACAAATAATTCTTTATAATGCCCTTTTCTGCCCTTTATGAGTGGCGCCAGAATAGCAAATTTCTTTAATTCAAATTGCTTTAAGGTTTGCTGTATAATTTGCTCTTCAGAAAATTTTTGCATTACCTTGCCGGTATCATAACTGTATGCAGTACCTGCCCTAGCAAATAGCAGACGCAAAAAATCATAAATTTCTGTAATGGTGCCCACAGTTGACCTAGGATTTTTACTAACAGTTTTTTGCTCAATCGATATCACAGGGCTCAACCCCTCTATTTTATCTACATCAGGCCTTTTCATATCGCCAATAAACTGTCGTGCATAAGCACTAAAACTTTCAAGATACCTGCGCTGCCCTTCTGCAAAAATAGTATCAAATGCCAATGAAGATTTTCCGCTACCGCTTAATCCAGTAAATACTACCAACTGATTGCGAGGTATGCTTATAGAAATATTTTTAAGATTATGTTCTCTCGCACCAATAACCTCAATATTTTTCTGCAATAAATTTTTTCTACTCAAGATGATTGATTATCTCTCCACTCATATACCCAAGAACTCTGAATCATTTCTAAATGTCCTTCATTACATTCCTCTTTCTTGCCTTCAAAATTTGGCAAGGTCAAAACCCATTCCATTAACTCTGTAAACCGAATACGGTAGATTTTTTTTTCGTCAAAATCATCCCCAAAACGCTCATATAAACCCATGGCTATATCTTCATAATCTCTCCAATTGATTGGCAAATTAAATTCTTTTGTCATTTTTACTTATTATTAATGGCCAATAATATTAGATTGGTCGGGAATGATTACTTCTATGTCACCCTCTGCAGCCAATTTACATTGGCAAGCCAATCTGCTATTAAATCTTGGATTTCTTGCACGATCTATAAAATCTTCTTCTGCATCAGATATTTCAGCCAAAATATCTCCACCCATTTCTACATATACTTGACAGGTGCTACAGGCACAAACTGCGCCACAATTATGATTGAGACTAATATCGTTATCAAGTGCTACATCCAAGATACTCTCTCCTGTAGCTATCTCAAATACCTGCGGAAACTTTTCTCCTTTCTCGAATCTAAATGTTATTTTACCCATTTTTATTATTTCGGTGCAAAAATACGACAAAAAAGACAAATTATTGTTCAGAAACTTAGATTAAAAACAGAAATATACAATACATTTGCAAACAAATATGCCAAAGGTAAATGTGATTTTAAGCCCTGGTTTTTGGGACGAAAAAATTGCCGAAAATAAACAAATTGTGGTGATAGATATTTTTAGAGCCACTTCTACTATTTGTGCAGCATTGCACTACGGAGCAACATCAGTATTGCCCGTTATAGATGCAAGCAACACGATGTTGTATGCAAAAAAAAACTATATTACGGCAGGCGAACGCGAGGGAAAAACTTTGCCAGGGTTTGATTTTGGAAACTCCCCTGTATTAATTCAAGACCCAAAAATTTTAGGAAAAAAAATAGCACTAACTACTACTAATGGCACTAAATGTCTTAGCTTAGCAAAAAATGCAGCAAAAAGCAAGATCTTTTCTGGGTCGTTTTTAAATATTGCAGCAACTGCTAGAATATTGTCTAAAAATTATGATGATGTTATCTTGTTCTGTTCAGGCTGGAAAAATGAGTTTAATCTTGAAGACACCCTTTATGCGGGTGCTTTAGTAAACTTGCTATCCAAAGATTTTGAAATAGAATCTGATGCCGCATTTATGGCAGCTAACTTGTATCAAAACGCTGCAAAAATTGGGTTAGAAAAATTCATAACCAATAGCAGCCATTT
>JBDNFC010000125.1:0-16621 GCA_041690035.1 Bacteroidia bacterium | reverse complement strand
TATATATATACTTGTATGTATATATATCGACAAAACATTGCTTTTTATCGACAAACGGCAAAAAACCGTATTCTTTAGGTACGCCTTGGACATCATATCCCCGTATTATTGCATAATCAAACTAAACTTATTGTATTTATTATAATTACCGATACCAAATTGAAATAGGTTAACTTGAGAGCTCATGCTAACCTTCGCTCCTTGCGACATTCCCCATTTCAATTCCTCTCTTTTAAAAAGACTTTTTAAGCCAGCAAATATTCCGCATACAGCCCCCAAAGGAACTTTTAATGATAATGGTAACCGCTCTAAGAGGGAGACTCCAGTTTGAGAACTATATTCTACATGACCATTTATTTTGACCCATCTACCATCTCTATAAACTTTGGTTACTGAATTTGGTTCTTGGTCAACAACTTTTTGATTTCTTAAAGGGTTATTTCCATCTTTTTGGGAGTATAAAATATTTTTATCATTATCCCTTATTTTTTTAAACTTTTCATTAAATCCATTGATAAAATCACGGGCAAGGAACACATTTAGTTTATCACTTGAACAACCATATCTCGCTGTATCTCCATCAATGTCCGAAAAGGCAATGGGGTTATTCCCAAAACAAGCATAACTACTGATACTCAAATTAGGTCTTGGATCCACATTCCACCGTCTCCCTAACCTAGAATCATATTGCCAGTACTCTGCGGTGGTACTGTTTCCTTCTCCATAAATTTGTTCAGTTGTTTTGGTCCTTAAATGGTCTTCACGAGTTCCACTTCGTTTCGGTTCGTCATCCTTTTCTTGGGTGTTAAACCCATATTTATGCCCAAAACTGCCAGCTTGGTAGGTTTTTATTTTCAAGAGATTGTATTTTCTTACTTTATTTTGATGCCTGGCTTGCATGGGTTTATGGTGTAGCGAAGATATAAAAATTTGTTAGAAAATAGCAAACTTTTGATTTAGAAAATATTTGGCTTAGTGTTAGTTTTCTTTAAAATTTTGTTTAGGCGAAAAGCATAATGGAAAAGCACAAGAAAAATCATTATTTATACCCATTGGTATATAATTGCTGAATTGAACAAACTAAAAATTTTTGCAAGGAGAAATTAGGCAGTTTCTTTATTCCATAATCGAT
Organism: Bacteroidia bacterium; assembly: GCA_041690035.1. Taxonomy (GTDB): domain Bacteria; phylum Bacteroidota; class Bacteroidia; order NS11-12g; family UBA955; genus CALSPH01. The sequence goes on along the minus strand of JBDNFC010000125.1, from coordinate 15,489 downwards.
TAAAAATATAATCGTATAAAATCAATAGCGCTATACTAATAAAACCACCTACTGCAAAACCTATAAAAATATCAGAAGGAAAGTGTACCCCATTATATATGCGAGAAAAACCAATAATTATAGCCCATAATAGTATTAAAAAATGCCCAAACGAAGAAAATCCTAAAATAGTAGAAGCCACTATTGCGATTGCTAAATGATTGGCTGCATGTGCAGAAGGGGTGCTATAGCCGCTACCACCTTCTATTCTTTTTATGGCATATAATTCCTTAATTTGATTTGGTCTTTGCCTTTTAAAAGTATGTTTTACTAAATTACAGGTTTGCTCTGTTACAAGATAGGCAAAAAAAATAAATAATATGGGTAACCATGCTTTACTTTTAAATTTCTTGATTGCTAAAACTATAAATAAAATATAAATAGGAATCCAAATAAACTTATTTGAGATAATAGGCATGATTGCATCAAAAAATCCATTGCTAATTTGATAATTAATAAAATGAAAAAGTGTTTTATCCATGTATTTTTATTTTTGTGCAATAATAATTAACCTTGGAGAAAATGCTGCATCAAACTTATTTAATTCATAATCTCCATATATATCAATAATATTTAGGTGATTGGCCTTATATAATTGTTTAAAATCTTCTAATGTTATCAATCTAACCTTTTCTTCAAAACTAATATTATTTAAACCTATTTTGCTATCTGACACCAAAATCTCTTTATAAACATATCCATTTTCAATGGTCTTTTTAGTTTTAAAGTGCACATTATTAACCGTTTTTTCTTGCCATATCTCATCGTTTTTTACCAAGCTTGCATTAAAATAATCTTGTATTATTAAGCCATCCTTTTTTAGTGCGAGTTTTAAATTACTAATAGCCGCTAAGTCTAAAAGTGTGTTCTCAAAATAGCCAAAACTTGTAAATAAATTAGTTACAATATCATACTCTTCTTGATCAAATGTATCAAGTATATTATGAACTTCAAACTTTAAAGCCAAATTTTCTTTTTGCAATTTTTTGGCTTCAGCAATACTATTTATAGAAAGGTCAAAGCCAGTAACATCATAGCCTTTATTTGCAAATGAAAGGGCGTGCCTTCCTTTTCCACAAGCAGTTTCAAGTAGTTTTTTATATTTTATTGGAGGAAATAATTTTGCAATATTCGCAGTAAAAATTTCTGCCTCTTCCACATTTCTGTGCTCATAAAGCAAATGGTAATATTCAGAATCAAACCACGACTCAAACCATTCCATTAAACAATATTCATCCTAAAATTTATACCTAAATTGTTTTCCATTATAAACTGCATGGTTTCCTAAATCTTCCTCAATTCTTAATAATTGATTGTATTTTGCCATTCTGTCACTTCTGCTTGCACTACCAGTTTTTATTTGTCCACTGTTTAATGCCACTGCCAAATCTGCAATAAAACTATCTTCCGTTTCACCGCTTCTGTGGCTTATAATATGCGTATAATTTGCTGCTGTTGCCATTCTTATTGCATTCATTGTTTCTGTGAGTGTACCTATTTGATTCACCTTTATCAAAATACTATTGCCAGCTTGTTTTTCTATACCTTGTTTAAGTCTTTTAGGATTTGTAACAAATAAGTCATCACCCACTAATTGCACTTTACTGCCAATAGTTTTTGTTAAATTTATCCATCCATTCCAATCATCTTCATCTAGCCCGTCTTCTAGGCTAATGATTGGATATTGAGTGCACCACTTTTTCCAATAATCCACCATTTCATCAGAAGTAATTGATTTTTTAGAACTTTTTGTAAAAGTATATAATCCTGTTTTCTTATCATACATTTCGCTTGCTGCTGCGTCAATTGCTAAATAAATATCTTTGCCTGGTTTATATCCAGCTTTTTCAATCGCCTTTAAAACTGTTTCTATAGCTTCTTCATTAGACTGGATATTTGGAGCAAAACCACCCTCATCGCCTACATTTGTAGCGTAGCCTTTGGCCTTTAACACACTTTTTAAATGATGAAAAACCGATACACCCATTTGCAGTGCCTCACTAAAGCTTTCAGCATTGAGCGGCACGATCATAAATTCTTGAAAATCAATAGCATTGTCTGCATGTGAGCCCCCATTTAATATATTCATTAAAGGGATTGGCAAAGTGCAAGCATTAGCACCACCCAAATATCTGTATAGTTCCTGACCACTCTCAGCAGCAGCTGCCTTGGAACATGCCAAAGATACTGCCAATATTGCATTCGCTCCTAAATTTGACTTGTTTTCTGTTCCATCAAGACTAATCATTGTGTAATCTATTTCGGCTTGATTATTTATAGGCAGACCAACTAAAGCATCTGCTATAACAGTATTTACATTGTTTATCGCATTTAATACTCCTTTTCCTAAATATAGTTTTCCACCATCTCTTAACTCTGTGGCCTCATGTATACCTGTGCTTGCTCCACTTGGCACTGCTGCACGCCCTAAAAATCCATTTTCTGTAAAAACATCTGCCTCTATAGTAGGATTTCCCCTAGAATCCAAAATCATTCTTGCTTTAATATCTATTATGCAACTCATTATTTATTATTATTAATCATTGTTATAAAATCATCAAAAAGATAACGCGAATCATGCGGCCCTGGAGCTGCTTCTGGATGGTATTGTACTGCAAATGCTGGCCTATCAACAACAGTTATCCCCTCTATTGTATGGTCATTTAGATTAATATGACTTATTCTTACAGCTGTATTGTTTTTATCTTCTTTTACAGAAAACCCGTGATTTTGACTCGTAACTTCAGAAAGTCCTGTTTTTAGATTTAATACGGGGTGATTTAATCCCCTATGACCATGGTGCATTTTGTATGTTTCTAATCCACACGCTTTTGCTAAAATTTGATTGCCAAGACAAATGCCAAAAACTGGCATTTTTGCCTCTAAAAAGGCTTTTGTGTTTTCTACAGCATACGCCATTGTTGCGGGATCTCCAGGGCCATTTGATAACATAATGCCATCTGGTTTAAAATCCATAATGTCTTTTAAGCTTGCCATTGCAGGAAAAACACCAACATAAACATCTCTTTCAACTAAGCATCTTGCAATATTTTTTTTAGTTCCAAAATCTAGTAAGGCAACCCTATTAAATGCATTATCTGCTCCTTGTGCATAAAATTTATCTGTTGTTACTTGGCTGCTCAACTCTAACCCGTCCATGCTTGGCACAGCCCTTAATCTTTCTTTTAATTGATCTATGTCAAAAATTTCTGAAGAGATAATCGCATTCATAGCTCCGCTGTTTCTTACAATTCTTGTTAATTCTCGTGTGTCTACATCTGTAATACCTACTAAATTTCCTTGCATCATAAAATCATCTAAGGAACTTGTGGCCTGAGATCTTGAATAATTTGAAGAGAATCTTTTTACAATTAATCCATTTATTTTTATCCCATCGCTTTCCATTTCACTTTCCTTAGCGCCATAATTACCAATGTGGTTATTTGTAGCAATAAGAATTTGTCCAAAATAGCTAGGGTCGGTAAACACCTCTTGGTAACCAGTCATGCCAGTATTAAAGCATATTTCTCCAGTACTAGTGCCGATTTTACCAATAGCATTTCCTCTAAAAATTGCACCATTTTCTAAAACTAAGATTGCAGAAGTTTGTGTATTTATAATCACTGTATTTTATTGGGGCAAAATTAATAAAAATTATGTTTAATTATTTAAACAACTTTTGCCCAATCAATGTTTCATGTTATTTGCATAAAAATGTTTATAAAAGAGTCCAATACTCGTATTGCTTTCAAAAAAATTGATTAAATAAAAAAGCGCAAAATTACATTTTGCGCTTTTTTATTATAATTGACAGTTTATTCTATTTAACCTCTTCAAAATCTACATCCTCTACATTGCTCTCCGCGTTATCTTTTGTGTTGGGTTCTGCTTGAGTCTCTTGTGCAGGCGCTCCTTCTGCCTGCTGAGCATTGTAAATATCTTGACTTGCAGCATTCCATGCTTCATTTAGTGCATTTGTAGTTGTTTCTATTAAAGAAAAATCTTTTGCAGCATGTGCTTTTTTCAATTCTTCAAGTGCAGTTTCTATAGGTTGTTTTTTTTCTGCTGGTATTTTTTCTCCAAATTCTTTAAACTGCTTCTCGGTTGAGAAAATTAATGCGTCTGCTGCATTTAGTTTCTCAATTTCTTCTTTAAGTTTTTGATCTGAATCTGCATTTGCTTCTGCTTCTTTTTTCATTTTCTCTATTTCTTCTTTGCTAAGTCCGCTGCTGCTTTCAATTCTTATTTTTTGCTCTTTTCCTGTTCCTTTATCTTTTGCACTCACATTTAATATTCCATTTGCATCAATATCAAAAGTTACTTCTATCTGAGGAACACCTCGCTGTGCGGGTGGCAAGCCATCAAGGTTAAACATACCTATCGATTTGTTATCCTTAGACATCGGTCTCTCTCCCTGCAATACATGTATCTGAACCGAAGGTTGATTATCTGACGCGGTAGAAAATACCTCACTTTTTTTGGTAGGAATTGTGGTGTTGGATTCAATTAATTTAGTCATCACACCACCCATAGTTTCTATACCTAATGATAATGGTGTTACATCTAATAGCAAAACATCTGTAACATCACCACTAAGAACAGCACCTTGGATAGCTGCACCAACTGCAACAACCTCATCCGGATTTACACTTCTATTAGGAGCTTTGCCAAAATATTTTTCAACAGCTTCTTGAATAGCAGGTATCCTTGTGCTGCCTCCAACTAAAATTATTTCATCTATTTCTGATGGTTTTAATCCCGCATTTTTAAGTGCAGTTTTGCATGGTGTAATTGTTCTTTGTACTAAATCATCAACTAATTTCTCGAATTGCGCCTTGCTCAAAGTGCGCACAAGGTGTTTGGGTATACCATCTACTGGCATAATATAGGGTAGATTAATTTCAGAACTTGCAGCAGAAGACAATTCTATTTTGGCTTTTTCTGCACCTTCTTTAAGCCTTTGTAAAGCCATAGGATCTTTCGATAAATCTAATCCTCCATTTTCGTCCTTAAATTCTTGAATCAACCAGTCAATAATTTTTTGATCAAAATCATCACCACCTAGATGAGTATCTCCATCTGTGGCTTTAACTTCAAAAACACCATCTCCTAATTCTAAAACAGAAACATCATGGGTGCCTCCACCACAATCAAATACCACAATTTTAGATTCTAGTCCTTTTTTATCTAGGCCATAAGCCAAAGCTGCTGCTGTAGGCTCATTTATTATTCTTCTAACAGTTAGTCCAGCAATCTCTGCGGCCTCTTTTGTTGCTTGTCTTTGTGCATCATTAAAGTATGCTGGCACTGTTACTACTGCTTCCTTTACTTCATATCCTAAAAAATCCTCTGCAGTTTTTTTCATTTTTTGCAAAATCATTGCACTTATTTCTTGCGGGGTAAATAAACGGTCGTCAATTTTTACTCTTGGAGTGTTGTTTTCACCTTTTTCAACTTTATACGGCACCCTGCCCGCTTCCATTTTTACTTGGTCATAAGTATTTCCCATAAATCTTTTTATGGAAGATATTGTTTTTTCAGGATTAGTGATTGCTTGTCTTTTTGCAGGATCCCCAATTTTTCGTTCTCCATCTTTTAAAAAAGCAACGATTGATGGAGTTGTTCTTTTTCCCTCACTGTTTGTAATCACTACTGGCTCATTACCTTCCATCACGGCTACGCAAGAGTTGGTGGTTCCTAAATCTATTCCAATTATTTTACTCATATTATTTATTATTTTAATCTTACTATAACAATTAAAATACCAATCCTTAAAATAATGTAATTCTAATAACAAATATGACTAATTGGCAGTATTGAAAAAAAAAGCACAGCCTTTGTCAGTTTTTAGGCATTAAATAATGACATTTATACCCTTAGATTTTAAAATCCTATCGCTGATGTTTTAGGACTATTGGATAACAAAAATGATGTTTGACCAGATGGGGGAACTTTCTTAGTAAGAAAAATATTTCTGCTTGCAAAAATTCCTGCACCGTTATTAATATTTGTATAATCAGTCTGTTTTTGAACAATACCAATAGAAGGTGTGCTAACAGAAATATAGTTCACCAATTCTTGAGTAGCTCCTATAAAACTAAATTGAAATGATTTGGCCTGCCTTATCCAATCTTTTCTTGGAGCAATTTGGCTTGTGAGTAAATCATAAAATAACTCTCTTGAAATATTATTAGAAAATCTAAATGTGGCTTTGGGTGAAACATTTTTTAAAATTTTCCAAGTGATTGTTTTATTAAACTTATTTAAAGTATCAAATTTATCATATTCTACATATTCAAAATCCATAATTACATCGTAATTTGCAGTATTTATTCCTGGCACAAAATCTATATTTATTCCTCCATTTGGGCCATTGCTTAATGAAAAGTCTGTTGAAAAATTTGTTATTGGGCCATTAATAAATGGACTTCCAGCAATAATTGCTACAGCATTAGCTTCTATTCCTGTTTTGTTATCTTTAACTTTAATAAAGTACCTACTATTGGTTTTTATAGGCAAATTGGTGGTGTAGAGAATATTGGGTTGATTTAAAAAAATGCCAGAATTTTTATTGGGAATATTCTCAGGAGTAAGGATGGTAGTGGTGTTTGTAAGCTCTTCAAGTAATGTAACCTCGATGCTCGAAAAATAGACACTGTCGGCAATTTGAGCAACTTCTTTTACGCTTTGATTATTTGTTATAAAAGCCCTATTTACTTTTATATACTGTTTTGATTGTGATGGGTCTAATAAGCCAAAAACAACAATTGTCTCTTTGTGAGGAGCATTTACTTCTAGGTCATTTTTACAAGCATTGAGCAAAGCACAAAATGCAATAATGGTAAATGACTTACCAATATTTTTTCTAAAATTAAATAATTTAATCTTCTTAAACATTACCTTTGCTGCTATTTATAAATAAAAATGCAAATATGCGGTTAATATTTTTAATTATTGGGTTATTGGTGTCATTTTTTACAAAAGGACAACAAATTACTAAAGTATACGAGTATGTTATGCTTGAAGAAGCATTTTCTAGCATCAACGAAACATGGCCACAGGTATTTAATACAGAAAATTTAGCCATTACGCAGGCTAATAAATATGAATTGCGAAGATTGAACACCAATTCGGGCAACTTCTTTTTTCCAAAAATCAAACCTTTAATTAATTTTAGCATAACCACATCGCTAAGTTTTGATAAATCTGCGAATAAAAATTCAAGTTTGGGTATTTTAATGCTTGGGCAAGAAGATGGTAAAGGGGGCGTGCTTATAGAAATTAACAAACAAAAATCATTTAGAATTAGTAAACTTAATGGAGATAAGTTTTATTACACAAACAATAACTTAGACAATGGCTGGGTGAAAGAAAGTAAGATTATTAAAACTTCTAAAAATATTCTAAAAATCAAGGCATTTAACCGCACCTATGATTTGTTTATTAATGATAAATTTGTTTTTACATTTACCGAAATTGAATATGATAAAGGAACATTTGCACTTTTTATTGGACCTCTATCACATGGCTATTGCAATAGTTTTGTGCTACGCACAGATCCTCCTATATCTTTTGGTGAAGAAAACACTGGAATAGAAAAACTTGAAGCGCAAATCATTGCTTTAAAAAGAGAAAGTAATAGCAAAAACCAAGAAATTGATAGGCTCAAAGCTATGCAGTTAAACGAAAAAGACAACAAAGATGAAATAAATAAACTTTCTGAAATAAACAAACAATTAAACAATTCTATAGATTTGATTAACAAGCAGGCAGATAGTTTGGAAGATTTAATAGAAGGTTATAAAAACTTTAAAAACACAATTATTAATGGCCCAGATGGAGAAGCAGTGCAAACATTGTCTTCAAAATTAGAAGAAAATAGAGAATTATTTGAGCGCAACAAAATCAAATTTGATAGCCTTTATGATTTGGATAAAGCACAAAAAGATCAAATAAAAAGGTTAAGCATTATTAATGAAGATTTAAATATTAAGGATAGTTTAAATTTGGATGAATTAATATACCTTAGAAAACAAATAAATTGGATAATCAAAAATTGTAATAAGGATTCCTTTAATTTTTTAGATAGTATAAACGGAACAGGCTTTAGTCCATCACTACATTTTTTTAATTATAATGCTACTGCCCTATTTTATGGTTCAGCTATTAAATTAGGCTGCTTAGACAGAAATAAGAATAAAATTTAATTATGAAAAAAGATTTTTCTCAAATTAGTAGAGTAACCACACACGTGCTTCAAGAAATGAAAGAAGCAAATGTGAAAATAAGCATGCTTACTGCATACGATTATTCGTTGGCAAGAATAGTTGATGATGCAGGAATAGATGTTATTCTTGTAGGTGATAGTGCAAGTAACGTTATGGCAGGGCATGAAACCACGCTTCCTATAACATTAGAACAAATGATTTACCATGCAAGCAGCGTTGTTAGAGGTATCAGTAGAGCTTTAGTTGTAGTTGATTTACCTTTTGGCAGCTATCAAGGAAATAGTAAAACCGCTTTGGAAAGTGCTATTAAAATAATGAAAGAATCTGGCGGGCATGCAGTTAAACTTGAAGGAGGCATAGAAGTAATAGAAAGTATACAACGAATATTGACTGCTGGTGTTCCTGTAATGGGTCATTTGGGATTAACACCACAGTCTATTTATAAATTTGGAACTTATGCGGTAAGGGCAAAAGAAAAAGAAGAGGCGAAAAAATTAATTGAAGATGCAATACTATTAGAAAAGACAGGGTGTTTTGCTATTGTGTTGGAAAAAATACCCGCAGTTTTAGCAGCAGAGGTGGCAAAAAGTGTTCAAATACCTGTAATAGGTATTGGTGCAGGCAATGGTGTAGATGGACAAGTTTTGGTGCTGCATGATATGCTTGGAATAAGTAAAGATTTTAGCCCTAGGTTTATCAGGCGGTATGCCTCTTTATTTGAAACAATTAAAAAAGCAGTTTCAAACTATATTACAGATGTTAGAAGTGAAAATTTTCCCTCTCAAGAGGAACAGTATTAGCTAATTGAATAGCGGTGAATGGTGCTACAAAAACATTTTTTCATGTATTTACAGCTTTAAATTCAAACGTATAAAAAAAACTCATTCCATATATTTTACATTACTTTGATGCAGAAGTAAGATTTAATCTTTTTATTTGTAAACTTTATATGAAAAAATATTTGCTAGCCTATTTACTTTTTGCCTTAAAATTAATTATTTATTGCCAACTAAATGGTTCAGGTTATATTATTGAACATATTGGTAGTCAAAAATATATAAGTGCGATTATTCAGTTAAAAGATACAGTTTACAAAAAGGATTTAATTGCAGAATCTGTAATAATAAGAACAGATTTAGGCACCATATTAACTTGTTTAATACCGGAAAATAAATTGAAATGTATTAAAACTGCTGATTATATTATCGCTTTTGAAGGAGCAATGTATAGCAATGCAGTCCGTTTTAAAAATGAGGGTGCACGTCTTCATAGTAAAGTAAATCAGGTTCAAAATGGCTTAAACAATGGATTAGTAAAAAACTATGGAGGAAAAAATGTGCTTGTTGGTATAGTAGATATTGGCTTTCAAACAGACAATCCTAGTTTTTATGCAAAAGATAGTGTGAGTTATAGGGTAAAACAGTTTTGGGATCAAAGTGCTTTGCAAAACAATGGCCCAACGCCCTATTTGTATGGAAAACTTTGCCAAACACCAAATGAAATTTTGAATCAAGTAGACTTAGATGGTAGTCATGGAACACATGTTGCAGCCATTGCCGCTGGTTCTGGATTATCCACACCCGGTCTTAAACATCGAGGTATGGCACCTGAAAGTGATTTAATTTTTGTGAAAATAAAATATGCCACTGATGCTATTCCTGGCAGTGCTTATGGCGATTATATTGTAGCAAACCCAAATATTATAGATGCATATAGTTTTATTTTTAAATACGCCAAAGCAAATAATCAAGCTGCGGTTATAAATTTAAGTTGGGGCATGCACACTGGGCCGCATGATGGCAGCAGCCTTTTTGATAAAGCAGTAGAAGAACTAGTCAAAAATGCAGGTCATATTATTGTAGGTGCAAATGGCAATGATGGCAACAACGATATGCACTTTTCTTATCAATTTAATAAAGATACAATTAAAACTATCCCAATAGATAGGTTAAGAAATTTTTCTAATAAAGAGTCCGTTTATACAGATGTTTGGGGGTCTAAAAATATGCCATTTAGTTTTAGATTGCATTTATACGATACTTCTAAAAACATACTTGTCTCCTCCCCTTTTTATAATTCAAACACACTAAGCAGATTAGATACCATAAACTCTGCCAATGGCGATACGCTAATTTTTGAGCTTCAGATACAGGCAAATTACATTCACAATCAAAAACCTAATGTATTGATAATGGCAACGAACTATAAGCCAAAGAAAAATTTTATCGTTTTAGAGTTCTTTTCTGATTCGGGTAGAATAGATGCCTGGAATAGTGGTGATGCGCTAAACTGGAGCACAGGTTTTTTTGTAGACAAAATAAGAAATGCCTCGTTTTTAACAGGTTTTAAAAAAGGAGACAATATGCACACCATGGGCGAAAATGGTGGTACAGGAAAAGGAACAATTAGTGTTGGGGCATATATAAATAGAGCAATTTGGGTATCAAATAAAGGTAAATTAATTGACGAATCTAATAGTTTAACCCCTGGAAATTATGCAAGTTTTAGTTCAATAGGTCCAACAATTGATGGCAGAATTAAGCCTGATATTGCTGCTCCAGGCCAAAATATTGTAAGTGCTGTAAACAATAGAGATTTTAGAGATTTTAACAGCAATGCATTAGCAGATATTAGTGTTTTTAATAATGATACTCAATTTTGGGTTTCATATAGCGGCACTAGCATGGCTGCGCCTCATGTAACTGGAATTGTAGCATTAATGCTTGAGGCAAATCCAAATTTGAATGCAGCGCAAGTAAGTTTTATTTTAAAAAACACAGCCATGCAAGATGCCTTTACAGGTCAGTTGCCAAATAATAGATGGGGATATGGAAAAGTAAATGCATTGGCAGCGGTATCAGCTGCAGAAAAGCAATCGTTTTTAGATCAATTATCAGAAGCTAATGTAAAGGTTTTTCCAAATCCATCAGATGGTGTTTTTACAGTAGAAGTAATTGCTAACAACATAACTTTAAAAATTTATGATTTAAACGGCAAGCAGTTAAGCGCTGCAACATTGCAAAGCGGAAGTAATAAAATAAATATAAATCAAAATGGATTAATGCTGCTTTACTTTGAGAATAATGGCCTATATTTTGTAAAAAAGGTATTGATTAATTAATAATTATGGAAACAAATCGATGAATAGGTGAATCTATTATCGTATTTATGTTTTAAAAAGCCATTGAAATAAAAAAACTGATTATATTTGCAGATGTTTAAAAAAACCCAATGAGAGAAGTACAATTTAGAGAAGCCTTAAGAGAAGCATTGCAAGAAGAAATGCGCAGAGATGAGCTCGTTTTTTTGATGGGAGAAGAGGTTGCAGAATATAATGGCGCTTATAAAGTGAGCCAAGGTATGTTGGCAGAGTTTGGAGAAAAAAGAGTGATAGATACACCAATTGCAGAGCTAGGCTTTGCGGGTATAGGTGTTGGTGCTGCTATGAATGGATTAAGACCAATCATAGAGTTTATGACATTTAATTTTTCATTAGTTGCTATCGATCAAGTAATTAATGCAGCAGCTAAAATCAATAGTATGAGTGGTGGTCAGTTTACTTGTCCAATTGTATTTAGAGGCCCTACAGGTTCAGCAGGTCAATTAGGTGCTCAGCACTCACAAAGTTTTGAAAATTGGTATGCAAATACCCCTGGTTTAAAAGTGGTAGTGCCCTCTAATTGCGAAGATGCTAAAGGATTGCTTAAAACAAGTATCAGAGATAATGACCCTGTGATATTTATGGAAAGCGAACAAATGTATGGAATGAAAGGGATGATTCCTGATGGTGAATATACTATACCTATAGGCAAAGCAAAAATAGTTTCAGAAGGAAATGATGTAACTATTGTGTCTTTTGGAAAAATGATGCTGCGATGCATCGAAACTGTGGAATTATTGGCTAAAGAAGGCATCAATGCAGAACTTATTGATATGCGCACTGTAAGGCCATTAGATTATCAAACAGTAATAGAAAGTGTTAAAAAAACCAATCGCCTTGTCATTGTGGAAGAAGCTTGGCCGCTTGCATCTATAAGCAGTGAAATATCCTATATGGTTCAAAAAATGGCCTTTGACTATTTAGATGCTCCAGTATTAAGAGTTACTACCAAAGATGTTCCGCTGCCTTATGCAAGCACACTTGTAGACGCTTTTTTACCTAGTGTTGCCAAAATCATTGAAGCTGTAAAATCTGTAAGCTATCTTGCAAAATAAGATTTTAAAGCATTTTTCACTTGCTATTTCTTATATCTTTCATCCTTTATTTGTAAATTTTTTTATTGCAATAATTATACTTTATTGCCATCCTTTGCTCAGAGGGAAATTAGATTTTGCTCAATTATCAAAAATTGGATTGCTTTTATTAATCACCTTAATAGGTATACCAATTTTGGCATTAAACACGTTTAAAAGAGCTGGATATATTAGTAGTTTTCATTTACCCAATCAAAAAGAGCGGTTTTTGCCCTTTATTTTTATTGCAGCCCTTTTAGCAATAAGTGCTTATCAAATATGGGATGGCTCTTTTAACACTGTTGCGATAATGATTTTATGCTCCGCCATTGCATTATTTGTAAACGCAAGTTTATTGACTTTTACTAAAGCTAGTGTTCATACCATGGCAATGGCAGGTGGGGCTGCATACTTTTTAAAAGAAGGAATATATTGGCAAAATAATCAATTTATACTTTTGGCTTGTTTTTTTATTCTCTTTACAGGAATAGTGGCTACATCTAGATTGGTATTAAAAGCCCATAATTTTAAAGAAATTTTGATTGGATTATTAATTGGAATTTTGGTAATATTGTGCATTATATGAAAACCTATCAAAATATTCTTTTAGAAATAAGTAAAAACATCGCTACCATTACGCTAAATAGGCCAGAAGTTTATAATGCATTTAACGATGAGCAGAGCTTTGAATTGCAGGAGGTCTTAAAATTAGTTGGAAAGGACAATGAAGTAAGGGTCATAATTATAACAGGAGCTGGAAAAGCATTTTGCAGCGGTCAAGATTTAAAATCAATTTCAGGCAATAAAGAAAGATCTTTAGCAGACTCATTGCATAAAAGATACAATCCAATAATACGATTAATGCGCAATATGCCTAAGCCAATAATTTGCAAATTAAACGGGGTTGCTGCTGGTGCAGGTTGCTCATTGGCCTTGGCAAGTGATTTTATCATCGCTTCTACCAAGGCATCACTCATAGAAATTTTTATAAATGTTGGATTGGTTTTAGATAGTGGCTCTTCTTATTTTTTACCGCGTATTGTTGGCACTCAAAAAGCGTTTGAAATGGCTACAATGGCTACAAAAATTGATGCACAAGAAGCAATGAACTTAGGAATAATTAACCGTTTGGCAGAACCAGAAAATTTAGATGAAGAAACATTAAAGATTGCGCTCTATTATGCAAATGCACCGACAAAAGCAATTGGTTTAATGAAAAAAATGTTAAATAAATCAACCTATAGTGATTTAGATACAATGCTAGATTATGAGGCTTACTGTCAAGAAATTGCAGGCAAAAGTGATGATTATAAAGAAGGTGTAGCCGCATTTAACGAAAAAAGGCCTGCAAATTTTACAGGAAAATGAGAAAAGAATGCTTATTTTTGAACCATTGATATGAAAATAAACCTATTTCTTTTATTTCTTAGCCTCGCTGGATTTTTAAAATCACAAGAAAATCCTCATCGCTGCGGTTTTGATTTACTTTTAGAAAATAATCCAAAGGTATCAGAACAACTCAAAAAGAATTCAGAAAAATGGAAATCTGACTTTAATAATCAACAATTTCGTAGAAATTATATTTATAACTATGATACCACATATATTGTTAAAGTGGTTTTTCATGTTTTATATAACAATACATCAGAAAATATTCCAGATTCTACGATTATTACACAAATGCAGGTAATAAACGAAGATTTTAATAGGCAAAATAGGGATACAAATGCTACACGACAAATTTTCAAGGGTGTTGCTGGCAGTATGCGTATTAGGTTCGAATTGGCTACAGTCGGCCCTAATGGGTTACCCACAAATGGAATAACAAGAACCTTTACGACTATTAATTCTTTCTCGAACCATAATCCTAATTTAGACGAGAGAATGAAATACAATTCCAATGGCGGTAAAGATGCATGGGATACTGACAATTATTTAAATGTTTGGGTATGTGATATGTTTCCAACCAACCCTTCAAACGGATTCGTGGCAGGTTATGCAACTCCGCCAAACGATGCGCCAAATTGGTCACTCTTTTATCCAAAAGAGGTGCAGGGAGCAGTTGTTCATTTTTCTACTGTCGGTAGATTCAACATTACTGCATCTTCAAATAATAGTGGCGGATTAGGCAGAACCTTAACCCACGAACTTGGTCATTACTTTGGATTATTTCATACTTGGGGTATTGCGTCTAACTGTAATACCAGCAATGATGATTATATAGATGACACCCCAAATACAAGGGAGTCTAATTTTAATTGCAATTTTGTTAATACTTGCACTGATCCTATAAATGATTTACCAGACCAAATAGAAAACTACATGGATTATGCACTTGGAAGGTGTCAAAATATATTTACAGCACAGCAGGCTGCTTTAATGAAATATAATATCAATACACATAGAAAATCGATTTACACCACAGAGGTGAGCGTGGATAGTGTAATTGGGGCTAATGTGGATGCCAAGCCGCGTATTTTATTTAATCCTAAAAATGAATTGCATTTAACTGCAGATATTTTTACTCAAACACTTTTTAGTGTAGAATTGTATGATATGGTTGGTAGAAAAATATTAACAAGAAACAATGTAAAACTAAATGGCCCTTTTATGATATTAGGTACTGAATTAATTGCAAACGGACAATATATAGTAAAAGTGCTAAATAAATCTACAAACACGCTCACTACTCTAAGATGGTCTAAGGCCCAACGACAATAATCTTTGGTATATAAACAGCATTTATTTTGCTAATGATATGTAAAACTAAAGTAAAAGTATTGATTGTTTTATTTGCAATCGTGCAGTCTTTAAATGCGGAGTATAATATGCATTGCTGCGGGTTTGACAATTACCTTGATTCTAATGTTGCTGTAAAAGACAACATGATAAATCATTTTAAAAAAAGGAATCAATCTGTTAATCAAAAACTAAATAGACGAAATTATACTTATAACGTGGATACCACTTATGTTATAAAAGTTGTTTT
>JBDNFC010000124.1:0-1222 GCA_041690035.1 Bacteroidia bacterium | reverse complement strand
TGGTGTAATAGACATTTGTGGTGTTAAATTTGAATAGTTAATTCCAAGTGGACATTTGTGGTGTTGTATTTTTAGTTGATTTGCTTAGATATAATTCATATTATTATCTTTGCAATGGTCAAGCAAAACGTACATGAGCTCTGCTGGAGAGCAACTTATTAGGGATAGCTTGATGACCGACAAAATTATCAATCAAAGGGTTATTTTTAATAGCCCTTTGATTATTTTAGAGGTCTTTATGCCTTAAAAAACTCATCTATAAACTTCTTTTTTCTGGCTGTTGACAATCCATTATGATTTCTCAATTTACCCTTTAAATTAGAAAACTGACCGTCTAAAGAATTAGTGGTGGGAGGTATATTTAATTCAATAAAATCGTACCAAGTAAACAACCAGGGTAGATTTGTTTTTAAACTTCTATAAGCACTTCTTAGCCGCCTATGTACATATCTATTTTTGCCATTAATATCTATTTTTTGTTCATTTAAAAATCCTTCCCATTTAATATGCCACAGTGCTAAGCTGCCTGTAAAACTTTCTTTATCTGTGTGCTTTAACATCAGTGTTAACGCCCACAGCTCTTTACTGGCTTGCATTTTAGGTTTTTTAGTCAAGTATCTTCTTACAATAGCAACCTGATGAAAGGTGCACATTTGGATAGGAGTATTATTAAATAATTGAAGCAATCCTCTTCTTCCATCACAAATCATTGATTGTATTTTTACACCGTTTTTAATAATTTCTTGAAGTCCGTTAAAGTATAATAAATTTGTTTCTTGCTTAACATATTGCTTAAATAAAATTAGCCCAGTACCACTATCTTTAAATACCATTACTCCAAATTTTTTTCCAAAATAAGTAGTATCCATCAGAACATTTGAAACAGTTATTTTAATATAATTTTGCTCAACTTTAACGCTGTCTAGTTTTCTTTGAATTGTTTTGGTAGAGACATTGTATTTTTGAGATAATTGTAAATAAGTTTGTTTACCTTGAGTGTATTCTTGCCATAATTTATCAATATTAATTCTAATTCCTCCAATAAACCGTCTTTTACAAACCCCACATTTGTAACGTTGAACTCCTTTATGTTGTCCGTCTTTTGAAACTATTTTGCTATTACAGTAAAAGCACTTTTTTTATTCATGACCTTTCATTTTGCGCAAAGGTAATCACAATAGGCATTACAAAGGAAGTAAACACCACAAATGTCTATTAACCC
>JBDNFC010000123.1:0-2286 GCA_041690035.1 Bacteroidia bacterium | reverse complement strand
TTTTCCTATCTGATATTCTTGCTGATATTCTTTTCCATCTCTGTAAACATTTACTTTCAAATCGGTAGACAAAGCATTTACACAACTAACTCCCACCCCGTGCAAACCTCCAGAAACCTTATACGAATCTTTGTCAAATTTGCCCCCAGCGTGTAAAACAGTCATTACTACCTCTAATGCAGATCTTTGTTCTTTTTCGTGTATTTCTACAGGTATGCCTCTGCCATCATCTAACACTGTAACGCTATTATTTTCATTAATGGTTACAGAAATAAATGAAGCATGACCCGCTAAAGCCTCGTCAATAGAGTTGTCTACTACTTCATATACCAAATGATGCAGGCCTTTTACTCCAATATCGCCAATATACATTGCAGGCCTTTTTCGCACTGCCTCTAATCCTTCTAAAACCTGAATACTCTGCGCCCCGTAACTATTTATTTCTTTTTCACTCATTATACTTTTTGATTTTTTATATATTATTTATAAAGGTGTAAAAGTAGCTTTATAATTCAGATTTTCCTAATTTTTGTAGTGGTTTTATCCACCACTAATTGACAGTATTTAAACTTGTTAATGGGTGTAATATTGTTTTTATTTGCTTCTGTATTTCATGAAAATAAAACTGAGCAATTATAAAAAATTCTTTACCTTTTCTTTAGGTGCACTCATTTGGTTTTCTTTCTTGCTTTTTTATAACTTAGACACCCTTTCTATTAGGCTTTGGGATGAAAGCAGAAACGCTTGTAATGCTTTGGAAATGTTCTGTAACAAACAATATTTTATTAGATATTTTTTAGGCAAGCCAGACTTTTGGGAGCTGAAACCTCCGCTTTTACTTTGGTGTAATATAGTCTGTTTTAATATATTTGGCATCAATGAGTTTGCTATCCGTTTGCCTTCGGTTATTGCTATTTTGGCAATGTCTATTGCCATCATCTTTTTTTTAAAAAAATATGGCTACGATTGGAAAACAGGGGTCTTAACAATTTTAATACTATCAACATTGAGCGGTTTTATGGGCGAACACATAGCCAGAACAGGCGATCATGATGCTATGCTTACAGCTTTTATTACAATTGCATCTCTTTTATTTTTTGATTTAACCCAGAATTTATCCAGAAATAAAATTTGGTTTATGTTTTTTTTAATGCTTCTTTTGGGCTGGTTTACTAAGAGTATTGCTATTTTATTCTTTTGCCCTGCGTGGCTTATTTTTCTAATTTATGATAAAAAAATATTTCCTTTCTTATTCAAATGGCAGCTATATGCAGGATTAATTGGGCTTTTAAGCCTATTGGCAAGTTATTATATTTATCGCAATATAGCCACGCCTGGTTATTGGCAGCAAGTATGGAATAACGAATTGTTTAATCGGTTTTTAAATAAATCTTCAAACTTAGATTATCATCAATATGGTTTTTTTTATTACATTAGTAATTTTAAAAATAGAATTGGCTATTGGCTATTATTAACCCCAATTTTAATTTGGCCAAATCGTTTTGCAAAGCATAAAAATTTGGAAGTATTTCTACAATGTTGTTTATGGATTACTCTTTTTCTAATTTCTTTAGGAACTAAAAATTTTTGGTACGATGCTATCTTATATCCAACATTGGCGTTGTTGATTGCTATAAAAACCACCTCATTTTGTAACTACATAATGGAGTATCATAAACTACGTTTAGGACTAAATGTGCTTGTGGTGGTATGTTTTTTGGGTTCATTTGCTCAAATTAAAAATAATATTTTTTTTCCTAAAGATCATATTTATGATGGTGCACTCTATAACTTAGCTTATTTGTTGAGAAATAAACAATGGACAAACCAACAATATGAAATAAATATACTTTATGACAATATTGAATCACCTATCTATTTCTACTATCAAAAACTAAAAAAAGAGGGTAAAAAAATTACTTTTACCAATCATCCACAGCAGGATAATCTGTGCCATCAAACTTATATTACTGCAGACACTGCAATTTGTGCAATGGCATTAAAAAGCGGCTATTTAACTACAATTTTACCAAATAATTGTTATCAGCTAAAAAAAACAAATTAGATTATTTATTTAACCCAGATTACTTAAATGAAATTCTAATTTGGGTTCATAAAACAAGCACATTTTATTGCATCCATGTTACATTGCTTTCATGGGTTAAACGAGATGCTTGAGTTCTTTTTTCATTTACCTTACCCAATATAAAATAACCAAGGCAGGTTTCATTATTTTCAAAACCCATGTGTTTTTTAAATTTATCTGATAAAACATTATTGCCGGTA
>JBDNFC010000122.1:0-1358 GCA_041690035.1 Bacteroidia bacterium | reverse complement strand
CCACATGGCTACCAATAAATCCTGCACCGCCAATTACCAATACTTTTGAATTTTCTAATTGCATTCTCTTATTCTAATTTGCAAAATTAAATAACATAAATCAAATAATAAAACTTATATTTTGTGTAGGTTTTGATTCTATTCTTTGGGTAAAATATATTTTTTTGAAATTTATTTATACATTTGCTAGTCCGATTTAAAACAATTGAATGAAACAATTAAATTATTATTTTTAAAGAGCGTTAAAATATACACACAAGTATTTCATCTCCACTTTTTAATTCAAGCGCTAATACGGCCAATTGCAGGACTGTAGAACAATTGCTAACTGCAATGGCATATTTGGTTTGATGATAATCTGCAAATGATTGCTCAAATTCTTTTACCTTTGGGCCCTGTAGCGCCCATCCAGATAATATGGGTTCCTTTATCGCCTCCCACTCTTCTATACCCAAACTTGGCTGAGAGATTGAAATATTTCTTTTTTCAATATTCATTTAATTTTTTTTACCTCTTACTGTTATTCCATAAAAATCAACAAATTTATGGTTGATAGTTATATTATTTTCTGCAAACCATTCCTCTACTTCGGTCAGACTATGCCTAGTGCAGTCTTGAGGATGATACCAATCATAATTAATTACTGCATTATCCTCAAAACTAAATTCGTTACTCCAAAAGCATTTCATAAAAAAATGATAAAGAAATCTTTGCATTGTATAATTTCCTGCAGGAATCTCCAATACATCCACCGCTGGTGAATCAAAACTAATGTTTAAGTCTGTTAATGTTTTACTTAGTTCAGTAATTTGACGACATGCTTTCATACTGTCCTCGTAACTTAAACCACTTATTTTTTCTCTTATAAAATCATCTGTAAATTCCCTTATTGGTGCTTTTTCTTTGTAAACATAAATAGCAATTTCTCCATTTGGTTTTAATATTTGGCATAAATTCTTAAATGAATCTCTCGCATCTCCAGTATGATGAAGCACTTCTTGGCAATAAATAAAATCAAACAACCCAAGAGCACTTAGGTCCTCTCTTAAATTGCCAAATTGTATTTTTAAGTTTTGTTCATTTTTTAAGTTTTCTGCTGCCACCTCGTGAGATGAAAAATCTATGCCAACAACCTCTGTTGTGATAGGGTTAGAATGCATTCTCAATAATTTAGTTACTCTGCCATTGCCACATCCTCCATCTAATATTCGCTTTTTTGTGGTAAGGTAAGACTTAAATTCTGTTAAATTGGCAAATCCATTTCTGTTTAGGATCCAGTTAAAAACTGTCGAACCTTCAGAAATTGTAGCTTCTAAAGCTAGATTGCTATTCTTTGTCCATTTCTCATTAAAAGACTT
>JBDNFC010000121.1:0-22046 GCA_041690035.1 Bacteroidia bacterium | reverse complement strand
GTTGATGAAGAGGCTATTATATCGCTTTTTTTTGAGACCTATTCCCAATTTTACGGAAAGCAATTGCACCATAAAAAGTATGTTTTAAACTTGTTAAAAAAAGGAATTGCTTTTCAAAAAGGATTTGCACGAACCATTATTGATGCAAGCACAAAAGAAATATGGTGTATGGGCTATTTTTTTAAATCCCATAATCGTATATATTATATTATAGCAGCACCTACAAGCTTGGGTAAAAAAAATAATGCAAGCCACATATTAATTAATGAAATAATCAAAGAATTTGCAGGCCAAAATATTTATTTAGATTTTGAAGGCTCTGATTTGCCAAATGTAGCCCAATTTTATAAAAAATTTAGTCCCGAAAAAGAAATTTATTATCAACTAAGCGGTAACGTATTATTACGGCTAATGGACTATTAATTAAAAATTAATTTCAAAAGGGAGACGCATTTGAACACCTTTGGTTTGAGCTGTTTCTGAGATTAGTTTCCAATAGGTATAAAAACTTCCCAACTCTTTTTCCATTGTCTTAACCTTTATAGAAGATTGCATATTAAGAAATCGCTCAAAAGGATTGCCTGGTTTTGGAAAAACATCTAAATCTGCTTCTGATTTTTTCAAATTTGCTTTCCAATATGCTATAGAAATTGCAGTATCTAAATTGCCTAAAACATCTACTAAATTAGCGCCCTTAGCTTGTGTGGCCACCCACACTTTGCCTCTTGCTACTTTATCTACACTTGCAGTATCCATTTTTCTACCTTCTGCCACCCTGTCTAAAAAATCTGCATATACCCTGTTGGCATAACCTTGCAATATTTGTCTTTCTCTAGTATTGAGTGGTCTATCTATGCTCCCAAGGTCGGCATATTCGCCTGTTTTTACTGTTTCAAATTTTATCCCGAGTTTATCGTTCATCAATTTCTGTGCATTAGGCACAAGTAAAAACACACCTATAGAGCCTGTAATAGTTGATGGCATAGCAACGATAGTATCTGCGGGCATAGCAATGTAATATCCTCCGCTTGCTGCCACGTTTCCCATAGAAACTATTAAAGGTTTTTTTTGCTGAAGCAATTTTACTTCTCTCCATATAATATCACTAGCCAATGCTGAACCTCCTGGAGAATTAATTCTTAAAACTACCGCTTTTATTTTATCGTCTTTCCTAACTTGTTCTAATGTTTTTGATAGGCTAATACTGCCAATTCCATCATTTGCGCTTTGTCCCATCCCTATTTCGCCAGTTGCATAAATTACAGCTATTCTTTCTTTATTGTTGCTGCTACTGTTATCATTATTGATATATTTTTTATATTTAATAATTGATAAATTTTTTGGAGTAACTTTTATTCTTTTTGCAAATTGATTTTTAATTTCGTCCATAAAAAACAATCCATCAACAAGTCCTTTTTCTAATGCAATTTTTCCAGATTGAATGGTGAAATTGTTGGCCATATTTTTAAGAGAATCTGCCCCCATATTTCTGCTTAAAGCTGTTTCGGTGATAAAAATATTATAAAGCTCATCGAGGTATGCCTGCACTTGAGCCCTATTTTCATTGCTCATGCTATTGCTAATAAATGGTTCTACAGCACTTTTATATTCGCCTACCCTAATGGCTTGCATTTCTACTCCAATTTTATCAAATGCATCTTTCAAGTACAAAACTTGACTAGAAAAACCATTAAGAAAAAAATCGCCTGCGGGATTCATATAAATAGAATCTGCTGCAGAGGCAAGATAATATCCTTTTTCATCCATCACATCGGCATGCGCATATATAAATTTGCCGCTTTTTTTAAAATTCAATATATGTTGTCTCATTTCTTGAATTGATGCAAATCCACCTTCAAAAAAACCTATTTTTAAAAAAATCCCTTTAATGTTTTTGTCATTTTTTGCTTTTTCAAGTGCATTTCTAACATCTTCTAAACTTGTACTAGAGACATCTTCTCCACCTGCAAGTAAATACGCTAATTCGTTGTCATTAGATCTATCTACAATATTATTCTTTATTGAAATCTCTAATATTGAGTTTTCTGCTACCCCTGTACTTTTTGAAGCAGATGATCCTATTGCAGCTACTGTGCTAAAAATAATTATAAATAGAACAATTAGACATAAAAATAAGCCTGTGATTGTTGCTAATACATATTTTGCAAATTGTTTCATAAGTAGTTATATTGTATATTTGGTTCAAATAAACCCAACATTAAGTTGTTCAAAAAATCAATTTGTTAAATTGATATGTATATCCGACTAACTATGTTTCAATCATTGTTTAGCATATTGTCGTTATCTCATTTAAGAACAGTGTTTCTATAAAAAATAGACCACTCTTTTATTGAAAATAATTTTAAGTATTTTTTTTATATTGTAAGCTAAATATAAATTAATAACTTTAATAATTTAATGTTTCATAGCCCACATCATCTTATGATAAATAGCTGTATTTTCATAAATGCCATTAAATAGTTGAGCATTTTTTCCAAAGGCAAATACTGGCACCATAATACCTGTGTGACTGCCTGTGGTAAAAGCAGGTATTATTTTTCCTTTCTTATCAGAATTTAGTGCAAGTCCTCCGGTTTCGTGATCAGCAGTAACTAAAATTAATGTATTAGGCTGATTGGCTAAAAAATTGAGGCTCTGCTGAATGGCTTCATTAAAGTCTATTAACTCTTGCTTTATATATTGAGCATTATTATCGTGCCCTCCCCAATCTATTTGGCTGCCTTCTACCATTAAGAAAAATGGCTTTTTTTTATTGCTTAATACTGCAATACTCTTTGCGGTAACAATTGGCAAAAAATTTCCTCTGCCTTGGCTAATAGCAGGCATCGAAAAACTATCATTAAAAAATCCTACAAATTTGTTTGAATTCGTTTTTTCAATATTTTGTGTGCCTATTATTATGTCATACCCATTGGCTTTTAATTTTTCTTCACTAAAAAAGGGTTTCCCTCCACCAATCGCTAAATCTATGTTTTTACCATAAAAATCAACTGCAATTTGAGAATCTAATTTTCTAGACGGTTGATGAGCATAAAAAGCTGCTGGTGTTGCATGTGTTAGATTACAGGTAGCAACAATGCCTGTTGACCAACCATTTAATGCTGCCCATTCCATAATAGTTTGTCTACTTACCAAATTAGAATCCATGCCTAGTACACCATTTTTAGTTTTTTGTCCTATGCTAAAAGCGGTTGCTCCTGCAGCACTATCTGTTACATCATCATCTGTCGCTGCAGTTTTTATAAAACCAATATTTATGCATTGATTAAAAACTAAATTATCAGCCATGCCATGCATAGCCAAAGATATCTGGGCTAAGCCCATTCCATCACCTATAAAAAAAATAATGTTTGGGGGTACTGTTTTTATTACCTTGGTCTCATTTTTTCTGCTTCCACAAGCAACCAAAGCTAGAAGAAAGATAAAATAATACCCTGATTTTTTCATAAATTTATTAATCTTCGTTTTTTTGCTCAGGTTTTTCAGAAACAGGCGGCAAATCTATTTTATCATTAATAATAATAAGCATAGAAAACGACCTGCCACATTTTTGCATAAATTGTTTTGCTTCTTCGCGGGTATAAAAAATTCCACCCATTACTTTAAAATTTGGTTCGTCCCATTTCATTATCAATGGTTCATTTGGGAACATTTTTTTGAAGTCGGCTGCTACTTTATCTGCTTCTACTTTACTGCCGTTATGAATTAATATGCGGTAGCCTGCAATCTTATCTGGCCTGCTATATATTCTGTTTTTCGTAATTATTTCTAACATAGAATCAGCCTCCACTTCCACTTGTGCAATTAGTTGATCACTTGCTGCAAAAGTAAATAGCAGCATGCAAAAAATTATTTTAAGTTTATGCACCATGACATTGTTTAAATTTTTTTCCACTTCCACAAGGACAAGGTTCATTTCTCCCAACTTTAATATCTGCTTTTATAGGTGCGATTTGTCGCTCACCGCTGCTTGAATTTGTATTGAGTTGATCTGTTCTTGAGGTTTGTAAATTATTCCTATTTTGTTTAGGCAAATTGCGTGCCTCTTTTACTTCACTTCCTTCATTATTATGTATTTTACTTTTAAACAATCTGGTTAATACTTCACTGTTTACTTTATCTATCAGTGTTTTAAAAAGTTCAAAAGATTCTAATTTGTAAATTAATAATGGGTCTTTTTGTTCATAAGATGCATTTCTAACAGCTTGTTTCAAGTCATCCAATTCACGCAAATGCTCTTTCCATTCATTGTCTATGATACCAAGAGTAACCATTTTTTCAAAAGAAAGAATCATGTCTTTTCCTTCTGTTTTCACGGCACTCTCAAGGGGAGTTACCACCTGAAAAATCGATTTTCCATCAGAAAAAGGAATTACAATATTTTCAATCTTATCACCATTTTCTCTATAAATATTTGACAATACAGGCATTGCCTCTTCTCTAATTAATTTTGCTTTTCTTTTATATGCTTCACTTAGTTCTAAGTAGAGTTTTTCTGCTAATTCATCGTGTTTGGTGATTGAAAAAGTATTTTCGTCTATATTGGTCTGTACCGCAAATTCTTTAATTAATTCTAATGAAAATCCTTCGTAATCATTACTTTGATGAAAAGAATCAATATGGCTATTACACCAATCATAAAGCATATCACTCAAATCTGTTTCTAGTCTATCGCCAAATAATGCATTCCGTCTTCTTTTGTAAATTACAGTTCTTTGCTTATTCATTACATCATCATATTCTAACAGATGTTTTCGCATTGCAAAATTATTTTGCTCTACTTTTCTTTGAGCATTTTCGATATTTTTATTCATCCAAGGATGCTCAATAACTTCATCCTCTTTAAATCCAAATTTATCCATAAGACCTGCTGCGCGTTCACCTCCAAATAAACGCATAAGATCGTCTTCCATAGAAACAAAAAACTGAGAAGAACCAGGGTCTCCTTGCCTACCTGCCCTACCTCTTAGTTGCCTATCAACGCGCCTAGAATCATGTCTTTCTGTTCCTATAATGGCTAAACCTCCTGCTTTTTTAACTTCTTCGGTTATTTTTATGTCAGTTCCCCTACCTGCCATGTTAGTGGCTATGGTTACTGCTTTTGGCTGGCCTGCTTCTGCCACAATTTCTGCTTCTCTGGCATGCTGTTTCGCATTTAAAACATTGTGTTTTATACCTTTCATTTTCAGCATCCTAGAAAGTAATTCAGATATTTCAACAGATGTTGTGCCCACAAGAACGGGTCTTCCCTCTGAAGTTAATTTGATTATTTCTTCAATTACTGCGCTAAATTTAGTTCTAATTGTTTTATAAATTAAATCATTTCTATCTGCCCTAATTATAGGCTTATTGGTAGGTATTACTATCACATCTAGCTTGTAGATTTCCCATAACTCTCCTGCCTCAGTTTCTGCTGTTCCTGTCATACCGGCAAGTTTATGATACATTCTAAAGTAATTTTGCAATGTTATTGTCGCATAAGTTTGGGTAGAGCTTTCTACTTTCACATTTTCTTTTGCTTCTATGGCTTGATGAAGGCCATCAGAATACCTTCTACCATCAAGCACCCTGCCTGTTTGCTCATCCACTATTTTAATTTTTCCATCTTGAACAATGTATTCATCATCCCGCTCAAAAAGGGTATAGGCTTTTAACAATTGATTGATGCTGTGTATTCGTTCCGACTTTATTGAGTAATCATTTAATAATGCTTCTTTATTAATTAGCACTTCTTTTTCAGACAGATTGCTTTTTTCTATATCAGCAATTTTGGAACCGATATCAGGCAGAATGAAAAATCCTGTTTCACCGCCTTCTGAAATTAAATCAATACCTTTGTCGGTTAAATCTATCGAATTATTTTTTTCATCAATTGTAAAATAAAGTGGCTCATCAGCCTTAGGCATTAGTTTTTGATTATCAGCAAGAAAAGTGTTTTCTACTTTAGTAAGCATTTGTTTTATACCAGATTCTGATAAAAACTTTATTAAAGATTTATTTTTTGGTAAACCCCTAAATGCGCGAAATAATGCAAGGCCACCACCATTTTCTTTCTCGCTCATATTGCCTTCGGCAATTAATTTTTTAGCATCATTTAGCAAGGTATTAATCAGCTTTTTTTGTGCATTTACTATTTTTTCAATCCTAGGTTTTAAATCTTCAAATTCATGTATATCACCTTTTGGCACTGGCCCAGAAATAATCAATGGTGTTCTGGCATCGTCTACCAATACAGAGTCTACCTCGTCTATCATTGCATAATGATGTGTTCGCTGTACCATCTCGCTTTTATCATGCACCATGTTATCTCTTAGGTAATCAAATCCAAATTCATTATTGGTTCCATAAGTGATATCGGCCAAGTATGCTTTTTTTCTTTCATCGCTATTGGGACTATGTTTATCTATACAATCAACAGTAATGCCATGAAACTCAAATAATGGGGCATTCCAATCGCTGTCTCTCTTTGCTAAATAATCATTAACAGTTACCAAATGCACGCCCCTATTGCTTATTGCGTTTAGAAAAGCAGGAAGGGTAGAAACCAAAGTTTTACCCTCTCCTGTACCCATTTCTGCAATCTTACCTTGGTGCAGCACAATCCCTCCTATTAATTGAACATCGTAGTGAATCATATTCCAGGTTATATCTATACCTGCAGCTTGCCAAACATTACCATACGTGGCAGTATTTCCATTGATTGTTACATTACTTTTATTTACGGCAAGAAATTTATCATATTCATTTGCTGTAACCACGAGTTTTTTATTTTCTGCCAATCTGCGTGCTGTTTCTTTTACAATTGCAAATGCATCTGGCAATAATTCTTCTAAAATTTCTTCTAATTTAACGTTTCTATTTGCGCTTAGGACGTCAATTTTTTCAAAATACTCATCTTTAGCTGATAAATCATCTGAATCTAATTCAGCAATTTGAGTTTTTAATTGATTGATTTCGTTATCAATATCTAACAAATAGTCTGATATTTTACTGCGTAAAATATTGGTAGCCTCTCTTAATTGGTCGTCTGATACCTGCTGTAATTCTGCTGCTTTTAGATTTATTTTATCTACAATTGGCTGTAATGAGGTGATGTCTTTGTCAGACTTATTACCAAAAATTTTTCCCAATCCTGAAATTATTTTATTTAACATGTGCTTATTGCTGCAAATTTAATGCGTTGAATATAAAAAAGATCATAATTTTTAATTTATTTCTATTGTGCAAAAATAGTCAAAAAATAAGCCAATTATATTGCCAAGGTTTAAACTGACATAATTACCTTTGCTAGCTGATAATGAATGATAAATTTAATGTTTTAATTTTAGGAAGCGGTGGCAGGGAACACACACTGGCATGGAAAATTGCAAAAAGCACATATTTAAACCAACTTTATATTGCGCCTGGAAATGGGGGTACTTTTAATTTAGCAATTCATGCCGATATTGATGTCTTAAATTTTGAACAAATTGGATTATTCTGTATCAAAAACAAAATAGATATCATAGTTGTAGGCCCAGAAGACCCTTTGGTTAATGGAATTAATAATTATTTTTGTGCTGATAATACACTAAATCACATTTACGTTTTTGGCCCAGAAAGTAACGGTGCGCAGCTAGAAGGCAGCAAAGATTTTTCTAAAAAATTTATGCAAAGGCACCATATTCCTACTGCAAAATTTAAAACTTTTACAATAGGACAAGAAAAGGAAGCCTGTCTATTTTTAGAAACTATGGAAGCACCTTATGTGCTAAAAGCTGACGGTTTGGCAGCTGGAAAGGGTGTTTTAATTATCGACAATTTAGCCGAAGCAAAAAACAGTATCATAGAAATGCTTAATGGAAAATTTGGTGCAGCTAGCAGTAAAGTGGTCATTGAAGAGTTTTTAGATGGAATTGAAGTTTCTTATTTTACAATCAATGATGGCAAAAACTTTGTTTTATTACCAGAAGCCAAAGATTATAAAAGAATTGGTGATGGAGATAAAGGTTTAAACACTGGTGGTATGGGTGCTGTAAGTCCAGTATTATTTGCAACTGAAGAATTTACAAAAAAAGTGATTTCTTCTATCATAGAGCCAACTGTAAAAGGTTTAATAGCTGATGGCATAAACTACCAAGGGTTTATTTTTTTTGGTTTAATCAATGTGAATGGAGTGCCAAAAGTGATAGAATATAATTGCAGAATGGGCGATCCTGAAACTGAGGTAGTCATTCCTAGATTAAAATCAGATTTATTAGAGGCAATCGTACTTTGCAAAAAACAAAAATTATCCGAATATATTATTGAAATAGAAGATTATTATGCCACCACAGTAATGGCAGTATCAAAGGGTTATCCAGAAAGTTATAAAAACGGAAAAACCATTACTTTGCCATCCATTTTAGATGAAAACCAATTGCTTTTTCATGCGGGTACAATAAAAAAAGATAAATTAATTACCAATGGAGGCAGGGTATTGGCTTGCACAGGCTTGGGTAAAAATCTAACTAAGGCTTTAGAAAGCAGTTATAAATTAATTGATGTCACAGATTTTGAAGGCATCAATTTTAGACGAGATATTGGGCAAGACTTATTAAAATTAAAAAATGAAGAACAGCATTAAAACAAGTTATATCATAAAAAAAAATTTAGGTATATTTGTTGGCTATTTAGTCAAAGGATGCATTATTACGCTGCCAGCTGCAATAACATTATACTTAGTTTTTATTCTTGTAACAAAGATTGATGGGGTAATAACAGACAATTCTTTTATTGCACAACATATTACTAAAGTGCCAAGCGGCACTGGTTTTTTAATTATTATTTTTGGACTTACATTGATTGGTTTTCTTGGGGGATCTTATCTACTAAGCCCTATCAAGTCGCTTTTTTTAAAATTTGTTAATAAAACACCTGGTATAAAATTGTTATACAATGGCATAAAAGATTTTTTGGAGGCAATAGTAGGTGAGAAAAAAAAATTCAACAATCCTGTAATTATAAAGGTAAACGAAAACCCCGAAATATGGCAGTTTGGATTTATTACTCAACAAAGTCTTGATTTTATTCAAATGCCCAACTATGTTAGTGTTTATTGTCCAAAGGCTTATGGAATTCTTGGCGACTTGCTTATCATTAAGTCCGAAAATATTAAATTAATTGACGGTATGAATTCATCTGAAATGTTGAAGTTTGTAATAAGTGGAGGTGTAATTTCTGACAATGAAATAGATGCCGAAAAATAAAGTGTAAAACCTAAGTCTATTTACTATGAAAATCTTTGGTTAGAGTTTTATATTGATCAGTATAGGTATTGTCTAAATTTCGAAGCACAATAGAATCTACTTCAGGAAATTTGTTTTCTTTGCCAATTATAAATAAAAATCTATTTACAGGCTTAAACTCAGTAGGTTTTACTACTGTAAGTTTATGAAAATATAACGAAAGTCTCTGCACCGTTTTTTGCACCCATTCAAACTCTTGATATGGCAATATAAGAGCAGCCTTTCCATTATCACTAAGATTTTTTGCAATAAAATCAAATAATGTTTGCAGCGTAAGGGTTTCATTATGCCTTGCATTTGCTCTTTTTAAAACAGGGCTTTGAGTAGATTTTTGAGTGCTAAAATAAGGGGGATTTGAGATAATAAAATCAAATTTATCATTGGTAATAAATGTTTTTATATCTATTTGTTTGAAACTAACATTGCTAAATTGCTTTTGATTATTCAAATTTTCATTAGCTTCTACTATTGCCTGTTCATCAATATCTATCCCTAATATTTTTGCATTAGAATTTTTTTGGGCTATCATAAATGCAAGTATTCCGCAACCACAACCAATATCTATCGCATTTTTAAAATTAAATAAATCACTACCCCATGCACCTAAAAGCATGCTATCTACGCCAATTGACATTGGGCTTTTACGATGATTTAACTCAAAATTTTTAAACTCAAATTTTTTAACTTTTACCACGTATAAGTTTTATAAACCTTTTTTTAGCCAAATTGTTTGAGTTGTTTTTTGATTAGCTGTTAAATTCTTTTGTGCTGTAATTTTAAGCAAATCATTTGGATTTTTAGACAACTTTACCTCTAAATTTAAAATCTGCCCAGCTCTGCTTATCATTAATACTACTTTGTCGCCAATAATGCAAGTATCAATAGCTGTTTGCAAATCTTCTACCCGCATGTTATTTAGGGCAATAATTTCATCATTCACATTTATGCCTGCATTGTAAAACGCGGAGTTGAAATACACATTTGAAACAACCAATTTTCCTTCTATTTTTTTTGTAGTTAAACCAATGTGCGGTTTGTTATTATCTGCTATTTTCGTAAAATCTAATCCAACTAAATTAAAAAAAGAATCATAGTTTGGAGATTTTGTACTGTAGATTAATTCATTAAAAAATGTTGTTAAAGAAATGCCCGCTGCACTTTCTGATGCAGCTATAATATCACTTTCGATCAACCCTTTTTGAGGTTGTTTTTTATACATTTTCCAAAGCGCTTTCATTAGCACATCAATATTTTGTGAGTCTTTTTTATTGCTAGAGATTGTAATGTCTAATAATAGCGCAACAATTGAACCTTTGCCATAATAAGAAATCTGAGTATTAAAGCTATTTTCATTCGGCCTATATGCTTTTATCCAAGCATCAAAACTGGCATCGGCTAAATTTTGCACTTGAACTCCTGGCCTATATTCTGTTTGAGAAATGGTTGAAGTAATTTTTTTGAAGTAATTTTCTTTATCAATAAATCCTGCTCTGTAGAGCAATAATTCGTCATAATAAGCTGTAAATCCCTCAAAAAACCAGAGTAAATTTGTATAATTTTCTTCATCATAATTAAAAGGGCCTAATTCTTTTGGTCTAATCCGTTTCACATTCCATAAGTGAAAATACTCATGAGCCACTAAACTAATAAAGCCCATATATTTATCATAGTCTTTATAATCTTGACTAGGCATCATAAGCACTGCAGAATTAAGGTGCTCTAAACCACCTCCTTGATTTTGAGTATTGTGAACGATAAACAAATAGTTATTTATAGGCAACTCGCCAAAAACTGCTATGGTTTGACGCAAAATTTTTTGCATATCAACAGCCAATTTAGTATAATCTGCATTGTTTTTGCCAACCATAACTACAGTATGCTTGACTCCATCTATGTCAAAATCAAACTCATCATGATTGCCAACTTGAATGGGCGCATCCACTAATAAATCATAATTATCTGCCTTCACCTCAAATTTCGAAATAGCCAAAGCGCATGCCATTTTTTTCCAATATTTATTAGGAACTACGCGCACCAAACAAGGGCTTTTTTCTAAACCTTTGATGTATAAAAACGTGGCAGCAGGACAAATAAATGCTTGACTATAATCCACAAAGTTAGTACGGACACTTATTTCATTACAGTATAATTGATAGGTAATTTCTATCAAGGCTCCTTTTTTGCAAGAAATTTTCCATTGATTTTTATTTATTTTGACCATTGCAGCGCTATTGCTAGCACCACTAAGCCATATTTTATCAATATGCTTGCTATATTCTCTTACCAAATAAGAACCAGGTGTCCAAACTGGCATACCTAAAATATGAGAAGAAGCTGTGCTAGTGAACTTTAGAGTTACATTACAATAATGATTTTCCGGATTTGGAAAACTGATTTGATACTGAATTAAGTTTTCTTGCATGGCACTAATTGATTTTAAACATAGTAAATTTATAAATAAACATAGTATAAGAATTAAATTTTTTTTCATAATCTAAGTCATTTAAAAGTTGAAAAATAGAGAAGCTACACCGATAGCCGTAATCACACAAATAAGGTCTATTAAGAGCATAGCGCCAAGGGTATAACGTACATTTTTAATTTTTACTGCACCAAAATACACTGCAATTACATAGAATGTGGTTTCTGCACTGCATTGAAAAATGCAAGAAAGTCTGCCAGTAAAAGAGTCAGCACCAAAACTATTCATTGCGTCTAGCATAAATCCTCTAGAACCGCCAGAACTAAAAGGTCTCAGCAAAGCTACGGGTAAGGCGTCTGTAATGGACTTATTAACACCAATTTTAGAAAATACAAAAGTTAATCCATCTGCAATAATTTCAAATAATCCACTATTTCTGAATAATGAAATGGCTGCTAACATACCTAAAACATAAGGGAAAATAGTAACACCCGTAGTTAAACCGCTGCTTGCTCCATTTACAAACGAGTCAAAAATAGAAGTGTCATTTTCTGTAAAAGTTTTTTCTTTCTTGAATGCAAAAATTAATATAAAAAGGATAATTGCTAATAAAATAATACTCGATAAATTAGACGTAAAATGATTTTTGGACAGCATATCTAAATGAGTAATATAGAATAATAAACCAATAATACCAGCAATAATGCCAAAAATAAGCAATAATAACGTAGCGCTTTTAAAATTTATTTTCTGCCTAAAACCTATGATAAAAAGTGCAGCCAAAGTACCTGCAAAAGATGTAATAATACATGGCAGCATTACATCTGCAGGATTTAGGGCACCTGCTGCTGCGCGATAACCAATAATAGAGGTGGGTATTAATGTTAGACCAGCAGCATGCAAGCACATAAACATGATTTGTGCATCGCTAGCTTTGGCTTTATCTGGATTAATAGTTTGTAAACTCTCCATAGCTTTTAGGCCAAAGGGTGTCGCTGCTGAGTCTAAGCCTAAAAAATTTGCAGCAAAGTTTAACGTCATGAAAGATATAGATGGATGATTTTTTGGAACTGAAGGAAAAATTTTAATAAAAATGGGGCTGCAAAATTTGGCCAAAAGTTCTGCTGCACCGCTATCTATTAACAATTGAAGGATTCCGCAAAAAAAAGCAAGATAGGCAACTAAAGGCAAGATTATGTCAAAAATACTGGATTTGCAAGTGGGCAATAATCCGTCTGATTTTTGTGTTCCATAATAAATTTTTACTGCCGATGTTTTAGATAATATTTCATCTTTGCTCAAAATACTTGCCAATTCATAGATGGTGTCTTTATTATCTATTGCGTTTTGCTTAAACATAGTTTTATCGCCTGATATCTTAAAACTATCTTGTATGCTTATTGGCAATTCGCCAAAATATTTTTCACTTATTAAAATTTTATCATCTTTTTTTCCATTTAGAACATGGTCTAAACTGTAATGCTTATTTGAAACTAAACCGATAAAAAGAAATAAAATAGAGAAAATAAAAATTGCTAACCAAAAACGACTTAATGCCATTCTGCAATGTTAGTTTATTTTTTTGAAAAGATAAATATCAAAATCTGACATTTTAAATGAATCATTTACAAAATAGGCAAGTAATACATAATCTTTATTTTGTTTAATCTTATCAAATGACATTTTTCCTTCTCTTTGCGCATGATAACTGTCCCATAAAACAATACTGTTTTTTGGTGCCCAATTCTTGTTTAGGTCAATGCTCCATATTAATGCTGTATTCCACTCTTTAGAAAATGGTTTTGCAAAAGGATTGCGATCATACCTTACATCAAAAAAAGGAATTTGATGATAAATAACATTGTTTAAGAGGTTATTTTTTTTGATGTAACTATAAGCAATATCTATATTTTTGAGGCTGGCAATAGGTTTAATACTTTGCTGATTTCTATCATAAAATTTGAGCGAAAACCCATTTACTTTATACGAATTAATTGTAACAAAAATTAATATAAAAACTGCTATTAAAAATGTTGGAAAACCCATTTTGCTTTTCAAAGTATGTATTTTGTCAAATAAATATGCAATAAAAAAAGCCAAGCAAGGCACAATTACCATCATCACCCTAGTCATGCCATGAGTGCCCAACATACCTTTCCAAATAATAAAGGAGTGTGCTACAAAATATGCCACAAAAACCCCGGAAATACAAAAAAGTACAAAGAGATTATCTTTGGTAAATAACTTTTTTACACTGTTTTCAACAAAGAACCAAAGGGCTCCAATAGTGCCCAAAATTAGCCCAATATTTCCAAAAATACCTTTGTTATTTTTGATATAATACAAAAAATCGCCTCCTTCTGGAGAAAATCGGGATTTATCAACCTCTACTTTAAAATAAGGATTCTCTGTTATAAACCAAAAGACCGCGCCACTCTGAATATAGCCAACTAAATTTATAATGAAAGTACCTAAAAATAAACCAATAATATATTTATAGTTTCTAGAAAAAATTAAATACACCAAGATAGGAATAATAATTACAAAACCTTCGGTTCTTATCCAAGGAAGCAGAGAAAACAAGAGTACACTAACCCATTTTTTATCACAAAACCAAGCATACCAGGCTGCAGAAAGCAAGCACATATTTAAGGGCTCAGTTAGGGTTGCAATAGCGTTTTCGAGGCAAACAGGAGTAAAAACCACTAACCAAAAAGCAAGCCAACCATATTTTAAATTCAACTTGTTTAATGAAAGCGCCACAAATATTCCGCTTAATAATAAGCAAAAAATATTGAAAAAAACTGCAAATGATAGTCCCAAAAAACAAAATGGATGTGCTAAAATAGTATAAATTGGTTTACCCCATTGATCTAATAAAAGATATGGATATTTAAAACAATATTTTGAAATGAGAAAGTGATTATAGCTATCTTGACCACCAGCAATCATGCCATTGCTTTGAATAAAAAGGCCAATTAATAGCAAAAAAGCTATTGGCGTTAAAAAGAATAATATTGTTTTTTGATTAAAAAATTGAACCAAAATTATTATTTCATATTATTTATAACTCAATAAAGTATGGCAGAGAAGCAAATTGCATTTGCTCCATTGCCAATTAAATCATTAATAGGTAGATTGCACACTAAGAATATCTGCAATTCTTTTTTCAGCAAGCTGAATGGCGGCAATCTGAGTATTTACTTTTCCTAGCGCAGCATGATTAAAAATATCTGTGGTTGTATTATAAATATTTTCTGTTTGTGCCATTGCAATTTCTCTAACATATCCGTTATACTCACTGTATACATTAATTAATCCTCCTGCATTAATAAGAAAATCAGGGGCATACAAAATACCTTTTTCCATACACATATTTCCATGTAAAATATCTTCTGCCAATTGATTATTTGCAGCACCTGCTATAATATTGCACTTTAGTTTATTAATATTTTCAGTATTTAAAATTGCACCCATTGCACAAGGCGAGAAAATATCTACATCGAGTGAATATATATCATCAGCGGTTACAGCAATAGCTTTATAATTATCTACAGCAGCTTTTATACCCGCATCATAAATATCAGTAACATATATATTGGCATTTTCTTTTGCCAGATATTCTACTAAATGATAGCCGACCTTACCGATGCCTTGCACAGCGATCGATTTACCGCTTAAACTATCACTTCCGTAGGCTTTTTTTGCGGCAGCTTTCATTCCCATATATACCCCATAAGCTGTAACGGGACTGGGGTCTCCTCCCCCTCCCATAGATTCGGGCAATCCCACTACATGGTCTGTCTCCATGTTTACATATTCCATATCTTTGGTGGTAGTGCCTACATCTTCTGCGGTGATATATTTACCATTCAAATTTTCTACAAATCTACCAAACTTTCTCATCAGTGCTTCGGATTTTTGAGTTTTTGAATCTCCAATAATTACTGCTTTGGCTCCCCCAAGATTTAAACCACTTATTGATGCTTTATA
Source organism: Bacteroidia bacterium (assembly GCA_041690035.1). Lineage (GTDB taxonomy): Bacteria > Bacteroidota > Bacteroidia > NS11-12g > UBA955 > CALSPH01. The sequence continues at coordinate 6,344 of JBDNFC010000121.1, read as the reverse complement.
AGTCATTCCTCTAGACAAGCGCAAAGCATCCTTTATGGCATCTGCCTCTTTTGCATAAGCCCACATTCTAGTGCCACCTAATCCAGGGCCTAAAACAGTGTTGTGTATCGCAATAATGGCTTTTAAACCAGAAGCCTTATCGTGACACATCACTAATTGCTCATGATTATTAGATTCTATGTCACTAAACAAGTTAAAAGAGGTGTGACTAATTTTTTCTGCAGCTGTTATCATATTTTGTATTAATAGTTATGCAAATGTACGCCAATATTTGAATTTTTAAAATCTAGTAATTTCATGCTTTTGTAATTTTAAATTATTTAACCCAATCGATTTGATCTAGGGTATAAACAATGGGTCTTTCTGAGAATAAAACTTTGGTTTGTGACCAAGTATTTCTGAATAGAACACTTTTTCTATAATTATTCAAATCATGCTCTGATTTCCAAATAGAATAGGTATATAAAACATGCTTTATCTCTTGATGACGCAAAAGTTGAAGATGCTCACAGCCGTCAAAATTTCTTATATCTTGCTTGGTATTTTCAAAAAGTGTTAAAAATGTTATAATATTATCTTCTTCAAAAAAAAGTTTTACTATTCTGCTTATCATAATTATATTTTTGTAATGATTATTTTCTTTCCTCTAATTAATCCAAAAAGTTTTGCCAAGTTGCTCTGCATCATTGTAATAACTAAAAAAGATTTGTTTTCATGAAAATATGCCCCTGTGTCTCCAGGACTAATATGTTTTCTATCTGGTAATATCTTATAAATTACCTCATCTCTGCGCAATCTAATAGTGTATTTTTGAGTACCCATAAAATCAAAAAAATCCTTTTTATCAATTTCTAAATAGCAGCTGCCAAAATTATCAATCCCGATAATTGGCGCTATAATAGCATCATCAACATATTGTGTGCGCTCAATAATTTTATATTCAGGGTTTGGCAATAATGGCCAATTGGGCTCTAAACTAGGGTTTAAAAAATTAATTTTATTAAATAAATCTTTTAATGAAACATTGGTAGATAAGCTGTAGCAATTGGGTTGATTATTATTTAAAAACAAAGGCAACAAGCCATTATTTGGTGCTATAAATATTTTTTCATCCATCGATACAGCTACAAAATCAGCGACATTAGAGGTGGTATCTCCTACAAGAATTAGAAAAACTGTTAGCGCTGGAAAAGAGTTGTGAACCATTTTTAGGTAAAAATAAGCATCCACAATATCATAAGATTGAAGGCTATGAGAAAGCTCAATCAATTGATAATTTGGGCATTCATTTACAAAAAGCGATTTTATAAATGATTGCTCAACTCCACCATATCCACTATCGGTTAATAAAACAAGTTTGTGCAAGTGTAAAAAAAGTTTATTTTCGTACGCAAATTTAGCATCAATATTCAATAATAAAATTAAAATTAACTTGTTAGAAAAACTTATTACCGTAGAACATATAAATCCTCAATTTTTATTTGGTGTAAACAATAAGAACATTGATTACATAAAAGCACGTTTTCCTAAATTAAAAATAATTGCTAGAGGCAACGAATTAAAATTAATAGGTAATGAAAATGAAATAAAAACATTTGCACTTAAATTTGATTTACTAATTGACTATGCAAGTAGAAAAATGGAAATTGATGATCAAATATTAGCAAAAATATTTGAAAGCAACCTGGAGCTTCAATCAACAGATTTAAAAACAGGAAATGATACCCCAAACAACATTATACTTTATGGGAATAATGCAAAAGTAATAAGGGCAAGAACTATAAATCAGCAGGCACTTGTAGATGAAATTATTAAAAATGATATTATTTTTGCTATAGGACCTGCAGGTACCGGAAAAACTTATACTGCAGTGGCACTTGCAGTTAGGGCGCTGCGCAACAAGGAGGTGAAACGCATTATTTTGACTCGGCCAGCAGTAGAAGCAGGAGAAAATTTAGGTTTTTTACCAGGAGATTTAAAAGAAAAAATAGACCCTTATTTAAGGCCGTTATATGATGCTTTAGAAGATATGATTCCTGCAGAAACATTAAAAAATTATTTAGAAACACGGGTTATAGAGATTGCTCCTATGGCTTTTATGCGCGGCCGAACATTAGATAATTGCTATGTTATACTAGATGAAGCGCAAAACAGTACGCAGCTGCAATTAAAAATGTTTTTAACACGAATGGGGCCAAATGCTAAAATGATTATTACAGGTGATTTATCGCAAATTGACCTGCCAAAAAGCCATTTGTCTGGTTTATTGCAAGCATCAAAAATATTAAAAAATATCAAAGGCATATCTTGGGTATACCTAACTATCGAAGACGTGGTAAGACATAAATTGGTAAAAAGTATAATCGTTGCCTATCAAAAAGAGGAAGAAAAATGAATCAAGCACTAAGTCAAACTAATTTTGATTTACCAAATCAGACAGCTTTTTATAAAGGCAAGGTAAGAGATGTATATACTATAAATAATAAATTTTTGGTTATGATAGCAAGCGACAGAATTAGTGCCTTTGATGTTGTGTTGCCAAAATCAATTCCTTTTAAGGGGCAAGTGTTAAATCAAATTGCACTCCATTTTTTAGAAAAAACGAAAAATATTGTTCCTAATTGGTTAATTGCTAGCCCAGATCCGCATGTGAGCATTGGTTATCTTTGTGAGCCCATTAAATTAGAAATGGTGGTGAGAGGATATTTGAGTGGACATGCATGGCGCACTTATGCTGATGGAGGAAGAGTGCTCTGCGGGGTTAAATTGCCAGAGGGATTAAAAGAAAACGACAAATTACCCACTCCAATTATCACACCAAGCACTAAGGCAGATGAAGGACATGACATGGACATATCTGAAGAAGAAATTTTAAAACAAGGTATAGTTAGCATTGGTATTTGGCAAGAATTATGCAAGATAAGCCTTTCTCTGTTTGAGTTTGGAACACAATTCGCGCTTAAACAAAACTTAATACTTGTGGATACTAAATATGAATTTGGATTGCTTAATAATAAACTTACCTTGATGGATGAAATTCATACCCCAGACTCCTCTCGCTATTTTTATGCAGATCTGTATGAAAAAAAACAATTTGAAGGAATTCCTCAAGAGCAATTATCTAAAGAGTTTGTAAGAATTTGGCTAATGGAAAATGGATTTAAAGGCTTAGTTGGTCAAAAAACACCAGAAATGACTCAAGCAATTATTGAAATTATTTCAAATAAATATAAAAATTTATATAATTCAATTTTAGGTATTAAATTTATTCCGAGAAATTATAATAATATTGAAAAAAGTATTGAGAATAATATATTAAAATATCTAAATAAAATATAAGAAAAATGAAAAAACAAATTACTACCTTCCTATTTTTTGCAAGCATTACTTTTAGTGTAATTGGGCAAGTTTCTACAAATTATGCAGGCATAGGCTACTTAAATCTATTAAATGATAAGTTTACAACACAACAAAATACAGGTCTGAAAGAAGCGTACTTAAATTTACCTGAAGGAATAGGAATAGATACAACAGGCAAAATATTATTTAGTCATTGGAACAGAATAATGATAATAGACAATGGCAATTTAAGAGGCAGAGCAGGCGGAGCAGGTAACCCAACCTTTTCGTCTGGCTATAATATTGCGAACGGGATACAAGGTCGTTTTTCTGAACCTAGAGGCATAGATGTAAATCCGATAACCAATGAAATTTTCGTATGTGATTATGGAAATTATGTGATTAGAAAAATATCTCCATTTATAAATGTTAGCAATACTCAATTAAATAGTTTGGTGGCAGGAGTGCCAAATTCAGATGGGCTAAATGACGGTACTGCATTAACAGCAAAATTTAAAGGACCTTACGATATCGTTATTATGGCAAATGGAGATATGTATGTATCAGACGATAATGCAAATAACATTAGAAAAATCTCTGGCGGACAACTTACTACAGTTGCTGGAAGCACTGCAGGCATTAGCGGAGATGCAAATGGTATTGGAACAGCTGCCTTGCTTGATGTGCCTGCTGGGATGTGCAAAAAAGACGAAAACAATATTCTTTTTTGCGACTTATTTAACGGAAAAGTAAAACAATTAAACCTTACTACACTAGCTGTAACAACATTAGTGAGTAATTTGATTGGGCCTAGAGATGTTGCTTATACAAATGGAATTATTTTTATTACAGATAGCAGAGAACTAAAAAAACATGAAAATAATGTAACTACAATTGTTGCAGGATCAAATGCCACACCCGACAGCACCGCAGGAACATATGCTCAAACAAGATTTGGAGATTTAAGAAATTTGGTTTTTTCTAAATCTGAAAATGTACTTTACATCTTAGATAATACTTACGGAATTGTAAAAAGATTATCTTTAGATGCTGCACCTAATGTAGATTTTGTAGGTAACCCATTGAGCGCTACAGTTGGTCAAGTGGTAACCCTAACTGATTTAACTACCAATAAGTCTGGCAGTAAGGTTTGGTCTATCACACCTGCAAACTATACTTTGGTTGCTGGAACCACACTGACTAGTGATGCTGTAAAATTAGAATTTACCCAAACTGGAAGTTATGCTGTAAAGCTAACTTATACCTACACTGGTGGAGTGGTAACAAAAAATCAGGTAGGATATATTAATGTATCTTCTATTAATCAAATACCTGTTGCAAATTTTGAGGCAGATAAGGTTGTTACTGTTATAAACACTAATGTTAGTTTTCTAGATTTAAGCGCTAATACACCAACAAGTTGGCTATGGGAAATTACACCATCTGCAGGTGTTTCATTCAAAAATAGCACCACAGCTAATTCAAAACACCCAGTAATGGCGTTTGCAAATAGCGGAAAATATACCATAAAATTAACAGCAACTAATGCATTTGGAGCTAATGTTAGCAACAAGGTGGAACACATAAATATTACACTTACTTCATTAGAAAAATTGAACACAATGCCCGTTGTTGCATACCCAAACCCTACAGAATCTGAAATTAATATTGTAAATAGCAATTCTTTTAAGACCTATACTATTTATAACTTAAATGGTTTGGCTATTGCCACAGGTACTTTAGCAGAAAACAAAATGGATGTTGCTTTCTTAAGCAATGGGATTTACAGTGTTGTATTGGCTAGCAATAGCGGATTAAGTGGTACATTTAAGTTTGTTAAAAACTAAAATAAAGTGCTTTCCTAAATTTTAAACTAAATTGTAAATTTATAATTTGATTTTCAATTCATTAATATCGTTGATATAATCATAGTGTAAATCAGGGTGAAGTTTAGCCACAATAGATTCCATTTTTTTGATATTACTTATAAAATAATTTTCAATTGAAGGGTAATTTTTCAATTTGGGTAAACAACTAATCAACTCTTGATTAAAATGGATAAGAAGGGTTAATTCTTTTATAGGTTCGTTTATTAATTTTATGTACTTTTTTGTTAATTTAAGAATTTTGCGAACAGATTTTCTTAAAATATGATAGCTCCTAAAATTAATATCTAAAAAATTGGCAGAAATAGTTATTTTTATTTCATTTAAAAACACTTCTTTCTCGACCTCATCAATGAGTAAGTAATTTAAAAGTTCTTTATTTTCCCTATTAAATTTTATTAAAGTGACACAAAAATCTATGATTTCTTGTTCGCTTCTATAGCTTAACTCTTTTTTTAGCACGGCAATGCTAGGGGTCTTATTCATAAATATCTGCAAATTTAATACAATAAATAATATAGTGAACGCTTAAATATTATTAAAATATCACACTGCTAAAAGTTTTATACCAAACAGCTAAGGAGTAAGATTTTTTATACCCTTAATAGGTTTGTATATTTCATAAAAATATTTTTATAAAAAAAATGCCTCTGATTTATCAGAGGCATTTTTTTTAAATTCTAAATTAATTTATTCAGAAACAACGCTCAATTCAACTTCTATGCTGGTTTCACGATGTAGATTTATTGTGGCTTTGTATTCTCCAATATTTTTTATTTCTTCAGAAAAAACAATTTTTCTCCTATCTATTTCATAGCCCAATTCTTTTAAGCTATTAGCCAATTGAAGTGGTGTTATGGATCCAAAAATTTTGCCTGTTGCGCCAGCTTTTGTTTTAAGCACCACTTTAAGATCTTTCATTTTAGTGGCCAAAGCATCTGCATCTTTCTTAATTTTCTCTTGTTTAAACTCTTTTTGGCGAATGTCTTCACTCAGCATTTTTAAATTTCCAGGGGTAGCTAATTTTGCCATACTCTGAGGAATTAGGAAATTTCTTCCATATCCGTTCTTCACTTCCACTACATCATCTTTAAATCCAAGCTTATTTACATCTTGTGT
>JBDNFC010000120.1:0-3072 GCA_041690035.1 Bacteroidia bacterium | reverse complement strand
TATGTACTCATTTTTTTAACCCTGATTTTTTTAACCTTTGGTTATTTTAAATTAGCAAAATGGTTGGATATAACAGACGACCCTGTGGGTAGAAGCAGCCACACCATTACCACCTATACCGGATTGGGGGTTTTGTTTCCTGTAGCTATTTTGATTTCTATCATGTTTGTAAAATCAACACCACCTATTGGGCCATTTTTTGTAATTGCATTGCTTTTGCTTTCTATCATTTCGTTTATTGACGATATTGTATTTGTAAAACATTCTATCAGATTTGTTTTTCAAATATTTGCATTGGTTTTAATGGTGATAGAGATGCCGCTTGGTTTTAATGTTTGGACCACACTGCCTATATACACAGCAGCCATTGTTTTTGGAATCGGGGTTGTAAATGCCTATAATTTTATGGATGGTATTAATGGCATGTTTGGTTTAAATACTTTATTTACGCTTATTTACTTTCTTATTTTAAATGATTTTATACCAAGCGATGGTGCTCCTTTACATTTTATAGATAGCAGAATACTTTTTTCATTGATTGCGGCTAGCCTTATTTTTTGTTTTTTTAATTGTAGAAAAAAGGCAGTTTCTTTTGCTGGAGATGTAGGCGCAATTTCTATGGGTTTTATTATCTTATACATTTTGTTTTTATTGCTTTTAAAAACACAAAACTTTGCATATTTAATGTTGCTACTGGTTTTTGGTTTAGATGCAGGTATTACTGTTTTCTACAAAATAATATTACGCGAAAATATATTTGTTCCTCACCGCGATTTTTTGTTCAAAAAACTAGCCCATGTTGCTAAAATACCTCATTTAAAAATCAGTGCTATTTATACATCTGTGCAAGGGGTGCTTAGTATCACAACTATTTTATTTCTGCGCGATATCCCTAAAGTTACCCAAATTGCTGTTTTATTTGTATCCATAGTTTTGCTTACCATTGTTTATATCCATTACAGAAATAAACTTACAAAGAAAAAACATGAACCTGCTATTACCGATGGTAGAACGGGTTTAAAAACTACTTTTAAGCGCACATCTTAAACATTTTATTGTTAATAATAAGATAGTATCTTTGCAGTTGCAAGATGCCTAAATTAAAAATTGATTTAAAAACTGGAAAGTTAACACAAAAAGAATGTGTTGTAGGCATAGATTTGGGCACAACCAATAGTTTAGTTGCATTCATAAATACAGATGGCAATGCTGAAATTATAAAGCAAAATGGTAATACCTTAGTCCCATCTATTATTCATATTGATAAAAATAGTCAAATTTTGGTAGGTAATGATGCCATGCCAATGTTGCTTATTGACCCACAAAATACTTTATACTCCATAAAAAGATTTTTGGGAAAATCATACGAGGATTTTAAAAGTATCGCACATCAATTTTCATATAAAATTATAGATGATGAAAAAGATAGTTTGGTAAAAATAGCCATGCATGGAAATTATTATAATCCTATAGAATTGAGCGCCATGTTACTCAAAAAATTAAAAGAGGAGGCAGAAAAAGTTTTATGTAATACCATTTCAGGAGCTGTAATTACAGTGCCTGCCTATTTTAATGATACCCAAAGACAAGCCACAAGAGATGCAGGAAAACTTGCTGGTATAAATGTTTTAAGAATTATAAATGAGCCCACAGCAGCAAGTCTTGCATATGGTGTTCCATTAAATAATTTAACTAAAACCATTGCAGTATTTGACTTAGGGGGAGGCACATTTGATATTTCTGTATTGAGAATTGAACAAGGTGTTTTTGAAGTATTAAGTACTTATGGAGATACTTATTTAGGAGGCGATGATATTGATAATTTAGTCTTAAATTATTGGGTGAATGAAATTAAAGGCTTGCAAAAATTAATGGACGATACTTTTGCAATTGGGCATTTTAGACTTATTGCAAAAAAAGCGAAAGAGGCTTTGAGTAATCAGTTAAAATTTGAAGAAAGCGTGGACTTTGAAAAACAAAGTTACTTATTATCAATTACCATAGAAAAGTTTAATGATTTAATTGCACCTATTATTGAAAAAACAATGGCAGCATGCAAGCAAGCAATTAATGATGCAGAATTAAACAAAACCGATATAGAGGAAGTGATATTAGTAGGTGGATCTACAAGAATAAAAGCAATTTCAAAAGCAGTTCAGCTCTTTTTTGATAATGCAATCATTAATGCTACAATCAATCCAGATGAAGTGGTGGCAAAAGGGGCTGCCATAGAAGCAGATATATTGGCAGGAAATAGAAAAGATACGGTATTGCTAGATGTTACCCCATTATCTTTGGGTATAGAAATGGTGGGAGGGCTGATGGATGTAGTAATACCCAGAAATAGTAAAATACCTTGTAATGCATCAAAAGAATACACCACCTCTGTAGATGGACAAATAAACCTTTCTTTGAGCATTTATCAAGGCGAGCGTGAAATGGTAATAGACAATAGAAAATTAACAAATTTTGTGCTAAAAAATATTCCGGCTATGCCAGCAGGGTTTCCTAAAATAAAAGTTACTTTTATGCTCAATGCAGATGGTATATTGAAGGTTTCTGCTCAAGAAAAGCGAACCAATATTATGCAAGAAATTGCAGTAAAACCTACCCATGGTTTAGAAGATTCACAAATAGAAAAAATGCTTTTAGAAAGTATTCATTTTGCTAAAAATGATGTAGAAAAAAGGCAAAACGAAGAAACTAAAAATGAAGCAAATCAATTAATCTATACCATTCAAAAATTTTTGAATAACAATACTCCACTTTTAGCGCTAAATGAACTGAAGCAGACTGAAATATTGCTGGATGATTTAAAAGAAAAATTACAAAAAAATGTTCATAGAAATACAATAGTAAAAGCAATTGATGCGTTAAATAACTACACAAAGCCTTTTGCAGAAAAGCTGATGGATATTGCTATAAATAACGCACTTAAAGGAAAAAAAATTAATGAATAAAATACTTTTGATATTATTATTGTTTTGCTCTTTTACCCTATTTTCTCAAGATGAGAACGATGAAGGGTTTGAGGCATTTGCCTATAATCCAAAGTCAAAATTTGGCATTAGG
>JBDNFC010000119.1:0-2124 GCA_041690035.1 Bacteroidia bacterium | reverse complement strand
ATTATAATGTTAAAAATTTAAAAATTAGATTAAATAGTAAAAAGTAAAAACAAAAACCCAAACTAAATCTACAAAATGCCAGTATAGTCCTACTTTTTCAACCATTTCATAGTGTCCTCTTCTTTTGTAAGTTCCAAAAATTGCATTAATGTAAGTAATTATCAAAATTACAACACCACTAAGAACATGGAAACCATGAAATCCTGTTACAATAAAAAACAAAGAGGCAAATGGCACTGGACCAGGTGTTCTATCTGTTGCTCTATCCCAATGCACATGATCAAACAGGCCAAGTGCATGGGCTTTTTTACTCGCTTCAGTTGTAAATCCAAACCAGTTTTCTTGTAAAGTAGCTCCCTCGCCAATAAATTGCGACCACTCCCAAGCTTGACAGCCTAAAAATGCAGATCCACCAATGGTAGTGTATAATAAATATTTGACCACTGTTTTGTGTTCATTTCGAGCACCAGCTTCAACTGCAAGCACCATTGTAACGCTACTTAAAATAAGTATAAATGTCATTAATGACACAAAGAGTAAGGGTAAATGCAAGCCATGTGCAAATGGAAAATGGTTGAAAACCAGCGATGGATCTGGCCAAGGTGTAAATAAATCACCACTGTAACTGAATCGTATGGCGCCATAAGCCACCAAAAGGCATGAAAATGTAAATGCATCCGATAAAAGAAAAATCCACATCATCAATTTCCCGTAGCTAACATTAAAAGGGGAGCGCCCTCCAGCCCATTGTGGCTGAGTATCTAAAACTTGTGTTTCTGAAGACATATTTATACTAATTTTTAAAGGGACAAAATAAGGAACAAAAATAGATATATCCAAAGCAAATCAACAAAATGCCAATATGTTGTTGATATATTTATTATTAGAAGGTTTTTTCTATGCACTTTATATTGAAAAGTTTGCACTAAGGTGGCAGCTACTAAAGCTAGTCCTAGCAAGACATGAGCCGCATGAAGATACGTAGAAATATGAAAAAATGAAGCTGATTGCCCACCTGAAATTTCATTAGAAAGTGCAAAACCTTTTTTTGCTAAATCCATCCATCCACTATAATTGAGGCCTATAAATACGATTCCAAGCACTAATGTGGCGCTCGCAAAAAGCTTCACAAGGTTAATTTCATCTTTTTTTGCGTTGATATATGCTAATTGCATTGTTAAGCTGCTTAATAAAACAAGGGCAGTACTAATATAAAATTGAGAAGGGATATTAAACTTTGCCCAAGGCCTGCCCGCACTAGATACAATGATAGAACTTGTTAATGCACCAAATAGCATAATACTCGCTAGAATAAGGAGCCAAATTAAAAATTTAACAGGATGCACCCCAACATAGCTTGGATTATTGGGTATTTGTAGCTTTTCATTTTTTTTATTTGTGTTGTTCATTTTTTAGAATATTAAAATCACCAATACTATTGGCATATATAACAATGAGGCAAACATTAAGTTTTTAGCAGAAGTGTTATCCAAATATTTTAGCAGTAAATAGTTTTTGTATAGAAAATAGATACCCATTGCGCAAATAATACTAAAACCTATTAAATGCATTTGGCCAATAAAAAAGGGTAATAGGCTTATTGTCACACAAATAAGCGTATATATGAGTATAATAATAGCATTTATTTTTGACTTGCCAGATTTGGTGGGTAGCATTTGGTAACCTGCTTTAGTATAGTCATCATTAAGTTGCCAAGCAATTGCCCAAAAATGAGGAAATTGCCATAGGAATTGAAAGCCAAATATGTAAAAAGCCCAAAAATCTAGTCCATTTGTAGCTGCTACATAACCAATAAGTGGTGGAAATGCACCAGGAATTGCTCCAATTAATACACATAAAGAGGTTAATCGTTTGCTAGGTGTATAAACAAAAGCATACAGAATAAGAGAAGAAATGGCTAAGATACTTGTTAATGTATTGGTGCCTAGATATAAAATTATAAAACCAATAATGGCGCATATGAGTGCTATTAAAAAAGCAGTAGAAATGCCAATAGATTTAGTAACAAGAGGTCTTTTTAGTGTTCGATTCATTTTTCCATCTTGCTCAATTTCTATAATTTGATTGAATGTATTAGCTGAAAAAGTAATTAACAACCCTCCT
>JBDNFC010000118.1:0-11439 GCA_041690035.1 Bacteroidia bacterium | reverse complement strand
GTATCAATTGGAATTTTTTAAAATCCTATACTGCTACTACTGGAACGGCCACTAATTTTTTTAACGACTCTGTTTCTATCACTGCCTATTCTGGTCAAAGTCAAGTTTGGTTTAGATTTCGTTATCGCTCAGCTTGGGGCTTTCATTGGTCATTAGACAATGTTTCCATTGTTGGTGTGGGTACATTTGCACCTACTTGGAGTCCAATAACAGGCTTATTTACAAATGCGGCCACAAGTGTAGCTTATGCAAGCACAGCTACCACTTCCTTATTTGCTAGGCCCCTAATATCTACCAATTATGTGGCAAGGGTAGAAAACAATAATGGCTGTTTTAGAACAGATACTGCCAAAATATTTGTGGCACAGCCTTTAGCCATTATTACCATACCTGCAGCAACAGCAGTATGTCGTGGCAGTAAATTTACCATGAATGTAAAAGCAAATAATGCAAGAAGTTATCAATGGTTATTAAATGGCAACCCAATTATTGGTGCTACAGATACCCTATATGTTATCAACAATGCAAGTTTGGCAGATTCGGGTATTTACCGTGTGCTGATAAAAGGAACTATGCCCTGTGCCGATTCATTATTGCCAGGAGTGCTAATAGATGTAAAAGGAGCTCAAGTTAATATCACTGCTCAGCCGATGGCAAGCACCGTTTGCGAAAATCAACTTACTTCACCCATATCATTAAGCGTTAGTGCTTTGAATGTGAGTAATTATCAATGGCGAAAAAATGGGGTAAATATTTCAGGGGCAAATAGTGCGATGTTTAGTATTGCCAATCCATCAATAACAGATTCTGGCAATTATTCAGTAAGGGTAATTGGCTTTGCTCCATGTGGAGATAGTTTTTCTTCTGTGGTAAGGGTAAATGTAACACCAAAAATAATTATACAAACTCAGCCAAGAGATAGTTTAATTTGCAATATTGGCAATGTTACCTACAGTGTGATTGCAAGCAATGCATTTGGCTATCAGTGGAGAAGAAATGGAACTGCAATTACGGGAGCAAACTTACCTAGCTACACAAGAATAGGGGCAACCATTGCAGACACAGGAAATTATGATGTAGTCATTACTGGCAATAGTCCTTGTAATACCCTTACTTCTGCCGTTGCAAGGCTCAATGTTTCATCACTCATCGTCATTAGCAAACAACCTAAAGATACTGCAGTTTGTGTAAGTTCGGGTCAAACTTTTTCTGTAATTGCAAGCAATGTTTTATCTTATCAATGGAGAAAAGCAGGCATAAATATAACAGGTGCCAATGGCAGTAGTTATTTAATAACCAATGTTTCATCTGCAGATACAGGCATTTATGATGTTGTATTAACAGCACGCGCTCCTTGTCCTCCGGTTACCTCTGCTCAATCAAGGCTGCAAACCGTTGGTACCGTAATTATTAACAGTCAGCCTGTTGCACAAACAAGATGTGTTGGCAATAATGCCACATTTAGCATATCTGCCACAAATGCGGGTGGTTATAGATGGAGAAAAAATGGAAATAATATTACTGGAGCAACTTTAAGTTCTTATACTATTAACAATATCGCATTATCAGACAGTGGAAATTATGATGTAGTATTGTCTGACACCTCTTCATGCGGAAATATATTTTCAGCTGTTGTTAGATTGGCTATAAATCCATCACCTGTCATTTCTACACAGCCAACGAATCAAGTTTTGTGCGCTGATGATAATTTAACATTAGCTGTTACTGCATCTAATTTTGCTAATTTTCAATGGAGAAAAGCAGGTGTTAATATTGTGGGAGCCAATAGTGCGACCTATACTGTAAATCCTGTGCCAGTGAGTGCCTCTGGATTATATGATGTAGTGGTAAATCCGCTTTCGGCTTGTGTTAGTATTACCTCTAATTCTGTGAGTGTGGTAATAAGCCCAAAACCAGCCATTATTGTTCAGCCAGTTGCTCAAATTGTTTGCGCAGGAGGCAACACTTCATTTAGTGTAACAGCCAATAATGCAACAGGTTATCAATGGCGCAGAAATGGTATCAATATTACAGGTGCCAGCGCTGCCACTTATACAATAACTGGTGCTACCGTGGCATTGGCAGGCAATATTGATGTGGTGGTTACCGGCAATAGTCCTTGTGCCGCTGCAGTTTCTAATACCGTGGCATTTACAGTAAATACAACGGCTACTATAAATACACACCCTGCAGCCCAAACCTTGTGCGAAGGTTCTACTTTATCACTAAGTGTGAATGCAAGTAATCCAACTGGTTATCAATGGCGCAGAAATGGTGTGGATATTTTAGGAGCAACCTTTGCCAGTTATGCAATAGGCACTACCATTGCAGCAAATGCAGGAAACTACACTGTTGTTGTTAGATCTGCTGCATCTTGCTTAGATGTAACTTCAAATATTGCTGTAGTTACCATCAATAGGTCAATACAATTTACGAGCCAACCAATTGCACAAACCTTGTGTGTAGGCAATAGCATGACCCTAAGTGCAGCTGCCAATAATCAGGCAGGCTATCAATGGTTTCAAGGAAATACGCAAATTGTGGGCGCCACATCACCAACTTATATTGTAGCCGCTGTTACTGGTGCAAATTCAGGTACGCATAGGGTTTTAGTTACCGCATTAACACCTTGTGCTGATAGCTTTAGCGCAACAGTAATGGTAACTATTAATAATCCATTGGTAGTAACCACGCATCCCATTTCTCAAACTATTTGTGAAGGTTCAAATGTTAGTTTTTCAAGTGCAGTTTCTTTCGCAACAGTCTATCAATGGCGCAGAAATGGAATAAATATAGTTGGTGCTAACAATGCCAATTATACTATTACGGCAGCAACAACCGCAAATATTGGCAGCTATGATGTATTTGCAACAGGTTTATCCCCATGTACTGCAATAACCACTAATACTGCAACGCTTAGTGTTAATAAACCAGTGGTTATTTCAAGTCAGCCACAAGCTACCACGGTTTGTGTGGGCAGCCCCATAAGTTTTAGTGTTACTGCAAATAATGCAACCGCTTATCAATGGAGAAAAGTAAATATAAATATTCTAGGTGCCAATTCGGCAAGCTACACCATTAATAGCGCTGTTGTTGGCGATGCGGCAGGCTATTCTGTTGAAGTTACTGGCATAGCTCCTTGTATTGCTCTAATCTCTACTACAGCAAATGCTATAGTTAATTTACCCGTTAGTGGTATTGTAAATCCTGTAACACAAACTGTTTGTAGGGGTGCAAATGTGGTTCTGTCAGCAGGCGCCAACAATGCCCAGCTTATACAATGGAGAAGAAATGGAACCAATATTTCAGGTGCAAATGCAAATACGCTGTTGCTCAATAATATTGATGTGCCAAATGCAGGAAACTATGATGTTGTATTTACACCAACAGCACCTTGTATAGCCATTACTACTGCAGCAGCAGCAGTAACGGTTAATTTACCAGCTACTATAACTACGCAGCCTATTGGCGCCACAGTGTGTGAAGGCAATACACTCAATTTATCTGTGAGTGCAACTAATGCTACAGGATACCAATGGAGAAGAAATGGTACTGTAATTGCAGGCGCAGGCAATGCATCATTAGCTATTACTAACATTACATCAGCACTTGCTGGAAATTATGATGTATTGGTTAATGGAACATCGCCTTGTATTGCAACAGCCTCTAATATTGCGCAAATCATTATTAATCCTGCTGTGGTAATAAATGCTCAACCAGTTGCTATTACTTCACTTTGTTTAGGTTCACCTCTTTCGCTATCAGTTACATCAGCAAATGCAGCAAACTACCAATGGAGAAAAAATGGAGTAAACATTTCAGGAGCCAATAGTATGAATTATGTTGTTTCTGCAACTGCACTTGCAGATATCGGCTCATACTCTGTTGCAGTAGGTGGAAATGCCCCGTGCGCAGCAGTTATTTCTAATAATGGTTTAGTAAATGTGAGTACAAAAACAGGTATTAGCGATCAGCCAGTTGGCGGCACTATATGTGAAGGCACTACTTTAACAATGTCTGTTATTGCAAGTGATGCCGTAAGCTTTCAATGGTATCAAAATACTGTTGCTATTGCAGGTGCTGCTAGCAGCTCATATATAGTAAACAATGTAGGTACTAATGCAAGTGGCGATTATTATGTTATGGTTAATAGCAGTGCACCTTGTGCAGCAGAAAATAGTAGCGTTGTGCAATTATTGGTTAATCCTAAGCCTGTGTTAATTTCTAGCCCCATCAACAGAACTATTTGTGTGGGTGGTACTTTAAATTTAAGTCTAAATGCTGCTAATAATGGAGGTTATTTGTGGAGAAAAGATGGCCAAGCAATAGCAGGTGCTACTCAAACTAATTTTAGTATCACTGCAATGACTCTTGCTGATCAAGGCGTTTATGATGTAATAATAAATGGATTGCCTACTTGTAGTAATATAAACAGCAGTGCAGCATTTGTAACCGCTAAAATAGCTGCAGCTATTATTTCACAATCACCTGGTATTGTTGCAGTTAAACAGCAAAAAAGCTTTACATTGTTTGCCACGGCTACAAATGCAAGTTCATACCAATGGCGAAAAAACGGCACTAATATTATTGGAGCAATCGGAGCGTCTTATTCAATTGGCTGGGTAACTTCTGCTGACTTTGCAGATTATGATGTACTTGTAAAAGGAGAGGATTCTTGTGGTGCAATCAATTCGGCAATTATAAAAGTTATACAAGATAATGGAACTACAAGTATTGCAAATATTACAAAACAAAAATCTTTTACAATAGAAAACATTTATCCTAATCCTACAAGTGGCAATGCAAATATGCAGATATCAACAGAGCGGGCTTTAGATGCAAGCATCATAGTTTATAATGCTCTGGGTCAGATTATCGAACGTACACATCTGAGTCTTCAAAGTGGAAGCAATGATTATATAATCAACACCACAGGTTTTGCTGCAGGAAAATATATGGTACAAGTATTGGCAGATGGAAAAATGGCAACTAAATATTTGGTCTATATTCTTGATTAATCAGAAATAAATAAAATTGTAAAAAATGCTGCTAAGTAATTCTTGGCAGCATTTTTTTTTATTTTAATCTTTGGTATCATAGGCGTTTATTTTGTAAATTTAATATAAGAGACTTATATGAAAATTAAAAAATAAGGGTTAAAACTAGATAATAGCATTAAAACAACAGAGATTTATACCCATGTGAGCACAAAAAATATTCAATAAATCAAAAGTCCTTTTGATGATTAGTAAATGTGTAACAAATTGAATATATTTGCAAATATGAAAAAGAAATATGTAACATGTTATGGCATAAAGCCAAGCCAAAACGGGTGTATATGTGAATGTTTTTGGCGCATATATGCTGGTTGTGCGGTAATTAAAATAAACTTAAATAAAATAAAATATGGAAATCTTATCAGGGCTTATTGTAGCAATTGTTGGAGGAATTGTTGGAGCTATACTAAGTTTTTTTTTCGCAATAAAACAATTGATGTTTCAAAATCGCTTGGATAATAAAGTAAAGATGTATGAAACCCTTTTTATTAAAATAAAAAATTTAAACTCTGAAACAAATGAATTGAATGACTTAGCTTGTACTGCCCAATTATATGCCTCTGACAAAATAATTGACTTTTTACACACACAGGATTTTAATAGAGGTATTGATAAAAAAGCAATCTATGAACTCCTCGTGCTAATCAGAGAAGATTTAAAACTAGAACCAAGAATTTTAAAGACCTACATTCACAAAATGAATTAAACTACCGCCAACAACACCTATACGAAATGCCCTTCGGGACACTGGGCATAGCCAAACCGTCAAACTGTCTAATTACTGCACCATTTTTTGGGTTTATTAAGCAAAAGATGTGGATAGATTTTATGCTACATCCGTTGATTTTACTGCCTTCAATTTGCGCAGAATACTGAATATTTTAGACCACAACCTGCTCAAAAAGTTCTTAAAAGAGCTTGCCTTTTTGTTTTTAAAAAAACCGCCCTACACAAACTCAAAATTAGCCACTATCAGGCCACTAAATTTTTACACTATCCAACGCATAAATTTAAAAAGAGCCGCATAGCATTCCTTAAATGTGCTTAAAATGGGTCAAAAATGTTTATGTTTGCAAAAGAAATGGGAGTATTTAGACGGACTGACGTTACCGGTCAGCTTAAAAGACGACACATATGAACATAGACACATTTAAAATATTAATTTCAAACCTTCCCGTAAGACAGCAAAGTTTTGCAACAAAACGGACGACTTGGTTAAAAGCAGAAAATGAAATTAGCTGGTTAAAACAGCTTAATGACAACTTATTTGGCGACCAACCAATCTTAACAATTAGCCGACAAGAAATATTTGAAACTGAAAATTTACGAGAGCAAATTATTAAAACAATTTATTGGGGCTACACTGGTGGTATGCGAGGAAACCATTTTGTAAATATTTTAAAGCACATTGAATTAATTGAAAACACATTCAAAGATTTAAAAAAAATTAGCAAACCCACAACAGACGACTTTAACAAATTATCTTTAACATTTAAAGGCGTTTCAGGTCTTGGACTTTCAACTTATAGCAAACTGATTTACTTTTTACAGTTGACCTTTAATGACGATCCTTGTCTTATTTTAGACCAAAGACTTATTGACGTTTTTTCAAGTAAAACTTATCCGGACTTTATCCCAATAAGTGGTATTCGTTATGACAACGCAGCGAAAAAATATTTGGACTTTTTGAAACTGACGAATGAAATATCGAAAAGGTTAGAAACCGAAGGAGAAAACATTGAGCAGTTTCTTTTTATCTTCGGCAACAATTTAAAAAACAATATGACAACAGAAAAAATTTCAAATATGTGGAACGGTTACTGCCCAGAAAGTTTATTGAAAGGCAAAACAGTTCGTATGCGACTTAACCAAAGTGACTTTTTTGAAAGCGAAGGAACAGGACTGCAAATCTGTATAATTCCAGGAGTTCAAGCTGTGATTTTGAATTTTAGAGGTAAAGGGAAATTTAGGACAACTACAAACTATGCAGACGAAGTTGAAAACGGAGAGATTTTAAGTCCACAAAATTCTGACAGACCGCCTTTTAATAATCCTACAACTGCATTTGGAGAAAGCGAAGAAATAGAAAATTACATAGCAACTATTAATTAGACAATGCAAAGTTACCTGATACTACTCGACCGAAAAGAAAGCCGAACCGCTAACAGCACCCACAAAAAATTGGCGGTTCAGTGCTTCGCAGACACATTTGTGGTGAAAATCGCCACCTTCGCCAAGCGCCAAACCGTTGTGTGATATAATAAAATAACCGACAAGATATGATAGACTTTATAGGAGACATTCACGGACACGCAGACAAACTTGAAGAATTACTTTTGAAATTAGGTTACGTAAAAAGTAACGGAGCATACTCACACCTTGACAGAAAAGTTTTATTTGTTGGTGACTATATTGATAGGGGACCGAAAATTAGAGAAACCCTTGAAATTGTTAAGGCAATGGTTGACAACAATAACGCAATTGCTTTAATGGGTAATCACGAATACAATGCACTATGTTTTCATTTCCAAGAAACTGAAGGCGGACATCTTAGAAAACACCTAATTAAGAATATCATTCAACACTATGAAACCCTTAAACAATTTCAAAACCGACAAACAGAATATGAAGATTATTTAGAGTGGTTTAAAACCTTACCACTTTACTACGAAACAGACACATTTAGAGCTGTTCACGCTTGTTGGGATAACAACAACATTGACTACTTAAAGCAAACATTGGTAAACGACAGATTGACAGACGAACTTATTTATCAATCAGTAAAAAAAGGGACAGCTTTGAACGAAGCCATTGACCAAACATTAAAAGGCAAAGAAATGATAATGCCTGATGGCTTATTCTTTACAGATAAGGACGGAACGAGAAGGACAGAGATAAGAATAAAATGGTGGGAAAATCCTTCTGAAATGACTTACAAATCAATTAGCGTTGAACCAATTGAAAATTTACCAAAACAACCAATCAAAGTTTCAGAATTAAAATCAAATGACTATTATCAGAGTAAAGACAAAAAAGTTTTCTTTGGTCATTATTGGTTAAATGGAGAACCATCATTATACAAGAAAAATATTTGTTGCTTAGATTACAGTATTGCAAAAGACGGAAAACTTGTAGCATACCGCCTTGACAAAGAAAATGAATTGGACAGCAATAACTTGACGTATGTTTGAAAGAATTACATCACAGCAGTGCCTGTTGCACAACTACAAAAACGAGGCAATTAAACTGAAAATATGGAAAATACAAAAATAAAACTACTGAATATCAACCAATTGTAAAATCAAATCTTGCGAAAAATTTAGATAAATTCACAATATTGATTTGTGCAACAAGAACAGCAGCTACAAAAAATTGGCGATTCAGTGCTTAAATGAAGCTTTACTTATTTTTGTTTATTTTTTTAAGGCATTCGTGAGCCCTGCGGGGTTGTACTTCGTATCACTCCTGATAGGCAATCGGGAGTGGTGGCAGATCCCGTAAATAAGGGATGCTCCGTAATCGCCAAATCTTGCAGCTGCAAACCGTCAAACTGTCTAATTGCTCAAATCAAGGCACTGAGAATTGCATGGTTGGAAAATTTTAAAGGTAAGTATCCGATTGTTTGTGTATGTTTGTGGAGTATTTAGACAGACTTACGTTAGCGGTCATTGTAAAAAACGACAAAGCAAGAATGAACGACATCATAAAACATAAACAAATGACTGGACAAATGAACCATCAGACAGCCGACCCGAAAGCCAATCCTTCTGTATTTTTATTTTTTTCCACCGCACATTTTTTAAAAACAATTTTAGCCAGCCGCACAAATGACGCATTTGGTTTTGCCCGACACGCAAGCCGCCCCTTCTCAAAACCAAAAGAACCATTTTTTGCCAACTCTCGACAAAGAATTATAAAATATTCAAATAATATTATGAGTAAAATATTTGACCGAAACAGAACAATTCCGCTACTAGCATTGGTAGTCCTGATTTTCAACTTCTTTACAACAAATGCTCAAACAACCAATTTCTATGGCACAAATAAAGTTCAATCAGATGGTTACACAGGTGCATTATATGATGTTAAAATTGATCGAAGTAAAGGATATACTTACGTTAAAATCCAGCAAGTGCCAACAAAAAATATGAGAAGAATGAATTCTGTAACACCATCATATAATTCAAAAATTAAATCTGGTAATTACGAAGCAAAATATTTAGGCGTATTACAAAACGATGTTACATATCGAATTGCTAGCTGTAGTGATGATAATTGGGGTTGGGATAATGTTAAAACTGGCGAATTATCATACTTTATTACTTATGTTTTTAACGGAGCAATTCCACCTGGCTTAACGGACTTTTCTCTGATTGACAAAGGTACTTATTGTAACGGTTATGGATTCAGCAATTATACCCTAACTAATCCTGACAATCATCCAAAAACTAATTTGACAGAATCGTCACTCAAGCAAAAAGTAGATGAACAAAATGATGGTATTGTCGGCATTTATGAACCATTTGATAAATCAGGCTATAAACTAGGGTGCATAAAGGATGGAGAAACATATAAGCTTGTTTATCTGAGCTATGGTGGAGTATATATGAGTTGGTGGAAAGTTGGGGATGTAAAAGCAACTCTACGACCTAGTGCAACAACAGGCGTATTTAAAGGGGATTGGTATATGGCAGACAAGTCTATAAATTCAGATGCATATATATTGTTTGACGGCAATACTTTAAAAACAGTAGTTAAAGGTGAAGAAAGTGGTTATTTAAAAATGTATCCAACTGGCTCTTCTTCATTCGCTTCGGGTAATCAAAAATCATCAGGTACAGGTTTTGCAATTTCTTCTAATGGTTACATTGTAACAAACTATCACGTTATAGAAAACGCAAAGTCAATAGAAGTAAAAGGAGTAAACGGAAATTTTACAAGAAACCTAACTGCCAAAGTTATTGTGTCTGACGAGAAAAACGATTTAGCTATCATTAAAATTGATGACAGTAGATTTACTTCACTAGGTTCTATTCCCTATACTTTTAGAAAAGGAGTTGCAGACGTTGGGGAAAATGTATTTGTTTTAGGATTTCCAATGACAAGTTCAATGGGTGAAGAAGTTAAACTTACAAATGGTATTGTTAGTTCAAAAACGGGCTACAAAGGAGACATATCATTATATCAAATTTCCGCACCTGTCCAGCCCGGAAATTCTGGTGGACCATTATTCGATAAAAATGGAAATCTTTTAGGAATAATTAATGCAAAACACTCTCATGCTGAGAATGCAAGCTATGCAATAAAGGTAAGTTATCTTGATAATCTAATTGATTTGTTACCTGTTACTATAAGTTATCCAAGTATAAATTCCTTAAATGGTAAAGGACTTACGGAACAGGTTAAAATTGTCTCTAATTTTACTTATATAATTATAGTTAATGGCAAATGATGAGAAAAAATAGCAACAAATGTTTAACACATTTTGCAGAAAAAGTCTGCTATTTTTTAAAAATAGTCTGCTTAATTGCTAAATAGGTCTACTTTATTGCAATAAAAGTTTATTTTATTATAAATAAAGTCTGTTCTATTGTGATAAAAGTCTTTGTTATTGCTAAAAAGGTATGCTATATTACTATAAAAGTCTAAATAGTTACAATAAAAGTTTTTTCTATTGCAAAAAAGGTCTGTTTAATTGTAATAAAAGTCTATGCCATTACAAAAAAAGTTTTAAAACCATGTCGTACGGTAGCTTTTTTTACTGCTACGCTAACTTTATTATATGATCCGCTAAATTTATTGCAGCAAACCACACATTTTCACAAAGGTATGGTAACAAAATGATAAAATACAATGGATTTTATAGTGCCCATAGTAATTTTTTTGATAGGAACAGGAACAAAACAAACGATGGTTGCGCAGTAACCAACCTTTGGGTTTTAGGGTTTTAAAGGTGGTTTTTAGGGCGATTAATGGAGTTGTAGGGAGAAAGGAGGTAAAGAAATAAGAAGTTTGTATTTTGAGGGAAAGGGATTAAGTTTGTGGGCGGTAAACTAATATTCATTTCTAGGGTGAATTTTTCTAAAGAAATAATAGAAATTTTAAACTTGGACTAAGTATTAGGACATAATAAAGCAGAAATTATTTCAATGCAAATCAATCATAAAATCGACAGCTTTCTTTATACAATATTTCCATCTGTTCCGCAGGGCGACCAGCAATCTTTGATAGTGGCAATTCAAAACTTTTATACTTTTGGTCCTTACAAACCAAAAGTTACAGTTAGCAATGATTTTGTGAAAATTGAGATTGACACATCAACAATAATAACACAAGAAAGAGATTACCAAAAGGTAATTTCATTTTGTGAGAAGGGAAATTT
>JBDNFC010000117.1:0-16810 GCA_041690035.1 Bacteroidia bacterium | reverse complement strand
GTAGCTTTAAAAGAAGCAATGGGATATATTTTAGGAATGGGATATATTTTCAAGGCTAAACCTAATGCTTTTGCAAGCAGCAGTTGTGCAAACAAAGTTGTAAACTAACCGCAGATTAGTATTAAATTTGCAATATGTCAATACATTCAAATAAAGCACCAGAGCCAGTTGGGCTCTACCCACATGCTAAAAGGGTTAATGATTTATTGTTTCTTAGTGGTGTAGGTCCAAGAGAAAAAGGCACAAAAATAATACCAGGGGTAGAGCTTAATGAAAAAGGTGAAATTGTATCTTATGATATTGCCGCTCAATGCCATTCTGTTTTTAAAAATGTGCGCTATATATTAGAAGATGCAGGCAGTAGCTGGGATAAAATAGTGGATGTTACTGTTTTTTTAACCAATATGAAAAACGATTTTAACATTTATAATCAACTGTGGGCTGAATATTTTGGCGCAAATCCTCCATGTAGGACAACGCTCGAAATTAATTGTTTGCCCACTCCCATTGCAATAGAATTAAAGGTAATTGCAACAATTTAAAAATAACAAATGCCAAGCATAAACATTGCAATTATTGCTGTTACTTGTATAATTACCTATGTGGGTTGGCAAAACCAAGTTTTTTTGCGCAGGTTTATGTTAAAACCATACCAAAATATACGCAATAATGAATGGATTAATTTAATATCATCTGGTTTTTTGCACGCAGATGCAATGCATCTTTTATTTAATATGCTTGCTTTATTTTTCTTTGGAGATGAGGTTTTAAATGTATTTCTCATAAAATATGGTCTGTTTGTGGGAAATTTTTTATTCGTTTTATTTTACATCACAGCTATTTTTTTTGCTAATATCTATCCAACCATAAAAAATAAAGACAACAAAATGTATAGCGCTTTTGGGGCATCTGGTGCTGTTTCTGCAATTTTATATTTTTTTATTATTCTAAACCCATGGCACAATATTTATATTTATTTTATTAAAATGCCAGCCATAGTTTTTGGTATTCTATACCTTGTTTTTGAAACAGTTATGGCTAAGCGCGCCAAAGATAATATTGGGCACGATGCACATATTTCTGGCGCTATCTATGGAATTATAGTGGTTTTTATTTTCTTTTGGAAAGAGGGAATATCTTTTTTCGAAAAAATAATCAATTATTAGCATGTCACAAATTTTTATAAATATTGATGTAAGTTTGCACTATGTCAATCCAAGAACAATTTTTAAATCACATTAACGAAGGCTATCAATTTAAAGGAGAATCAATGCGAATTGGCACCGCAATGATAGATGGCAAGGTGGTAAATGGGGCAAACATATATGCTGCACTAAAAACACTAAATAGGCATGGGCTTATTGCAGGTGCAACAGGAACTGGAAAAACAAAAACTTTACAAGGCTTTGTAGAAGCATTATCTTTAGCAGGTGTGCCATCTTTAGTAATGGATATAAAAGGTGATTTAAGCGGATTGGCGCAGCCCGGAAATCCGCATCCAAAAATTGATGAACGTGCAGCATTGCTAAATATTGAATGGAAACCAACGGCTTTTCCATGCGAATTTTTAAGTATCTCTAGCGAGCCAGGAGCTAAGATGCGAGCTACTATTTCAGAATTTGGACCAGTTTTACTATCCAAAATTTTCGGGCTCAATGATGTGCAAAGTGGCGTTGTAAGTATAATTTTTAAATATTGCGATGACAATAATATGCCATTGCTTGATGTAAAAGATTTTAGAAAAGTGCTACAGTTTATAAGTAACGAAGGCAAGGAAGAGATAGAGCGAGAATATGGTTTGGTTAGCAGCTCATCTGTAGGAGCAATTATGCGCAGTTTGCTAGAAATTGAGCAGCAAGGGGCGGACTTGTTTTTTGGTGAACGCTCTTTTGAAGTAGAAGATTTAATGCGCAAAGACGCTAATAATTATGGATTCATAAATATTCTCCGATTAACAGATATGCAAGCAAAGCCAAAACTATTTTCTACTTTTATGCTTTGCTTATTGGCAGAAGTGTATGCTACATTGCCAGAAAAAGGGGATGCCGAAAAGCCTGAACTTATTATTTTTATTGATGAAGCGCATTTAATTTTTAAAGAAGCCAGCAAAGCTTTGCTAGACCAATTAGATACCATAGTAAAACTAATTAGATCTAAGGGGGTTGGATTGGTATTTGTAACCCAAGATCCCACAGATTTGCCTGAAAATATTTTGGGTCAGCTGGGTTTAAAAATACAACATGCCTTGCGTGCATTTACTGAAAAAGATAGAAAAGCGATAAAGTCTACAGCAGAAAATTATCCCATTTCTGATTTTTATAAAACAGATGAAATAATAACAAAAATGGGAATAGGAGAGGCCTTGGTAACAGTTTTAAATGAAAAAGGTATACCAACACCACTTGCCCATACCATGCTTTGTGCACCCCAATCACGCATGGATATTTTAACAACTTCAGAATTGGATTCAGCTGCACAAAAATCTGCTTTGGTAATTAAATATAATCAATTAATTGATAGTGAAAGTGCCTATGAAATATTAATTAAAAAGCTAGCTCAACATAAAAATGTGATAGAAGAAGAAATAGAACAGCGCACCACGCAGCGCAAAAGAGAGGAGCCTTCCATTATAGAAAAAATGGCAAAAAGTTCTGTTGCCCGCACTATTGTGAGAGAGCTTACACGCGGATTACTAGGTGTTTTGGGCTTAGGTGGAACTGCAAGAAGAAACATAAGACTTTTTTAAAAGGCAGTGTTTTTTAATTGTTTCAAAAAATAAATAAATAGCTAATGCAAAATTAGGGTTTGTGTAATACAAACTAAAAATATTAATTTGCGCTACTTTTGAAAAAAACGCTTGCAATTATAGGGGGTGGAGCAGCATCAATTATGCTAGCGCTAAAATTAGATGCAACAAAATATAGTGTTACTATTTATGAAAAAAATAGAACCCTTGGCAGAAAATTTTTGGTGGCGGGTGACGGTGGATTAAATCTTACGCATGCTTCTGATATTGAATTAATGATAAAGCAGTATGATCAAAGTGTTTTTCTAAAGTCTGCTTTATTGTCTTTTTCCAATTTTGACTTAAGAAACACCTTGCAAAGCATGGGTATTGAAACATTTATAGGCAGTAGCAATAGGGTGTTTCCTGCCAAAAGCATTAAACCTATAACGGTATTAAACGCTTTAGTTACTGAATTAAAACAAAAAAATGTGTCTTTTAAATTTGAGCATCAATGGACAGGCTGGGATGCAAATATGAAACTGTTGTTTAAAAATGGGGGTGTTGTTAGCGCAGATTATACTGCATTTGCTATGGGTGGCGCAAGTTGGAAAGTTACTGGGTCTGATGGAATTTGGAAAAATATTTTTGAGAATAAAGGCATTGAAACCAAACCTTTTTTGGCAGCCAATTGTGCATTTGGTGTGGCTTGGGATAAAAATTTTATTAAAAACCATGCAGGAAAACCATTGAAAAATATAAGCATTCGTATTGGGAAATATATAAGTAAAGGCGAATTAGTTATTTCTGAATTTGGCATAGAAGGCAATGCAATATATGCATTAAGTAAACAAATTCAACAAGCATTATTAAAAAAAGGAAAAGCACAAATTTACATTAATCTAAAACCAATGTTAAGTATTGAGCAAGTAAATGAAAAACTAAATTTATCAAAAGGAAAAAACAGAACTTATGTACTTAAAAATCATTTAAAATTGAGTGCTACACAAATACAACTTTTAAAAATGAATTTAAGTAAAGAAGATTATTTAAACGATTTAAAACTTACACATGCTATTTCGAATTTTCCAATATCAATTACACAATCTGCTCTTGTAGATGAGGCCATTTCTACCATAGGTGGCATTGCATTAGATGAGGTAAATGCTTTTTTTGAATTAAAAAAAATTCCCAATAGTTTTTGCTTAGGCGAAATGCTTAATTGGAATGCACCCACAGGTGGATACTTGCTGCAAGCTTGTTTTAGTATGGGTGCATTTTTAGCACAACATCTTAATGATTTAGAATAACAGTAACTACAGTATCAGTATTATAAAAACTTCCTATTCTCTTACATTTAAATCACTAGAAAAGCAATATCAATTACTATTGGAGACTTTTGGTATTTAAACTATCCATATTTTTTCATTAGAAATTAAAACGGTATCTCCTTTTCTAATTTTTTTACGTTTTTGATATTCTGTAACCCCATTTACTTGAACCATTCCGTCATCAATCATTATTTTTGCTTGCCCACCGCTTGAAACAATATTTAATGCTTTTAATAAACTGGAAAGCGGAATAAAATCTTCGGATAAATTGAAAGTAATTTCTGGCATTATATAATTATTAAACACAAATATATGTTTTATTTTAAGTTTATTAAAACCTAATTTTTACTTAATCGTTGATATATTATTAACAGAAAAAATACCAATTGAAAACAACAGTTCCATTTTTAGATAGCCAAAGGGCAATTACAGATTCAGCAGCAGATATACTTGTGAATGATTTTTTTATAAAAGGCCAAGCTACTGCTATTTATCAAGCACTTTCACTTCCATTAACTAAAATAGGTGAAATTGAAAACAGCGAGATAAAGGATTTTTTTTACACATGCAAGCCAAAACCATTATGGTATGATGATAAAAAAATTGAACGAGGACAATCATTTTTTTATAAACAAGCATTGCCTATTATGACCCTTTTAGGTGCCTTATCTCTGCCCTATTGTTATGCTGCATCACCCGGAAATAAGGCATTATATTTGTCTGAAAAGATGAGGAAAGCTACCCACAAAAGATTGTTAGACACTGCAGAATTTATTATTGGAGTTTGCAGTCCTAATAGTTTTGAAAAAGAGGGCACAGGTTATTTTTTCATAAATAAAATACGATTAATTCACGCTATTGCAAGATATCATATATTAAATGGACAAGCATGGAATGAAAAATGGGGTGCACCTATAAATCAAGAAGATATGGCGGGCACAAACTTGGCTTTTTCTTTTTTGATAATAAAAGGAATGAAACAAGGTGGATACGATGTTTCTGATAGAGAAACCAGCTGTTTTCTTTACTTATGGAAATACATAGGTTATCAATTGCATTTGGATGAAGATTTGTTGCCAAATAGCTATCTAGAAGCTATAGAGTTAGAAAAAGCCATCAGGCTTAGGCATTTTAAACCATCTAAGGAGGGTAAAATATTAACTGCTGAGATTGTGGCTTATTACAAAACCATTGTGCCCAATCAAGCTGCGGCTAATTTAATGGAAGCTCAAATCAGGTATTTGCTTGGCTCTTTTGTTGCAGATTGTGTTGGATTGTCTGCCAATACTGTTAAGGATGCTTTGGTTAAAACAGTAAATACAGTTAGAAAAAATACTTTGTTTTTAACGCATAAAACGCCAAGTTATGAGCAAATGTTGAGTAATCAAAAAATGCTGAAAACTAAGATGGGATTGGATTAATTGGGAAGGGTTCAACAAAGAAACTTTGGTAGCATTAATCAAAAATGCAGCTGAATTTTATTTACCAAATAAATTATAATAAATAGTAATTAGTCTTAAATAATTTATCCAATAATTTAAGCGTAATTGGTTTATTTTTGTGGGCTTAAAATAAGATTAATTTGAAATTATTGCATTATCAAAATGGTTTTGGTGTTAAAGTAACATACGAAATAGCTACATCATTGCAGCGCATTGCTGCCTTTATTATAGATTTAATTAGTTATTTTATTATTGGACTGCTACTAATTTATATATGCTTTTTATTTTGTGATAAAGAAATAATCGGCTTTATCATTTTGATTTTCCTGTTTTTTTTACCATTGGTGGCAGAGGTGTATTTTGATGGACAAAGTGTGGGAAAAAGACTTTTGGGTTTAACAGTAATTAGTTTGGATGGAAAAAGCTGTAATTTTACTACCTATTTTACCCGGTATGTGTTAAAACTAACAGAAATTTTGCTAACATTTGGTTTAATGCCAGCATTGCTAATATATTACACCAAATATGGGCAAAGTTTGGGAGATAAATTTGCAGGAACAACTGTTGTTTTAAAAAGAAACATCCCTAATTTTAGTCTACAAGAAATTGCAAATTTATCTAAATCAAATAGCCCTGTATTCAAATATCCACAAGTAAAAAGGATGCGTGAAAAAGACATTTTAGTAATTAAAAATTTATTGAATGAAAAGCCAAGTAAACCCCGAAATTTGATTATAAATCAAGTAGCTGCTAAGGTGAAAGTTTTGCTAAAAATTGAAGATAAATCTGATGGTGATGAGTTGTTTTTAACTAAAATTTTAACAGATTATATTCTATTAACAAGATAAAAAATTGAAAGACAATCACAAGTTATTATCTTTTATTCTTTTATTGGGCTTAGGCGCTGTATGGGGATCTTCTTTTATTATAATGAAAAAAGCGAGTGTAGTATTCTCGTTTTGGCAAATAAGTGCCTTACGGTTGATTTTTGCAGGTGCAATTGCTATTCCACTGGTATATAAGCATCTGCACAAGATTAAAAAAGCTGAATGGAGCGGTATTTTCATTGTGAGCATCATAGGAAATATAATACCCAGTTTGTTATTTGCTTTTGCCAGCTCTAGAATTAACAGTGCCACTTCGGGGATATTGAATGCATTGTCACCGATATTTACACTTTTATTGGGCATGTGGTTGTATGATTTTGTGCCAAAAAGGTTTCATTTTTTGGGAGCTTTTTTAGGTATATTAGGATGCATTCTTGTTTTACAAGGTAAGGATACTATGAATGTGCAGGTGCCCAATTTATGGTTTTATTATATGTTGCCGGTATTGGGCTCTTTCTGTTATGGCATAAGTGTAAATACTATTAAATCTAAACTTCAAAATTTGAAGCCAATTATTAGTGGCGCAACACCTTTTTTAATTGGCGGTTGTTTTGGCCTGTTAGTTTTGCCTTTTACACATACCAAAATGCCTTTGGTTTTTGACACACAATTTATAAATGCACTTATGCTTTTAGCTATTTTAGGCATAGTAGGCAGCACTATAAGTATGGTATTATTTAATAAATTGGTACAGCTAAACTCGGCAATGTTTGCCTCTAGTGTTACATTTATAATGCCTGTTTTTGCTTTACTTTGGGGCATTTGGGATCATGAAAATATACGGCCTTTACAGGTTATGGGCATGTTAATAATACTTTTTGCTGTTTATATTATTCGTCAAGGCGATAGAATGGCAAAGTAATTGCGGTTTAATTCTTTATAATTTTGAAAATATTTTATGACAATAAAAAACATCCTTTCAATTATCATTTTTCTTTCGGTTTGTAAAATGATGGCAAAAGAAAACCCTAAAAAATTATCATCAAGTTTTGATTATACAGCGGCTTATGTTTTAATTGATTCATTTCAAAAAGAGCAATTGCCCTTATCAGAAAAAAAAGTATTGAGCGCAACTAATTTAGCTGCTTTTAGTGAAAAAAATGTTGGTTTTTATATCAAAAGTTTAGTGCGACTTCGCCAAATTGAAATTGATATAAGTGATGACAATTCTGATAGTTTCAGTTTTTATAAACTTATTAAAGAAATTGAAAAGTGCAAAAATTTTGAATCGGCACTTCCATTTTTACAACTTATGATGGCGCAAGAGTGTGCTGATAAATTAAATAATTATCAAAGAAATAGCCAGATTGATGATGACAATGATTTAGATTGGAATAACTGGAGTAAACAAAAATTGAATTTAAAAATAATTGAAGCGTGCAGTGTTGCTTTAAGTTTTATAAGCCATCATTCTTCAAAAAATTTATTGCTTACAGATGCCACTATAATTTTGCCAATTTTGTCAGATACAACTATTGCAAATATTGGCGATTATACAGTTGAACAATTGGTAATTATCGAAATTATATCGATATTAAAACAGGCTGCATTAGAAGCAAGTTTTTTGTATGTCGAACCAGACACAAAATTAGTGTTAGCACCTTTAAACGAATTTGTTAATCATAAATTTGAAAATATAACCGACCCCAAAAATCAGTTTTTGATTTTGAAAATGTTTCAAGAGTTATTAGGATGTATAGGCACTAAAAACAATAATTTGCTGGTTACAATCGATTTTAATAGATTGCAGTATGCGCGCACCATAAATTTAGGAATAACTGATCAAATTTGGTTATCGGCTCTAGAATCCGCTTATTTGAGATACAAACAATTTGAATACAGCAATTTGTTTGCGCAAGCGATAGCAAGCGAATTATTGGATAAAAATCCTTTAAAAGCGCGCGAAATAATTATAAAAGCTTTAGAAATGTACCCTGATTTTGGCAATAATAATCAACTCAGAATTTTAAAGTTGCAAATAGAAACAGCTTTTTTTACAACTGAAATTGAGCGAAATAACGCTCCAGAAAAACCAATTTTGGCCAAAATTACATATCAAAATATGGTAAATTTGAATGTAAAAGTTTGGAAAATATCTTTTATAGATTATGACCTTTGCAAACAAAACAATCCAAATTATTATGATCATCCAAAGTGTATTGACTCTGCTGCAAAAATTGTGGCGAATTACAGTTTAAACTTAATGCCATTTAGTGATTATCAGCAACACAGTATAGAAATTGGTTTAAGACCATTGCCAAAGGGACAATATATTTTCGAATTTAGTAAAGTTAATATAGATACGGTAAAAGATGGAAAGGCTAGCTTTTCTGATATTATTAACATCACAGATTTGGCTTGGGTAATTTCTATAAATCAACTCAATAAGGCCAATACATTTCAAATTTATAATGCCAAAACGGGAAATTTTGCCAAAAACATAGCTTGCACTCTTTTTGAACAAACCCTTATAAACGGAAAATATGCTGCAAAAAAAATAGCTAATTTTAAGACTGATAAAGAAGGCACAGCTATATTGCCGCTTAATGTTTTGTCAAAAAGATATGTGTCTTTTTATGTTTTAATTGACAAGGAAAATATCGCTTTAAACAATTTTTATGATGCAAGAAATTTTAGTTTGCCAAACCAAGAAAAACAAAATACCGAAATTACCATTTTTACAGATAGAAATATTTACAGACCAGGGCAACTGATTTATTTTAAATCTATTGTTTACAATAATGAGTTAAAAGAGGTAATGCCAAATCAATTAATAGAAGTGCTACTAAAAGATCACAATGGACAATTGGTAGATACAATAAATTTAAGCAGTAATGAGTTTGGGAGTATAAATGGTAATTTTTCTTTACCAAAAAATGGCAAAAATATGGGAGCCTTTCATATATCTTTTTATTGGAACGGAAAAATGTTAGCAACAAAAAATATTCAGGTAGAAGAATATAAAAGGTCAAAATTTGAAGCCACAATTTTAGAACCAATCGTAAACTATAAATTAAATGATGCTGTAAGATTAATAGGCAATGTAAAAGCATTTGCCGGTTATGGAATTGCCAATGCGAATGTAAAGTATACTGTAACAAGAAGTAAAAATTCATTGTATAAAAGATATTTTGGAGAGGAGGCAATGCTTTTAAAAACTGCTATTGTGGTATCTGATAACAAAGGTGTTTTTTATATAGATTTTGATGCCAAAACTGATAATGATAATGAACTTGACAATATTAATTATAATTTTGCAATAAATGCAGTAATAACTGATATTAATGGCGAAACAGTGGAGTGTAACTACACTCTTTTTTTGGCCAAAACTGACCTAATAATTGGAATAACAGCAACTGAAAATCAGTACTTAAATCAACCAATAAAATGTAGCATATTTGCTCAAAATTTGCAAGGTGTTAAACAGCCTTTTAATGGTGTATTGACCATAGAGAAAATATTGCCTAAATCAAAAATTTATAGAGAACGATTATGGGAAAAACCAGATACACAGTTATACGATAAAAGTACTTTTGAGAAACTTTTTCCTGATTATAGCTATCAAAATGTAGTTGAAACACGAGAAGTATTTAAAGATATTTTAAATGATTATACCGAAGTAGAATATTATTTACCAATGATAAGTAAGCCAGGTAAATATAAAATAAATATTTTTTCAAAAGATAAATTGGGAATTGGACATACTACTTTTCAACAAATAAATGTATTGCCTTCAAAAACGGGTAAATATGATTTAGAAAACACCTTATCTATTGGTATAATAAACAATAAAGATTATAAGATTGGAGATATAGCAGAAATAGTAATAAGCAGTGGTGATGAAGTGGCAGTAGATGTAAAGATTGAAAGCTATAGGGGCATCATCTATTCAAAAAGAATAAAACTATGTAAATCATCTCAATTAATAAAAATACCAATTATAGAAAAAGATCAAGGAGGAATTTCAATATCAGCTAAAACTGTGAAAAATTACAGGAGTTTTGATCAAAATACTGCATTGTCTGTTCCTTATTTTACCAAACAATTTGGATATAAGTGGAGCACTTTTAGAGATAAAACACTGCCAGGTGCAAAAGAAAAATGGATAATCACTCTCACTGAGCCTGAGCGCGATAAAATAATTGCAGAGCATTTAGCAAGCATGTATGATTTAGCTTTGGATAAGTTATGGAGCGCAAATGAATTTAATTTCTTTCCCTATAATAATTATTATGGACAATGGACTAACATGGCAGAATTTAATAGTACTAGCAACTATTTTTATGAAGATTATACAAGTATTGCCGGTGATGATAATATTAATTTGCCATCATTGCATTTAATAGATAGATACAGGCATAATAATTATTATCGCTCATTTGCTGCAGATAGTATGCGTTATAAAAATGCAAATATTATTTCTAGTTTAAATCAATCACCCAATAATGAGGTTAAAAATGATTTTTTAGTTTCAGACTCTGAAAGTATTGTTGAGAATATAAATCCGCTATTAATTAGACAAAATTTTAACGAAACAGCATTCTTTTTTCCAGATTTATTAACTAACAAAAAAGGTGAATTGGTGCTTGAATTTACAATACCTGAAAGCATTACCACTTGGAAGTTTTTACTTTTAGGCCATACAAAAGATTTGCACATCGGAAAAATGACATCCCAAATCACAGCAACTAAATCTTTTATGATTCAACCTGATATTCCTAGGTTTTTTAGAGAAGGTGACAAAATTGCAATCGCAACAAAAGTTGTAAACCTAGATACCTTAGATTGCACGGCCATGGTTTATCTAAATATTACAGATGCAATCACCAAAGAAAAACTAAATTGGGCAGGCAATAATGCAGCGCAATCTATTTTAGTAATGGCAAACAACAGCAGTATGGTGGTTTTTGAAATTTTAATTCCAGATTTTACAGGTCCTATTGACATAGAAATTATAGCAGACAATGGAAGTGTAAAAGATGGCGAATTACATCAAATACCCGTATTGAGTAATAGAAAATTAATTACGACAAGTTTGCCAATTACTGTAACTGAAAAAGGCACTCAAAATCTTATATTCAAGGCCTTAAAAAATGCTAAAAGTGGCACCATGAAAACAGTTAATTTTAGTGCAGAAATGTGCAGTAATCCTTCTTGGTATGCTGTTCAAAGTCTTGGGTTTTTAAAAAACAATGACGAAAAAAGCGCAGATCAGGTTTTTAATAAACTATATGCTAATGCAATTGTAAACCACATATTAATGAATACTTCTGGCATTAAAAAGATGGTCGAAAATTGGCACAAAAATGGGGACAAGGATAGTCAAATTTTGTTAAGTAAATTAGCACTTAACGAAAATGTAAAATCAACTTTACTATCAGAAACTCCATGGGTAAATGAATCAATCTCAGAACAGGAACGCATTAAAAACTTAATTTTATTATTTGATGAATCAAAAAATAAAGAAGCGCTAAAATCTACCTTCGAATTATTAAAATCTATGCAGTCTTATAATGGTGGTTGGGCATGGTATGCAGATATGGATGCAAATGTATATATTACCCAATCTATTATTATTGGCTTTGGCAAATTAACCTATTTAGGAATTGACATATCTGCTTACCAAAGCGTTATCAGTGCTGCAATATCTTTTTTAGATTTAGCCGCAGAAAGTGAATATAACGAGGCTATTAAAAAGACTAAGAAAAATGTTTTTATTAGCCCAATATCCATTCAATACTTGTATTGTAAGGCATATTTTTTAAATTTAGGTTTTAATAAAAATCATGCTGTTGTAAAATATTTTTTGCAAGAAGCAGCTGCTAATTGGCAAACACAATCGTTAAAAAATCAAGCTCAGACCGCAATGGCTTTATATACTATAGATTCTAGCAATAATGTAACCGTAGCTATCATCAAATCATTAAAAGAAAGGGCAATTTATAACCCTACTTTGGGCATGTATTGGAAAAATAACATTGGTGGCTATTATTGGTATGATGCCCCCATTTCTACTCAAGCTGCAATTATAGAGGCTTTTGTTGCAAATAATCAAGATGGCAAGCTTATCGCTCAACAACAAATTTGGCTGTTGAGACAAAAGCAAACACAACATTGGGAAACTAATGCGGCTACTGCCGATGCTTGTTTTGCATTGTTAATGCATGGTAGTCTTCTAGACAATACAATGCAAGTAAGTATAGAAAATGATGTAGGTAAAATTAATACAGCTGATGGATTGGCGAGATCAGGCTATGTAAGTGCGGTTTTAGCGATAGATAATATTACTGCAAAATCTGCTGAAATAAAAGTCAATGCCAATGGGAACGGTTTTGCTTATGGAGCTATTTATTGGCAATATTTAGAAAACTTAGAAAAAATACCTTCTAATAACTCCGGCTTAGGAATTGAAAAAAAATTATATAAAGAGATTTATACAATTGAAGGGGTAAAAAAACAGTTGTTAAGCAGCAATGATACTGTCAATGTTGGCGATATTATAGATGTTAGGTTAACCATTTATTGTGATAGAAATATGGAATTTGTACACATTAAAGCTTTAAGAGGCAGCGGCACAGAGCCAATAGATGTAATTTCTGGTTTTCAGTATCTAAATAATATTGCATATTATAAATCTACGCTTGATGCAAGTAGTAACTTTTTTATTGAGAATTTAGCAAAGGGAAATTATCAAATAAATTATAAATTGAAAGTGCAACAAACAGGTAAATATAATGCAGGTTTGGCAACCATTCAATGTTTTTATGCGCCAGAATTTGTGGGCAACTCCCAAAATATAGTATTGAATGTAAAACTTTCTAAAAACTAATTTACTCGTCTTTTGAGCTGTCTTTTTTATTTAGAAATAAGCATATACAAAAGAGCGACTAGAGCCAAACTACTTGCTTCTTAACTAGTGGGAAGCTCAGCTCCGCAAATATTTTTTGGATTTATTGCGTTTCAATAAATAGGGGTAATTGTTTATTGATGTTAGTACGTTTGTTTTTTCTGTTTTTAGGCGATTTATGCATGCCTTTGCGCACTGTTTTTATTACTTTCTAAATTTATTTCTCTTCTAATCCTCAGTTTTATTGTTTTGTTTTTCAAATCCTCCTGCTGGCAAAATGAGGTGCATATGCGAATGCAAACTCAAGTTTTGTCCTTTTTTGGTTCAACAAATAAGTAAAATACAGGTTTAATCGCCTTTAGGCTGTTCATTTAGTAACAAATTTCAGCCAATGGCAAGGGCAATGCTATCTTAGCTAATGTGTATATACTTTTAAGTATAAATTAATATATACTTTTAGGTATAAATTAAAAAACAATGCTTACATTTGCACTGTTGATTTGATAGGTTTATTTTAATCCCCATTAAATCTATTGGTAAAATTTAAAATCAAAAATCATGAAAATAACAGCACAGGACGAGTATGGTTTACGAATATTGGTGCGGATTGCAAAGTGCAAGGACAAAACTGGCTTAAGTATTCCTCAGCTTAGTAATGCAGAAGGACTGTCACAACCCAATGTTTCTAAATTAACCCGAATGCTTCGTATGGAGGGCTTGATTAACAGCACCAAAGGGCATGTTGGAGGATATGTGCTTGCAAGACCTGCTGCCGATATTACGGTGAATAATGTTTTGAACGCTTTAGGTGGACGTTTGTTTGATGAAGAATTTTGTGCCAATCATGCGGGAGTTCTAAAACTGTGCACAAGTTCTGTTGATTGTTCTATCCGATCACTTTGGTCAATGGTGCAATCTACTATTGATAAACTTCTCGATAAGATAACGTTGGCAGATTTATCTAACAATGAAAAGGAAGCTGCATGTACTTTCCAAAGTTTATTTGATAAAATGCCAATTAACTTAGCGCATAATAATTAATTAAAGAAAATAAAAAACAAAATGATAACAGTTTCAGAAAATGCAAAACAACATGCGTTAAGTTTAATAACAGACGAAAATAGCCCCGAAGGAACATTTATTCGTGTAGGTGTCGATGGCGGTGGTTGTTCAGGTCTTACCTACAAACTCGTGTTCGATAATGTTCTTACAGAAAACGATCAGGTTTTTGAAGATAAAGGAATAAAGATTGCCGTTGACAAAAAAAGCTTTTTGTATTTAATAGGTACAGAGCTTGATTATGTGGGAGGCTTAAACGGAAAAGGCTTTGTATTTGTCAATCCGAATGCAAGTAGAACTTGTGGTTGTGGAGAATCATTTGGCGTTTAAATTTAGGTTTTAAGGTTAGAAGGTTGGAAAGTTGGAAGGTTGGAAAATTAGAAAATTAGAAAGTTGGAAGGTTGGAAGGTTAGAAGGTTGAAAGGTTGGAAAAGTTGAAAAGTTTCTTGCAAAACATTCCAACTTTAAAACATTCTAACTTTAAAATAATTAAAAAAATGGCAATAAAAATTACAGAGGAATGCATTAATTGTGGCGCTTGCGAACCTGAATGCCCTAATAATGCCATCTACGAAGGAGGTGCTGAATGGCGTTTTTCTGATGGAACATTAATAAAAGGAATGTTTACCGGAAAAAGCGGATTGACTGCTGATGCAGACGAATTGGAAGCACCATTATCTAGTGAAGTTTATTATATAGTAGCTGATAAATGCACAGAGTGTGTTGGTTTTCATGATGAGCCACAATGTGCTGCTGTTTGTCCGGTGGATTGTTGTGTGGATGATGAAAACTGGCGCGAAAGCACAGAAGAATTATTGGCAAAAAAAGAATCCTTACATTTAGTTAATTAGTATTGAAAGGTTGAAAGGTTAAAAGGTTGAAAAGTTGAAAAGTTGAAAAATGAAAGGTTAGAATTTTAAAAGGATGGAAAAGTTGAAAAGTTTCTTGCAAAACATTTCAACTTTAGAACATTCTAACTTTAAAACATTCCAACAATATTAAAACATAAATAAAATGAACGAAATTATAGAAAAAAAAATAAGTACAGAATATAAATACGGTTTTGTTACCGATATAGAAGCAGACAATGCACCAAAAGGCTTGAATGAAGACATCATTCGTTTTATTTCTGCAAAGAAAAACGAACCCGAATGGATGTTAGCTTATCGATTAAAAGCATTTCGTTATTGGCTAACAATGGTAGAGCCAAACTGGGCACATGTTTCTTACCAAAAACCAGACTTTCAGGATATCATTTATTATTCAGCTCCAAAACCAAAAAAAGTATTAAACAGTCTAGATGAAGTGGATCCTGAATTGTTAAAAACATTTGAAAAACTTGGTATTTCAATCTTAGAACAAGAACGCCTTTCGGGGGTAGAAAATAGAGTAGCACTTGATATTATTGTGGATAGTGTTTCGGTAAAAACAACTTTTAAAGAAACATTGGCTGAAAAAGGAATTATTTTTTGTTCGTTTGGCGAAGCAATTCAAGAACACCCAGAATTGGTAAAAAAATACATGAGCACAGTTGTACCATATACCGATAATTTTTATGCGGCATTGAACTCTGCTGTTTTTACAGATGGCACATTTTGTTATATTCCAAAAGGCGTTCGTTGTCCGATGGAACTTTCAACATATTTCAGAATAGAAGCGGCTGGCACAGGTCAATTTGAACGTACCTTAATAATAGCCGATGAAGGTTCATACGTGAGTTACCTTGAGGGCTGCACGGCACCGATGCGTGATGAAAATCAATTACACGCAGCCGTTGTGGAACTTGTAGCACATAAAGATGCGGAAATAAAATACAGCACGGTGCAAAACTGGTATCCAGGAGATAAAGATGGTAAAGGCGGCATTTTTAATTTTGTTACTAAACGAGGTATTTGTTTAGAAGACAATTCTAAAATCTCTTGGACACAGGTAGAAACAGGTTCTGCAATTACTTGGAAATATCCATCCGTAATTTTAAAAGGTGATAATTCGGTTGGTGAATTTTATTCTGTCGCGCTTACAAATAACTATCAGCAAGCAGATACAGGAACTAAAATGATACATCTCGGAAAAAATACCAAAAGCACTATTATATCAAAAGGTATTTCGGCAGGCTTTAGCAACAACAGTTACAGAGGTTTAGTGCGTATTGCAAAAGGTGCAACAAACGCACGTAATTTTTCGCAATGCGATAGTTTATTGATGAGTGATAAATGTGGCGCACATACATTTCCATACATTGAAATAAAAAACAATACCGCCATTGTAGAGCACGAAGCAACAACTTCAAAAATTGGTGAAGACCAGCTATTTTATTGCAAACAAAGGGGAATCGATAATGAAAAAGCCATTGGCTTAATTGTAAACGGCTATTGCAAAGATGTATTAAATCAATTGCCAATGGAGTTTGCGGTTGAGGCACAAAAATTATTGGCGGTTTCGCTGGAAGGATCAGTAGGATAAAAAAATTAGAAAGCAGGAAGGCTAGAAGGTTGAAAAGTTGAAAAGTTGAAAAGTTG
>JBDNFC010000116.1:0-4421 GCA_041690035.1 Bacteroidia bacterium | reverse complement strand
AAGAAGGCTTAATTGCTTAAAAACTTCCGTTGCAATCTAAAAAAATTAGCATTGCCAAAATTTATAAGAAGTAATTCCTAATTTTTTCTGTAGTTTTATCTTTGCTTTGATAGATGTACTATAAATTAAAAGCAGCAATTTTCATAATAATTATTGTTTCTTAATTTAAATTATATTGATTATTATTGCCGTTTAAAGACTTTTTTAAACTAAAAATGAATTCATATCCATTAATTAATATTCGTTTATTTACTGCAGTTATCTTTTGTGCTTATACCCAAAATAATATTTGGGCCCAAAACAATGAAAAAAAATGGATGCTCAACGGTAATTTTCAAACCAACACTCAATTTTTTGACAGGGATGATGCTATTGGAGCAAATACATTGGTGTATCGCAAGCAAAAATCATCCAACGAAAGTTGGCTATTTACCAAGCTAAATTACGGTGACTGGAATTTTTCTTTAAGGTATGATTTGTTTAACAACTCGCCATTGCTAAATCCGCAGGGAGCCTATAGCAATCAAGGTTTGGCATTTTATCAAATTAGCAAAGATATAGATAATCTCAATATTACTGTTGGGCATTTTTATGACCAATTTGGCAGCGGCTCACTTTTTAGATCATACGAAGATAGAAATATTGGAATAGATTATGCAATAAGAGGTGCAAGGTTAAAATATAATTTTAATGATAAAATATATTTAAAAGCCTTTACAGGTCAGCAAAGAGGCGATATAGAAAACAGATTTGGGGTGTTTGAAGATAGAATTCAAGGCTTAAATCTAGAGGGAGATTTTAACCTACTAAAAAACAAAAAACTAAAATTTTTGCCAGGGGCATCGGTTGTAAATAAAACCCACTCCGAAAAAACGATGAACAGGGTGGCAGCAGAAATTAATTCTTATAAAAATATAGATGATCGATTTGCAAACCCAAAGTACAATACTTTTGGATTTAATGCCTATGCGACATTAAATTATGGCAATTTTACCCTCAATGGTGAGTATTGTCATAAAACCTTAGACTTAATTAGAGACCTAAGCCTTCTTTTTAGAAACAGAGGTGGAGATGTATATTATGGAACACTTTCTTATGGAGTGTCTGGAATAAATAATAAATGGCTCAAAAGTTTTGGGGCAAATATTCAGTACAAAAAAATAGATAAATTTGAGTTTAGAATAAACCCCTATGCCAGCAACCTAGATGGTTTTATAAGCTATTTACCATCAATAACTAGGGCAAATACTTATCGTTTATTGGCCCGCTACACCGCTGTGGTGCAAACTATTGGCGATGAGGCTATTCAAGGTGATGTTACCTTTGGAATTTCAGAAAACACGAACCTAAATTTCAATTATTCAAACGTGCGCAGCTTGGCCTTTAATGGAGATGCAGCTGGCAAACCGATTCAATTGTTCGAAGAATTGTATGCCCAAATAGAACATACGTTTAATAAAAAATGGAAAGGTAAATTTGGGTTACAGAAAATTTTTTATAATCAAGAACGCTATGAGTTTAAACCCGGGGCTATCAATGTAACCACCTTTACCCCCTTTACAGAACTTACATTCAAATATCAACGAAAAAAATCTTTTAGATTTGAGTTTCAATACTTGGAAACTAAGCAAGATTTAGGCAGTTTTTTAAATGCGGTGTTAGAATGGAACATTGCACCCAAATATAGTTTTTCTATCACAGATATGATAAATACCAAACCATACCGTTCCCCCGGCTCTAGCATCCCCAACAGAGTTATTCATTACCCTACAGTTTTTGCTAGTTACACGCTAAAGGCGTCTGTATTTACGCTAGCATATATAAAGCAAGTGCAAGGCGTAAACTGCACTGGTGGTATATGCAGAGTAGAGCCTGCATTTAGCGGCATTAGATTTACCATGAATAGCAATTTTTGACATTAAGATTAAAAAAGATTTCTTATATTTGAACTATTAATTGACATGATGATAAATAAAAATATTTTTATACTTCTATTAAGCACTGTATTGATATCTAATGCTTGCCAAGAAGAGCCTCCTTTTATAGATATGAGCAAGAAAAATATTTTGCTTTTAGATACCAGCTATTATATAAACCCAATACCAGCCGCACAACTAAAAAATGTATTGCTTGAAGATGTGAGTGGAGTAAAATGTTCTAATTGTCCAAAAGCTGCTGAAAAAGCAGAAGATTTGTTAAATGTGCATCAAGAAAGATTAGCAGTGCTCACGCTTATGCCCGACAAAAACTTATTGGCAGAATTTACAGATTTCGCGCCAGACTATGCCAATGTGAGTTTAAACAAAGTAAATCAACTGCTAAATTTTCTAACCCCTCCAGGCGCCATGCCAATAGGCATGATAGATAGAACAGATCATGGCAATGGATTAATGTCAGTTTTCCCATTGTGGGCAGACGGAGTTAATATTCAAATGGCTAAAACCACCAATGTAAATATTGAGTTAGAAACCGCTTTTGAAAGCAGCCTAAATCAATTGCTTGTTACGGTTACAACTATTTATACCCAAACCCCTTTAGATACTAACCAAAACATAACATTAGTGTTAAATGAAAGTAAAATAATAGGAAAACAAAAGACACCCACTGGTGACGATACATATTACGAATTTAAACACATCGTGCGCGAATACGCCACTTTGCCAGTGGGCGACCCATTGCCAACTCCAAAAGCAGGCTTAGCTGTCAAACGGCAATATGTATTTGACATTCCTAGTAATTGGAAATTAGCAAACTGCGAGGTAGTGGCTTTTGTGCACTCATCAAAATCTAAAATTGTTTTTCAAGCAAAAAAGAAAAAAGCCATTTAAGCTAATATGCAATGCAAGATTGGCAAAGTGCTATAAAAGGATTTGAACTCCATCTTAGATTAGAAAAAGGATTATCCTCTAATAGCATTGCTGCTTATTTACAAGATATTGCAAAACTGCACACCTTTGCCCAAGATGAATTAATCACAAATTTAACTGCACTTACTTATAATGATTTAAGCAAATTTATCCATTATCTGACAGAAAAAAAGTTGGCAGCCTATAGTAAGGCTCGCATTGTGTCTGGCACCAAAGCTTTTTTTAATTATCTTATTGATGAAAAAATTATTGAAGAAAATCCTGCTGCTCTTATTTCTGCACCTAAATTAGGGCGTAAATTGCCAAATTATCTTACAGTAGAAGAAATAGACAACATGATTAGTGGAATAGACCTAAGCCTGCCCTATGGCCATAGAAACAAAACAATGCTTGAAGTTTTATATTCCTGCGGGTTACGGGTTTCAGAATTGATACTGATGGGTGTTTTTGATATACTATTTGATGATGGCTTGATAAAAGTAATTGGCAAAGGAAATAAGCAGCGATATGTACCTATAGATCAATATACATTAAAATTAATTAGCTTATATTTAGCATCTGAACGAAAAAACTTAAAACCTAAAAAAGGTGCGGAAGAAATTTTGTTTTTAAACAGGTTTGGCGGTGCGTTGAGCCGAGTATTTGTTTTTTCATTTATTAAAGATTTGGCTATGAAAACAGGTATCAATAAAAAAATTAGTCCGCATACCTTTAGGCATAGCTTTGCCACACACCTTGTAGCCAATGGCGCAGATTTGCGTTCTGTGCAAGAAATGCTTGGACATGAAAGTATCACAACTACCGAAATTTATACCCATTTGGAGCAAAAACAACTCAAAGAGACAATTTTAAATTACCACCCTCGAAATAAAAAGTAAAAGAAAATATTTCTTCTAAAAAAATTAAAAACCATTCGAGTATAGGCATTAACCAAAATTTAGGTATTTTTGCATTTTATGTTACCCGAAGTTTACTTTACTCAAATATCCAATCTTTCTGAAGCCCGTTTTGCCTCTTCTGTAATGGCAAAAGGCATTGCTTTTTGCTTTGAGTTAGACCAACCT
Source organism: Bacteroidia bacterium (assembly GCA_041690035.1). GTDB lineage: Bacteria > Bacteroidota > Bacteroidia > NS11-12g > UBA955 > CALSPH01. The sequence goes on along the minus strand of JBDNFC010000116.1, from coordinate 490 downwards.
AATTATGTGCCTATTGCTGATTTGCATGGTTTTAAACAATGGCTTGTTGGCAGCGAATGGATTGCAGCGCTTAGCAAAGAACCTTCATTGGAGATGAGGGAAATAATAGATTATTTTGGAATAAAAAAGGTTCTTTTTAAAAATACTTTGTATCATTATGATGCCTTGCAAACAGAAGTGTTCAACAAAACTAACTTTATAAAAAAACTTACCCCCCTAAAGAGTAAAGAAGATTTTAATATTGCTTTTAAAAACAAAACGCCTGATGTTCTTTTGTTTGGAAGCAAAGAAGAAGAAGTGGGTATGGCAAGCATGGAAAAATGGCTTACTTATTTTGAGGCATTAGAAATTTTATAAATATGGAGTTTTCCAAAAATTGGGCGCAGGCAAAAGATGCAAATGATAGCTTAAATTCGTTGAAAAATGAATTTTTCTTTCCGCAACACAATGGTGAACCAGTTATTTATTTAACAGGAAACTCATTGGGTTT
>JBDNFC010000115.1:0-12398 GCA_041690035.1 Bacteroidia bacterium | reverse complement strand
TTTGGTGCTTGCGATAACGGATCACCTCTTCAATAATAATGTCGGCTTGATAAGCTTTTGCTGAATAAATTTTACGCCCTGATAGTAGGATTGTTTACTATAACCAAGCAGCAAACAAAGCTCGTTTATGCAACGAGGCTCGCTTTGTTCTATTGTTTCTAACGCTTGGTGCCAGACTTTTTTCGGATAGCAATTTTTTTAATTTTTTTGTTCCTCTGCTATGTCTATCATTGCATTACGCAGCTTGTGATGCAGCTTTTACAGGCGTAACTCTTTTTGCAGCAACTTTACATCGGACGGAAGTTGTTCCGATTCTTCATTTTTAATGACTGGTTTTGATTTTCGCACTGGCTTGCCTTTAAATTTTGTTAACCACCAATGTATGATTCTAAAATCAATTTCATGCTTTTAACCTAATTTTCGATAGCTCATCAAACCTAATAAATACTCGGCCATTATTGCCGCTTTTTCTGTTTGTCCATTTTGTTTGCATTTTACTGTAAACCAATTTTAGAAAGAAACCCTACTCAAAATTACAAAAATTGCAACTCTCCCTATGTTTAATTTGATTTCAAAAATCTAAAGGTTTTAAACTTATCGGCATCATAAATTTTTATAATATAGGTGCCAATTTCAAGATTTTTAATAGCTATGTTTCCATTAGCTGCTAAATTACCTTGTGCTACTAAATCTCCCTTTAATCCATAAATTTCGTATTTGGGACTCAAGGCATTATCAATCTTGATATTTATAAAATTATTACTTGGATTTGGAAATAAGCTCCAATTAATATCAGCTACCTTACTTATACCAACATTTGGTGTGCCAGGTAAAATACCTGTAAAACACCCTCTGCCGTGGGTGTATATAAATACCCTTCTATCATCAGGGCGAATGTATACAGCATTAACAGAAACATTAGGCACCCTTAAATCTTTTTTCCAAGATATTCCTCCATCTATTGTGGTATAAAGACCATAATCAGTGCCCACAATAAAAACACTATCCGGTTTTGTGGGGTCAATATCAAACCAATTTATTGGTAAATTTGATGGCAAATTATCTCCCAAAGATATTACTTTAGGAGAATTGCTCAAAGCACTGTCTATCATTAATAATCTGCTAGAATTGCTAAAATTAGAAAAACTCACATAAATTCTATCATGTTTATGTGGATTTACTTTTATACAACTTACAAAATTACCCGTTATCCCTGGCACCCTATTTTGAAAATATACTTGATTGTTACCCGGATTTATATTGCCTGCATTTTCTATGCGAACCAATGTGCCATTTCCGCCTGCATAAAGCACTGGATTTGTGTGCGCACTTAGTCCTATTGCGTATAATGAAGCAGCATTTCCTGTAATTTTTACCCAACTATTTCCACCACTTTTACTGCGCCAAATGCCAGAATTAGTAACAAAAAAAAGTTGGTCGCCATCTAAATAATTCATAAAATACGGATTTATAAAGCGCACAGACTCATCAATATTTCCATCATCATCAGCATCTAATTCATTGAGTATTCTGGTGGTGTTCACAGAAAATTCGGTGTACTCAACCCGATGCAGTATACCATTTTGAAACGAACCATAGATAACCCCAGGCAATTGTTGATGAAAATGAGTAAAAGCACCATCTGCTCCTAGTATTCTTTGAAATATTTTGTTTTGCCCAAAGCTTAATTGTGTGCCATTGTCTTGTGTGCCGCCTGCATAATCTTTGCTGCTAGGATGATAGCTACCGTGATAAAATTGCGTTATGTTTAACCCATTATTTAAAGTTTGTGCATTGCTCATTCTGTTAGTAAAATATCGGTGTGCCCCACCATCATTGCCTACTAAAAATTTTCTTGGATCTAAGTGATTAAAGCAAACACTGTGATAATCCGCATGGGTATTATCGGCAGCTATCCAACCCAAGCCGCCATTTGGAGAATAACCAGGACTAACAGCACCAAAAAATATAAAATTAGAATCTACTGGGCTAACCTCTAAAATTTTACAGTACCAGGTAAATCCAGCGCCTACAGCATTAGTAGTTGGTGTGGCGATAGTTTTCCATGTTTTACCCGTATCACTGCTTTTATAAACACCTGCAATAAACCCATTATACCCATTGTCTGGGCTAGAAAAAGCGGCATACATTACTCCTCTAAATTTTTTACAAAAGCCTAACTCAATTCTCGCAAAACTGCTGCTGATAAAGGTAGGTGAAACTATTTTAGAAAAAGTGCCAATATTACCACTATCTGATACAAAAATACCAGCACTTTTTATACTCGCAAAAATTTTTCCATTTTCCATAAGGTCCAAATCATTTATTTCTTGTGTAACATTTAAAACTTTTTCCCACGTTGTGCCGCCATCTTTGGTTCTATAAAGTCCTTTATTATCTGTGGCCACATAAACAATTTGTTCGTTTTTTGGGTGCACAGCAATTTTCCAACAAGTATTAAAATTGGCATTGTCCGTTGAAGGGATTATTGTAAAACTTTTTCCTGTGTCTATGGATTTAAAAACACCATTTCCACCCAGTCCAACTGAATTTCCTGACCCTTCACCCGTGCCATAATAAATGATTGCAGGATTGCTTTCACTTTGCGAAATGCAAGAAACATTAAGCGTCACTTCATGCTCATTTATGGGTTTCCAAGACACACCGCTGTTATAACTTGTCCATAAACCGCCACTAATACCCGCTGCCAAATAATGACTTGTATCCGCCCTGTCTATAAGTATAGCCCTAATTCTTCCACCAACATTAAATGGACCTACTTCTTCAAAATTTGTTAGTAATTCATCCGTTCTTCTTACATTATTGCCCCATTTGTTCCACAAACTCTGCAAATTTTGAGGTACAATTCCGGTTCCCATTGTTTTCATTTCTAGCCATTGTTCATAGTATCCTGGTAAAGTTTTTTTCGCAACATCACTTTTTGTAAAAATGATTGCAAAAAGGGCAATTGAAAATAAGGAAAACACTAAAATTTTTTTCATCAATGCAAAAATATGTTTTACAGATAATATTACGGTAAAATACTTTGTTTTTTTATTGTCATTAATTAAAACAAATGATGCTTTATTAATTTTTGAAAATAAAAAGTTTTATAATACCTTAAGGTTTCCAAATCACTTCATTGGTTCCAATTTGATGGGTTATAAATCTACTTAAGGTAAATAGGTAATCTGAAAGCCTGTTTAAATATATAATAATAATTGCTTCAATACCTTCTTGCCTGTCAAGAGAAACACACAATCTTTCGGCTCTTCTGCAAATGCAACGTGCTACATGGCAATGTGCATTTGCAATATCACTGCCTGGTAAAATAAAATTCTTTAATTCTGGCAATTGAGCAGTTTTTAAATCAATATTTTCTTCCATTTTTGTAATCCATATCTGATTTATTTCAGGAAGTTTAAATTTGCTCTCTTTACTATTTGCCAAGTGAGATCCCAAATTAAATAATTGGTCTTGAATTTCTTTTAGTTCAATTCTTATAGGCTCATAAGTGCATATAACCAAGCCTAATTGTGCATTTAGCTCATCTACTGTTCCATAAGCATCTATTCTAAGATTATCTTTAAATACACGCTCTCCTCCTATTAATGCAGTTTTTCCTTTATCTCCTTTTTTGGTATAAATTTTCATATTATGTTTTAATTAATTAATTAATGGCTAATTAGTTTTGGTATCGCTATTAATATTTCCATCCAAAAGCCTAACGATTCGTTTAGCATTTTGTGCAATTTCCTCTTCATGCGTTACCAGCACAATGGTATTACCTTTTTGATGCAACTCTCTAAACAAGGTCATAATCTCTTCGGATGTGGTGGTATCTAAATTACCCGTTGGTTCATCGGCCAAAAGCAATGATGGATTATTTATCAGAGACCTTGCCACAGCCACCCTTTGTCTTTGACCACCAGAAAGCTCATTTGGCTTATGTTTCATTCTGTCTTTTAAACCTACACTTTCTAATGCAAACTCTGCTCTTTGTATTCTTTCTTTTTTGTTTACTTCTGCATAAATCAAAGGCAGGGCCACGTTTTCTAATGCATTCATTCTTGGCATTAAATTAAAATTTTGAAATATAAAACCTATTGAAGCGTTGCGCACTTTTGCCAATTCATCATCTTTTAATGTGCTAACATCCTTATTCTGTAACATGTACATGCCACTTGTTGGAGTATCCAAACATCCTATAATATTCATCAGGGTAGATTTTCCACTTCCAGAAGGGCCCATTAATGCTAAAAACTCCCCTTGTTCAACAGTTAAATTAATACTTTTTAAAACCTCTAAATATGTTTCACCAAGTTTATAGGCTTTTATGATGTCTTTTAATACAATAACTGACATAATAATTTACCCCCGAATTGTTTTGATAACTTTTGGTACTCTAAAAAAATCAGAATCAGATTTAGGAGCATTTAATAATGCATTTTCTTTAGATAATGTAATTATAGCCAAGTCTTCTCTAAAAACGTTGGTATCTGTGTTCAAATAAATTAATGGCGATACATTTTCAGTATCTAAATCATTAAGTTTTTCGCAAAATTGTGTAATTTTTTCTAAATCTACTTTAATTTGCTCTAGTTCTGCACCTTCAAATTCTAACCTTGATAAGTGTGCCAATTCATTTATAATTTGATTTGTAATTTTCATGCTTAAGATTTATATCGCGTGATGTTTTTTTAAACTTGCTTCAATAATATCGTAAACTTCTTGCATAAGCGCATCGCTATCAGCAATATTTAGATGACTTGTTGGTATTGGACGATGAATAATTACCCTCATTTTTCCTGGAGTAGCGCGAAGAGGTTTGTTATCTGGAAATCTTTTTGAATTATCTAACATTGTTACTGGCACTATAGGCACATTTTTTGTAATTGCCAATTTGAATGCACCCGATTTAAACCTGCCAAGCTCTGGTGAATTTGCGGGTATGGTGCCTTCTGGAAAAATTAATGGTATTTGCCCAATATCCAATCTTTCGCCTGCTGTTTTAAACCCGTTGTGAGCACTAATAATACTTCCTCTATTAACAGCAATATCTATTGATTTAAAAAAATATCCAAAAACAGGTATTCTTGCAAGTTCTGCTTTAGCCATAAAACAAAGTGTGCCTGGCAATGCTAAAGTGCAAGCAGGTATATCTATATAAGAGCTATGATTTGGGGCATATATAAATTTATCTAATCCTATTAATTCCTCTTTTCCTTGTACTTTTACATACATTGCACTAGGCAAAAAAATGAAATAAGCCCATATTTTTCTAATAAAGTGGATTATGGAATATGCTTTTGTAAAACGCATAAGCACTAAATTAACAGGCATAGTAACGACAAAGCCAATAAGCACCCACATTGCAGCCCATGCGGTATATAAAATACTTAAAATTCGCAAATTATTATGGTTTAATTGTTGGTTCTCTTTTTAACATAAATCCAAACGCTCCTGCAGCAATTAAGGCTACAGACATAATTCTAAACATCTCTAATTTCATTTGCTGAGATGGAACATAATAATAATCTATGGCTTTTATTTTTTCGTTAAAATCTTTTTCTGATATTTTTCCTTTGTTTTCAGGTTTTTCATATACTTGAGCAGTTCGATATTTATAGGCATCTTTTAGTGCCAATAATTTTTCGGGTTTTTGATTTGTGTACACATAATAAAAAAAACTAGAAAAAATACCCATTACAATGGATATCATTAATCCAACAAAACCAGCCCTGGCCATCGTAATATAATTGCCTTCCGATTTTTTAACAGCTACTATGGCTAAACCAACACCCACCATTTGTATAATAATTGGCAATATTTTACCGCCCAATGTGTCTTGTAAAAAATCTTTGTATAACTGATTTTCGAAATAAATAAAAGTGCTTAGTGCCAATAAACTGCCAAAAGCAAAGCCATATAGAAATATCCTTTTTGTCATTGAGTTTTAAAAATTTTAAAGTGCAAATTTAGCTTTTTATACCAAACAAAGGCAGGAATATAATTTAGTTGAAAAAAAATATTTATCATTAAGCAAGCTTTCCGTCATCGCTAAAGCTATAATACCCTTTGCTGCTAATAATTAAGTGATCTAACACTTTAATATCGAGCAAATTTCCTGCATTTTTCATTTTATGGGTTAACTGTATGTCTGCTTCGCTTGGAATCAAACTCCCCGATGGATGGTTGTGAATTAAAAAAATATTGGAAGCATTGTTTTCTAATGCTAATTTAAAAACCCGCTTAGCATCTACAATAGTAGCCAAAGTGCCACCATCACTAATTCTATGTGTATTAATTATTTCTATTCTTGTGTTGCAAGTAATAATCCAAAATTCTTCATAATTAAGGTCCGTTAATTTGCCTTTCATTATGTTATACGCGGCCTTGCTATCTGTAATTTTTGGTGTTAGTACCAAATCTGACATGTTTTTTCTTACTGCAAATTCTAATGCCGCAATAATGGTAATGGCTTTGGCAGGCCCAATACCACTTACTTTGCACAAATCTGGTATACTCATGCGGGCTAGCACAGACAAACTATTATTGGCTAAGGTTAATAAATCTTTTGCTACATCAATCGCTGATTTTTTTTTAGTTCCAGTAGCAATCAAAATTGCAATAAGTTCAGCATCTGTAAGGACATTTTTGCCCATATCACGCAATTTTTCGCGTGGCCTTTCATCTACATTCCATTGTTTTATGCTCGTTATTGGCGCTTTTTCTGATTTATTATTCATTTAATTAATAGATTGAAGTAATTGCCAATTGGTTTTATCGTAATTTACCATTTCAAGCGACAGGCCATGCGCTTGGACGCTTTTACCCGCTTTACACCTGTCTTGAGCAGCCATAATGTGATTTAGGGATTGGATTTCTCTTTTTTCTAAACCAATGTCTAATAGTGTGCCAACTATAGCTCTTACCATATTTCTTAAAAACCGATTAGCCTTAATAGTATAAATAAGTTCATCATTGTATAATTTCCAATGCGACTCTAGCACTGTGCATTTATAATTATTTACTTCAGTTTTAACTTTAGAAAAACTTTTAAAATCATGGGTACCTAATAAATAGGTAGCAGCATCATTGATAGTTTCTATATTTGGCAATTTTGAAAGTTGAAGATGAGTATGCTTTAAAAATGGATTTTTAACAAGCGTACATTTATATTTGTATGTTCTATCTATAGCGTCAAATCTTGCATTAAATTCATTATTCACTTTATAAACATAATAAACAGCAATACTATTTGGCAATATTTTATTTAATTTATAACAAAAATCAGTCGCAAGATTTTCAACTGTATAATTAAAATTAATGCAGTAATTGATCGCACTTACGCCAGTATCAGTTCTGCCACAACCTATAATTTTTATTTTTTCATTTAATAATATTGACAGTGATTTTTCTAAACACGCTTGCACCGAAGGAGCATTTTTTTGCACCTGAAATCCATTAAAATCTGAACCATCAAATGATAAAATCAATGCTATGTTCACAAATTCAAATTTTCAAAAATTACAGCTTGCCCCTGCCCTACACCTACGCACATCGTGGCTAGCCCGATTTTTGCCTTGCGCTGCGCCATGGCATGCAATAGGGTATTGGTAATTCTAGCACCGCTTGCACCCAAAGGATGACCAATTGCAATAGATCCCCCATTTACATTAACAATAGCCGGATTTAAGGATAAATCGTGCATACAAGCAAGAGATTGAGAAGCAAAAGCCTCATTTAATTCTATTAAATTTAGATTATTATTGACTAAATTTGCCATTTTTAATGCTTTTTCTGTTGCTGGCACAGGCCCAATACCCATTATTTCTGGCGCAACCCCTGCTGCAGCGCAACTTAAAATTTTGGCAATGGGTTTTAGGTTAAATTGTTTTACCATCTTTTCAGAAGCCAATATTAGCATCGCTGCACCATCATTAATCCCACTGCTATTGCCTGCTGTTACAGTACCTTCTTTATCAAATGCAGGTTTTAGTGAAGCCAATACCTCTAAACTACTCAATCTAGGGTGCTCATCTTTATCAAAAATGTATGATTCTCCTTTTCTTAGAGGTATTTTGATAGGCACAATCTCTTTATCGAAGCAATTATTTACGTGTGCTAATTCATATTTTTTTTGTGATTCAAAAGCAAAGACATCTTGTTCCTCTCTAGTTATCATCCACCTTTTGGCAACATTTTCTGCTGTTTCTCCCATAGTATAAGGGTGATATAGTTTTGATAATTCAATATTGGTAAACCTCCAGCCAATTGTTGTGTCATATATTTCTGGATTTCTATCCCAAGCAGAAGATGCTTTGGCCATAACCATTGGCGCTCTTGTCATACTTTCTACTCCGCCTACAATAGCTAGATCTTGTATTCCAGCGCGTATTGAGGCAAATCCATTGGCTATAGCGGATAAACCGCTTGCACATAGTCTATTTACCGTATATGCCGGCACAGTATTGGGCAGACCTGCTAACAAAAGCGCCATTCTAGCTACGTTTCTATTATCTTCACCGGCTTGATTAGCAGCTCCTAAAATAACTTCATCAAGACATGTATAATCTATTTGTGGATTTCTGCTAATCAATGCCTTTATAACATATGCTGCTAAATCATCAGGCCTTATGCTTGCCAAGGCTCCTCCGTATTTTCCAACTGCACTTCTTGCGGCATCTATTATATAAACTTCTTGCATGCTGCAAATTTAGAATATTTTTTTTTGGTATGACTAAGGTTCCGCAAAAAATTTATCCGTTCTTATTAGATAAGTTATTTTTCTCTTGAATATCCTTTATTTGGGTAAATCTAGAAACATTATGCATCAAAAAGCCCTAAAATAGCCGATTTCTATTTTAATTCTTTTTTCCTGTTTTATCAATTACTGCAAGGGTTAAATGAATTTAATTATTTAATTTTGCAGCATGATACAGCGTATTCAACATTTATACCTTGGCATTCTTGCCATTATGGCAATAATAGTTTCATTTAGTAAAACAACAGTAATTAGCATTGCTGGAAAAGGGGTAATAAATAAAACAGTTATGAATGGGGCCAACCTTTCTTATTCACGCGCTACATTTATAAAAAGCACAAATCAGCCTGATGTTATCGATTTTGCAATGAAATCACAATATATTCTTTGGGCCATTGCTCTTTGGGCCATAGTAACTATTTTTTCTTTTAAAAACTTGAAGAGACAAATAACTTTTAGTTCTTTCAACTTTGCATTTATCTTGTTTCTTCCAATTTTTGTTGCTTTAGATTTATTCAATTATATGGATTTTTTTATAGATGGAGCAATTTCATTTCACATGTCTGCTATTTTTCCGATTGCCTTACTCCTATTAAATTTTATGGCCACAAGGCATATTGTTAAAGATTTTAATTTGCTAAAATCAGTCAATAGAATGCGCTAAAAATTAAATCAAAGCTATCCTGCATATATTACCAATCCTTTTAGATAATCGCCTTCGGGATGAAAGATAGAAACTGGATGATCTGCAGGCTGATTCAAATAACCAATAATTTTTATTTCTCTGTTGATGTTAATGGCTGCAGAACGAATAATACCCTCAAAAGTAACCTTATCTATGGCTTGCGAGCAGCTAAAAGTAAATAATATTCCACCTTGTGGCAAAATAGTTAATGCTTGTTGATTTATTCTTCTATAGGCTTGTATAGCATTGTGTTTGGCGCTCTGATGTTTGGCAAATGCAGGAGGGTCTAAAATGATTACATCAAAGGCTTCTGTTGTCTGATCTAAGTATTTTAAAACGTCTGCAGTAATAGATTGATGATTTTTTTCTAATTTATTTAAGATGGCATTTTCGCTAGCCCAATCACAGGCTTTTTGAGAAACATCTACAGAAACAACATTTTTTGCACCACCTTTTAAAGCTGCTAAACTAAAGCCTCCTGAATATGAAAATGCATTAAGCACTTTTTTATTTTTACAAAATTTTTCCAAATGAAGTCTGCTTTCTCTTTGATCTAAAAAAAATCCGGTTTTCTGCCCTTTCTCCCAATCCACCCAATATTTAATGCCGTTTTCTAAAATTTCACAGCCCGATTTATCTTCATCGCCCAAGAGATATTTGCCTGTTTTTTCACCCGTTTTTTCAACCCCTTTTAAAAACACTTGATTTATTCCGTCTTTTAGCACAATAATCAAGGCTTCTAAAATCATTTCAATATTTTTTGCCATGCCACTGCTATGACATTGCACCACCGCTGTCCTATCATAAATATCAATAATTAAGCCTGGCAATCCATCCCCTTCTCCATGCACCAAACGGTAGGCATTAGTGCTAGGGTTAAAAATATTTAGCTCACTTCTAAGTTTATATGCATTGAATATACTTGCTGTCCAAAAATCAAGTGTTGGTTTATTCACTTCGTCTGATATACGTCTAACTGAAATACTCCCTTTTTCTTGATAATGCCCCCAACAAATATGCTTGCCATCAGCAGCAGAAACATTAACCAAATCTCCATCTTCTATTCCATTATTGATGCATTGAATGGCACCCGAAAAAATCCAAGGATGCTTTCTAAGCAATGCGCTTTCTTTTCCTTTTTTTAATACAATATCTGCGTTTGGTTTCATTTGTTTTTATTAATTCAGGTCGTTAAAATTTTGATTTTGCATGCATTTAAAATGGCCATATGGACAATTGTTAAAGCCTATTTTGCTGCATGGCCTGCAATAAACTTTAACTTCTAAAACCTTATTTTCGTAATCATTAAACCCAGCAGGATAAAAAGGATACATGCCAAATTCAGGAATAGTATTGCCCCAAATAGAAATAATAGGTTTTAAAAGCGCTGCAGCTATATGCATCAATCCAGTATCATGCGTAAATACTTTTCTAGATTGTTCAATAATACTTGCAGATTGCTGTAAATTAAATTTCCCACAAGCGTTGTATAAGCGTGGTAAAGATTTTTTCAATTTATCAGCTTGTTCCATATCTTCTATGCCACCCATAAGTATAACTGGCATTTTTAGTTTTTTCAACATTTTTATTTGTTGATTATAAGGCAATTTTTTAGTATTGTGCTGCCCACCAATCACATATACATAATAGTGATATGGGGTTATATTTTCAAAATGCAATACAATATCTACTTTATTTTCTTGTGTAATAAAAAAATCTAATCCCTGATTATCATACTTAATGCCCAATGGTTTTGCTGCATCCAAATATCTAAAAACGATGTGTTTATTTGGCAATAAACCTTTGGCTTTAAACACCACTGTAAGCCATTTTAGTAAATTTATTTTATTAAAATGATACCATTTTGTTTTAGAAAAAAAAGTATATATTTTTAATTTAAGTGTACGCAAATTGTTGTGCAAATCAATGATGTAATCATAATTATGCACTTTAATTGATTTCAGCGGTGTGTCTTCTAAAAAGATAACTTTATCTATAAAAGGATTATTAACCAGAAGTATTCCATTTTGCTTTTTGCTCAAAAAATGTAATTCTGCATCGGGCAAGGTTTTTTTAATACATCTAATCACAGGCGAAGTAAGCACTATATCGCCTATAGAACTAAATCTAATCAACAATACTTTTATTTTTTGTGATTCCTGATGCAAGGTTGCAAAGTTAGTCTAAATCTAAGTAAATATTATTCCTAAAAAAAAATGCAGTCAGGCATAATTAGCTAATTTTTTGCAATAATGTTGTTTTAATAATTAATAACATAAATTTGCACACACACTGCAATCATTACTAATTTTGAAAAAGATTGAATATATTTCTCACAAATACATTGATTTTGATAAATGGGATACGTGTGTATCAAATTCTATAAATGGATTAATTTATGGGTATAGTTTTTATCTAAATGCTTTGTGCAATGAAGATTGGGATGCAATTATCGTAGGAGATTATGATGCTATTTTCCCATTGCCCTTTAAAAAAAAATATGGCTTATTTTACCTTTATCAACCCTACTTTTGTCAGCAATTAGGTATTATGAGCAAATTGCCGATCAACCAAATATTGGTTAAAAATTGTATTAAAAAAATTCCTTTCAAATTTTTTAAAGTAAATATACAATTAAACTATGCAAATAAAGTATTTTTTCGAAAAAAATATAAAATTCAAGAGCGAACTAATTACATATTAAAGCTTTCTCCTACTTATGATGAAATATTTGCTAATTTCTCTAAAGATGCAAAAAAAAATCTTAATAAAATAAAACCAACGCAATACACTGTGTCTAATTTTGTTGATGAAGAGGCTATTATATCGCTTTTTTTTGAGACCTATTCCCAATTTTACGGAAAGCAATTGCACCATAAAAAGTATGTTTTAAACTTGTTAAAAAAAGGAATTGCTTTTCAAAAAGGATTTGCACGAACCATTATT
>JBDNFC010000114.1:0-1342 GCA_041690035.1 Bacteroidia bacterium | reverse complement strand
TCTAACTGATTTACGATTATATCATTAATATTTTTAGCTTTTAAATTTTCATCTTGAGTAATGATAGTACCAATGCCCATAGTAATATTTGTAATTTCCCTAAAACGTGCCGCATATAAATCAGTGTTTTTTAGTGCTTTTACATATTGGTTATATGCTTCTATAATAACAGCATACTCTTTATCAAAAACAGGATACAATTTATGGTTTTTGTCATAAGCTCTGGTAGCATATAGCATGGCATCGTGCTTGGCAAAAATGGCTTGTTGTTCTTGGTAGTTGCTGTTACTAAAAATGTTTTCTGTAGTGTTTTTATATACAATACTTTTGGGAGATGGAATGGAATCCAAACAAGTAACCGAAAAATCTTCGCCATTTATTACTAAATCTAAACCACCACCGTCTCTGCTATTGGTAATATACCAAAGTGCCATGCCTTTATAGCCTTTATATTTTTCGGGAATAGTAAGTTTCACTTTACCTCCTTTTGGGATGGTATCATTTTGCAAGACAATGAGCTTATTGCCCTGCACTATTTTAAAGTCATAGGTTTTACCCGCAAAATACGGAAATTCTATGTTGATGGTTTGGGCAGTTGCGCCAAAACTGACTAAGAATAGTGCTATTAAATAAAGAAAAGTTTTGTGCATAATGCTAGTTTGTTGTTGGATATAATTTATAGGTCATAGCACCCTTTTTAAATGCTTCTATATAACCGTATTGAAAAAGAAGATTGTTTCTATCTTTAATAAGGGTGTTATATCTAATGTTATAGGTTCTATAATGCCGCATTATACCTAAATAAGAATTGATAGAAGCTCTTATTTGCACTAAATCTGCATAATGAGGAGTATTGTTTTGCAAAAATAATTTCCAGTTTTTTACACAAAGTTTAAAATTTATTTTTGCCCTGTTAGAAACATATTTTCTATGAGGTTTAAGCGTGGCTCCTAAAAAATTTACACCTTTAGAAAAATGTTGTAAAAATATTTTTTTAGGATGCAATTGCAAACCTAATTGGGTTTTTAAATAGTTTTTACACACTGTAATTATTTTTTTTAAATATAAAATATTAGGTGACAGTATATAAAAATCATCTACATACCTACCATAATACTTTATGTTATTGTCTTCTTTTATAAAAGTATCAAAACTATGCAAATAGATATTACTAAAAAGTTGCGATGTTAAATTACCAATAGGCAAACCACAATTAGCCTTTGAAAAAAAGAGGCTTTTGCTTTTGGGCAAATCATTCCAGTCTGATATTTTTCCTTTTATGATGCAGTTTTGCGTAGCATCGTTTGCTAAGATAGTGTCTATTAAATAATGCGACAAGTCT
>JBDNFC010000113.1:0-20624 GCA_041690035.1 Bacteroidia bacterium | reverse complement strand
GATTGCCATTTTTGTTTTTATGGTTTTTTGACGGTATTTTTGATATCCATAAATTTTAAGTGTTACTTCATTTCATTTCTTTCTTACTTTTTTTCATTGCCAAAAAAGTAAGCAAAAAAGCTAGGCATCATAAATAAATATCACATTTCCATTTCATTTTAATGACCACTGCGGGTGATATTCAAGCAAGCTTTCATCTTTCCTTGTGGTGCCCATTAAAATTTCTATTCCAATATTCTATTTTTTTAATGTGCCGTTTAGATCTGTAATAATAGAAAATAGGGGGTGCTTTTTTAAAAAATTTAAGGGCAATAAATTTAACGATGTTGGTGTGTGGTGTAGAAAAGTGTGCAGGGAGATGGCACAATTGGGTCATTAATCATATTGGCAGCGAGGTTATAACACCACGCAGGGATTGGGATTAGTGAACCTATAAAAGCAGTCACGCTGAGTAATTTATTCACTTCCTGGTGAATGAATTGTATCGAAGCGCTACTGCTTTTTGCACAAGAAAAATGTTAGATGCAAAAAGGGAATAATAGCTAAGTATTTTGGCTGCGAGGTGAGAAAAACCGCGCAGGGAGAGGCAAGCTTTCATCTTCCCTTGTGGTGCGCATTAAAATTTCTATTCCAATATTCTATTTTTTTAATGTGCCGTTTAGATCTGTAATAATAGAAAATAGGGGGTGCTTTTTTAGATTTTTAAGGGTAGTTATTTATAATGTTGGTGTGTGGTTTAGAAAAGTGTGCAGGGAGATGGTTTTTATAATATTATTTTTTATAGGCACAAATTGGTCATTAATCATATTAGCTGCGAGGTTATAACACTTCGCACGTCTTGTTATAATTCATAATTAACCATTCATTAAAAAACTATTACTTTATTAAAAAAAAATGTATGATGCAAACGATGCGCACTAATCACCAATTTTTTCGCTCAGCAATTCCAAAAAACTTCTTAACTTGATTAGTTTTTCAGAAATTTCTGATTTTGCAGCGACTAAATCAATATTAGTGCTCAGTTGATTTTTTGCCCCAGCAACAGTATGTCCTTTATCTTTAATCAAAAACCTTACTTTTTCTAGTTTAGCTATATCTTCTTTGGTATATAGTCTATTACCTTTTGCATTAGTGCGTGGCTTTAATTTTGGTATTTGTTTCTCCCAAAAGCGGAGTGTGCTTTGTGTTACACCCATTTTTTTAGCTACTTCGCTAATTCTATAAAACAATTTTTCGTCACTCATGCTAAAATATGATGGCTAGTCAAATGATTGGTTAGGCGCAGAAGCACGTTTTAGCATTAATTCGTAATCAGCGTCTGTAAGGTCGTTAAAGAAATAATAAGCTGGATTTTGCGGTTCATCATTTTTGCGCACTTCGTAATGCAAGTGGGGTGCTGTAGATTTTCCTGTACTTCCCACTGCTCCTATAAGTTGTCCTCTTAGCACTTTAGCTCCTTTGCTTATATTGGTTTTGCTTAAATGACCGTAAAGAGTCGTGTAGCCAAAGCCGTGATTTATTATAATGTGCAAGCCATAACCCCATGCAGTGCGCTCTACGCTTTCTACCACACCATCTGCAGTGGCATAAACTGCACTGCCTGTGGGTGCTGTAAAATCCATGCCAGCGTGCAGCCTAGGTGTGCGATAAAAAGGGTCTATTCTATAACCAAATCCACTAGCAATCCTGGTAAGTTCCTTATTAGATACAGGCTGTATTGCAGGAATAGAGGCCAGAAATTTTTGTCTAGAATTGGCAAGTTTGGTTAGCTCATTATACGATTTTTTTTGCACATCAAATTGTCTTTGTATTTGATCCATCTTTTTTCTGACATTAATAATTAGCTCTGCATCAGATAAGTTTTTTAAATATGCATATTGTTCTGAACCTCCTGTTCCGGCTAGTCGCTCTTCTTCTGATATCGGCTCTGCCTCATAAATAGATCGATAAACCTCCTTATCGCGCTCTGCAAGTAAAGCAAATGTTTGTTTTATCTCGTTTAGTTGATTGGCCATTTGCACTAACTCTACTTTGTATTTTTTATTTTCTTCGCGCAATAAACTCTCTTTTGGAGAATCTAAAAATCTAAAAAAAATAAGGGCAAGAATAAAGCCCATCATAATGCTTAAACTTAGAAAACCCACTGATCTTAGAATGATAAGACCTATATTTCTTCCAGCCTTTTTATAGCTTAATGTTTTGTGGTCGAAGAAATATTTGGCTTTTTTCATAGGTTTTTTGCAATTATAACGCTGTTTTAAAAAAATTAGTATTGCAATATGGCATAAAATAGTTTAAGTAATTTACTTTTGCGGTTAAGTTTGGGTATTATTTAATTAATTGGAAATGCAATGATATAAATAATTTCCTTAAAAACAAATTAAACAATGACGGTAAACGAAATAAGACAACACTTTTTTGATTTTTTTAGTCAAAAACATCATCAAATTGTGCCCTCTGCGCCAATAGTGATAAAAGAAGACCCAACCTTAATGTTTACAAACGCTGGTATGAATCAGTTTAAAGATATTTTTATGGGCAATCGCATTGCCGAGTTTACTAAGGTGGCCAATACACAAAAGTGCTTGAGGGTTAGTGGCAAGCACAATGACCTTGAAGAAGTGGGCGTAGATCATTACCATCATACCATGTTTGAGATGCTAGGTAACTGGAGTTTTGGCGATTATTTTAAGCAAGAAGCCATTGAGTGGAGTTGGGAATTTTTAACCAAAGTGCTCCATATTGATGGTTCATTGCTTTATGTAACTGTTTTTGAGGGAAATAAAGAAGAGAATATACCTTTTGATCAAGAGAGTTTTGATATTTGGAAAAAGTTTGTGCCAGAAAGTCGTATTTTAAAAGGAAATAAAAGAGATAATTTTTGGGAGATGGGAGATACTGGGCCATGTGGGCCATGCACAGAAATACATTATGATGCTAGAGCAGCAGATTTAAGGGAAAAAATTGAAGGCGCTTCACTGGTAAACAAGGATCATCCTGAGGTGATAGAAATTTGGAACAATGTTTTTATTCAGTTTAACAGAACTTCGGACGGAAAATTAACTAATTTGCCAGAAAAACATGTAGATACTGGCATGGGTTTAGAACGCCTAACTCGGGTATTGCAGCATAAAAATAGCAATTATGATACTGATATTTTTGTTCCTATAATTGAAAAAGTTTCGGCTATTTCTGGTTTAAAATATTTGGGTACTGCGGGCAAATCTGATATTGCTTTCAGGGTAATTGCAGATCATATTAGGGCAATCTCATTTACAATTGCTGATGGACAGCTGCCTTCAAACACTGGTGCAGGCTATGTGATTAGAAGAATTTTGCGCAGGGCAATAAGATTTGGATACAGTTTTTTAGACATCAAAACACCTTTTTTATACCAACTTGTGCCGGTGCTTGCTAAACAATTTAGCGGAGTATTTGATGAATTGAGCGCGCAACAAAGTTTTGTGGCAAAAGTGATAGAAGAGGAAGAAAAATCTTTCTTATCAACCTTAGCAAATGGTTTAGAATTATTAGGACAGCATATCAAAACAAGTAATACCAATGTGGTGGATGGCAAAATGGTTTTTGAATTGTACGATACATTCGGTTTTCCCAAAGATTTAACCATGCTGATAGCACAAGATGCTGATTTTACAGTAGATCAAATGGGATTTGAAAACTTATTGGCAGCGCAAAAAGACCGTTCTAGGGCTGATGCCAAAAAATTATTAGGAGATTGGGTAGAAATAAATAAAGGAATCAGTACTTTTATAGGTTATGATGCCATTGAAAATAGAGATGCAATCATATTAAAATACCGCAGTATTGAACAAAAAGGCGAAAAATTGTATCACTTAGTATTGGATAAAACTCCGTTTTATGGTGAAAGTGGTGGGCAAATAGGCGATACGGGGATATTAGAATTAAAAAATGGGGAACAAATAGAAATTATTGATACTCAAAAAGAACAAACACTGCACCTGCATATTGCACGAAGGTTGCCAAATGATTTTCAGCAAACAATGATTGCCAAAGTAGATGCCCAACGCAGAAAAAATATTTGTGCTCATCACAGTGCTACTCATCTTATGCACGCTGCACTAAGAAATGTTTTAGGAAACCATGTGGAGCAAAAAGGCAGTTTGGTTCATGATGAATATTTGCGTTTTGACTTTGCGCATTTTGCAAAATTAACTGAAGAAGAATTATCCTCAACTGAAAACATATTGAATAAAAAAATTGCACAATCTATTTTATTAATTGAGCAAAGAGAAATGCCGATAACCGAAGCAAGAAAAATGGGCGCAATGGCACTCTTTGGTGAAAAATATGCAGATATGGTGCGCGTGATTACTTTCGAAAAAGGTTTTTCGGCAGAATTGTGTGGTGGCACACATGTGGCTAACACTTCAGAGATAGTTTATTTTAAAATCATGTCAGAAGCAGCAACTTCTGCAGGTGTTAGAAGAATAGAGGCAAAGGCAGGACAAGCATTGATTGCGTATTTTATTCATCAGCAAGCCTTATTAAATGAAATAAATGGCAAATTGCAATTCCCTCAAAATGCAATTTTGGCAATAGATAAAAAAGATGAAATCATTAAAGAATTACAAGAAAAAGTTGGCAAGTTTGAAAAACTACAAGCCAAAATCATTAAACAAAATTTAATAAATGGTATTGAAAAAATAAACGATTACAACCTTATCTTATTAAACGCAGGTGAAATAAGTGCAGAAGAATTAAAACACATTCTTTTTGAACTAAAAAATACAATACCAAATTTAGTGGGCGTAATTGGAAATATTAATCAAGAAAAACCAATGCTAACGGCTTTTTGCGCAGACACAATGGTTGAAAGGGTAAATTGCAGCCTGCTTATAAAAAATATTTCGACCCATATTCAAGGTGGTGGCGGAGGCCAACCATTTTATGCAACAGCAGGCGGAAAGTATGCTCTTGGAATAGATAGCGCCCTCAAAGCAGCAGCAGAATTTTTGAAAAATATTTTAAATTAATCAAATTGTTTTATACTTCTGAGAAATTAATATATTGCGGAAAAATATGAAAAATAAATTTTTTTTAAGACTGTTAATTTTGACAGCCTATTGCCCGTCTTTATTGGCATCAGATAGCCTGTTTATGCCGAGCAAGAAAGCAATGCTGCAATTTAGCGCAGGGCCTGCAGGAAACGAGATGAGTGTGCATGGATTTAATACAAGCAATTCGTTAAGTATGGGTTTTGGCACATTTAGTTCTAATTATCGAACAAAAAATTTTACCAACAATGTTAATGATACATTGTCTTTTAAACAACTGTCGATGGCTTTTTTTGTTAGGTGTAAACTTTAGTTCGCCCAAAACACGTTGGATGTTTAGAAATGAATTAGGCCATCATTTTGTAACAGATGCAGATGGAGGGCCAAACGGCAGCATACACTATGCTGGTGCAATAAATTATAAAATAGATATATTTAATATTGGTCTTGGTTTAAGATGCAATTTATTTAAAAATATTGATGCATATTCGCAAGAATTTTCAAGCCTGATATTAAGATTTGGATTGTTTTTTTAGGGTTAAAAAAAACTAAAAGTTAAATACATTTCTCAATTCCATCAATTTATTGGTTCTTTGCAAAAAAGAAAACATTGCAAAAGGTCTTTTTTAATTTATTTTTTTAAAAAGTAATAAGAATGTCTGTTATTAAAAAACTTATAGGGCAAACCGCAGTTTATGGCTTGCTCACCATTGTGGCACGGTTTATAAATTTACTATTAGTGCCTTTGCATACTCACTATCTAACAGCTGAAATGTATGGAAAAACAGGCATATTTTACAGTTATATTGCATTGGCAATGATAATTTTAACCTATGGAATGGAAACTACTTTTTTTAACTTTGCTAGAAAGAAGGAATTTGCAGACAAGGTTTATGGCACGTCTTTTTTGAGTTTGCAATTTACTTCTGTGTTTTTTTTGGCATTGGGTATTTTGTTCAATCATCATATTGCATGGCTTATAGGCAAGCCAGATGCAGGCCAACTTGTGCTTTATATGTTTATAATACTTGCTTTTGATGCAATGTCTGCAATACCTTTAGCACTATTTAGGCTGCAAGAAAAAACATGGAAATTTACCATCGTTCGGGTTTCAGGAATTTTATTAAGTATTTTATTAAATTTTTACTTTATTGCCTTTTGTCCTTGGCTGATAAAACATGGTTATATCGGATTCTATAATTATTTTTATAATCCAAATCACCTTGTTGAATATATTTTTATAGCAAATATGGTGAGCAGTATTTTTGTGTACCTATGCTGCATATACAGCACAAAAAATGAAGCTATAAAATTTGATTTTTCTTTGCTTAAAAAAATGTTGTGGTATACTTGGCCTCTTATTTTTGTTGGCACGGCAGGTGTTATTAATGAAACTGTAGACCGTATACTAATAGATAAATTGATGCCAAATGGAGAATATTATGCAGGTATTTATAATGCTTTTTATAAGATTAGTATAGTTATCACGTTAATGGTTCAGGCTTTTAGAATGGGCGCAGAACCCTTCTTTTTTACACACCTAAGCAGCGCAAATAGAGATAAAATCTATGCTGTGATACTTAAATACTTTACTTATTGCTGCACAGTTGTTTTTTTAATTACTGCACTATTTGCAGAGCAAATATCAGTTATACTTATTCGCAATCCTAAGTATTTTGAAAATAAAGATGGGCTTTTTATCGTGCCAATATTGTTGTTAGCCAATGTTTTTTTGGGCATATATTATAATTTAAGCATTTGGTATAAAGCAGAAAACAAAACGGGCTATGGCGCAATTATTGCTATTATTGGCGCTATCATTACTTTAAGTATCAATATCGTTTTTATTCCACTTTATGGCATTATTGCTGCAGCTTTTGCTACACTATGCTGCTATTTTGTAATGACAGTGATTAGCTATCTTTGGGGGCAACAACATTTGCCCATAAAGTATGAATGGTTTAAAATTTTAGGAATAATTTTTTCTGCTTGCGGTTTTGTTGCTTTTTTTAATTATTCGGGTTTTAGTTTATCAAGCAATCCCACAATTGGTTATGTTATAAAATGGGCTGCTATTTTGCTTTATTTAAGTTTTTGGTTATGGATAGAACGGCATGATTTAAAGCAATTATTGAAAAAACAAAACCTTTAAAAGATGATTACCTTTGCAGGCTAAAAAAATAACTCATGTATAAAACCTTGTCTAATATTGATTGGCCAAAACTAGAAGAAGAAGTATTAAATGATTGGAAATCGAAAAAGATTTTTGAAAAAAGTATTGCAAATAGATCAATAGACAATCGGTATATTTTTTTTGAAGGTCCCCCAAGTGCAAATGGAAAACCAGGCATTCATCATGTGATGGGGCGAACAATAAAAGATGTTTTTTGCAGGTACAAAACCCTTCAAGGTTATAGGGTAGAGCGCAAGGGTGGTTGGGACACACATGGCTTGCCTATCGAATTGCAAGTAGAAAAAAGATTAGGGATAAAAAAAGAAGATATTGGCACTAAAATAAGTATTAAAGAATATAACGATGCCTGCAAAGCAGATGTGATGCTTTTTAAAGAAGATTGGGATAAGCTAACAGAACGAATAGGTTATTGGGTAGATTTAGAAAACCCATATATAACATACGAAAATGAGTACATAGAAACATTATGGCATTTGCTGAAAAAACTTTACGACAAAGGTTTTTTATATAAAGGCTATACCATACAGCCATATTCTCCAGCTGCTGGCACTGGTTTGAGCACACACGAACTTAATCAACCTGGCTGCTATAGAGATGTAAAGGACACAAGTTGCACAGCCATGTTTAAACTCAAAAGTGAGCTAAAAGGATTTGAGGATTTAGCAATTTTTGCTTTGGCATGGACAACCACTCCATGGACACTGCCTTCTAATACCGCATTAGCTGTAGGAAAAAAAATAACCTATTGCATTATAAATACGCTAAACCCCTATTTAGGTGAAATAGTTAATGTGTTGATTGCCAAAGATTTGGTATCGAAATATTTTGTTGCAGAGGGGGAGAATATGAGTTTCGAAAACTACCAAACCAATGCAAAAATAACGCCTTGGAAAAAAATAGGTGAAGTGACAGGCAATGTATTAGAAGGAATGCAGTATGAGCAGCTATTGCCCTATGCACTGCCAACTGATGGCAAAGCTTTCCAAATTCTTTTAGGAGATTTTGTAACTACCTCTGATGGAACAGGTATTGTGCATATTGCCCCAAGTTTTGGTGCAGATGATAGTCGGGTAGCTAAACAAAATGGCATTGGTGCATTAACTTTAGTAAACCCTCAAGGAAAATTTTTGGACTCGATGAAAGACCCTATTTTTCCGCTTGCAGGTGCATACGTAAAAGAAGCCTATTTATCGGATAGTGAAAAAGAAACTGCTTTAGCGATTCAGCAAGAAAAACTTAAAGGTATTATCCCAAATTTGCAAAAATACTTGAGTGCCGATGAACTAATAACGCTAAAACTAAAAATGGAGGGACGTGCTTTTAAAATAGAAAAATATGAACACAGTTACCCTCACTGTTGGCGAACAGATAAGCCAATTTTATACTATCCACTAGATTCTTGGTTTATAAAAACTACTGCGGTAAAAGACAGGTTGGTGGCTTTAAACAAAACAATCGATTGGAAACCTAAGTCTACGGGAGAGGGGCGTTTTGGAAATTGGTTAGAAAATTTATTAGATTGGAATTTAAGCAGATCGCGCTTTTGGGGCACCCCTTTACCAATTTGGCGCACAGATAATGCTGAAGAAGAAATCTGTATAGGAAGCATTAAAGAACTCAAAGAAGAGGTGCTGAAGGCCAATGTGCACCTAAATTTAAACCAAATAATTAATGATGAAAATCTAGATCTGCATAAACCATTTGTAGATCAAATTATTTTAGTAAGCAAAACTGGAAAGGCTATGAAAA
Organism: Bacteroidia bacterium; assembly: GCA_041690035.1. Taxonomy (GTDB): domain Bacteria; phylum Bacteroidota; class Bacteroidia; order NS11-12g; family UBA955; genus CALSPH01. The sequence goes on along the minus strand of JBDNFC010000113.1, from coordinate 11,645 downwards.
GAGAGTCTGATTTAATAGATGTATGGTTTGATAGTGGTGCCATGCCTTTTGCACAATGGGGATTGGCAAATCAGGATATGTGGGCCAAAAACTTTCCAGCAGATTTTATTGCAGAGGGGATAGACCAAACACGAGGATGGTTTTTTACCCTACATGCTTTAGCGGTAATGCTTTTTGATTCTATTGCCTATAAAAAAGTGATCGCCAACGGCTTAGTACTAGATAAAAACGGGAATAAGATGAGCAAGAGATTAGGCAATGCCATTGACCCCTTTTCTACCATAGATAAGTTTGGGGCAGATGCACTAAGATGGTATATGCTTTGCAATGCTAATCCTTGGGACAACCTAAAGTTTGATTTAGAGGGCGTAGCTGAAATTCAGCGAAAGTTTTTTGGTACATTGGCAAATACGTATGCTTTTTTTAGCCTATATGCCAATATAGATGGGTATAATTATAATGAAGAAAATTGTACAAAAGTGGTCAATAGAAGTGAGTTAGATCAATGGATTATTTCTAGATTAAATAGCTTAATTAACGATACTAAGGAATGTATGGATGATTATGATGTTACCAAGTCGGGAAGATTAATTACTGAGTTTGTAAACGATCACTTGAGTAATTGGTTTGTAAGATTAAGTAGACGTAGATTTTGGAAAAGCCAAAATAGTGTAGATAAATTAGCTGCCTATGATACCCTTTTTGAATGTTTAGAAAAAATAAGCATTATCATGTCTCCAATAGCACCTTTCTATAGTGATTGGTTATATTGTGCTTTAGTAAAAAAACAAGATACCTCTGTACATTTGCAAGATTACCCATTGGAACAAGAATCTTTTATAAACAAAGATTTGGAAGCAGCAATGGCAATTGCTCAAAAAACCAGCAGTTTATTGCTAAGTTTACGCAAAAAAGAGCAAATAAAAGTAAGACAGCCATTGCAAAAAGCCATGATACCATTAATTGATAGCATTTTTGAAAGAAGAATAAAGCATGTTGAAGCCCTGATTTTGTCAGAGGTAAACATCAAAGAAATGGTATATTTAGAAGCTGATAATGCCACATTGGTAAAAAGCATAAAACCAGATTTTAAAAAATTGGGAGCAAAACTAGGTGGTGATATGAAATTGGTTGCAGATTATATTAAAAATATAGGCCAAATGGAGATTGCAACTTTAGAAAAAAACAAGTTTTTGCCATTTACAATAAATGGAAAATCGTTTGAAATAGAATTAGAAGATGTTATTATTGCTGCCCAAGATATTCCCGGTTGGGCAGTAGCCACAGACAATGATATTACGGTAGCACTTGATATTTGCATTACCCCACTGCTAAAAAAAGAGGGCTTAGCAAGAGAGTTAATAAATAGATTGCAGAATATACGAAAAGAGTCTGGCTTAGAAGTAACCGATAAAATCATTATAAAGCTTAGCACAAATAAAATATTGGAGGATGCAATAAATGAATATAATGCATATATTTGCACAGAAGTACTTGCTAGTCAAATACTTTTTCAAAATATTGATAATCAGTTTATTGAAGAAGATGTAGATGGCAATATTTGTAAAATAATTATCGAAAAAAGTAAAGAACAAAGTATTTAAATATTATGGAAGAAAAGAAAAAAACAAGGTATAGTGATGATGAGCTACAAGAGTTTAAAGCACTTATTACAGAAAAATTATCGGCTAGTACATTTGAGTTTAATAATTTGCAACAGGCACTAAAGAACCCAAATGAAAACGATACTGAAAGCACGTCAAGCTCATATATGACGCTAGATGACGGTCAGTATACATTTGAAAAAGAAAACCTTAATCAGCAAGCAGGTAGATTAAGAAAATTTATGGATGCATTAGAAAATGCATTGGTACGTATTGAAAATAGAAGCTACGGGGTATGCAAAGTTACAGGCAATTTGATTGAGAAAAAAAGATTGCTTGCAGTACCACATACTACCCTAAGTATGGAGGCAAAATTAAATCAATATAAATAGTTACCTAAAGTTGACAACAATAGAAACGATAAAGCCAAAGAACATCACAAAAAATTTGCTGATTTCTTTTCTTGTTATTTCCATACTTATTGCTTTAGATCAATGGTTTAAAGTTCATATAAAAACTACCATGCAATTACATTCTGAGGTAAATGTATTGGGCAAATGGTTTCGGCTTCATTTTACCGAAAATCCAGGAATGGCATTTGGATTAGAACTTAATTTTTTGGGTGGTTATGGCAAGTTAGGGTTAACAATCTTTAGAATTGTTGCAGTAGTTTTCGGCTTTTATATTTTGCTAAATCAGGCAAAAAAAAATGCGCATGTTGGCTTTTTAATCTGTGTTTCGCTTATCTTGGCAGGGGCAATTGGTAACTTAATTGACAGTATTTTTTACGGAGTAATATTTAATGACATTAATAGCTATATTGGAGGTTATTTTCATGGACATGTGGTAGATATGCTCTATTTTCCGATTATTGAAAAAGAGAATTTTACTTTTTTCAGTCCTGTTTTTAATCTCGCTGATACTTTTATAAGCACAGGCGCTATTGCAATATTTGTTTTTCAACGGTTTTTATTTGCACCATCTAAAGAAAGTGAGGGTGGCGTTTTAGAAGAAAATATTGAGGCAGAAATAGTAGAGGATATTCCCAAAAATGAAGATAATAAAGATTTTTCTTCCCCAAATGAACCGCAATAATTAATTGCTTTGATTTATTGATATTATCATTGATATTTGCTATATGATTAATGTAGAAGATATATTGGTAATAGATATTGAAACTGTGGCGGCACAAAAGAGTTTTAAAGATTTGGACGAAGATTGGCAAAAACTTTGGAACAAGAAAGTTGCAAATTTAGATAAAACGACTTCCCAAACACCAGAAAAATGGTATGATAAAGCGGGTATTTATGCTGAGTTTGGCAAAATTGTGTGTATTGGTTTTGGGGCATTTTATTATGAAAATGATGTGCTTAAACTTAAAGTTAAATCGTTGTTTGGCAAAGATGAAAAAGCAATCTTAGTGGACTTTGCAAATTTATTAAACAAATATTATAGCAAGGAAAAACATATACTTTGCGCGCACAATGGCAAAGAGTTTGACTACCCTTATATTTGCCGCAGAATGCTAGTAAACGGTATAAAAATACCTCAAATTTTAGACATCTCGGATAAAAAACCTTGGGAAATACAACATCTTGATACCTTAGAGTTTTGGAAATTTGGAGATTATAAGAATTTTACATCCTTGGCTTTGCTCGCAAAGTTATTTGAAATTCCAAGCCCAAAGGATGATATTGATGGCAGCATGGTAAATGAAGTTTTTTGGCAAAATAATGATGTGGAGAGAATAAGTGAATACTGTAAAAAAGATGTAGCCACCACTGCTAAGTTACTTACTAAGCTTAAGTTTAATATCGATTTAATTTCAACAGATATAAATATTATATAGTTGATTTTAATCTGTCAGCCTTGTTTTATTTGAATGCACTAATTCATTTTACTAAGAAAACCTTACCTCTGCACTGTCTCCTAAATTTAAACTTTGTTGTGTACCTTTTAGTGTGGCGTCATTGCCTATTAATGAATTGTTTAAAACAGCATATTCTATTTGTGCATTGGGGCCAATAATAGTGTCTTTTATAATAGAGTGGGCAATGTAGGTGCTTCCACCAATAGAAACGTAGGGTCCAATGATGCTATTCTCAATTTTTGCAGTATTAGCAATAAATACGGGTTCCACGATAATGCTGTTTACTATATTTTCGAGGTTTTTATCCTTATTATACTGTCCGTGTTTTAGTAAAGTTTGATTGGTTTCTAGAATTATTTCTTTTTTTCCGCAGTCAAACCAATTATCTACCTCTATATATTCAAAAATAGCTTTTTTGTCTATCATCAGCATCAATGCATCTGTTAGGTGATATTCATTGTGGGTTTTTACTTCATTTTCTAGCAAATGATTTAAACAATTGAGCAAAAGTTTGGTATCTTTTATAGAATAAATGCCTACCAATGCCAAATTTGATTTGGGCATTTCGGGCTTTTCTATCATTTTTATAATTTGGTTTTTGTCACTTAATTCTGCTACACCAAATTGCCTCGGATCTTCTACTTTCATTACTCCAACAGCATTATTTTTTTTTGCTAGCAAAAGGTTCAAATCCATTTCTACAATGGTGTCTCCAAAAACGATTAATAAATTTTGCTTTTTATCTTGCCAATAATCTTTGGTAAGCCATATTGCCTGACCAACCCCTTTGCCAATTGTTTGCATCACATAATGAGCATTAATTGTTTTATAATTTTCGCTTATAAATGCTTCAATTTTATCACCATGATAACCAATTACAAAAACGTAGTCTGTAATTCCTATAGCCACTAGTTTATCCATGATATGACCTAAAATTGCCTTGCCCGCTACGGGTATCAGCGCTTTTGGCATAGTATGGGTGTGTGGTCTAAGCCTAGTGCCTATGCCTGCAACGGGTACAATGGCTATCGTATTTTTCATTATTTTTGATTTACAAAAATAATGTAATTTTTGTACAAATCTGATTTTGAAATATTTATTAACTTGAAACCTATAAATGATTAAATTAAATTAACCTAAAACTCATGATTCTATAATGTTTAGAAAATGATGACTTAACCCTGTGTTTATAATTTTGCAATCTTAAACAATCATATAATTCATGAAAAACAAAAATTTACTCACTTTTATTACTTTGTTGCTTTTTGCAAAAATAATAAGTGCACAGTCATTGCTACATTATTGGAATTTTAATGCCACTATAAGTTTTTCTGCACATGTTGCACCTACATCTTCTGTTATTTCTGGGGCGGCACTAGACACCTTGCGGTTTTCTGGTGGAATCAGTTTGGTGGATGTTGCAAATGGAACGGGTCAAGGTTTTGATATTAGCAATTTTAATGCTAGAAACAGTGATTTAGCTGGCAATCACTTACGTTTTAATAATCCTATTTATGGAGCATTAATTTTTAGTTTGCCTACAACAGGTTATAAAGATATTATAGTAAAATATGCAGGTATGCGGTCCGGATCGGGTGCTTTTTTTCAATTTATACACTACACCACAGATGGCACAAATTATAAACTTTTTGATACCATTAGGCCAACCACTGCGCCTACTTTATACACCTTTAACTTTACAGATAGTGCAAACGTGAAAGATAATGCTAATTTTAAAGTTAGAATAACCTTTGGACAAGGCGGTGGTGGATTAGCAGGTAACAATAGGATAGATAACTTTACAATGGAAGGTGTTTCTAATGTTGGTGCAGATTTAATAGCGCCAAATATCGTTTTTGCGCCTGTAAATAACCAACAGTTGGTAGGTATCAATGTTGTTCCTACCCTAACTTTTAGTGAAGATGTGCGTCTTATTAATAACACGGCTATTGGCAATGCAGATTCGCTTATCATTTTTAAATTAAACGATTCAGCTGGAACCAATGTTTCTTTCACCACCTCATTTGCAGGCAGAATATTAACGATTACGCCAACCATTAGCTTGTTGAATAACCAAACCTACTACTTGGCTTTAAAAGAAAATAGAATTGAAGATTTAGCAAATAACGCCTTAGTGGGATTGCAGCGTGCATCTTTTAAAACCATTTCGTTTCAAACTCCATTAAATATGGGTGATATTGTACCTGTGGCTTTTAGAATGAATGCCTTAACTACAGATGATGGGGTGGCATTTTTAACTTTTAAAAGTATTGCAGAAGGCACAATTATAAACTTAACAGATGCCAAATATACCGATAATATGCAAGCACAATGTAATGGAGGACTGCAATGGACTGCACCAACAGGCGGCATTGCTGCTGGCACTGTGGTGGCCATAAATTTAGGCGCTGTTACAGCTAATTTAGGCGCTCTATCTGGAAGCAGTTTTGGGCTAAGTTCTGGTGGTGATCAAGTTATTTTTTATACTCAAACAGCAAGTAACCCTAATTTTTTAACTGCTTTAAGCAGCAATGCTTGGGTAGCTTCTAATATTTCTTGCAGTGGCAGCTTATCTAAAATACCACTGGGCTTAGCAGATGGAATAAATGCTATTAATCTAAGTAGTTCGCCTGGCAATGTGGCTGGCAATAGTGTAAATGCTTATTATATTGGCACCCAAACGGGAGATAATGCTTCTTTAAAAACAGCCATTTTGAACCCAAATAATTGGATAGCAGTAGATGCGGGTGCTGCAGCACAAATGTGGCCTATATGGGCTTTTCCTGGTCCGCCAAGTGTGGTAAAAGCTGAGGTGGTAAATAACGTCACGTTAAGGGTAATATTTAATAAAGATTTAGACAATACATCAGCAAGCACATTGGCCAATTATGCAGGTATTGCTAATTTAGCTAGCGTCACAAGAACAAATAATGGGATATTGGCAGATACCATTACTTTGGTTTATAGCAGCATATTTAGCACCAATGGTAATTTTACATTAACCGTGAGTAATATAAAAGACAATGATAATTTAACCATGTTTGCTCCTTTCTCTTTTAATTTTAGCTATATACCAAATATAAAATGGAGCAAAAATTTTGTGGTTTTTAATGAAGATGCTGGCACTGTAACATTAAACCTTATTTTACAAAACCCTGCTTCAACAGGTGTTTCTGCAAGCTTAAAAGGAGGGTTTTTTAAAACAGCAACTAGTGCAGATCATGGTTTTACTTTTAAGGAATCTGCATTCAATGGCAATAGCAGTAGCAATCAAACCATTACTTTTAATATCAACGATGATAATATTTCTGAAAGTGATGAATATTTTTCAATAGAATTAATAAATCCTACAGGAGGATTGGTTATTGATGGAGACCCACTGGTTACAGTATATATTAGAGATAATGATAGAAAAGCTCTTGTTGCCACAAAAGCAATTGCCCTAAATCCGGTAAAAAGTTATGACCCAAACCCTACTGTTGGCAGTACCACAGAAATTGTGGTATATGATTCTGCAAGCAAACAATTATTTATGACCAGTGCAGTGCAAGATAGAATGGATATTGTTAATTTTTCTAACCCCATCAATCCAATCTTGATAAAAAGTGTAGCTATGGCAAGCTATGGCGGTATAACTTCTGTGGCTGTTTATAATGGCTTAGTAGCCGTAGCTAGCCCAAATGCAAATGAGCAACTTGATGGTCAAGTAGTATTTTTTAATACCTCTGGAGATTTTCTAAAAAAAGTAACCGTAGGTGCTTTACCAGATAATATTTCATTTACACCCGATGGAAAAAAAGTTTTAACCGCCAACGAAGGGCAACCAAGTATAGACTATACGTTAGATCCAGAAGGTTCTGTTTCTATTATCGATGTTTCGGGTGGCATTGCAAATGTGAGCCAAAACAGCGTTACCACGCTACTATTTACTGCATTTAATAGCCAAGAAGCTGCTTTAATTGCATCTGGGGTTAGAAAAACAAAAGTAAGTAGCACACTTTCACAAGATTTAGAGCCAGAATACATCACTACATCTGCCGATAGCAAAAAAGCTTGGGTGGTTTTGCAAGAAAACAACAGTATTGCAGAAATTGATTTAACGGCTAAAACATTTACGAGCATTTGGGCATTAGGCACAAAAGATTGGAGCACCGGTGTCAACTATTTTGATGCTTCGGATAATAATCAAGAAGTTTTATTAACTAATTGGCCTGTAAAATCATTTTTTATGCCTGATGGCATTGCCAATTATACCGTAAACGGAGCAACCTATTTGGTAACAGCCAATGAGGGAGATGAAAAAGAATACAACACTTTGAATGAACGTGTGGCGGTAAATTCAACTGCATACAGATTAGATTCTGTTAAATTTCCACATGCCAGTTTTCTAAAAAAAGACTATAATCTTGGCAGATTAAGGGTCACAAATTTGAATGGGGACACAGACAATGATGGCGATTTTGATGAAATATATATGGTAGGTGCGCGTTCATTCTCTATATTTAATACCAGCACCAAAGCTGTGGTGTATGACAATGCTGGCGAGTTTGAATTAATCACTTCTCAAGACACAGCATTTAAAACATTATTTAATGTAGATAATGGGGGCAATGGATTAAAAAATCGCAGCAGGGCAAAAGGGCCTGAGCCAGAGGGAGTGGTTTTGGCAAATATTAAAGACCGCCATTTTGCATTTATTGGTTTAGAAAGAATAGGTGGTGTGATGGTTTATGAAATTACAAACCCTGCCAAGCCTACTTTTGTGGATTATAAAAATACCAGAACTAAAAGTGCTTTTGGGGGAGATAATGGGCCAGAAGGGTTAATTTATATCCCCCAAAATCATACAGTAGATAACAAAGCATATGTTATTGTAGCCAATGAAGTTAGCGGAACCTTAGCTATTTTTGAAGTAATTGATAATATAATACCGAATAGCACAGTAAGCTTGACAGTTACAAACGAGTTAATCATTTTTCCTAATCCTGCAAATGGAGCAGAGGTATTTTTTAGCGAAGCTATTTCTTTTCAATTAATGGACTTACAAGGAAGAGTGATATTGTCTGCTAATAATATTGATAAATTAGACATTAGTAAGCTAGCCAAGGGCACTTATATTATACATACCAACGATGGTAGAAACCAAAAACTTGTGGTAGAATAATTTTTTTTAGCATATCTAAATATAAAGAAAAAGCTGCTATGTGCAGCTTTTTCTTATTTTTAACCCTTTATAAAAAGGGGCTTGGCTATAAAAAAAAAGAGATTTATTATGAGTTTTAAAATATTTGTTTTTTTGTAAAACAATTTAAAAAAATATTATATGAAAACTCAAGAAAACACCCTTAACTTGAAGTACCAAGTACCAAAAATTAATTAATTATTTAAAACCATGTCGTTGGCTTTTCATGGTTTTTCTCACATTGCAGCATTTTTGGACAAGGCAATCCAGTTGAAATTAGAATTAATACCTGTTATCAGCAAAATGTTATTGTGAGTCCAAATAAAGAAATAAAACTAATAGAAAATGGGTCTGGATCATTAAAAATTAATATGACGGATTGGGGTTCTTTTGCTTTCCATTACTTTCATGTCTGGGGTTATAATGCCACAAATAATTCTTGGGAGTCGATTCAGTTTACAAGAAATACAAATGATGATGTCCATTCTGTTATTAATCTGGGTAAGGGAGATAGAGAATTTAGATGGATTTATTCAAGAGGTATTGCTTTTGGTTTTGATCTTAGTGGGTACGATGAGTTTATTTTTGATTTTTTTTCCAAACATCAAATTGCACCTAATGGGCCAGTAAATACAGTTTTAACTATACCAAATGTAAAAGTAAAAAAAGTTAAATTTATAGATAACATCACACTAAAGCCTAACAGCCCACTAACTTGTTTTGACATGAATGGTTTTAGTTTAAACAAGGTGATTGCACCAGATATTGAAGGCTTTTGTGGATTGGTGCAAGGATACGATTTAAGCCTGCCACCTGGCGCTACACCAACTAATGGATTGCCCATTGGTTTTACGAAAAAAATTAAAGAGGGTGAGAATATACCCTTAATTCCAAATAATTGTAATGAATACGATTGTGGTACAGCTATACCCAATCCTCCTGCACACTCTCCTTGCAATTGTATAAAAATGGATGTAAGTTTTACACTTTATCCATGTAATGACGATTTAGTAACTTGTCCCCCGATGAATTTAACAAAACAAATAGATGTTTGCTGCAAATGCAATTCTGCACCACCCGTTACAAATAATTAACACCACTATGAAAAAAATAATATTTACCCTGCTTTTATCCCTTTATGGTATAATCGCATTACACGCGCAGCCCGGATACAGAAATGTAGACTTAGCCGCTTATATTCTGAGCCCAAAAGACAGCAGTTTTTATAAACTACCCAATAAGGTATATGCCCAATTTGTAATTAAAAATTTAGGGCCTGATACCGTCTATGCACATGACACCTTATGGTATAAGGCTTTTGTTAGCATTTTTTCTGGAAATATTTACCGCAAGCAAATAGGCAAGATCTTGTATCCTGGAGATTCTATTATTGTGCTCGACACATTTGATTTTCTTGACCGACCCGACTTACTTGATAAATATGTTCGTATGGATTTTATAATTCCTCCAACTTTTATAAATAAAAACCTGCAGGATCCTAAAGGTCCTTTCAGCGGGTATGATTTTGCACTTAGAGCAAATAACTATGACACAATTTATCTAGCTTATCGGCTTTCTACCAGCGGTATCACCCGGGCAAAATTATTGCAAAACTTGTTGTATTATCCAAATCCAATTGTCTCAAATAGTGTTTTAAACTTTGATAAAGTGGTAGATAATACCACGGTGCAAATATTGGACATGCAGGGAAAAATAGTGATGCAGGGCAAAGTAATAAATAAGGCATTTCAATTAGACAATCTTAAAGCAGGTTTATATCTAATTAACATAGATGGGTTTTTTCAAAAAGAGAAATTAATGATTACCACACTATGAAAAAATTAATATTAATACTCAGTTTTCTTTGTTTTATTGCTAATCTAAATGCGCAGCGCAGAATTAGAATTATTGATTTAAAAATAGTTATTGATAAAAAAGCATCGGGCGATACCATATTCTCGCCCGGTAAGATATTTGGCAAAGCATATATTATCAATCTAGGGCCAGATAGTATAAAAGCAGGCGATAGATTTCAGTGTGAATGGATAGTTGGAGGTGGAATAAAACCTGCCACCTATCCATTTGTTTACAGAGACTATGCAAAAGGGGATACTTTTAGCTTTCAAGATAGCTCCTTTAGTAATGGCAAAATTACGGTAATGTCGCACTTGTGTGCAAGAGCAAAACTAATCATACCTGTAAATGGCGACAGTGTGCCAGAAGAGGTCTTTATGTTTGCCAGTAATAATGAAAGTTGCAAATCAATGATGCATATTTACACAGGCCCAACCAATATTGAGCATAATACAGTTCAAAAATTAAAATTATACCCAATTCCAAGCGAAAAATTTATAAAAATAGAGGGAGAATCAATAACTGATATTATAATTTATGATATGGCAGGCAGGCTTGTAAAGCAGATAAACAATGTTGTGAAGGGTGATGTGATTAAAATTGAAACCGAAAATTGGAGTATGGGTACTTATTTTAGTCAAATAATAACCACCGATAATCAGAAAGTGGTCATTAAGTTTTTTGTGGCTAATTAAGCGCATGCTCAAATAGATGAGTCAATTTTATAGCATGTAATCTCCTTTTGATTTCTACCATTGCGCTAATCAATTTCATGATTGCCATTGTGTAAAATTTAGAACATCTTTGCACCTGTAATGAAAAATGGCTTGATGATAAAGAAAGTGCTATGTTTTTGCTATTGCATTGCGCTTTGCATAGCCATGAGTGGGCAAATAGATAATCAAATTTTTAGGGACACTCAGTTATACGCCTTGCCAAATGCTTTTAAAAAAAACCAAGTTCATTTAGAGGTATTGCCTTTTTTTAGAAACAACGAATATTTTGCCGCTACACAAGATGGGCAAACTTATTTTGGCTATCAATTACAAAGCGTGTATCAGCGCAATGTGAGCAAGCACAGTAAATTACTATTGGGAGCATTGGCTATACAAAATTATGGAGCACATCAAGGATT
>JBDNFC010000112.1:0-24032 GCA_041690035.1 Bacteroidia bacterium | reverse complement strand
TTTATTGCTATGCGAAGTCCATGATGTTGTAAAATCAGTCAAATCCCTCAAGAATAAATCGCTCATTGTTTTATTTAATGGACTTTCAAATTGATATATCCACACTTTTGATAAGGGGCTAAAACGCTCAAAAAGTGATGAATAGTTCATTATAATTCTGCGGCTTTGGCCACTAATTCTGCCAAATCTAATACTTCTATCTCTGTTTCTTTTTCAAAATGTTTTACCCCATCACTTATCATCGTCATGCAAAAAGGGCAATTGGCAACAATGGTTTTGGCTCCAGTGCCTATTGCCTCTTCGGTTCGTTCTATATTTACTTCTTTATTTCCAGGTTCTGCTTCCTTAAACATTTGGGCACCGCCTGCTCCGCAGCAAAAGCCATTGGTTTTGCACCTTTTCATTTCTGTTAGTTCTATATCTAATGCAGCCAAAACCTCTCTTGGAGCCTCATAAATGTTGTTAGCGCGGCCTATGTAGCAGCTGTCATGATAGGTAATTTTTTTCCCATTAAAAGCACCTCCGGCTATTGCAATTTTTCCATCAATTAATAATTGGTTAATAAATTGGGTATGATGCTGCACTTGATATTCTCCGCCCAAAGACGGGTATTCGTTCTTAAGCGTATTGAAACAATGAGGGCATGCGGTAACAATATTTTTAATACCATAACCGTTTAGCACAGCAATATTGTTGAGGGCGAGCATCTGAAATAGAAATTCGTTTCCAGCTCTTTTTGCAGGATCTCCGGTGCAGCCCTCTTCATTGCCCAATATGGCAAAATCTATCTGTGCATGATGCAGTATCTTGGCAAAGGCTTTAGTTACCTTCTGCGCTCTTTCGTCAAAACTGCCAGCACATCCTACAAAAAATAATACTTCGGGCACTTTGCCTTCTGCTGCATACTCTGCGCAGGTTTTTATTTTAAAATCTAAACTCATTTATGATTTATTAAGCTATTTTACTCCATGGAATACCTAAAAGTATCAATACCAAAGTGATTCCGTAATATATAAGCACTGAGGCATTTTTGTTATCTGATTTTTTGATTTTTATGTAACCAATATGCATCACAATCCAAGCGGCAAACATAAGGATAAAATGTTCTACTGCAATTTGCCTGTAAGCAGCCTCTTTCATCACATTTACAGCAGGGTTTAAAAAAGCTTTAAGTCCTAGGTCTGAAATGATAAAGTATAGCGCCAAACCCAAAACAAATTGTATCTCCATAGAAATTAAAAAAAGCAGGTTAAATATTTTCTGATGTTTCTGCCAAGGTTTTTTTAACAATAAGCCTAAAATGGAGAATAAAATGACTACTGCCAATAACAGTAAAATTAAATTGCGGTTGTGTGAATGAAATATTTTAATAAAATTGTTCATGTTTTTAAAATGTTATAAGTTTGCGCAAATTAACAATTTTAATTTAATGTATAATCATTTTTGGCTCAAAAATAGAATAGATAATCTTAAAGCAAGTTGTATAATGGCGTTAATGCAGGGTTTTTATTGAAATCATTAGCATAAAAAGCCAAAATACAAACCTTTGAGTGTCTAAAATAATATACAAATTTAAAATAGAAAGAAGTCATGAAAAGAAAAATTACCTTACTCAGTGCCAGTTTACTTTTGCTAAATACTGCATCTAATGCACAGCTTTGGCTAGGCAACACCTTTGGCAATTATGCGGGAGCAAATGGAGTGTACCTTAATCCTGCATCTATTGCCGAATCTAAGTATAAATATCATCTAAGCCTATGGGGTCATGGGGTAAATTTATTCAATAATTATATGTATTACGATGCACCGCTAGGTATAAGGAGTTGGGTGCAGAATAATGATGCCGCTTTTCAAGGCAATAATGGACGAACAAACTTTAGCCAAGATTGGCTGCGAGATTATGATTTGCAAGGAGATAAGCAAATCAGTTTAACCCAAGATATTAAATTTCCTGCATTTATGTTTCCTGTTGGGCCAAAGGCAAACATGAGCATTAATTTAAGACAAAGAAGTGGTTTTCAGGCAAATGGTATCACTGGAGAATTTGCTAGAGCATTGCGGTATGGTATGGATACTGCAAATCAAAAATTGATGGGAGGCTCTAATGGATTGCAGAAAAACAGGTTTTATGATATGGGCAATTTTAATGCAAGTATAGAAAACTACCAAGAGTTAGGCATTTCTTATGCTGGCAATATTTCCAAAACAGTTAAACATACCTTTAATATGGGTGGTACTTTTAAGCTAATTAGGGGCTTGGGGGGTGCTTATTTTAATGGTAATGGAGGTAAGTTTGCAATTAATGGAAATGATTCGCTCACATTTTCTGGCGGAGATTATAATTATGGACACACAAGATACACCAACATTAGGCAACCAATAGAAAATGATTATCAAATTATATATCCCTCTGCTGGAACAGGTTTAGGATTAGACTTTGGTTTTACATACATGTATAATGCCAATAGAAATAAATATATGGACGGCAAAACCTGTTATACCAGTGATGATAAAAATAACTATTTGATTAAAATAGCTGCGGCTGTTAATGATATTGGGTTTATTAACTATGATGATGCCAAGAGTTTTAATAAAAAGATTTTTAGCAGTGGATTAAAAATAAATCCATCTATGGCAAGCTCTTTTGGCAATAGCAGTGTAGATGGCTTTGATACTTTGGATGCCAATACTGTAAATGCCCTTGGTTTTATAGGTAGCAATGGGTATAGGTCCAATTTGCCCACGGCCTTAAATGTAAGCCTTGATTATCGTTTTTCTAAACGGTTCTTTTTAGGATTAAATTGGAATCAAGATTTGAAAGGTAAAGGTGAAATAGGTTTACGTAGCACCTCTCAACTTGCATTTATACCGCGTTTTGAGTTTAGGGGACTAGAGTTGGCAGGCACAATTGTAGTAGGCGAAAATTATAAAACACTCACCACGGGTGTTTATTTAAAATTAGGGCCTGTATATTTAGGCTCAGAAAATATAAATGGACTTTTAGGCAAGGTTTCTAACTCTGCTTTTAGAGGTGCAGATATTTATGGGGGCATTGCTTTTGGTATTGGACATTGCAGCACCAATTCAGAAAATGGGGATAGCACGATTGTGCAAAAAAATGATACTCAAAGTTACAGAGATACCCTTTTAGAAGAATCTTTTGAAAGAGATACTATTATTGAAAGAGACACTATAATTAAAAGGGATAGTATTATAGAAAGAGATACCTTTACTAAAATAAAGAAAGACACTTTGGTATTGATCAAAAAAGACACCGTTTATATTGAAAAACTGGTAACTAAAGAAGTGTTTGATAAAGAAACTATTGTAAGAGAAAATGAAATAGCAAGGCGAGAAACAACAGTGGCAGAAAGAGAACGATTAGTTGCTATCAGAGAACAAAATAATATAAACTGTAGGGATTGTGAAAATAGGTTAATCGTGCTTTCTAGAGAAACAAATAGGTTAGAGCGAGAATTAACAAGGCTGCAAAATGAGGTTAAAACAAGAGATGCTAGGATAGCCCAATTGCAAAAAGAAAGAACTGCTATAGTTCAACAAACCAAAACAGATACCATTCGTATAACTGATTGTGGCCCTGCAATTTATGGCGATGAACGCACCAATAAAAAATACAATAAATGTGATTATTTAGATTTAATAAACGGAAGGCTTAAAGAGCGCATTGTGGAATTAGAAAAAGAAAGACAAAGTTTAAAAATAGATGTGCAAAATTGTTTAAAAAGTAAAGATAGCTGTTGCAAAAAACAGCAGATAAATGAAACTGATGAAGAGCGCTTAAAAAGAGAAAAAGATGAAGCATTGCAAAGAACAATAGATGCCCAAAAAAGGGCAAACGAGGATGCAAGAATAAAAGCAGCAGAAAAAACAAGGCAAGAAGATGCGCGCAAGAAAGCAGAGTTAGATCGTCAAAAAGATGCGTTGAAAAAAATAGAAGAACAAGATAATGAAGATGAAGCTGCCAAAACCAAAGAAAATGAAGCAGAAAGAGTAAAGCAAAAAGCAGCTCAAGATGCAGAGCGTGCCAGGCAAGATGAGGATAAAAAGGCGGAAGAAGCAGCAAGGCAATTAGAAATTGCAAAGCAACGTGCTGCCGAAGCGGCTGAACAAAAAGCGGCAGAGCGTGCAAGACAAGACGAGGCAAGAAAGGCGGCAGAGGCAGCAAGGCAGGCCGACATTGCAAGGCAAAAAGCTGAAGAAGAGTTAAGAAATAGGGCAGCGGCAGAGGCAGAACGTAAAGCAGCAGAGAAAGCAAGGCAAGATGAAGCACGCAGAAAAGCAGAAGAAGCCAGAAAGGCAGAAGAGGAGCGTAAGAAAAAAGAAGATCAAAATGACAAAAACAATGATCCTCCAAAAGTAAATCCTCCTATTAGGGGATAAGAAGAAATAGTGCATTTAGCATACAAAAAAGCCGATCGAAAATGTTCGGCTTTTTTGTTTGGACTGTATTTCGGTCATATAGCAGCGAAGTAGTAATTTGTTAGCACTTCGCTTTCGGTTTTTGATATTGATTTATTGGTGGGTAATTCTAGCAATGAAGTATTTTCTACGCAGAGTAAAAATAATTTTACCAATGTAGTTTTTGGTCCAAGTATTAAATACCAGCACAATAAATGGATTTACGGTGTTCAGATACCTTTTTATGCAAATTTAAAATACAATTTCGAAAGACCTGGATTGATGAGCTTGGGTAAATTTGCTAACCCTAATGGGGATTTTGCAACTGAGAAACGGTTTCTATATGGAATTGGGGTTAGTTTTGAAAGACATATCTCCAAAAGGTTTTCGGTTTCATTAGAACAAAACTTTCCATTAAAACCTCAATTTAAAGAAGCGTTGGTGGTACACAACCAAGTACTACAAACAAATTTAATTTTAACCTATACACTTAAAAAATAAATATAATTGCAGTATTAATCTTCATTATTTGTCATGGAACAAACAGTCAATCATTTTACTATAAGGTGCAAATAGGTGTTGGGGCTTTTGCTGCTGTACTTTAGCATAAAAACCCGTCTCCTTTTTTTTTAAAATATAAAAAACAATTAAACATTGCTTTTGCAAAAAATTAGTAATCAATAATATTTTTTATTTAGCAAAAGGCTGATACCTAATACCCATATAAAATTCACTGCCTCTAATTGGACCCCAATTAAATGCAGTATCAAAATAAGGAGAAAATGGGTCTTGGGCACTCACAATAGGATTTGGCTGCCTATAGTTCAATAAGTTTTCTATACCTGCATAGATTTCTAGTTTTTTAAATTTTCTTAATAGCTGAACATTTATGGTCATATAAGCATCAGAAAAATCGGCTTGCCTATATATTTCAGGATTGTCTTTGGTGTCTGGCAGCCGTTGTTTGCCATAAATATGAATATTGGCATCTCCCTGCCATTTTTTGTTTTTTGTTTTGTATGACGAAGCTATCATAAATCGGTTTTTCGCATTAAATGGAAGTAAAAATTTTGCTCCATTAACCATACGGTAAACATCTAGGTAATTGTATGAAAATTTGAGTTCTAGCAATTGTTTTATCGTGCTATTAAAATCTGCCTGAAACCCATTAGAAACAGAGTTTCCTGTAAAGTTTTCGATAATTATTTTCTGTGCATTTTCATCATAATTAGGAAAAAATTGATTTTGAAACCTTGTTTGATAAAAATCTACAGTTAGATATCCCTGAACAGTTTTTAGGGTATAATCTTTTGTATAATTTAAACCATAGTTTACAGATTTTTCTGGATTAAGTTTTTGCCTAAACTCAATATCTCTAGCACTAATGAGCATGCCAATATTTTCTGCAAAAAGATTTACTGTGCGCCAGCCTGTGCCTGCTGATGCTCTAATAATGGAGGTGTTACTAATTTCGTATTTAAACATCGCCCTTGGGGTAAAATGCCAGCCAAATTCTTGATGATAATCTGCTCTAAAGCCTGTAATTAATTGATAAATATCACCTCTCCAATTCCATGCATTTTCTGCAAAAATCCCATTTACAATTTCTTTGCGTTCAAAATGGCCACCATAGTTTCTAAAAGTGTCGGTTGCATTTAACAAAATATCTTCATCTATTTGCAATAATCTTAGGCTGTAACCCATTTTTAGATTGTGGGCTTGCTCATTCCACTTTTGTTCAAACTGCAAATTAGTAAAACTTTGTTTCTGTTCAGCTTTATAATTTATGAGCCCAAAAAATGAGTTTTGATTGTGATAAATTCCAGAATTTATTAAACTTAATTGTTGATTGCTATTAAAAACCCAATCAGCCCTACCATAATATTCTGTTTGATATAATGCCACATTTTGCCCATAAGTGGTACTGCTACCTAATTGATTTTTAGGATCAAAACCCATTTGCCCACCTGTTCTATTTTCATTATTTAATTTTGCTGCAATAGTAAATTTTAAGCCTGTTAATTTATGCTGTCCAAATTGCCATTTAGAATACACCAATTGCCTATGCAACAAGGTTACATCATTAAATCCATCCTTATTGCGGTCTATTTCTTTTGCAGGCATCACCAATTGAGCGCTTGTGATTTGTGTCCATTTTTTTTTGGCAGTAGAAAATAATATATTTTGATGGTTTTCTCCAAAACTGTTAAGATAGCTATTGATCAATAATTTTTCTCCCTGACTGCCGTTTTTTGGCACCACATTAATCTGCCCTACCATATTATCATAGCCTTGCAATACAGAGTTTGCACCTTTGGTAACATAAATGCCATAGATAGAAATACCTGGCATGGCCGATATTCCATAGGTGTATGAGAGGCCTTGTATCATAGGTAATCCATCTGTCAGCACTTGATTATAAACGCCAGATAAACCCAGAATGCGCAATTCTTGTGCATTGGTAATTGCATTGGTGGTAACAGATTTTACACTGCCTTGGGTTCCAAAACAGCCTGCCAAATCGCAGCAAGCTGCTTTTTGAAGTTCAGCATTGGTAATTACTTCTGTTTTTATCCCTTTTTTTAAGATAAAACTATTTAATCCATCGCCTTTAATTTTTATACTTTTTAGGCTATTAACTCCTATTAATTTGATAATGAGTGGTTTATTTAAAGGAAGAGTGATGTAAAAAGTATCTGTTTTTGAATTATATTCAGCCACAATCACAAAGGAGATAAGGGAATCAATCTTAAAATTAAAATTGCCGACACTGTCACAAAAAAAAGTTTTTCCTATTTCTGGGGCAGCAATTGTGGCCGCAAATAATCCTTCTTTTTTTTCATTTACTACTCTACCGGTAATTATATATTGGCCATGTGAAATGTTTTTTAATAAAAATAGGATTATGAGAATATATAAATTCTTCATTTTATTTTTTATTGGCCTTATAGCGCTTGTCATTTGGATTTTCGCAAGTGCCACAGCTTTCTATGATTTTAATTATGGTATCAGCATTTATTTTATTGCTTTTATAAGTAATTACAAACCCATTAATTTGTGGGCTTACTTTTTTTATACCCCTTTGTCTATATAGTGATTTTTGAACAATGCTTTTGTCTATGTTACAATCTAAGTTTTTTACTTCGAAAGTGTCTGTAACGAAAGTGTCTTTTTTTGAGATGGTATGCGTATAATGCGTATTTGCAGTTAATGATATTGATAAACTGAGTAGCATAATAGCAGAAAATATGCTTAAAAAGTGTTTTATATTATTTTTTGATTGACATTTTTGGTCCATATGGTTGAATGGGTTCATGTTTTTTTAATTTTAATAGAGAATGATGGCTATTATTGTAACGCAATATTTGCAATGAATAGCATAGCCGATAGTTAAGTAATATCTGTCATTGTTATCAAATTCTAATGCGATGATAAAATGCAGAAATTTTTACCCATAGATATAGGGCATAAATAAAGAGACTAAACTAATCTAGGTGGTTGAAAAACAAATACATTGCTAATCAAAGTGTAATTAGAGGAGGTGAAAATAACTAATTTTTCTTGTACTGTTTCTTTAATAAATTTAGGAGTAAAGAACGGTTTTACAATAAAACCTGCAATGGAGCAACAGCCAAAAAAGGGAGAGCAATGATTGTTATTGGCAGTTTCATTGTCTATATTATTGGTATTTTGGCAACATTTATCTTCCAATACTTCGTAGTTGTCGCTATTTTTTAAACAGCAAGGCATGATAGATAATTGAATAAAAAGGATAGAAAAGAATATTGCCAAAATTTTCACCATACAAAAGTACAATGAATATTGTATTTTTGCAAATTAAAAAAATAAATTATGTGTGGAATTGTGGCATATTTAGGTCCAAAACAGGCTTATCCTATTATAATCAATGGGCTAAAAAGACTTGAATATAGAGGGTATGACAGTGCAGGCATTGCATTAATTAATGATGGAATGCACATTTATAAAACCAAAGGAAAGGTAGCAGACTTGGAGGCTTTGTGCAGTAATCAAATGCTTGATTCAAATTTAGGTATGGGGCATACACGTTGGGCCACCCATGGGGTTCCAAATGACAACAATGCTCACCCACATTTATCACAATCGGGTAATTTGGCCGTAATTCACAATGGTATTATAGAAAATTATGCTACAATAAAAGAAGCTTTAGAAGAGCGTGGTCATCAATTTATAAGTGATACAGATACCGAAGTGTTGATACACTTAATTGAAGATATTCAAGAAAATGCAAAGGTAGAAATCGATGTTGCTGTAAGAATGGCATTATCACAAGTGGTGGGTGCCTATGCCATTGTTATTTTAGTAAAAAATCAACCTACAAAAATGATTGGTGCAAGAAAAGGTAGCCCAATGGTGGTAGGAATTGGTGAAAATAATCAAGAATATTTTATTGCGAGTGATGCTACTCCATTTTTGGAATACACTAAAGATGTAACCTATCTTAACGACAATGAAATAGTGATTATCAAGGCCAACGAAATGGAAATTACCACTATAGATAATGTTAAGAAAACGCCTTTTATTCAAAAATTAGAAATAAATTTAGAACAAATCGAAAAAGGGGGATATGAGCATTTTATGTTAAAGGAGATTTACGAGCAGCCAAAGTCGATTTTTGATTCTATCAGGGGGAGAATGGATATTGCTACGGCTGGATTCCACATGCAGAGTGTGCGCGAATATGAGCAAAAACTAAGAACCGTAAATAGGCTTATTATTATTGGCTGTGGCACAAGTTGGCACGCGGGCTTAGTGGGCGAATACCTGTTTGAGGAGTTTGCAAGATTGCCAGTAGAAGTAGAGTATGCAAGCGAATTTAGGTACCGTAATCCAATTATTTTTCCAACAGATTTAGTTATAGCCATATCACAGAGTGGAGAAACCGCAGATACTTTAGCTGCAATGGAATTGGCAAAAGAAAAAGGTGCAACTATTTTTGGGGTTTGCAATGTGGTGGGTTCATCTATCCCGCGTATGAGTGATGCAGGTGCATATACCCATGCTGGTCCTGAAATTGGCGTGGCTTCTACCAAAGCTTTTACCGCTCAAGTTTCTGTATTAACCCTTCTTGCACTTGCGGTTGCAGAGATTAGGGGCACGATTAGTAAAGAAAAACTGCGTCACTATTTGATAGCATTAGAAAATATTCCTAAATTGGTAGAAAAAGCATTGGAGGCAAACGATCATATCATAAAAATAGCAGCTCAATATAAAGATGCAAAGAATTTTTTATACCTTGGCAGAGGAGTTAACTTTCCGGTGGCTTTGGAAGGAGCACTAAAATTAAAAGAAATTTCTTATATCCATGCAGAGGGTTATCCAGCCGCAGAGATGAAACATGGACCTATTGCCCTTATTGACGAGGAAATGCCTGTGGTAGTTATAGCTCTTAAAAAAGGAAATTACGAAAAAGTAATTAGCAACATTCAAGAGGTTAAGGCTAGAAAAGGAAAAATAATAGCGATTGTTTCGGAAGGGGATACTAAGGTAAAAGAAATGGCCGATCATGTAATAGAAATACCTGAAACAGAGGAAGAATTAAGCCCTATTTTAGCTACTATTCCTTTACAATTATTAGCTTATCACATCGCAGTAATGAGGGGCTGTAATGTAGATCAACCTAGAAATTTGGCAAAATCTGTAACAGTTGAGTAATAAATATTTATTTCTCAAACACTTTTTCTCTATCCGTTTTTTCTACTTGGTCATTATTGCTTAATGTTTTTGAAATAGCCATATAGGGATAAGTAACTATTTCTTCTCCTTCTTTAATTCCAGATAAAATTTCAACAAACTCGGTGTCTTGAAGTCCTGTTTTTACAACCCGTTGCTCCACTTTGCCTTTTGAAAATACAAAAAGAACTTCCGCCATATTTTCTTTTCCAGTTGATGTATTTTCTGTCTGATCGATGTTGTTTTTCAAGTTATTGAGGTCTCGCAAAGCCACAGCTCCAGAGGGAACACTGATTACATTTGTTTTTTTAGCAGTAATAATATCTACAGTAGCCGACATGCCGGGTCTAAATGGGAAAGGGCGATTAGATTTAATTAATTTTTGGTAGCTCGTTGCCAAAATAGTTATTTTTACTACAAAGTTAGCTACTTGCTCTGTGGCTTGAGACAAGCCTGCTGTTTTTGCAGAGTTTGATATTTCAGATACAATGCCTTTAAAAGTTTCTCCATCATAAGCATCTACTTCTATCAAAGCGGTATCGCCAATTTTTACCCTCACAATGTCATTTTCGTTTACATCTACACGCACTTCCATGGCAGACATGTCTGCAATGCGCAACATTTCTGTACCTGCCATCTGTGATGTGCCAACAACACGTTCACCTTTATTGCTGTTTTTGGTTGAAACTATTCCATCCATAGGGGCATAAATAACGGTTCTGTTATAGTTTTTTCTTGCTTCGTCTACCCTCGAACCAGCTGATTTTACTGTATATTTTTGAGCATTTAAGCTTTGAACAAATCCATTATATTCTGCCTTTGCGGCCTCTAGGGTGTTGCTAGATTGTTCAAATTCTGCTTTTGAGATCACTTTTTCTTTAAACAGCTTTTCTTGTCTTTGAAAGCTTTGTTCTGCAAGTGTTAGGGCGCTTTTAAACCGTGCTAAATTTGCTATATTACTGCTTTCTACTGCTTTCGCATTTTCGAAACCAGCTTGTGCCTGATCCATACCACTTTGATACAAATCGGGATTAATTTTTGCTAACAACTGGCCTTTTTTAATACTATCGCCTTCGTTCACATAGATATCCATAATTTCTCCTGATACATCAGAACTTATTTTAACTTCAGTTTTAGGATAAATTTTTCCAATAGCAGATACCGTTTCTTGTATATTGTGTTTTGCTACTTTTTCCACAACTACCTTGGTTGCTTTTTTATTGCACCCTATTAATATAAGGCCAAAGATGCCTAGAGCAAATATTTTTTTTAAAAATTCCATGTATTATTTTGATAAAAATTGATCACTATTTTTCTAAATAGAAAAGTGTATTTTGCAGATTGCACGTTGGTTTGCGAAGCAATATAAAGAGTTCTGGAATTTGCAAAGTCGTAAAATCCAATAAGCCCTGCATTAAATCGCTGATTTGCAAAATCTAAGGTTTGTTTTTGCGCGTTTTCATTGGCTTGTGCTGCATTTAGGTTGGCTAAAGCTGCCTCATAATTATTTACTGCAGTGGCTATATCATTGTATAACTGCAACTTTGCGTTTTCTAAATTTAGTTTTGTGAGCGACAAATTATTCTCTGCATTAACAATATTATTTTTAATTGCACCACCAGTAAAAATCGGAATATTTGCTTGAACACCAATGGATTGTCCAAAATTATTATTTATTTGATCATTAAATGGAGTATTAACAATATCGCCATTTTTTCTAACGGTAGAAACCAAATCTGCTGTATTGTTTACAAAACCTATTGGCACTACTTCGTCCCTTACATTTTGAATTGATTTTGCGCTTTCTGAGTACACTGTATTCAAATTTCCGAAAGCAGTAATGCTGGGTGCTCGTGCTCCTAGGCTAACTTTATAGAGCATCTCACTGCTTTTTAATTGTGCCTCAGCTTGCAGAATTTGGGGCAATTTTAATGCATTTTCATAAATTTGATTTGCGCTTAGCATATTTAATTTTTTTTCATTGAGGGTGTCACTTAATTTTAATATAATGGCATCTTCTAATTTTAATTGAAGCAATAGTTTAATATTCATTTCACTGCTTTTAAAATTGTTTTCAGCCAATATTAGGTTGTAGGTATCATTGCTTAATTGTGCATCTAAACTAAATACCTGCCCTTGGTCAATAGCGCCAGCTTGGTATCTTTTTGTAATAAGTTCTAATTGATTTTTAGTTTGTGCTATTTGATTTTGTGCTATTTTAATATTCTCTGCTGCTAAAATATTTTGCAAAAATAGGTTTGCCATTTGCAGACCAATATTATTTTTAACCATTGCTAAATTATTTTGTGCAGCTGTGGTGTTTAATTGCGCAGCATCATAATTATGCTGATTTTGAAGCCCATTATAAAGGGTAACTTGCGTGTTTAAACTAAAGGAATTATTTTGAATTGTTCCTAAAGAAAAGGTATTTGTAACTCGGTCTATACTTCTACCAAAATTATAAATATGACCTGCATTTGCACTCACTGTAGGTAGAAAACTTAATTTTTGCACTTTTTCTAATCCCGCTGTTTGCGCCAATGTAAGTTCTGCTCTTCTTACTTCCATACTTTGGGATAGTGCCAACTCAACACATTCTTGTAAAGTATAAATTTTGATTTGTGAAGATAATTGATGGGCAAATAAACTAAAAAATGCCAGTAAGTAATAGGGTACTTTCATAACAAATGCAATTTTACAATAAATCATACCTTGCGCTTGAGAACATCGACCAATTGATTGTCCTTAACGACAATTGCTAGCCTAAGTTAAATAATTATTGGTAAATATTATAAGTTTTATATTCTTGCGAAGTATATTTTTAATAAATTACAGGATGCAATTAGTACCTTTAAAAATAAGACTTGCATCTTTGGAATAAAAATTTTACTTTCGCGCAAAAATAGATATTTAAATAATTATGTATTGGACATTAGAACTTGTAAACTACCTAGATGATGCGCCTTGGCCAGCAACTAAAGAGGAATTAATTGATTATGCCATCCGTTCTGGTGCGCCTTTAGAGGTAATAGAGAATCTTCAAGAATTAGAGGATGATGGAGAACCCTACGAAACAATTGAAGAAATTTGGACAGACTATCCATCCACAGAGGATTACTTTTTTAATGAAGATGAGCTGTAATTAGTAACTACTGCTTATTAAATTAGTCAGTTTATTAATGATGTGTTAGGTCCTATCCAAAGTATGCTTTCCCTTTTGGTGTAGGTTTTTCTTCTTTTTCTTCAGCGTTGATTATTTGGGGGGGCATTTCTGTATTATTTTGTGAAAAATATCCACCCTTTTCTTTACTTGTTATGCAAGCAAAGGCCCTTTCATCTACTGTTAATAGTATTATTATCCCTTGTTTTTGTAGCGTAATTGCAGCACTTTCACTCTCCTCATCAGATATGATAAAGCTTCCAATAGCCATTAGTTCTTGTAGTATTTTTATTGGCAATAAGTTGGCTGTTTTATGGTCAATATTAGTTTTAAATCCATTTTGAAATAAACTTAAAAAAGAAATTTGTCTAATTGGCAATAAGTCATCAAAAGAAATGTATGAACAAATAGATTTATAAAGTTGATTATAAATGCGTTCCAAAGATTCTTCGATTTTAAAATTTTCATTAAGTTGACTTCCTTTTTTTGGATAATCAAAAGCAAAAATAGTGGCTAGTTTTGGAAAAGAATAGTAGAGCATATAATTGTAATAAAACTGAATAAAAAGTGAATGATTCACAGTAACTGCTGTACTTTTTTTAATTAATGTTAAGTATAATTCAGCTTCTTCTAGCCAGTTTGTTATATCTAATGTTTTTATTTCTGTAGCTATCCAATTAAGGTCTTTGTAAAATAAATCATTTGTGCTTTTTTCTACCACCTCTTGGCCAGCAATTGGAGCAAAAAAATAATTGTAAAGGTCGATAATGCCAATATCTTTTTCTGACGATTGAATGGAATTAAATTTAGCAAGTAATTTGTGTGAAAGTGTTTCTTTTTCGCAAAATTGTGATCGTTCATTTTCTGCCGCTAATTTTAAGTTGCTAGCAATAATGCGACTTGTAGGCATATAGGTTAACAGATTTTCTATAAGCAAACATCTTTTTTCGAAAACATCAAGTTTTTCGCAAATCCTTATATGATTATCCTTTATATATTGTTTTGAAAGCTGCATTGTTTTCAATTTGTTTTAAGATAATGTTTTTAAGATCGTTGATATTTGTTTTATGACTAGCCGAAATAAATACTACAGGCCAATTTTCCTTACTTATCCAATTGTTTTTAAAATCTTTTATATTTTCTTCCAAATTTTTTTCTAGCAAATCAATTTTGTTGAGCACTAATATTGTTTGCTTATCTAATACACCAATTTCTTTTAATGTATCGTTCACAATTTCTATATGATTTTCAAATTCAGGATGGCTTACATCTACCACATGCAGCAATATATCCGCTTCTTTGGCTACAGCAAGTGTGCTTTTAAAACTTTCTATTAATGTATGGGGTAGTTTTCTTATAAAACCAACAGTGTCGGCTAGCAAGCAGTGAAATATGGTTCCTTCTTCATTTTGTAATTGCCATTGTCTTACGGTGGCATCTAAAGTGGCAAAAAGTTTATTTTCTGCAAGCACGTTTGCTTGAGTTAATGCATTCATCACTGTTGACTTTCCTGCATTTGTGTATCCAATGAGTGAAATATTTATTTTTTCGTGCCTATTTTTTCTTTGAACTTCACTTTGCTGTTCTATTTTTTTTAGTTTATCCCTTAAAATATTAATATTATTTCTAATTATTCGCCTATCTGTTTCTATTTCTTTTTCACCCGGGCCTCTTGTGCCTATGCCGCCTGCATGTTTTGTAAGGTGTGTCCACATTTTGGTTAATCTAGGCATCAGGTATTGCATCTGTGCTAATTCTACTTGCAAACTTGCCTGAGCAGTTTTGGCATTTTTGGCAAAAATGTCGAGTATTAGGCCACTTCTATCCATGATTTTGATATCTGGTAAGTTGTTTTCAATATTTCTTATCTGCGAAGGTGAGAGTTCATCGTCAAAAATAACTAAATCTACTTTATTGTCTTTAACAAATAGTGCAAGTTCTTCCACTTTTCCTTTTCCTATGTATGTTTTAGGGTCAGGGTGTATCAATTTTTGAACAATTTTTTTAATCGTAATGGCACCTGCAGTGCTTGCCAAAAGTTCTAATTCCTCTAAATACTCCTCGCTTTTATCTTTTGCGTTATTTTTATCTGCTACACACACCAGTATGCAAGTTTCTGTTTTTGGAGCAGTTGGGTAGCCAGTTTTTTCTAAAGTCAAAATATAAATTGATAGTAATGTGCAAATTTAGGCTTTTATATACTACTTTGTTTATAAAACATCTTCAATATTTTATATCTTTATCAAGCATTTGTTATAAATGGGAGTTTTAAAAATTTAATAAAAACAGGTGCTAATTTTTTAAACCTGCTAAGGCTGATAAATAAATATTTTAATTCAAAATAGTTGCATCAAAATAGGGTTTTAAATCACAGCAGAATATCCAATTCGGATTTTTGGTTTAACATTAATAAGACGGCAATTTCAATAAAGACATACTAAAAAAGCCTGCAATTTTATTGCAGGCTTTCTTTTTTAGGAGCTTATATTAATTATTAGGATTGAGTTAAATATTGGGTAAACGTAAAGCCCTGTTCTCCATCATCAGTGCGAATTTCCCACCACTGATTGTTTAATTGATTAACAAGGGTAACTATTATGCCATGAGCTGCTTTGCCCACAATAGTGTCACTTGTGCTTGCGCCAGACCTGATATTTAAATTGCTGCTTGCTGTTGTGATTTTTAGTTTTGAACCTACGGGCAAATCAGGAGCAGATATGTTTAAAACTAAATCTCCAGAACTATAATCAGGATCTATATTATTGTAAGCACCCCAAAGTCTAGCTTTTACAATTGCATTAGAAGTACCTTTGATGTATAAAGTGTTGTTTTGCTCGCTAATAACAAAGTCAGAAACATTTTCTATACTATTTTTTGGTTAATCCTTTGCTATCTACCTTTAGGTTTAGTGCCTGCAATGCTTGCATTACAACAATTAATTTACTTTTTTCGATTTCTCCTGTTAGCACCACCGTACCTTCTTGCACGGTGTAGCTAATATTTGGAAAGTCTTTTAAAGCGTCTTTTACACCTTGCTCTGAAGCAGATATGGTTGGTATTTCTAGAGTGGGGCAGGCGGAGGGGTTATAGTGCAATTGTTTACAACAGATTTTACACCTTTGATTGCAGAAATTATTGATTGACAACTCGCTTTGCAAACCTCATCTTTACACTCTCCACTAATGGTTACTACACCTTTTTCAACACTTACTGCCATTGCTGCCATATCAGGATTTGATTGCATTGCTTTTTCAACTGCCATTTTGATATCAGAATCTTTTGGCTTGCAAGAGTTAAGAGAAATTAAGCCTACAAAAGCAATTACCATTGCTAAAATTAAATTAGATTTTTTCATTTTTAGTTTTTTATTAAATTATTGAACTACAAACTTATAGTATTAATATAATATTAAAAAATTATTTTAATTAAAATTATAAATGTTACAAACAAACAGTACGCCCTCCATCAACAACAATATTGGTGCCAGTGATATATGAAGCCAAATCGCTTGAAAGAAATAATGCAGCATTGGCGATTTCTTCTGGTTTTGCAAACCTTCCTGCTGGTATTTCATGAAGCATTAATTTTTCTATTTCTAATTTAGATACATTTGCTTTTTCTGCTTTGCCAGATATGATGTTGGTCAATCTTTCTGTGGCAGTAGCCCCTGGCAAAATATTATTAACTGTAATATTATGTGGGGCTAGCTCTGTAGCAATTGTTTTACTCCAATTGGCCACTGCAGCTCTAATAGTATTGCTAACTCCGAGATTATCTAAGGGTGCTTTTACTGAAGTGCTAATAATGTTAATTATTCTACCCCATTTTTTATCTATCATTCTTGGCAGGCAAGCACTTGTGATAATATGATTATTAATTAAATGTTGTTTAAAAGCATCCATATACTCTGTGCTTTTGGCCAAATGTGCTTTGCCGGCTGGTGGGCCACCTGTGTTGTTAATTACAATATTTGGCTTATATTGATCTGCTGCAAGCAATGCCGCAGCACTCACAGATAAATTATCTTCAAAATTGGCAACAACGTATTGATGTGTGCCTGTTCCCAAATTTTTTAAAACGGCTAATTGTGCAATTAGTTTATCTTGATTACGTCCGCACAAGACAATATTAGCATCTGCCTTAGCCAATACTTCTGCAATGGCCTTACCTATGCCCGCAGTGCCTCCGCATACAAGGGCAGTTTTTTCTTTTAAATCTATATTTATCATTTTTTTTGTTAAGAAGTAGCTATTTGCATATTGTTATACACTTTTTCAAAAGCAGCAAGAGCCTTATCAAGATGTGCTTTGGTATGTGCAGCGCTTAACTGTACCCTAATTCGGGCTTGATCTTTTGGCACAACCGGGTAAAAAAAACCGATTACATAAATACCTTCTGCTAATAATTGTTCTGCCATATTCTGAGCTATTTTAGCATCATAAAGCATAATAGGTACAATTGCAGAGTTTCCATCTTTATAATCTAAGCCAATTTTTTTAAGACCTGTTTTAAAATAATTAATATTTTCTTCGAGCGTATCTCTTAATGACGTACTTTCTGATAAAATATCAAAAACCGCAAGTGAAGCACCTACAATAACTGGAGCAAGAGAGTTTGAAAATAAATAGGGTCTACTTCTTTGTCTTAGCATTTCTATAATTTCTTTTTTGCCTGTAGTGTATCCACCCATTGCCCCACCTAATGCTTTGCCAAGGGTTCCAGTAATAATATCAATTTCGCCCAATACATTGCACAATTCTGGTGTTCCTATCCCTGTTTTTCCAATAAAACCAGCTGCATGGCATTCGTCTACCATTACCAAAGCGTTGTGTTTTTTTGCTAAAACCACTATTTTATCTAATTGTGCCACGTACCCATCCATGCTAAAAACACCATCTGTCACAATTATTTTATTCTTAGCACCTGCTTCTGTAGCCAATATTAATTGTTTTTCTAAATCTTGCATATCGTTGTTGGCATAGCGATAGCGCATGGCCTTGCACAAACGCACACCATCAATAATGCTTGCATGATTTAGGGCATCAGAAATTATGGCATCATGCTCATTAAATAAAGGTTCGAAAACTCCCCCATTTGCATCAAATGCCGCTGCATATAATATGGTGTCTTCGGTTTGGTAAAATTCTGCAATCTTTGTTTCTAGTTGTTTATGAATGTCTTGTGTGCCGCAAATAAAGCGCACACTTGACATTCCAAAACCATGTGTGTCTAAGGCACTTTTGGCAGCAGCAATAACCCTAGGGTGGCTGCTTAGCCCCAAATAATTGTTGGCGCAAAAATTTAGCACTTTTTCGCCAGTATTTAAAGTTATTTCTGCAGCTTGCTCCGATGTTATTATGCGCTCAGTTTTGTAAAGTCCCTGAGATTTAATTTCTGCTAGCTCATCCGTTAGTTGCTTTTTTAAATTTCCGTACATATTTTCTTTATTATTAAAATTATTTTTTTATTTGTGCCTATTTGGCAGGCAAAAATAATCAATCTTTAAAACTAACGACAATATTACTTGTTTTAATTTAGAATTTTTAATTTCCTTAATAAATATATGCCTAACTTTGACCTTGGCTTAGCTTTTGCAGTAGCATTTTATAAATACGAGAAAAAACAATCATTTTAATGACAGAAGAGAATCAAAAACCAAAACAACGTCCAAAATTTAATAGCAATTGGATATATATAGGGCTTTTAGGCCTATTATTAGTGATGTTATTTTTGCCCAGCGGC
This sequence comes from Bacteroidia bacterium, assembly GCA_041690035.1. Classification (GTDB taxonomy): domain Bacteria; phylum Bacteroidota; class Bacteroidia; order NS11-12g; family UBA955; genus CALSPH01. The sequence continues at coordinate 4,999 of JBDNFC010000112.1, read as the reverse complement.
AGTCCTGTAAAAGATATCGACATACAAAGACTTGAGAGTATGTTAAAAAGCGGAGATGTTAGCGGTATAACAGTTGTAAACCAACAAGATGCAGAAATTTTCCTAAAAGAAGAAGCGCTTGAGAATGACAAATATAAAGATGCCACACCGCCAAAAAGTATGTTTGGACAAAAAAGCCCTCAATATAGATTAGAGGTAGATGGAAAACAATTTTATGAGCAGCTAAAAGATATCGATAAAAATATTAATGAGGCTTATCGAGTGCGGCCAAACGCTGCTAATAGAGCAGATCACAGTGGAATTATTCAATGGTTGTTCTTCATAGGTTTTTTAGCATTTATGTGGTTCTTTTTAATGAAAAGGATGTCGGGCGGAGCTGGAGGAGGAGCAGGGCAGATATTTAGTATAGGAAAATCGCGAGCAAAATTATTTGAAAAAGACAGCAAAGTAAATGTAACCTTCAAGGATGTAGCAGGATTGGAAGAAGCAAAAGTAGAAATAGTAGAAGTAGTAGATTTCTTAAAGTTTCCAAAAAAGTATACCGATTTGGGAGGAAAAATACCTAAAGGCTGTTTGCTTGTAGGCCCTCCAGGAACTGGCAAAACCTTGCTTGCAAAAGCTGTTGCAGGCGAAGCAGGAGTGCCTTTTTTCTCATTATCGGGTTCTGATTTTGTGGAAATGTTTGTGGGAGTGGGTGCAAGTAGGGTAAGAGATTTATTTAAACAAGCTAAAGAAAAAGCACCTTGTATCATATTTATAGACGAAATAGATGCAATAGGCAGAGCAAGGGGCAAAAATATGGCGCAAGGTGGCAATGATGAAAGAGAAAACACGCTCAATCAATTACTTTCTGAAATGGATGGATTTGGCACAGATAGCGGTGTGATAATATTGGCCGCAACAAATAGACCAGACATTTTAGATGCAGCATTGCTTAGGCCAGGCAGGTTTGACAGAACAATATCTGTAGATAAGCCAGATATCAATGGGAGAGAAGAAATTTTTAGGGTTCACCTAAAACCATTAACAAAATTAGATAAGGATGTGGATGCTAAGAAATTGGCTGCACAAACACCCGGCTTTGCAGGTGCAGAAATTGCTAATGTTTGCAATGAAGCTGCATTAATAGCTGCGCGGCAGAATAAATCTGCCGTGAATATGCAAGATTTTCAAGATGCAGTAGATAGGGTAATTGGGGGCTTAGAGAAAAAAAATAAATTAATCTCTCCAGAAGAAAAAGAAATAGTGGCTTATCATGAGGCAGGGCATGCTGTTGCAGGTTGGTTTCTTGAGCATGCAGATCCTTTGGTAAAAGTAAGTATTGTACCTAGGGGTGTTGCTGCATTGGGTTATGCTCAATATTTACCAAAAGAGCAATATTTATACAGAACAGAGCAATTAATGGATAGCATATGCATGATGCTTGGAGGCAGGGCAGCTGAAGACTTGTTCTTTGGAAAAATAAGTACGGGTGCATTGAGTGATTTGGAAAGGATAACTAAAATGGCTTATGGAATGGTAACTATCTATGGGATGAATGAAAAGTTAGGAAATATATCTTTTAGCGACCCGCAGGGAGAATATGGATATCATAAACCCTACAGTGATTCTACTGCAAAAATGATTGATGAGGAAGTGATAAAATTAGTAGATAGGGCATATACCAGAACCAAAGAATTGCTAACCAGTAAAAGAAATGAAACTGATAAAATAGCAAAGGCATTACTGGAAAAAGAAATTATTTTTCAGGCTGACTTAGAAAACTTAATAGGTGAACGTCCTTTTGATTCAAAAACATCTTATCAAGATTATATGTCTAAAGCACCGATAATTAAGGATGAAGAACCAGCCAAAGAAGATGCAGCTGAATTAAATCTTGAAAAGCTTGAGGAAAATAATACCTAAGCGAAACTTTGTTTTTCTAATCAAAATGCAATTTTAAAAAATAGTGGTTTTAGAGTGTTTTTTAACACCCTGGTTTGAAATTGTTAAATATTAGAGATAAATAGCTTACCTTTGTGGCTTACTAAAATACAATTTGCAACAATTACTATATTTATTATTTGCAAAACTCAAAAAAAATTTATGTCATTTCAATCTTTGGGCTTATCTGATGCCCTGCTAAAAGCGATTAGCAAAAAAGGATATTTAGAACCATCTCCTATTCAATTACAAAGTGTGCCACCAATATTGGCTGGACGAGATATACTTGCATCTGCCCAAACGGGTACAGGAAAAACAGCAGGTTTTACATTGCCAATGCTTCAATTATTAAGCAATCAAAACGTAAAGCCAAACAGAAAAATTCGCACCTTGATTTTAACTCCTACTAGAGAGTTAGCTGCTCAAGTGCATGAAAGTGTATTAGATTACGCTCATTTTTTAGAAATAAAATCAACAGTAATATTTGGAGGAGTTGGCGCGAATCCGCAAATTTCGGCTTTAAAATCTGGAATTGATGTGCTAATAGCCACTCCAGGTAGGCTCCTAGATTTAAAAAATCAAGGTTTTTTATCTTTGGCAGATGTAGAAATATTGATACTAGATGAAGCAGATAGAATGTTGGATATGGGATTTTTGCGTGATATTAAAAAAATACTCGCTTACTTACCTACAAAAAGACAAAATCTTTTATTTTCTGCTACTTTTTCTGAAAGTATTAAAAAATTAGCCAATGGGATTTTAAATAACCCTGTAATAATAGAGATATCACCCGAAATAACCACAGCAGAGCGTGTTAATCAAACACTATTTCATGTAAACAAAGGTGATAAACCAGGAATTGTTACGCAATTAATTAAAAAAGAAAACTGGTCGAATGTGCTTATTTTCACAAGAACTAAGCATGGTGCAAATAAGTTAACAGAAAAACTGATAAAGAGCAATATTAATGCTGCTGCAATACATGGCAATAAAAGTCAAAGTGCAAGAACAAAAGCACTTGAAGGATTCAAAAACGGATCTATACAAGTATTAGTGGCCACAGATATTGCTGCAAGGGGCCTAGATATTCCGTTATTGCCTTGTGTTATAAACTATGAGCTACCAAATATTCCTGAAGATTATGTGCATAGAATTGGCCGAACAGGCAGGGCGGGTGAAAGTGGCAATGCCATTTCTCTAGTTTGCGATGAAGAATTAAGCTATGCAAAAGCAATTGAGAAATGGATTGGCGAAAGGCTAACAATGCAAACATTGCCTGATTTTAGACCCGAAAAATCTTCGGAGGCTGAAAATAGAAGCTCTTCGCCCGCACCAAAATCACAAGGCAATAAGAAAAGAAATTTTAATTATAGCAGAAGGCGTTAACACAAGTATTTATTTTTTCATTTCTGCATAAGATTCAAAGAAATGCGGAATAGTTTCAATACCTTTATAGAAATTAAATAAGCCAAATTTTTCGTTAGGGCTGTGCAGTGCGTCAGAGTCTAAACCAAATCCCAATAAAACAGATTTAAGCCCTAATTCGGTTTCGAATAATGCGATGATGGGTATGCTTCCTCCGCCTCTTGTAGGAATAGGTTTTTTGCCAAAAGTTATTTCCATGGCCTTGCTTGCAGCTAAATATTCGATACTGTTGGTTGGTGTTATTACTGGCTCACCACCATGATGAGGGTGCACAGTTACACTAACATTCTTGGGAGCTTTGCTTTCAAAATAAGATTTAAATAATTGTGTAATTTTATCAGAATTTTGGTTAGGTACTAATCGCATAGAAATTTTAGCAAAGGCCTTGCTTGGTAAAACTGTTTTAGCGCCTTCGCCAATATACCCTCCCCAAATTCCATTTACATCCAATGTGGGTCTTATACTTGTTCTTTCCATGGTAGAAAAATTCTTTTCACCCCACACATCACCGATTTTCAAATCCTTTTTATAAAACTCAATATCAAATGGCGCTTTTGCCAATTGTGCCCGCTCATCGGCAGATAGTTCTACAACATCATCATAAAAACCAGGAATGGTAATGTGGTTATTTTCATCATGTAATTCTGCAATCATTTTTGCCAATATATTAATAGGGTTAGCCACAGCCCCGCCATAAACTCCGCTGTGCAAATCCCTGTTTGGGCCTGTAACCTCGACCTCTACATACGATAAACCCCTAAGTCCAACATCAATAGATGGGGTGTCATTTGCCAACATACTTGTGTCAGAAACCAATACTACATCTGCTTTTAATCGCGCTTTATTTTCTTTTACAAAAGTGTTCAAATTTTTGCTGCCTACCTCTTCTTCGCCTTCCATCATAAATTTTATGTTGCAAGCTAAGGTGTTTGTTTGCATCATAGTTTCAAAAGCCTTAATGTGCATATACATTTGGCCTTTATCATCACAAGCGCCTCTGGCATATATAGCGCCTTCTGGGTGTTCTTCTGTTTTTTTTATAATGGGTTCAAAAGGTGGTGAGTGCCACAAATCTATTGGGTCTGGTGGTTGCACATCATAGTGGCCATAGACTAAAATGGTAGGCAATTTTGGATCTATTATTTTATCACCATATACTATTGGATGACCTGCTGTTGGACATATTTCTACATTATCTGCACCTGCAGCAATAAGTTTTTCTTTAATAAATTCTGCTGCTTTTTTTACATCTTCATTTTTGGTGCTATCTGCACTTACACTTGGTATGCGCAATAAATCTAGCAACTCGCTTAAAAATCGATCTTTGTTTTCTGCTATATAGTGTTCTCTTGTCATGTTGGATTATATTGCTTCAAATATACTAAAAATATTGCTACTTCCTTTTGTGATTTTAACTTCTCAGCGCATTTTTGTCATTAATTTTATTTAAAATAATACATTCATTTTTTTATTCCGGACCTCAGCAGTTAGATTTTTTTAGCACGAATAGTTTTGATGAAAAAAATCTGAATATTTTTGAAACAATTTAGAAGGCTTACTCATGTTTTTTCTTAAGTAAAGCGCAATTCCACTGTTTTTGACAATCCAAACACCCTTAGGTTCTGCATTGCCTTGTTTGATACTTAAATTG
>JBDNFC010000111.1:0-17123 GCA_041690035.1 Bacteroidia bacterium | reverse complement strand
TATTTTTCTCTCAATACTATAGCTTCCTAAAACATCCGGAATCATTCTTTCATCAATTAGCCAATTTAAATATTTAGTGTCATCTTTTATCAAGGCCTCAGATTCTGCGATATTTAACCGCTTGTGATAAAGCGCATCAATATTTATAAAACTATTAGAACTTTGTCCATAAATTTTAAAAACCTCTGCAATCTTAATCAAAATAGAATCTTTAGACTCTTTAACAGACTTTGCCACTGGTGAATTCGTGCTCAAAAACTGTTTTGTAGAGTGTGGGTCTAAATGTGTTAGCACCTTTATAATAGTATCTAAGTATGCAGTTCTGTTATAATAATAGGCAGCACCTAAAGTTTCGTAGGGCAATTTAGCGCCAATAAAAAGTAAGAACTCTGATGCAAAATTGCGTTTTTTAAAAACCTCGATTAACTTTAAAGCCTCTGTAGGATATAATTTACAAACTTCTAAAATCACAGCATCGCTGCTGCTATCATATAGTTTATTGATGATTTTAAAAGAGCGCTCATAACTATTTATACGTTGATAATTTATAGCATTAATATTTTTGAAAAATGGCAGTAACTTAACTATTTCTAGATTGCGCAAGCTAATAGATGGATAGGTGTTGCTTAAATTATCAATTAACTCATTTAATCCATCAAAATAAATGTGTTTTGCCCTTTTATTTGCATGGTCTAATCCTATATTATAAATTGTATCTGCTTTTCCATCTAGCGCGTCAATTCTTAGCTGCTCTCTTTTTAAAGATGAAATAAAATCAATTTGTGCATGACAAATAAGATTTGAAAACACAAAAAATAATATGGTGCTTAAAATTTTCATTAATAATTAATTTCTCAACAACTCCCACAAAACTAATGCCACACTAACAGAAACATTAAAACTATGCTTTGTGCCAAATTGAGGTATTTCAACACAATGGTCAGACAAGGATAAAATTGCTGAATCTACACCCTCTACCTCATTTCCAAAAACCAAACAAAGTGGCAAAGCAGCTAAATTATTTTTTGACAAGGTCCTACTATTCTTAACCTGCTCTACACTGCAAATAGTATATCCACTGTTTTTTAATTCTTGGATTGCCATAACAGTGTTTTCAAAATATTTCCAATCAACACTTTTTTCGGCTCCAATTGCTGTTTTTCTTATTTCGCGATGTGGCGGCCTGCCTGTGATACCGCATAAGTAAATTTTTTCAACAGCAAATGCATCAGATGTTCTAAAAATACTGCCAACATTGTGCATACTTCTAATATTATCTAAAACAATTACTACCTTGTTTTTTTCTTTTTTTTTAAATTCTACAAGGGATAATCTTCCTAATTCAGCTGTCTTTAATTTTTTTGGCACAATAGGTACTTTCAATATTATTGGCACAAATATAAGTTCACTTTTTTGGCTACTAAAATTTTTTATCAAATTTAAAATAGAATAATTTCTATAAAACAATTACATTTGCCGTCATTTTTTATGACCTTAATAACATCTATTTCTGGAATCAGGGGCACTATAGGGGGCAAGCCAACTGAAAATTTAACCCCAATTGATATCGCTCAATTCACTGCTGCTTACTGCGCTTGGCTGCAATCACAAAATCATGATAATAAAACAATAATAGTAGGCAGAGATGCTAGAATAAGTGGCCCTTGGGTTTCTAATATTGTTTGTTCTACAGCTATTGCTATGGGTTTTAATATTATTGATGCGGGCTTAAGCACTACCCCAACAATAGAAATTGCGGTAATTAAGGAAAAAGCTGCAGGTGGTATAATTGTTACAGCAAGCCACAATCCTAAACAATGGAATGCCTTAAAATTATTGAATAACAAAGGTGAATTTATTGATGAAAAGGCGGGTAATATCATCATTAATCTTGCAAGCGAAAATAATTTTTTATTTGCTGATATTGACTCAAACGGCAAAATAAATGCTCATTGCTATATTAACGAACATATTGAAGCTATTCTTAAATTACCATTGGTAAATATAGAAGCTATAAAAGACAAAAAATACAGGATTGTTGTAGATGCAGTAAATTCTACAGGTGGCATAGCTGTGCCCAGGCTATTAAAAGCTTTAGGAGTTGATGATATAATAGAAATACATTGCACCCCCAACGGCATATTTCCGCACAATCCGGAGCCATTGCCAGAGCATTTAGGCGATTTAATCAGCGAAGTTAAGAAACAAAAGGCAAATTTAGGAATAGTTGTAGATCCTGATGTAGACCGTTTAGCAATAGTTTGTGAAAATGGCGACTTGTTTGGAGAAGAATATACATTGGTAGCAGTAGCAGATTATGTTCTAAAAAACACAACAGGAAACACTGTTAGTAACCTCTCGTCTACAAGGGCATTAAAAATAGTAACAGAAAAATATGGTGGAAACTATAATGCTTCTGCCGTTGGAGAAGTTAATGTAGTAGAAAAAATGAAATTGACCAATGCAATAATTGGTGGCGAAGGCAATGGTGGGGTTATTTATCCCGAATTGCATTATGGAAGGGATGCCTTGGTGGGAATAGCGCTTTTTTTAAGCCATCTTGCAACAAGTTTTAAGTCTGCTTCCCTGCTTAGAAGTACTTTCCCTAATTTTAATATTTCTAAAAACAAAATAGACTTACCGCAAAACTGTGATGCAGATTCGCTCTTATCAAAGATTGCAGAAAAATATAAAAAACAACCCATTAATTTAGAAGATGGCTTAAAGATAGATTTTGATGATGAATGGGTGCATTTAAGAAAATCAAATACAGAACCTATTATTAGAATTTATGTAGAAAGTGCAAGCGAACAAACAGCACAAGTGCTCGCTAAAAAGATAATAAAAGATATTGGAGAGCTAATTAATAAAAACAATGGCAAATAGATAGAAAAGAGTTATTAATATGCAACTCTAAAATCTGCGAATAAATGAATTTCAATTTGATTTTTAACCTACACCTTGTAATGATTAATTAAAACAAATAAGTAAAAAAATTGATAACACAAGCTTAGCACCTAATTTGACAATCAATATAATTTTCAAAACACTAAAAATTTACCCCTTAAAACTAAAAAACCATGGCACTAAAATGCGGAATCGTTGGACTTCCAAATGTCGGAAAATCAACCCTGTTTAATTCTTTAAGTAATGCAAAAGCACAAGCTGCTAATTTTCCTTTCTGCACCATTGAGCCAAATATTGGCATTATAACAGTGCCCGATGAGCGGTTAAATAACTTAGCAAACCTTGTAAATCCTGAAAATATCGTTCCAGCAACTATAGAAATAGTAGACATTGCAGGATTGGTTAAAGGCGCAAGCAAAGGCGAAGGTTTGGGAAACAAATTTTTATCTAATATTAGAAATACAGATGCTATACTGCATGTACTTCGATGTTTTGATGATGACAATATTATACATGTAGATGGTAGTGTAAATCCTATTAGAGATAAGGAAATTATAGACATTGAATTACAGTTAAAAGATTTGGAGTCTGTAGAAAATAAAATTAACAAATCGCAAAAAGCAGCAAAGGCCGGTGATAAAGATGCTGCAAAATGCCTTGCCGTTTTAGAAATTTATAAATCCCATTTATTAAAAGGAAAATCTGCAAGAAATGCGCCTATAGATAAAGATGAAGATAAGCAATATGTATCAGACCTACAGTTATTAACAATGAAACCTGTTTTGTATGTATGCAATGTGGATGAAAAAAGCGTGGTAAATGGCAATGAATATGTAGTTAAAGTAAAAGCAGCTATTGCAGAAGAAAATGCATCTTTTCTGATGATTTCCGCTGCAATTGAAGCAGAAATTGCCGAATTAGAATTATATGAAGATCGCCAATTATTTTTAACAGAATTGGGATTGGCAGAAAGTGGAGTTTCAAAACTGATTAATGCTTCTTATAAATTGCTAAACTATATTACCTACTTTACAGTTGGTGTTAAAGAAGTAAGGGCATGGACAATAACAAAAGGAATGAGTGCACCGCAAGCAGCAGGAGTTATTCATACCGATTTTGAAAAAGGTTTTATCAAAGCTGAAGTAATTAGTTTTGATAACTATATGTTGTATAAAACCGAATCTGCCGCAAAAGATGTGGGAAAATTATCGATTGAAGGTAAGGAATACATTGTAAAAGATGGAGATTGCATGCATTTTAGGTTTAATGTTTAATAATATCTACTGATTTATATTAAAATAAAAGGCCAAATAGCATAGATTTAAGGTGCAACAAACAACCTAAGTAACTGTGCAAAAGTACCATATTAGCAGTTTTTAAAAGAAATTAAACTTTCATGACAATTATACTTTATTTAGAACAATTCTAAATTAATAAAGTGTTAATAAAAAGGTTATGTAAAAAGCAAAACCTATGTATTTTTGCGGCTGTTTAATACATACAAACATTAAAGTGTAATGATAAATATACTTAGAAAAATTAGAACCACAAACAAGCTAGTAAAAGCTATTGCCCTTTTTATTTTAACCATTTCATTTTCTGCTCTTGCATTTGGACAAGACGCCAAAGTAGGAGAAGAAATATTTAAGGCAAATTGTGCCTCATGTCATGCCATAGACAAGAAAGTGATTGGCCCAGCCCTGAAAGGTGTAACAGCCAAGTATTCAGAAGAATGGCTCATTAAATGGATTAGAAACAATGAAGCACTTAGAAAAACTGGTGATGCGCAAGCACTAGCAATATATAATGAATACAATGGAGCTGCCATGAATCTTTTTGAGCAATTGACAGAAGGGGATGTAAAAAGTGTATTAGCATACATAGATGCGTATGTTCCGCCCGTTGCAACAGCAGTTGTTGGAGATAAAAATGAAGGAGCCTTTTATACAGGTTATACTTATTATCTACTGGCAGTGGTTGCATTTATATTACTATTGGTGTTTGTAATTCTTGTTCGGATATTTAATGAATTAAGACGCTTAAATAGAGCAAAAATTGAACAAGAAACGGGAGTTACTTTTAAAGAAGCAGGTGCAAGCTGGTGGGCTAAAAATAAATCAAAATTCATTATAGTAAATCCAACAATCACAGCGCTTGCAGGTGGAACAGGTTTTGCTGCCTTAGTTTTTTTACCTTGGTTTTATTGGTTTGGGATCACTAAAGTTGGTGTTCAAAAGGGATATCAGCCAGACCAACCAATTGCATATTCGCATGCACTGCATGCAGGCGAACTAGAAATAGATTGTAAATATTGTCACTCTACGGTAGAGGTTAGTAAATCAGCAAGTATACCATCACTAAATACTTGTATGAACTGCCATAAAGGAGTTCAATTAACTGAAAAATACAATGGTGAAATTAGCCCAGAAATAAAAAAAATATATGCTGCATTAGATTACGACCCAAGCAGAGATCCTGGAAAAGAATATGGACCAAACAGAAAGTCTATTCAATGGATTAGAATTCATAATTTGCCAGACCATGCTTATTTTAACCATGCTCAACACGTTAAAGTAGCAGGTTTAGAATGTCAGGAATGTCATGGCCCAATACAGAACATGGAAGTTGTAGAGCAATATTCAACATTGCAAATGGGTTGGTGTATAGACTGTCATAGAACAAAAGGGATAGATGTTGAAAATAATAATTATTATGAAAAACTTCATGCTTCCGTAAAATCTAAAATGAATAGCTCAGATAGTGTAAAAACTAAAGACACTTATTTCAAAAACGGCAAATTGGTTATTACTCCATCAATGAATGGTGGTATTGAATGTTCAAAATGTCACTATTAATTTATTAAAAAACATAATCTTAAACAATGACTTTAAAGAAAACATATTGGAAAGGCGAAGAAGAACTTTTAAGAGATCCTTCTTTTGTTCAATCAAGTAAAAACGAATTTTCAGAAGGCTTGCCTTTGGATGAAGTATTGAATGATACTGATTTAGAACTCTCGGCAACAAGAAGAGATTTCTTAAAAATATTTGGTTTTAGCATCAGTGCAGTTGCTTTAGCAGCGTGTAACAAAACACCCATAAGAAAAGCTGTACCATATTTAGTAAAACCAGATGATGTTACTCCAGGAGTTGCAAATTATTACTCATCAACATGCGGATACACCGGATTGCCAATAGAAGTAAAAGTAAGAGAAGGTAGACCCATAAAAATTGATGGCAACCCAAGATCTAATGTTTTTAAAGGAGGATTGTCTGCAGCAGGCCATGCCGGCATTTTAGAACTTTATGATAATGAAAGAATACAAAAGCCATTAAAAGCTGGTAAAATAAGCACTTGGTCTGATGTAGATAAAGATATTTCTACCATTTTGGCAAATATAAAAGCTAGAAATGGAAAAGTAGCGATTGTTTCAGGCTCAATAAACAGTCCGAGCACTCTTGCAGCAATCAATGAATTTAAAATTGCTAATCCTAACACATTGCACCTTACTTATGATCCGATATCTTATCATGGTATCATTTCAGCAAACAAAGTTTCTTTTGGAAAAGCTGTAGTGCCATCGTATCATTTTGAAAATGCAGATGTAGTGGTTGGTATTGAAGCAGATTTTCTAGGTACTTGGTTGCTTGCAGATAAATATACGATTGATTATGCAAGCAGAAGAAAACCAGGAAAAACAATGTCTAGACATATTCAGGTAGAATCGGTAATGAGTTTGACTGGTTCTAATGCTGATGTTAGGTATCCTATGCAAGCAAGCAATCATGGCATATTATTAATTTCTATATACAATGCAATTGCAAAACTATTAAACGAAAAAGAATTACCAGTAGCCAAGCAAACAGATTTAGCAGGTGGTGGAGTGCAGAGAATAGCAAAAGATTTAGTGAATGCAAAAGGAAAGTCTTTGATTGTTAGTGGGTCAAATAATCCAAAGCATCAAATTATGGTCAATGCCATCAATCTGATGTTAGGCAATTATAACAATGCCATCAATATAAATAATCCAATAAATCAATATTCAGGCGATGACGAATTGTTTGATGCATTTATTACCAATCTTAAAGAAGGAATGTATGATGGTGTAATATTTTATAATAGCAATCCTGTCTATACACATCCAAAGAGTAAACAAATTGCAGACGCATTAAAAAAAGTAAAATTAAGTATTTCTACCAGTATTTCTTTAGACGAAACTTCAGAATTATGTCAATTTGTAACACCTGATAATCATTATTTAGAGTCTTGGAATGATCATCAGCAAACAGCGGCATCATATTCATTTACTCAGCCAACAATTAGCCCTGTATTTGATACAAGGCAAACGCAAGTTAGCTTACTAGTTTGGGCTGGTGTTGTAGGTAACTATTCGGAAAATAAATTTAAAGACTCTGGTATAAATGGTGAACAACACAGCACAAGTCCTTTTTATAATTTCATAAAAAAAACTTGGAACATCACAGATGCATTATTTAACACTTACTTACATGAAGGAGTTTTAGAAAAAGAAGCGGTTGCACCCTCTACTCCCGCCCTATCCATCAACACTTCAGAAACTGCTTCTCAGATTGAGTCTGAAAGTACAAAAAATGAAGGGTTAGAAATTATTTTAATAGAAAAAATTGGAATGTTGGCTGGCGAAATGGCAAATAATCCACAAATTCAAGAATTACCTGACCCCATATCAAAGGCTACATGGCATAACTATGTAGCAATTTCTAAGGCGATGGCAGTACAAAATGCTATTGAAGACAATGACGTATTAGAAATTATTGTAAAAGGCATCAAAATTGAATTGCCAGCATTAATACAACCAGGGCAATCAAATGGCACAGCATCTATCCACCTAGGATACGGAAGAAAAACATCGGGAAGAGTTGCAAAAAGCAGAGGCGTTAATGTTTCACAATTTATAGACGTTTCCAATGGCTTTCAAAACTATTTTATAAAAAATGCTAGCTTCAAAAATACCGGGAAACAATATGAAATTGCAAGAACTCAAAGCCATCACATTGTAGAAGGCAGAGATATTGTTAGAGAAACAACCTTAGAAGAATACAATAAAGATAACAAGGCGGGTAATAAATATCATAAACCTCCAGTAGTATCACTTTGGAAAGACCATGATTATCAAAAACCAGGCGCTCCTAATCATTTATGGGGATTAGCCATAGATATGAATAAATGCACGGGTTGTGGAACCTGCGTTATTTCTTGTAATTTAGAAAATAATGTTCCTGTTGTAGGTGAAGTAGAAGTGAGAAGAAGAAGGGAAATGCATTGGCTTAGAATTGACAGATATTTTACATTTAACAACGTAAAAGAAATTAATTATAAAGACGCATTGCCAGGTGTTGCAATGGATGCAGATTATCAAGGGGCAAAAATAAATAAAGAAAAAGGACTTCAAGCAATGGATAACATACTTGGCAAAGATGGAGGATACGAACATTACGAAAATGTGAGTGTAATACATCAGCCAATGATGTGCCAACATTGTGGAAGCGCACCTTGCGAAACAGTTTGCCCAGTTTTGGCAACTACCCATAGCACAGAAGGATTAAATCAAATGACTTATAACCGATGTATTGGAACAAAATATTGCGGAAACAACTGTCCATACAAAGTTAGACGTTTTAACTGGTTTAGATACAACGATAATTCAGCATTTGATTTCAATTTCAGTAATGATTTAGGAAAAATGGTTATCAACCCAGATGTAACAGTGAGAACAAGGGGTGTTATGGAAAAATGCTCATTCTGTGTTCAGAGAATTCAAGCAGCTAAATTAACTGCTAAAAGAGAAAATAGGGCTATAGTTGATGGTGATGTTAAAACTGCTTGCCAAATAGCTTGCCCATCAGAAGCAATTATTTTTGGTGACATAAATGACCCAAAAAGTAAAATTGCCGAATTCTTTAAAGACGAAAGATCTTACAGCGTTTTAGAAGAATTAAACGTAAAACCTTCTGTAAGATATTTAACCAAAGTTAGAAACGCCTAATCATATCATTAATATTATTTAAAATCAATATGCATCAAATAGAATCACCAATTAGACCTAGACTAATATTAGGTGAAAAAACATTGACAGAAGTCAGCAATGACATTTGTAGACCAATAGAAAATAAAGCTTCCAATGCTTGGAAATTTGGTTTTGGAATTTCTGTTCTCTTTCTTGGACTTCTTGGCGTTACCTTATTTTATACCACATGGACAGGTATTGGTGTATGGCACATAAATAATACCGTAATGTGGGGTTGGGATATTACCAACTTCGTATTTTGGGTTGGGATTGGCCACGCAGGCACACTCATTTCTGCAATCTTATTGCTTTTTAGGCAAAAATGGAGGATGTCTATTAACAGATCAGCAGAAGCAATGACAATTTTTGCAGTAATGTGTGCAGCTATTTTTCCTTTGTTTCACATGGGTAGAATTTGGGTTGGTGCATATTGGGTGCTTCCATTACCAAATGCTTTTGGTTCTCTTTGGGTTAATTTTAATTCACCATTATTATGGGATGTTTTTGCCATCACTACTTATTTTACAGTGTCATTATTATTTTGGTATTTAGGTATGATTCCAGATATCGCAACAGTTAGAGATAGAGCTACTTCTAAATCGCGTAAGTTTTGGTATGGCTTTTTTGCTATGGGCTGGAATGGAAGTGCAAGAACTTGGCATAGGTATGAAGTAGTATCTTTGATATTGGCAGGAATTTCTACACCACTAGTACTCTCAGTTCACACAATTGTATCTATGGACTTTGCAACATCGGTTGTTCCTGGTTGGCATACAACCATATTTCCTCCCTACTTTGTGGCAGGTGCTATATTTTCGGGATTTGGTATGGTATTAACTCTTTTGATCATTGCTAGAAAAGTAATGCATTATGAAGAGTATATCACAATTGGACACTTAGAAGCAATGGCAAAAGTGGTTATGCTAACGGGCACACTTGTTGGAATTGCTTATTTAACTGAGTTTTTTATTGCTGCTTATTCTGGAGTAGAATATGAACAATATGCGTTTATAAATAGAGCTACAGGTCCATATTGGTGGGCCTATGCCACTATGATGTCTTGTAATCTTTTGGCTCCACAAGTATTTTGGTTTAAATGGTCTCGAACAACGCCTTGGTTTTTGTTTATGATGTCTATTATTGTAAATATTGGAATGTGGTTTGAGCGTTTTGTAATTATTGTTACATCATTGCACAGAGAATATATTCCTGCTCGTTGGGTAATGTATGTGCCTAGCTGGGTTGAAGTTGGTATATTTTTAGGCTCAATGGGCTTATTTTTCACTTTATTCTTTTTATTTGCTAAGTTTTTACCTGTAATTAATATGTCTGAGGTAAAAACTATTTTAAAATCGAGAGAGTAATTATTTTAAACAATCAAAAAATGAATCAAAACAAAGTCTTATATGCAGTATTTAATCACGGAGATGATCTAATACAGGCTGTTGAAAAAGTTAGAATAAAAGGAATTGAAGTAATAGATTGTTATACCCCATATCCTGTTCACGGATTAGATTTGGCTATGGGTATCAAACGTTCAAGATTGCCAATAGGTGCATTTATTTGTGCAATGTTGGGTTTAACGTGTGCAGTTAGTTTGCAATACTATACCATGGGCTACGATTGGCCAATAATTATTGGGGGTAAGCCTTACGTGGGTCTTCCCTCTTGGATTCCTGTTACTTTTGAGCTCAGCATATTATTTACTGCCTATGGAATGGGTATTTTGTTTTTTATAAAAAGTAGAATGCTTCATGGTATGGAAGCAGATTTAATTGATTTGCGTCAAACAGATAACAAATTGATTATGGCTATAAATATAAATGGTGCTGAAAAATTAAATGATGTAGAAGATTTATTAAAATCAAATGGAGCAACAGAAATTAAGTACGCATCAGATTTTGGTATAAATTCAGAAAATGAAATAAATATAGATTCAAAAAGTATTGATAGCCAAGCAAAATCAAAAAAAGCTGAATCAAATACTGGATTGAGTGATGAAGAAAAAAATATCCGACTTACGGCAATTTTTACTAAAATTGGGGTAGCAAATATAAAAGCAGATGATTTAAAATTAATAAAAGGAATAGGTAAAGTTTTTGAAAATAATTTATTTTCTATAGGTATAAATTCATTTGAACAAATAGCAAAATTAGATGCAAATACTATTACATTAGTAGAAGAGGTAACAAAATATTTTCCAGGAAAAATAGAACGCGAAGATTGGATAAATCAAGCTAAACAATTAATGAAATCATGAAATTGATGAAAAAGATAAAAACAATTATTCATATTAGTCCCATAGTATTACTATTTATAGGATGTGCAGGGGGTAATAATACGGGAATAGAATATGCGCCAGATATGTATTATTCTAAAGCCTATGAGCCTTATTCTCAAGCTGATTCTCATAATTACAATGCTTATGGAGCAAATATGAGGGTACCAGTAAAAGGAAGTATAGCTTTTGGAAAAGAAGATTATAGTTATCAATTGGCCAATAATGGCGATGGGTATGCGCTAGCAGCTACAGAAATTACATTGCCATCTAGTTTTATAGAAAATTCTTGCGAAGGCGCTAGATTATACAATATTTATTGTACGCCTTGTCATGGCACTGAAGGAAAAAATGATGGCAAGGTTTTTCAAAAAGTTAAAACTTTAATTCCAGGAGCTTGGGCTGATGGATATCAAAATGATTATATAAAAAATTTACCTGTTGGTCAAATTTATCACACCCTTGTTTACGGAAAAAACAATATGGGCAGCCATGCCAGCGTTTTAAACCCAACACAAAGATGGCAAGTAATAAATTATGTAAAACAATTATCAAAAGGAATTGTAGGATGCACAAATGAGAATAATTCAATCGCGAATAATGCAGTTAATTTTAATGATACAATATTATTTACCAGTTATGAAAAAGTAAAATTAGCAGATGCTGATATGGCTGTATTTGCTCAAAATTTGGCCGCTATTGAATTTGAAACTGGAAGTGATAAATTAAAAATTACTAGCCAGAAATCATTGGATATTTTAACTAAGATATTAGCAAAAAATCCTTCTCTAAAAATAGTAATCAATGGACATACAGATAATGCAGGCGATAAATTAGCTAATATGTTATTGAGTAAAAAAAGAGCAGAAGCACTCAAATCTTATTTGATAGGCAAAAAATTTGAAAGTGGTCGCTTGATAACAAATGGTTTTGGAGACAGAAAACCACTCTTTAATAATGATACTGATGCCAACAGAGCAAAAAACCGAAGGGTAGAAATTGATTTAACAAAATAATATTTACAAATTAAAAACAATGGAAAATCATCATTTAAAAATAGAACAAGAGCAATTTAAAGTACCAAAAAAAGCTCAAACCTCTGCCTATATAATTATCGGAATAGGGATTGTATTAACAATCATTGGTTTCTTTATGGCAAAATCTAAAGCAAGTTCAAGTGAGTCTGGCCATGCAATCAACAAACACAACACAACAATACTTCAATCTAATTTGCAAGAAAATGCAAATACTGGGGCAATTGATTCAAACAATCTAGGCACAGATTCTCTTAGCCATCAATCAGATAGTAATCAAGCAACAATTAATGCCAATAACCTTGATGAGAATGCTATGCAAGTTCACACAGAACACAATGCTCACAGCGAAACAATTACCCATAATGGAGAACACCACAAACCTTGGTATGCAAGAGTTTGGGCTGCATTACTTATGAACAGCTATTATATTATGCTTATATCATTGGGTGGCTTGTTTTTTATTTGTGTGCAATATGTAGCAAATGCAGGTTGGGCAACTGCATTATTGAGAATACCAATGGCTATACAAACTTTTTTTTTAATACCTGCTGCGGTTGTAATGCTTATAATTGCTTTTGCTGGGGCAGATTTATACCATTGGATTCACTATCAACATGAAAATATAAAAGAAGGTTTACCAGGCTTTGATAAGCTTCTTGATGCTAAAAAATGGTTTTTAAATCCTACTTTTCTTTTTATAGTTTTACCAATTATGATTATAGTTTGGTATTTTTTGGGCAGAAGAATTATGAGATTGTCAAAAAGAGAAGATGCAGAAGGTGGTAAACTTTTTTACTCCAAAATAATAAGAACATCAGCTGCTTTTATGGTAATATTTGGTTTCACTTTTTCATTGCTTGCTTGGTTAGTTGTAATGTCTTTAGATGCACATTGGTTCTCTACAATATTTGGAATATACCATTTTGCAATCCTTTGGGTTAGTTTTCTGTCTGTGATGATGCTTATTACTCTATTTTTAAGAAAACATGGATATATTAAAATTTTAACTGATGAACACATCCACGATTTGGGTAAATTTATGTTTGCATTTTGTGTGTTTTGGATGTATATTTGGATAGCTCAATACTTGTTGATATGGTATGCAAATATTCCTGAAGAATCTATCTACTACATGATGAGAAGAGGATCTGCTTATGATGTATTCTTTATTATTAATATATTCTTTAATTTTATTATTCCTTTTTTATTACTAATGACTAGAGAAAACAAACGAAATCCTAAAATATTGGTAGTTGCAGCTTGCTCCATTCTTTTTGGTCATTGGATTGATATTTATTTAAGTATTTATCCGGGTGCATTTAATGGAGAAGTTATTTATCCTGGTTTTTTAGAAGTTGGATTTGGACTAATTTGGATTGGGATATTTATACTTTGGGTTTTATACTCACTCACAAAAAGAGGATTAATATCAAAACATCATCCTTTTATAGAGGAAAGTGTTACCCACAATGTAGGGGTTTAAAAAGAAAAAAAAGCATCTAATTATAGATGCTTTTTTTATGTTCAATAAAAAAATTACCTTTACGCTATGAAAAATTATACAATTAAAATTTGCTTAGCACTTATGATTATAATAAGTATTTCGGGCATTTATCCTTTTAAAGATAAGCCAGCGTTACAGATTAATGATAAAATTATTTATGCTGACGTGAGTAAATTGCCAAGTGTACAAGAATTATATACTGCAGCTAAGCCTTGTTTAGGTAAATTTGCTAAACTATTTATAGTAATTAAAGTTAAAGAAACTGGTAATGATGGAAACTACGCGAAGGTTTTGATAGAAAACAACAACCTTACAGGAATGAAAATGCCAGGCCAAAGGTTTACTTACGCAATTGGTAAAACGAGCACAAGTTATTGCATTTATGAAAACTGGTTTGAAAGTATGCTAGATTTTAAAATATATATGCTCAAAGAAGAAGGGAAATTTAGAAAGAAAAAGAAAAAGAATTTTGAAAATGAACAGCAAATGATAAATCACATGTATGGTTCATACAATACTCATATTGAGTGGAAAATAAGTTTGGAAAACATGCTCCAAAATTTTAATTGGAAATAAACTAAATTTCGTAAGTCGTATTTTCTTCGGCTATATAAGTATTTTCAAACACTTCTTTAGCCTCATCAAGCAAGAAATCTATTTGATCATAACGTGATGAAAAATGACCTATTAGTAGTTTTTTAGCATTCGATTTTAATGCAACCTTAGCTGCTTGCTTAGCTGTAGAATGACCAGTTAAAAATGCCCTCTCTAATTTTTCTTCTCCAAACGTAGCTTCATGGTACAATATATCACTCTGTTGCACTTCTGTCGGCAATTTATCAAAATAATTTGTATCAGAACAGTAACTATACGATTTATTAATTGAAACAGCAATGGTCAAATCATTGTATTCAAAAGTATCCTTTTGCAATTCTCCCGCTGATAAACCCTTCAATAATGATAACTTTGATTTTTTGTCTAAATCGAGCTCATTAATTTTTTCTTTATTTAGTTTAATAAAACTTTTTATTAAACTAAATTGAAATCCAGTAGTAAAAATTCTGTGTTTTAATGGAAAAGCACTTATCTTAATACCATTATTTTCATACATCAATGTCTTTTCTATAACATTATCAGTTTCAATAAATCTAATCTCAAAGCAAAAGCTAAAATTATTTTGTAATAGAATTACTTCTATCATGTTTTTTAAATATTTAGGAGCAATAATAATGAGTTCTTGATTTCTTTTCTCTAGAGAAAAGGTAGAGAGCAAACCAAAAATACCAAGAAAATGATCTGCATGAAGGTGTGAAATACAAATACCTGTTAGTTTACTTTTTTTTAACTTTTGCTTAATAATAGAAAACTGAGTTCCCTCCCCACAATCCATTAGCCAATTTTCTGTAGCTATATTTAGCCATTGCGCTGATGGTTTTCTGTTTTTATGGGGGGCTGCACTGCCATTGCCAAGAATTGTAATTGAAAATTTAGATTGCACGGGTTATTATTCATTACACTAAAATGAGTATATACCCCCAAAAAAAAACATTAGGCAACTTTTTTTAAATTAAAAATGTATTAATGATCATATAACCAAAAAATATTCTAATTTTGTATCGATATTATAATAAAAACATGATAAAAAACATACTCAAATCATTGCTTTTTGCAAGCTTTTTCCTGATTCATACTGATACTGTTAAAGCAACCCACCTTATGGGCAGTGATTTTACTTATGAGTGTTTAGGGGGCGGAAGATATAAATTGATTCTGAAACTTTATAGAGATTGCAGGGGTATTCCTTTAGGAACTATTGCAAGTATTCAAATGGAAGCACCTGGCTGCGCTGGCGCAACACTATCTGCTCCAAATGTAAGCATAAAAGATGTTACTCCCACATGCCAAGGAGCACTAAATCCTTGTGGTTCTCAAAACACAGGTTTTCAGCAAAAAGGTGTAGAAGAACATACTTATGAAGTAACCATTGACTTATCCCTAGCGCCATATAAAGATTATGCAAGAAATGGATGTTGCCAAATTTATTTCTCTTGGCAGAGTTGTTGCAGAAATGGAGTAATTACCACAATCCCTTCTAGCGGCTCAAGCGGCTTATACTCTTATGCTATGTTAGACATCTGTAATGTTAAAAAAAGTAAAGATACTTGGTGCAATAGCTCTCCCAAATTAACCAATCCACCAGTAGCTTTTGCCTGCTGCAATCAACCTTTTACTTTTAATAATGGAGCAAGCGATATAAAAGATTATGATTCTCTATCTTATGCTATGACAGAGCCCTTGCAAAATAGTCGTACAGGGACAATAACTCCTATTTCGCCACTTGACAAAAATACCCCTATGACACCTTATTGTTTTGCAGGCACTCCTCCCCCATGTACTGCGGTGCCGCAGGCAGATCCGCCAATTGGTTTCTTTTTAGATGTTGCAACTGGAGACATAATTTTTACCCCAACAGATTGCTCAGAGGTGGGCATAATGGCTATAGAAATTAAAGAATTCAGACGAGATACTAATAAAGTAATGAGACTCATTGGCATTACAAGGCGAGATATTCAGGTATGGGTGGAAACTTGTGGTGAAAATAACCCTCCCCAAATTTTAGGTCCATTTTCTGCATCTGTATGCGAAGGAGACAATATTTGTATGGATATAAAAAGCAAAGATGACGCTGTAATAGTGCCCCCTCCTGGTATATCACAAACACCTGATACAACTACATTAACATGGAATAAAGGAATTGTTGGTGCCACTTTTAGCATCATCAACCCAACAGCTAGGCTAAGAACTGCCAGAGTTTGCTGGACTCCAAAAATAGGTCAGGCCAGTACATTGCCATATACTTTTACCATAACTGCAAAAGATGATGCTTGTCCGAGACCTGCTGTCACTATTAGAGGGTTTTCTATTATTGTAAAAAAACGCGCTCAGGCTGCTAGAAAATATGATACTTTTCCTTGCGGAAAATTACGATATGAGGCCATATTACCCGCTGATTTTGAAGGATTGCCTAGATATATTTGGACAATAAAAACTTTGGATCAAACACAAATCATAACTACATCTTCTAAGCAAAAAGATTCTTTTAGGTTTAGAAAAGGAGGTACTTATATTATGGAATTATTAATCAATAATACCGCAAGCTGCCCATCACTTTATTTAGATACCATTATTATTCCCAAATTTATTGAAGTGGAATTGGCCGTAAAAGATACTTTTGTTTGTGAGTTTGATTCCATTTCTCTTATTCCTCGCATTGGCTATGGCACACGCCCTATAATATTCGATTGGCGCTATGCATCTACTAACCAACAAATATCTACCGATAGTATTATT
>JBDNFC010000110.1:0-14312 GCA_041690035.1 Bacteroidia bacterium | reverse complement strand
TTTGCAAAGCAAATGGGAGTATTTAGATGGACTGGCGCTAGCAGAAATGCTATGGCGACAGTGCAAACTTTAAACATTAGAGTATTATTCAGACATTTGACAAACTATGGGAAATGACAACGGAGCAATAATTTTTCTACTTGTTTTAGTTATCGGAGTTTGTTTTTTTGATGAATTCCTGAGACCTGCGGGATTGTGCTTCGTCCCGACATCCATAGAGACACCAAATATTTTAACTACAAAACGTCAACATTCATTTAAATGAAGAACATCATCACCATCTTATTATTACCAATAATTCTGTGTTTTTGTGGACAATCTGAGTCCCAATCGAAAGTTATTGCTGAAAAAGAAGCAAAAGCAATCTACAATGTTGAGGTATTTCATTATGATACGCTTACGATCCCCTTATTTTTTAAAACTCTTATTAGAAATCATTTAAAAGATTTTTACTTACTGGATAGTCTAGAATTTCTGGAATTTTGTTTTGCAAATAAGATTAATGCGAATGATTCCTCTAATATCGAAAAGTTTTATACGATTAAAATATTGCACGAGTTATTTACGAGCCAGTCGGCATCTAATTGTTCTAAAGGAGAAATATTAAATATTCCTTATCAATGGCATTGGATACAACCAAACCCTAGACATGAAATATACTTTGTTAGTAGCAACAGACTATTAAAAGATACAAAACCAGCCAATGAATTTTCAAAATATAATTCTCATGCCGATATTGACAGGACACCATATTTGTTTTTGAGCGACCTTGTTCATTCAGAGCCAAAATATTATTCAATTTCATGTGATACCTTTTCAACTTTTGGTTGGTGCAGTGAGCGTGAGATGGCTTTCGTTGCATTGGCAAAACTTTTGGATTATGATGGAAAAGTTGTGGCAGAAAATAATCATAGCTGGTCTGAGTTTATTATACCTATGAAAATAAATACTACACAAATCCAAAATTTTAAAGTAACCATTGACAATACATTTAACTCAATTTATTGGACAACAATAGTTTCAGAAGAAATTTCGAAATGGAGAGTGCACATAGGAAATGCTAGTCTTGCTAAGTGGTACAATGGCAAAGCCAAATCTAACGTAGAATTAAGAAACATTAGAAATCATTTAGTATCAAATAAAACTATGTCAAGAATTGAAAACGAATTGGTAATGTATCTAGATAAAAAAATAAACAAACGATAGCAACTAAAGATTAAACGAAGTTCTGCTTCATTTTAATCAATACAGATTGCTATCTAGAAACCTGTGCTCCGCAAAGATTTATGGTATTTGCAAAGATGAAAACGAGAAACAGCGCAGCATAACATTCCTTAAATGTGCTTAAAATCAGTCAAAAAAGATTATGTTTGCAAAGAAATGGGAGTATTTAGACGGACTGGCGCTAGCAGAAATGCTATGGCGACCGTGCAACAATTAACTGAAGTGCTAAAAACGGACGACAAAAATCCAACGTCTGCAAATTAAAAAGATAGCGTTTTATTTATACCACATTTGCATTGACAATTTTAAAAATTGTTCCGCGAAAAGCAACAGGCAAAGAAATTAACAACGCGCTATTCTCCATTTTAAAAACTTTTTTTAATTTGTCAAACGAATGTAATTTTGAGCGCATAACTACTAAAATTACACCCAAATAGAGTCGCACTGAGTAATTTTTAATTAGTTTTGCACTCTTGATTTAGATCAACATTTTAATCAATTTTAAATAAGTAAATGATAAAACAAATTTTTGCGTTTGGCAGCAATTTCAAAAACCTCAATACCATATTAAGAAGCAAATACACTTTTGATTATGGGAAACTACAAAATGTATCAAAATCTATTTCTTTTAATGATTATTTTATAATGAATACTTGCAATCGCAGCGAGATATATGGTATTGGAAATGTTGCAGATATAGAAAAAATAATTTTCGATTCAGCTGAAATTACCGAAAATGACAAACAACATTTTTTTGCCTATCAAGGCCACAAAGCAGTTGAGCATATATTTGGTGTGGTTTGTGGTTTGAACTCTCAAATCATTGGCGACAACGAAATTTCAGGTCAATTTAAGCGCGCATTCTACGAGGCAAAACAACAAGCGCCTATTAATGGATTTATAGAAAAGATGGTAAACTTTGGTTTGCAAGCTTCCAGAGAAATTAAAACCCATACAGCACTTTCTAATGGCACAAAATCGGTATCGTTTGCAGCTACTAAACATATTTCGAAACTTAAATTGGACAAAAAATCCAAGATTTTAGTAGTAGGTTCAGGTGCTACGGGAAAAGCAGTTGCCAAAAACATAAAAGAATATATTCCAGAGGCAAACCTGAGTTTATGCAACAGAACAAATGAGAAAGCGAAACAATTGGCAAATGAAATTAATGCTGATTATTTTCTTTTTGAACAACTATCCGAAAAAGTATTTGACTTTGAAGTGATTGTTTCATGTGTTTCAATAAAAGACAAGCCTTTATTTAAAAACAATTTCAATTGGGCCAAAACCAATGTTCATTTAATTGATTTATCAGTTCCCTCATCGGTTGATCCAAGATTGTATCATTTACCCCAAATGACCATTAAAAACGTAGATGTCATTTCGAAGGAGTTATACGAAACTTTTATTAAAAGAAATGAAGCTGTTCCAATTGCAAAAATAATAATGGAAAAGCATGTTGCTGAATTCATTGGTTGGAGTAAAGTGTATGGAAATAAAAATGCGATTAAAGAGTGGCAGAAAACTTTTGAGAAAGCAAGTTATAAATGCCCATTTATAAAAGAATTAACGGATGGTGCCAAACAAAAACTGATACATAAATCCACAGCAGCTTTAGTAGAATTTATACGAAAAGAAACTGAAACCGATACAAGCAACATTATAGATCTCTTCAAATCGGATGCAATACAAAACAATACTGCTTGTAGTTCTGCAAATGATTGCATAAAAAATAAACTAAACTGTAATGTATGCAACACTTTAAATTAGGCAGTAGAGATAGCAAGTTAGCATTGGTTCAGGCTAGATATGTTCAAGATTTACTCAATAATTTTGGAGCAACAACCGAGATAATCTGTTACAAAAGTGATGGCGATATTAATTTAGTGCAGCCCCTTTACGAAATGGGTGTGCAGGGAATATTTACAAAAACCTTAGACGAGGCATTACTCAACCATAAGATTGACATCGCAGTTCATTCCTTAAAAGATGTGCCCACTCAATTGCCCAAAGGCTTAACTATATGCGCTGTACCAATCAGAGCAAACCCTTTTGATGTATTGCTTTCAAGCCATGAAATAACTTTTGGTGACCATGAAAAAACAATAGCTACTAGTAGCTTAAGACGCAAATCACAATGGCTGCACAAATATCCAAACCACAAAGTAGAGAACATCAGAGGCAATGTGCATTCAAGAATTAGAAAATTAGGAGAAAACGACCATTGGAGCGGAGCAATCTTTGCTCAAGCTGGACTAGAAAGACTTAATATCAGGCACACAAATACAATTGTATTAGATTGGATGATACCTGCCCCTGCACAAGGAGCTATCGTTCTGATGTGCAGAGATGAAGATAAAATTCTTTTAGAAATGGGAAAACAATTAACTGATACCGATGCATTGAGCTGTGTAACTGCCGAAAGACAATTCTTGAGAATATTACATGGCGGTTGTAGCGTTCCAATTGGCTGTTATGCAAAAATTCAAGATAATTGCCTGCATATTGAAGGCTGTGTTTTAACCGTAGACGGTAAAGAGAAGTTAAGTGCTACAAAAATATTTAATACAGAGGAATATGCCATTGCAGGAAAAATACTGGCTGAACATTTACTAGACCAAGGTGCATCGAAAATTATTGAAACATTTAGAAAAGCGTAAATGAGTATAAAAAGAATTCACATTGCCTGTACTAAAAAACTGAATAAAACTATCAAACAAAAGGCCCTATCCCATTCCATTTACATAGAGGATGCAGATCTAATTGAGGCGATTTCTGCCATTGACGAAACCATTATTCCTTATTTAAATAACAGGGATTATACTTATGTTTTTACAAGTAGCAAAGCAGTTAAGTATTTCATAGAACACAATAAAGACGTTATCAATACTTTTGCTAATAATTGTTTTGCCATTAGTGGTACTACTTTTCAAAGTTTAGCAATTACTTCTTTAAATATCATAGACACCGCTAATGATTCTAAAACATTAGCCGAAAAAATAATTGAGCATCAACACAAGTTGTTGGTGCATTTTACCGCCATAGCGCATAGAATGGAACTCTATGAAACATTGGCCAAAAGCAATATCAAATGCGAAACATGCTTTATTTACTCTAAGAAAAGTATGGCTAAAAAGTTTGATGCAAAAGATGCTGTTCTCTTTTTTAGCCCTTCGCAAGTTGATGTTTTTTTAACTCATAATATTATAGCACCATCCACCCCTATTTTTTGCATTGGCCATACCACAGCAAACCATATTAAAACGAAAGGATTTAACAACATCATTATATCACCTGAACCCACGCAAGAAGCCTTGCTGAAAAAGGTTTACCAACATTTTAAAATACAACAATGAATACAAATACAGATCATTTACTACTAAAAGCCCTTAGAGGAGAAGAATTGAAGCGTCCACCGGTATGGATGATGCGACAAGCTGGAAGATATTTACCACAATACTTAGCGCTAAAAGCCAAGTACGATTTTTTTACAAGAGTAGAAACACCAGAGTTGGCATGCGCAATTACCATGCAGCCTATTGATATTATTGGGCCAGATGCTGCCATCATTTTTTCCGATATTTTGGTGGTGCCTAAAGCCATGGGCTTGGCAGTAGAAATGGCAGAAGGCAAAGGGCCTTTATTGCCTAAAACAATTGCCAATCAAAGAGATATTGATAATTTAATAGTAAATGATGCTCATGAACATCTACAGCATGTTTACGATGCTATTTCGCTTACCGTACAAACCTTAGATAACAAAGTACCACTTATCGGATTTGCTGGGGCGCCATTTACCCTTTTGTGCTATATGATAGAGGGTAAAGGCAGTAAAACTTTTGATAAAGCAAAGCAATTTTGCTTGACAGAACCCATTATGGCGCATCAGTTATTGCAAAAAATTACTACCGTTTCCATCGCTTACTTAAAAAGGCAGGTGCAAGCGGGAGCAGCAACCATACAAATATTTGATAGCTGGAGTGGTTTGTTGTCCCCCGCAGATTTTAATTTGTTTGCAAAACCCTATCTGTTGCAAATTAGTGATGCCATTGCACCTTTAGCGCCAGTTATTTTATATCCAAAAGGAAGTTGGCATGCATTAGAAGATTTAGCAAATTCTTCAGCATCGGCATTGGGCATAGATTGGTGTATATCTGCTGAAAAGGCTAGGGAGCTAACACAAAACAAAATTACACTACAAGGCAATTTTGACCCCAATCATTTAATGCAACCGATAGATAAAATAGTTGCTGAGACTAAAGCAATGCTGGCTTCTTTTGGAACGCAGAACTACATTGCAAATTTGGGTCATGGCATTTTACCCAATATTCCAGTGGCTCATGCAAAAGCATTTGTGGATACAGTCAAAAATTACAGTAATTAATGCAGGGTTTTAAAAACGAATTTGTAAAACAAATCCTTACTCTGCAAAAAGAAATTTGTGATGCTTTAGAAACTGTTGATGGTGCAAAACATTTTGTCACAGAAAATTGGGAAAGAGCTGAGGGTGGTGGTGGCATTACCAGAGTAATGGAAGGCGGAAATGTGTTTGAAAAAGCTGGGGTAAATACCTCGCAAGTATTTGGCACTTTGCCCCAAAGTATGATGGAGTATTTAGGTATAAAGGAAAAAAGTTTTTTTGCCACTGGTATTTCCCTTGTACTGCATCCCAAAAATCCATTTGCTCCAACAGTACATGCTAACTATCGCTATTTTGAGGTGTATAACGATGCTCAAGAGATTACACAATTTTGGTTTGGCGGTGGCAGCGACCTTACACCGTATTATTTGTTTGAAGAAGATGCTGTGTTCTTTCATCAATCACTTAAAAACGGTTGCGATAAATTTGATGCTACTTTCTACCCTACTTTTAAAAAACAATGTGACGACTATTTTTACAATCACCACAGGCAAGAAGCAAGAGGCATAGGCGGAATATTTTTTGATAGAATAAATACCATGTCTGAAAATGACCCAAGTCTTTGTTTTGATTTTACATCCCATATGGTTACCACATTTTTAAAATCGTACCTGCCCATCCTAAATAAAAGGAAAGATTTGCCCTACAACATCGAGCATAAAAACTGGCAAGAATTACGCAGAGGCAGATATGTGGAATTTAATTTATTGCACGATAAAGGCACCTTATTTGGCTTAAAAACCAATGGCAGAATTGAGAGTATTTTAATGAGTTTGCCACCAACAGTGCAATGGCATTATAATGCAGTTCCTACAAAAAACAGTTCAGAAGAAACATTGCTAAAAGCATTGAAAAATAGAAGAGAATGGATAAATCATTAATATACAACCGACCAAGGATTTTGAGAAGCACAGAGGCCATAAGAAATATGGTTGCGGAAACCTTAATTGTTCCATCCAAATTAATAGCACCACTTTTTATAGTAGAAGGCGAAGGGATTGAAGAGGAAATTCCTTCATTGCCTAACTACCACCGCAGAAGCATAGATAAAATGATAAAAGAGGTTGAACTACTTTGGAGTTTGGGTATTAAATCTGTTTTGCTTTTTATAAAATGCAAAGACGAGCTAAAAGACAACTTAGGTACAGAAGCATTGAATGATAGCGGATTGATGCAGCGAAGTATAAGAGCCATAAAAAATGCAATACCTCAAATGTATGTGATGACCGATGTGGCTCTCGACCCTTATTCTATATACGGCCACGATGGTATAGTAGAAAATGAGCAAATAGTGAACGATAAAACAGTGGCTGTTTTAGCTAAAATGGCTGTGAGCCATGCCAAAGCAGGGGCAGATATGATTGCACCAAGCGATATGATGGACGGCAGAGTAAAAACCATTCGTGAAGCCTTAGAATTGCATCAATTTCACAATACTGGCATTATGAGTTATTCAGCAAAATATGCTTCTTGTTTTTATGGTCCGTTTAGAGATGCTTTGGATAGTACACCCGGTTTCGGTGATAAAAAAACTTATCAAATGGATTACAGAAATAGCCGAGAAGCACTCAACGAAATACGATTAGACATAGCAGAAGGAGCAGACATTATAATGGTAAAACCCGCATTGAGCTATTTAGACATCATAAGTAAGGCAAGACAAAATTTTGATTGCCCTATTTCGGCTTTTCACGTAAGCGGGGAGTATAGTATGATAAAAGCAGCTGCACAAAAAGGATGGCTGAACGAAGATCAAGCCATTTTAGAAACTACACATTCTATTTTTAGAGCCGGTGCAGATTTGTTGGCCACCTATTTTGCAAAAGATATAGTCAAGTTAATTCAATAAAAAATGAATATACAAACGAGCATAGATTTATTTCAAAAAGCAAATCGCCTAATACCAGGTGGTGTAAACTCACCTGTAAGGGCATTTAAAAGCGTGGGAGGAAATCCTATTTTTATGCAAAAAGCAAAAGGTGCTTATTTGTATGATGAAGATGGCAATAGCTATATAGATTATATTAATTCTTGGGGACCAATGATATTGGGTCATGCCAATGATTTAATAATAGAGGCGGTAAACAAAGCAGCACAACACTCTTTTTCGTTTGGGACACCTACTAGGGCAGAAGTAGATATTGCTGCATTGATTAACAGCATTGCACCTAATATAGAAATGATGCGCTTTGTAAACAGTGGCACCGAGGCCTGCATGAGTGCCTTGCGCGTTGCTAGAGGATACACAAAAAAACATAAGTTTATAAAATTTGCAGGCTGCTATCATGGTCATGCCGATGCTTTTTTGGTTGAAGCAGGAAGTGGCATGGCAACTTTTGAAATTCAAAACTCAAGCGGCATTACTCCTGGCGTGCACAGCGATACATTGGTGGCAGAATACAACAACATCGAAAGTGTAAAAAACTTATTTAATAAATATCCCAACGAAATAGCAGCATTGATTATAGAACCTGTTGCAGGCAATATGGGCTGCATTCCACCTGATCCAGAATTTCTGGCTCAAATAAAAGCATTATGTGTAAAATACGATACCGTATTGATTTTTGATGAAGTAATGACAGGCTTTCGCTTAACTATAGGCGGTGTGCAACAACTATATGGAATAGAAGCAGACTTGGTTACTTATGGTAAAATAATTGGAGGAGGCTTGCCTGTTGGCGCTTTTGGTGGCAAAAGAGAAATTATGGAATGTGTGGCTCCATTGGGCAAAGTATATCAGGCGGGTACTTTGAGCGGTAATCCATTGGCAGTGGCTGCTGGCTTTACTACTTTAAAATATTTGAAAGAAAACCCTAGCGTTTATGCCCAAATAGAAAACACTACCACCACCCTTTGCAAAGAATTAAAAAATATATTTAATAAAAAAAACATACCTACTTGTATTAATCAAGTGGGAAGTATGATGAGTGTGCATTTTACGGAAAACGAGGTACATAATTTTGTTGATGCCAGCCATTGTGATATGAATATGTTTAAGCAATATTTTCATCATTTATTGGCCAATGGCATTTACTTGCCGCCATCAGCTTATGAAAGTTGGTTTATAGGCCATGCCATAAGCCCAATAGAAATTGAAAAAACTTTATCTGCTACAAAAACGTTTTTAAATTAATTGAAAAATATGAGTAACAAAATAATTTTACTAACTAATTTGGGTTCGCCAGATAGCTATGAGGTAAAAGATTTAAAGAAATATCTTACACAATTTTTAATGGACGAACGGGTAATAGACGTACCATACGTATTGCGAACTTTATTAGTTAGAGGCATTATAGTTCCGTTTCGTTCATCAAAAAGTGCGGCTAAGTACAAAAAAATATGGTCAGAAAACGGTTCGCCTTTAGTGCATTCTACTAGCGAACTAAGCAAAATGATTGAGGGTTTAAGTGGCATTCCGACCTACTATTGTATGCGTTATGGCAACCCAGAACCTAAGACTATTTTAGAAGAGATAAAACAAAAACATCCACAAGTAGAAGAGATTATCTTAGTGCCTTTGTACCCGCATTACGCCATGAGCAGTTTTGAGACTGGCGTAGAATATGTAAAAGAAACTTTTAACGCAGTTTTTAATAATGTAACTCTTCAAGTTGTAAAACCTTTTTATAAAGAAGAAGATTATATTGATGCCTTATGCCATAGCATGAAGCCATATATAAGCGAAGGGTTTGATCATATTTTATTCAGCTACCACGGCTTGCCTAAACGACATTTAGAAAAAAGCGACCCAACGGGAGCACATTGTTACAAAGTAGAAAATTGTTGCGAAGTTCATAGCGAAGCCCATCAGTTTTGTTACAAACATCAGGTAACAGTCACTACCAAACTAGTAGCAGAAAGGTTAGGCTTTCCGGCATCTAAATACAGCATCGCATTTCAATCTCGTTTGCCAGGTGACAAGTGGATAGCTCCTTATACCGATACTTTACTAGAGGAGTTGCCTAAAAAAGGCATTGCCAAATTATTGGTAGCTTGCCCTGCTTTTGTGAGTGATTGTTTGGAAACATTAGAAGAAATACATATGGAAGGCAAAGAAACTTTTTTAAAAGCTGGCGGCAAGGAATTTATCGCTATCCCATGCTTAAATACAAATCATTATTGGGGAGAAGCCCTTTGTAAAATTATTGACAAAACCAGTAAAATAACCGCTTAAATGTATCAATACGTAAAGGCTTGGCACATCATTTTTGTAGTCACTTGGTTTGCAGCCTTGTTTTATCAAGTACGCTTATTTATTTATACCAGAGAAGCACAAGATAAAAGCGAAACTGAGAAAAATATTTTAACGCCACAATTTTTGTTAATGGCTAAACGACTATTGTTTGGCATAAATCTACCATCGGCCTTACTTACCTTAATTTTGGGCTTCTGGATGTTGTACTTATATAGTCCATCGTTTAAAGATTTACCCACATGGCTTATTTTAAAATTAATATTTGTAACCTTACTTTTTGGTTACTATGTCAGTCTTCATCGCATCTATCTCAATCAAAAAAATGGGATATTTAATTTGAGTAGTAGTTTTTTAAGAATATGGAATGAAGTAGCTACTGTTTTTTTAATTGTTATTGTGTTCTTAGTGGTTACAAAAGACAATATATCTTGGGTATATGCGGTGGTTTCATTGTTTGGAATTATTATGGCTTTACTCATTGCAATTAGATTGTATAAAACAATTAGATTGAAGAAATAAGTCGGCATATTATTAGGTTTATGAAGCCCCATAGGTTAATTGCAGAAAAGAAAGTAAACGAAACTGCAATGTAAGATTAAGCATGCTTGACGGTTGGTGCAAATTTGTATTATTCAACTCATTTGCCAATTCTAAAAAATCAAAAAAAACCATCCTACGCAAACTTAAAATTAGCCTATATCAGTCCACTAAATTTTCACACTATCCAACCTGTAAATTTAAAAAGCGCAGCATAACATCTCTTAAATATGCTTAAAATGCGTCAAAAATGTTTATGTTTGCAAAAGAAATGGGAGTATTTAGACGGACTGCCGTTATAGGGCATTTTAATACGACACAACCAGACAGAAAAACCGAACATTTTTGGCATTATGTATTTAAGTAATTGCTTAAATAAACAAATTAACTATCTTTGCACAATGGACAACATTTCTTGCATACGACAACAAGCAGATATTAAACAAATAAACCGTTGCATAGACAGAGTTTCGGAACTCAACGGCTCGTTTGACTATTTATCGAACGGACTTGAATTGGCGGGAAACAACGTAAGACTGAAAATTCTGTTTCTACTTTATGAAGAAAAACGGCTTTGTGTTTGCGACATCAGCGATATTCTCGGCATGACCATTTCGGCTGTTTCTCAACATTTACGAAAACTCAAAGACCGAAAACTTATTAAAACCGAACGAGAAGCACAAACCATTTTTTACTCCTTGACAAAAGAGTATGAAAAAATGCTGAAACCATTTTTTAAAATACTTGACGAAAACAAAAATTTGGAAATAATATGAAAACCGACAACAAACTAATTGGAGCAGGACTTTTGACAGCTATTGCAGCTTCATTATGTTGCATTACACCAGTCTTGGCTTTAATTGCAGGAACAAGCGGACTTGCATCAACTTTTTCTTGGCTTGAACCGTTCAGACCATATTTTATCGGCTTGACAATTTTGGTGCTTGGGTTTGCTTGGTATCAAAAATTGAAACCTAAAAAACAAATTGATTGCAATTGCGATACAGAAGCAAAACCGAAATTCATTCAGACAAAAATGTTTTTGGGAATTATTACTTCATTTGCAATCATAATGCTTGCCTTTCCATATTATTCAAGCGTTTTCTACCCAAAGACAGAAAAGCAAATCATAGTAGTTGATAAATCCAATATTCAAAAAGTAGAGTTTACAATTAGCGGAATGACTTGTGCCAGTTGCGAAGAACACGTAAATCACGAAGTGAATAAACTGACAGGAATAATAAGCTCAAACGCTTCATACGAAAATGGAAAAGCGGTAGTAGAATATGACAATTCTAAAACAAACATCACCGAAATTAAAAAAGCAATTAACACAACAGGATATTCTATAACCGACAAAAAAGAAAATTAAAATGGAAGTAATATTACAATCAACAATCACTTGCCCAAAATGCGGACACAAAAAAGAAGAAACAATGCCGTCTGACGCTTGCCAATATTTCTACGAATGTGAAAATTGCAAAACTGTTTTAAAACCACAACAAGGCGACTGCTGTGTATATTGCAGTTACGGAAGCGTTGCTTGTCCTCCAATACAGCAAGACAAGAAATGTTGCTAACGACAAATAGAATCAAAATTTCAAAAATGAAATAAAAAATGGAAAATAAAAAATTAGACATTACGAAAAGAATAATCGGAAAAGACCTCATACGGTATTTTATCCTTATCTATTGGGCGTTATTTTGGTTACTTAATATAGTTGACAAAGTAATTGGCGGTGCTCACTTTCTCTTTGTTGGCAAAGATAGATTTGCACAAATTCAACGGTTTTTTGACTCACTGGGACTTGGCGAACCTATCATTGCAAACATTGCATTGATCATTACAGCAGGTTTAGAAACCTTTGCATTTGTGTTTTTTAGTGGTGCATTATATCATTTTGCAAAGAAAAATATAGATGCTACTCGTTCTTGGTTTTTTATTGGTATCGCTTTAACACTTATTACTTATACTTATTTTACTGTTGGCGACCAAGTATTTGGTGACCATTTTGAACTTTTAGAACACGGTTTATTTTGGTTTATTGCTTTGTTATCTTGGATAATTTTTATTCGAGTGGACAAAATCCAACTCTTTGATAATTTTTCAATTGGTAAAAAACAGTTTATTGCTTCAACCATTTTTGTTGTTGCAATAACTGCTGTAACAACTTTTTCAATTTTTTGGCACAATCATACTTCGTTTGTAGAAAGAACCCAAGCAGTTAGTGCGGAACAAATAACCGATAACAAATACAAAATTCAGTTTCCATTTCTTGCTGGTAGCAACGCATTTGAAAACTCAATTGCAAAATTCAAAACAGACAACCCAACTGAAAAAATCACTTACATATACACAGCACCAACACAGTTGCGATTAGGAGAATCTGACGGACTAATTATTTACATTCAAACTGAGAAAAAATGAAAGAGAAGAAATTAATACAATACTTAATCCTTATTCATTGGACATTGTTTTATGCTACAACCGTTATTGACAAAATTGTTCCAGACGTTTATCCTTTTTGGGTTGGGGCAGACTTCTATACGCTATTCATAAAATTCTTTGCTTCATTGGGAGTAACTGACCCAATCTTTGCGACAATAGCATTAGCAGGAATTTCATTTTTAGAAATAGTTGCCTTTGCTTGTTTTGCATTTTCCTTATTTAACCTTTACAATAGCAAAGACAAAATTGCGGAGCAATGGTTTTATCGTGGCATAGGAATCGCAATTCTTACTTTCAGTTTCTTTTCAATTGGCGACCAAGTTTTTGGCGACCGATTTACATTACTTGAACACACCATATTTTGGATGATATTGGTCGTTTCTTGGGTTATTTACAAATACAATTCATTGACAGATGAAAGAGTAATGAAATTTACAATGTCCAAAGACATTAAAATTGGTTTATTGGTCGGTGCAGTATTGACCGTCATTACTTCCTATTCTATTGTGGACTTTGCAAAAGGCAGTTACGCTAACAAGACAAAACCATTGCAAGGAGAAGAAGTAGTTGAAGGTGTTTATAAGTTTGATGTTCCTTTTTTGGGCGACAAAATCACATTGGAAAACACAATTAAAACCTTTGAAGAGACCCACACCGACTTAAAGGTAAATTACATTTATACCGGACCTGACGAATTAAACTCAAAAAAGAAGACCCATATGTTACTCTATGTATTTACAGAACGAAAGAAATAAAAAAACGCCCTATAACAGCTGTGCTTGTTGCGCAACTTAAATATAGCGAATTTATCTAAATTTTTCGCAAGATTTAATTTTTCAATAGGTTGATATTCAGCAGTTTTTATTTTTTCATTTTCTATATTTTTAGCTTAATTACCTCGTTTTTGTAGTTGTGCACCAAGCACAGCACCTAGAAAAAATTGGCGGTTCAGTGGTAAATGAAGCTTTGTGCTTCGTATCAATCCCGATAGCAATCGGGAGTGGAGGCAGACAGTTTAGTGCTTCTAAATCGCCAAATCTTGTAGCTGCAAACCGTCAAACTGTCTAATTACTACACCATTTACTGGGTTTATTAAGCATAAAACGTGGGCGGTTTTATGACGAAACGATACGTATTTACTGCATTCAATTTGCGCAGAATAATGAACATTTTAGACCACAATCTGCTCAAAAAGTGCCTAAAAGAGCTTGCCTTTTTGGTTTGAAAAAACCGCCCGACACAAACTTAAAATCAGCTTCTACCAGACCACTAAATGTTCATAATATCTAACCCATAATTTTAAAAAGCGCAGCATAACCTTTCCTAAATGTGCTTAAAATGAGTCTAAAAAGATTATATTTGCAAAAGAAATGGGAGTTTTTAGGCGGACTGACGTTAGCCAATTGTAAAGACAAAACCAATGAGAAGACAAATTAAAAATATAGTTCTCTATTATTCTACAATTTTATTGGGGTTTAATTCTGTGT
>JBDNFC010000109.1:0-3929 GCA_041690035.1 Bacteroidia bacterium | reverse complement strand
CTCCAATCTCTACATTGCTGTGTATGGTAACAAAGGGGTCTATTACCACATTGTTTGCAATGTTTGCTTGTGGCGATACGTATGCTAATGGTTGTATCATTTTAATTAATTATTAATTTTTACAATTTGTGCCATCATTTCCGCTTCTGAAACCATTTTTTCTCCAACATATGCCCTGCCTCGCATTACACATATTCCACGCCTAATTGGTTCTAAAAGTTCCAGATGTAATATTAAGGTATCTCCTGGCACTACTTTTTCTTTAAATTTTGCATTATAAATTTTTAGAAAATAAGTTGCATAGTTTTCAGGATCAGGCACTTCGCTTAATACTAATACTCCGCCTGCCTGTGCCATTGCTTCTAATTGCAAAACGCCAGGAAATATTGGATTTCCTGGAAAATGTCCCGGAAAAAAATACTGGTCTCCACTAATATTTTTTAGAGCAACTACCTCTTTTGCGGTTTTTGATAATATTTTATCTACTAACAAAAATGGGTGTTTATGTGGTAAATATTTATTGATATCCTTGTATTCATAAACAGCAGGTTTGCTCCAATCAATAATAGGAGCGCCTAATTTTTGTTTTCTTTTTGCTTTTTTAATTGCTATTTTTATTTTTTTGGCAAATGCCACATTTGCTGCGTGTCCTGGTCTTGCTGCCATTATTTGAGCCTTAATTGGCATTCCTGCTAATGCTAAATCTCCAATCAAATCTAATAATTTATGCCTTGCAGGTTCATTCTGAAATCTAAGTTCTACGTTGTTTAATATGCCTTCTTTTCTAACTTCCACTTTTTGTTTATTAAACATTTTTGCCAATTCTGACATTTCACTATCAGCTACTATTCTGTCTACTATTACAATTGCATTGTTTAAATCGCCTCCTTTTATTAATCCAGCTTTATACATCATTTCCAATTCGTGAAGGAAACAAAATGTGCGACATTTACTTATTTCTGATTCAAATTCATTGATATGTGTTACACTTGCGTGTTGACTTCCTAATACAGGAGAGTTGTAGTCTACCATTACCGTCAGTCTATAATTATCTAAAGGCATTGCCACCATTTCTACATTGCCTGCTTCATCATTATAATGTATATTATCTGGCACTATAAAATATTCTCTTTCTGCCTCCTGTTCAACAATACCTGCTCTTTTTAGGGCATCTACAAATGCGGACGAGCTTCCATCCATTATGGGGGTTTCTGCAGCATTCATTTGAATCAAAACATTGTCTACTTGCAGTCCAACACAAGCGGCCAACACGTGTTCAATAGTGCTAACCTTGCATCCATTGTGTTCTAGCGTTGTTCCTCTTGAAGTATCTGTTACATAATCACAATCTGCATTTATTATAGGTTGGCCAGGTAAATCTACTCTCTGAAATTTATATCCATGATTCTCAGGTGCTGCTACAAATGTTAGCTCTACTAAATTACCTGTATGCAAACCAACCCCTGATAATTTGACCGAAGTTTTAATTGTTGTTTGCTTTTCATTCATTTCAATTTTTTTATTTATCATTTTGCTGCTGTTCTAACTTTTTTATCCGCTCATTTAAGTTTGGTAAATTGCGCACTAATACTTGGGTTTTAAAAGCTTCTCGCAATGGCATTATTGGGGAGCCAATAAATTGTTGATTTTCTACAGAAATTTCTTTTTGTACACCACTTTGCGCCCCTATCTGAGTGCCATTTGCCACTGTTATATGTCCAACAAATCCAACTTGTCCACCAATAATACATTGATTGCCTATTTTTACACTACCGCTAATGCCTGTTTGTGCTGCAATAACTGTGTTTTTTCCAACTTCTACATTATGTGCAATTTGTATAAGATTATCTAATTTTACCCCTTTCCTGATTATTGTGCTGCCCATCGTAGCCCTATCTATTGCACAATTTGCTCCTATTTCAACTTCGTTTTCTATAATTACATTACCAACTTGTGGTATTTTAGCATACTCCCCAGTTGGCAATGGCGCAAAACCAAAGCCATCACTCCCAATAACTGTATTTGCATGAATAATACAATTTTGTCCTACTACACATTTAGGCATTATTTTTACCCCAGGATATAATATGGTGTTATCTCCTATAGTGCAATTTTCTCCAATAAATACTTGAGGGTATATTTTTACATTTTTTCCGATGATTGCATTTGCTCCAATGTATGCAAATGCTCCTAAATAGCAATCTTTGTCGAGCGATATAATACTTTTATGCATAAAACTATTGTGTTCTATTCCACTTGGGTGTATATTGGGATTGAAATATTTATCTAGTACCAGACAAAAGGCATAATAGGGGTTTGTAGATCTAAGTAATACACATTTGGTTTTTTTTTTGACAATAAAATCTTGCTTTATAAAAACAATAGATGCATTTGTATCATACAAATATTGTTCATACTTAGGATTACTCATAAATGCTAAATCTCCTTTTTTTGCTTCCTCTATTTTGGAAACATTGGATATTATTGCATCCTCATTGCCTTCTACCAAACTTTTGGTAAATAGTGCTATTTCTTTTGCAGAAATCATTGCGGCAAAAATAGGCTAATTATTGCCTTCTACAAATTTAAAAAACGTAAGCTTCTTTTTAGCATTTATTTTTATAGATTATGCCTTTTTTCTCCACTTTGCTTTTCTAATATGGCGCTTTTTTGGGGTATTATCTTCTTCTCCCCATTTAGGAGGCTCTCCCATTTCGCTAGGCAATCCTAATTTCTCTATCTCCAAAGAAATTAATTGCTCTATTTTAGCCAATTTATGCATGTCTTTTGGGTTTACAAAAGTAATTGCTTTACCCTCATTATTTGCCCTTGCAGTTCTACCAACCCTGTGCACATAATCTTCTGCATCCTGCGGCACATTGTAATTAATAACCATATCCAATTCTTTGATATCTATGCCTCTGCTCATTACATCTGTTGCTATCAAAATTTTAATTTGTCTTGCTTTAAATTGTTCAAGCACAGACTCTCTATCTTGCTGACTATAATCAGATGAAATACCTGCAACTGAAAATTGTTTTTGCTTTAATATTTGCACCAAAGGACTTATTGCACTTTTAGTCGAAGTAAACACAATAATGCTTTCAAAATTTGAAAGTTTTGATAAGATATGTATCAAAAGCTTAGGTTTTTGATTGTCATAAACAGGATATACATATTGTTCTACACCATCAGCAGTTTTTGAAAGAGCTAGTTTGATTTCTATGTGGTCGTTCAATATTTCTGTGGCTAATTTTTCAATTTCTTTAGGCATCGTGGCGCTAAAAAGTAGTGTTTGCTTTTGTTTTGGCAATGCGCTCATTATGTTTTTTATGTCATCAATAAATCCCATATCCAACATCCTATCTGCTTCATCCATCACAAAATGTTTGAGCGAGGAAAAATCAATGTACCCCATGGCAATATGTGAACGCAATTTTCCTGGTGTTGCTACAATAATATCTGTTCCCCTTTTAAGTGCTTCTTTCTGAGTAATCCAATCTTTTCCGTCTCCACCACCATATAATGCTAGGCTTGTAGCATTTATGAAATAAGATATGCCTTGTATTTGTTGCTCTATCTGCACCGCCAATTCTCTTGTTGGCACCAATATTAAAGTGTTTATTTTTTTACTTTCTGTGTCTACAAGCTTGTTTAGAATAGGTAATACAAATGCAGCAGTTTTTCCTGTACCTGTTTGTGCACATGCTAAAATGTCTTTATTTGCTAAAATTAAAGGAATTGCCATTTCTTGAACTGGAGTAGCATTTTCATATCCCATGTATGATATTGCTTCTATTAATTTTGGATGCAATTGCATCTCTTCAAATTTCATATATATCTGCAAAGGTATGCCTTTTATGGCATTAAAAGACCATGCTAATTCAATGATGTGTTTTCATAATCTATAATTAAACTTTCGACACACT
>JBDNFC010000108.1:0-8259 GCA_041690035.1 Bacteroidia bacterium | reverse complement strand
TATTGTCCATTTACTAATCATTGATTAAGCTATTCGTCAGCAAAGAATGATGCAGCAAAAGGATTGTCTACAAGCCAAAGCCAAACTCCGTCTGCGTTTTTACGCATTATATGTGCGGAAGCTCCTTGCATCTTGATTGGATTTCCTTGCGGGTCGGTAGCTGTCATAGTCCACTTGTCTAAACGATATATAAGGTCTTTACCGACTGGCGAATTTTTGTGCTTGTAAATTTTAATGTCAGGTTTCATATTGCAGAGGTTAGCAACCACCTTTTCTATATTGGCAAGTCCACTAATTGCATTTCCGCCCTTATCCATATACACTCCTTCTGGATCAAAGCAAGTCATAGCATTTTTTAAATTACCCTCCCGAATGCAATCCATGAAATATTCATCTGCCTCGTCTGGGTTTGTCCTGTCAAACTTTTGTTTCATATCTTTTTCTGTTTAATGATGTGTCTCGCCCTGAAAAAATTTACACATTTTGGTTAGTAATCCTAGCGCAAATTTACACTTTTTATTTTATCAATCTTTATCCCTGATTGCGCATTAGCTATTCTGTTGCAATGTGAGCATCTATATTATCATGAAATCCATAATTTAGTATTAGATAACAAAGCTAAATCACTGACTTTTGGCGCTTTTTGTTTTCTCAGCAAATTTGATTGCGAAATTTGAGTTAAACAGATTTCAATGCGCACCTCGCAGAGTTTGCAGTAAATTTTATGGCACCCATATTTTTTGAGCCACATTGGTATCTTTAAATTTGCAAAGCAATATGTATGTCCCTGCTGAAATTTTCAAAAGGTCGATAGCTGAATATTGTCTACCAATAGTTTGATGTTGTAAAATTGTTCTTCCTTGCAAATCTATAATACTAAACTGCAGTATATCAGGAGTATTTATGAGCAGTTTATTATTAATTATTTCCCAATTTATGGTTTGTTTTGCATCTGCATCCAAACTGGTTCGCAAATTATAATCAAAACCAAGACTATCCACATTTAGACCATTTTTTGACAAACGTACTTTGTGACTGCCACTATTTGATAGCAAGCTAGTAGGTATAAATGTCCAATAATTATAATACCAAAAATCTTGCAGCACTGTATTATTAAACTCAAAAATAATTTGACCCATAGGGTTTAACCACGTTGTTTTTAAATCATCTCCTTTTTTAAGCCCATGCATCAAATTCCAATAGGAAATGTTAGAATCGGCTAAATTAAAATAGTTTTTTTCGCCTTTTAACTCTCTGAGTGTATTTAGGTTCAAAAGTTGTTTTGTTAAACCATGTTGCCAAACAAAAAAACTAGAATCATAACTAATTGGAGCATCCCAATAAGTCTGACTATTGCCACAAGGCCCATTAAAAGGGTCTATTACTATAGAAGAATCAAACCAAAGCTCAAAATGCAAATGAGGATCAGTGCTATTTCCACTGCTGCCCACTTTTGCAATGCGCTGTCCTGCAGTTACTTTATCGCCCACATTTACCAAAAGGCTACCACTTTTTAGATGCCCGTAGTAAGTATAAAACTTGCCTTTGTGGGCTATAGCAATATAATTTCCCAAGCCTTTTGCCAAATCAATACTTTTTTCTCTGTCAAACAGGCCATCTTTTATAAAAGTAATCATGCCACTGTCCGCAGCTAGAACATACATCCCACTGTCTATTTTATTAAATTTTGGAAGGGTAAAATCTGTTCCTTGATGACCATTATAGGTCTTATTGCCGCACCATGCGTCCATGATACTATCGTTTAATCCCCAGTCTACATGATTTACTATTACATAATCCTTTCCATATACCCCTTCTATAGGTGTCAATAATTTAGGCTGAGCAGTTGCTGTATTCCAAGAAAAAGAGCTGCACATTATTCCCAAAATTAAATTTAATACTATCGATGCGTAATTTGGTTTAGGTAGATTTGATTTAAACATTGGCATATTTCTATATCTTTGCCTCAAAGATAATAACAAATTTGAGAATCATTACAAACACAGTATTTTTTTTACTCTTTGTAATCAGCATAATAATGATTATCAATGCTTTTATACCAAGAGGATATAGGGTAGAACGCAGTATTGAAATAGCACAAGATGCAGAAACTATTTTATTAAACATTCATTCGCCTAAAACATATTATAACTGGATGCCATGGCAAATCCCTAAAATAGAACATCTAATTATGGAAAAGGATGATGTGGCAAACACAAAAATTAATTGGATAAGAGACCATAAAAAAAACCAAATCATGATTATAGCGACTAACAAGTCCAACAACATTAATATGCAAATAAACTTAGATAATGATAAAAGAAAGTTAAAAGCAATTTTTATTATTAGCCCTATAGAATCAGACAAGAGCAGAATAAGCTTTGCTTTGCAAGGAGAAAGGACATTCATAACCAGATTTATGAACTTATTGATGGATAAATTTATTGGAAAAGAGATTAATTTATCACTCAACAAACTCAAGCAATTGTCTGAAAAAGAGAGGTGATGTAGAGTAAGGCAATTTTTAAATATGGGTTTCATAAAATAAAGTATATTTTTGTAGCATTATGTCCATCAGTAAAGCAGAATTAGAATTTAATAAAAACGAGGATCACAATAAGCAATTGGTATATGAACTAAAAAGTTTATTTAA
Source organism: Bacteroidia bacterium (assembly GCA_041690035.1). Taxonomy (GTDB): domain Bacteria; phylum Bacteroidota; class Bacteroidia; order NS11-12g; family UBA955; genus CALSPH01. The sequence continues at coordinate 5,606 of JBDNFC010000108.1, read as the reverse complement.
AACAGTGGTAAAAGGTGGAGGAGAAAAAGCAGCAGAAAAACAGAAAGCAAATGGAAAGATGCTTGCCCGTGAACGTGTATCATACCTGTGCGACAAAGATAGTCCTTGGTTAGAAATAGGGGCTTTGGCAGCCCATGAAATGTATGAGGAACATGGTGGCTGTCCAAGTGGTGGAGTTATAGTTGGCATTGGCTATGTTTGCAAAAGGCAATGCATAATTGTGGCCAATGACGCCACCGTAAAAGCGGGTGCTTGGTTTCCCATAACAGGCAAAAAAAATTTAAGGGCTCAAGAAATTTCAATGGAAAACAATTTGCCCATCATTTATTTGGTTGATAGTGCAGGAGTATATTTACCCATGCAAGACGAAATATTTGCAGACAAAGAGCATTTTGGCCGTATATTTAGAAACAATGCCATTATGAGCAGCAAAGGAATTACACAAATTGCAGCAGTAATGGGCAGCTGTGTTGCAGGTGGTGCATATTTGCCTATTATGAGCGATGAGGCTTTGATTGTAGACAAAACAGGCTCCATATTTCTTGCAGGAAGCTATTTAGTAAAAGCTGCAATTGGAGAAACTGTAGAAAATGAATTATTGGGCGGCTCAGTAACCCAAACAGATATAAGCGGAGTAATAGACGACAGGTTTCCTGATGATGCAAGCTGTTTAAACCACATAAGGCATATCATGGATAAATTAGGAAAACCCTTAGATGCTGGTTTTAGTAGAACAGAAAGCATACCCCCATTGCGCAATATTACCGATATATATGGAGTTTTGCCTGCCAATAGGGCACAACCCTATCACAGTGAAGAACTGCTTAACTGCTTGGTAGACAAAGGGTCTTTTGCGCATTACAAGCAAACATTTGGACAAACCATTACATGTGGCTATGCAAGGATAGATGGTTGGGCAGTGGGCATTTTAGCCAACAATAGGGCTTTGGTAAAAAGTGCCAAAGGAGAAATGCAATTTGGTGGAGTAATATATAGCGATAGTGCAGATAAAGCTGCACGATTTATTATGAACTGTAATCAAAAAAATATTCCATTGGTATTTTTGCAAGATGTAACAGGCTTTATGGTAGGCTCGCGCTCTGAGCAAGGTGGTATAATTAAAGATGGCGCAAAAATGGTGAATGCAATGAGCAATAGCACAGTGCCAAAATTTACCATTATTGTGGGCAATAGCTACGGAGCAGGAAATTATGCCATGTGTGGCAAAGCCTACGACCCCCGATTAATCTTTGCTTGGCCAAGCGCCAGAATAGCGGTTATGGGTGGAGAGCAGGCCGCAAAAGTATTGTTGCAAATAGAAAAAGCAAGTTTGGCAAAAAAAGGAGAAGTTATTGATGAGCAAATAGAGCGAGATTTATTAAAGAAAATTACTGAACGATATGACAAACAAACTTCGCCTTATTATGCAGCAGCTAGACTTTGGGTAGATGGAGTAATAGACCCAATTGAAACTAGAAAAGTGATAAGTGAAGGGATAAAAATGGCAAATCATCAACCAACCCCTAAGTTTAGCACAGGGGTGCTGCAAACCTAGCTGATTGTTTTAATTTTCTATTAGATAATGAGCAATTTTTAAGAAACAATAATCTCATAAATATTAAAAGGAAAAAAATTAAGATTAGAAAAATAATTGTCCAACATTTTTAATAAATTTGCCAACCACATATTATACAAATAAATACCATGAGTTCAGAAATATTAGAAAAAGCATTTGCCGAAAAAAAGGTTGATTTTTTGCCACTTAAAGGCACCGATCATATTGAGTTTTATGTAGGCAATGCCAAACAATCTGCTCATTTTTACAAAACCGCCTTTGGATTTAACGAAGTAGCCTATGCAGGGCCAGAAACAGGTGTTAGAGATAAGGTAAGTTATGTTTTGCAGCAAGGTAAAGTGCGTATTATCCTTACCACTGCACTTATTTCTGATCATGAAATAAGTAATCATGTAAAAAGACATGGAGACGGGGTGAAAATACTTGCCCTATTAGTAGATGATGCCGAATATGCCTATCAAGAAACCATTAAAAGAGGGGCAAAAAGCTACCAAGCCCCCATTACTAAAACAGATGAGTTTGGCAGAGTAACTACCGCGGGCATTTATACTTATGGCGAAACTGTCCACCTTTTTGTAGATAGAACTAATTATAATGGCCCTTTTATGCCTGGGTTTGTAGCACGTTTAAATACTTTTAAAACCGATGAGGTAGGTCTGTTATATATAGATCATTGTGTAGGCAATACAGATTGGGGCAGAATGAATGAAGTCGTAAAATGGTATGAAGATGTGATGGGTTTTACCAACATTCTCTCTTTTGACGATAAGCAAATTCATACCGAATATTCTGCATTAATGAGCAAGGTAATGAGCAATGGAAATGGATATGTGAAATTCCCTATTAATGAACCAGCTGCAGGAAAGAAAAAATCACAGATAGAAGAATACATTAATTTTTATGAGGGCGAAGGTGTGCAACACATAGCACTAGCTACCGCAGATATTATTGCTACTGTTGGCAAATTAAAATTAAGAGGCGTAGAGTTTTTGCCAACCCCTCCTTCTTATTATACTGATTTATTAGAACGTGTCGGGCCAATTGATGAAGACATCACTCCATTGCAGGAGCTAGGCATTTTAGTAGATAGAGACGAAGAGGGCTATTTATTACAAATTTTTACTAAACCAGTAGAAGACAGGCCTACCGTATTTTATGAAATTATTCAGCGAAAAGGGGCGCAAAGTTTTGGCGCTGGAAATTTTAAAGCCCTTTTTGAAAGCATAGAGCGCGAACAAGCATTAAGGGGAAATTTATAAAAGATTTTCATTAAAGTTTTCTTGTTAAATTAATTTTTTTTATATTGCCTTTACTAAACTATCACCTTAACAAAAATCTAAAAAAGAATGGTAAATGCATTTATAAACAGAAATTTTAAATTTGTAAATAGGATATTAGCCCGCAGGTATTTATTTTTACTTTGCGCATTAGTAGGTTTATTATCAGTACCCAATTTTTTTTACGAAACCACCTATCAAAAAATAATTGCAAACATCATGCAATCTATCGCCATGCTTGCATCTGCTTATGCAGTGCACCGATCTAATAAAGAATTGTACTTGTTTATAATTGTGTGTGCAATTGTAAATTTTGTAAATTATGCTGGGTACAGCGAAAAAGAAGCTAACATCAATTTTTATCTTAGCTTTTTCTTTTACATGATGTTTTATCTTTTTGTATGTTATCGTTTAATTATAAAGATACTTAATATTGATAAAATTGGACAATCCATGCTTTTTGCCTCTATTAATATTTATTTACTTTTAGCCATTTGTGGAGGTTTTATTTTTATGATAATAGAGAATATGCATCCTGGCTCATTGTATAATCTTGAATTAGAGAACATCACAGAGCCATCTAAATTTATTTACTTTAGCATGGTGACACTAAGCACATTGGGCTATGGCGATATTTATCCCATCACCCCGCCTGCACAATCTTTTTGCATGCTTTTGGCAGCGAGTGGTCAAATATACCTAACATTTATTGTGGCCATGATTGTAGGCAGGTATTTATCAAACACACATCAGCCAAACGAATAAAAATAGCGCCTTTTTTTGCTAAGTTGAAAGACTAATTAACCTATTCTAAAAAAGAATTGCGCCAGCCTTTTTGCAACAACAGCTAAATACAACCATTTTATAATTCCACCTTTTTTTAGACGAGATGAATAAATAAAAATACTCTAATCTATTTTTAACCAACTAATTTTTTATTATCATCATATTGGCAATAAAAATTTGCTGATGATTAGGAAAACTGTTTTTAATTAAAGCAATAAAATCTTCTTTTTTAGGATAATCATTCTCCCCATTAAAAAGATGAATGTCGTCTATGGCTATGACATGCTGTTTAATTGGGTGCATTGCAATGGCTTCTATTTCTGCCAAAATAGGCGTATTTAATTTTCCTTTGGCTGTGGTAGCGCCTGAAAAATGTCCATCGAGCCAAAATATTGCTGGTTCTGCCAATTGGGCTAATACTTGCGGCAATATTAGGGTGCTATCGCCTTGAAGAATTTTAATATTCTTTTGAAGAATAAAATTATTTTGTGCTGTTTTTGCCAATTTTTGGGACAACTCTATAGAATACAATGTTTTAAAAAAGGGATAAATTGCATGTATCATATCGCCTAAAAAAGTGCCTGTTTCTATAAATACCCCATACTTTGTTTTTTGATGTAATTTTAAAATAATAAATGCTTTCACCTTTGTAGGTATTTTATTTCCATATCCATTATTTTTATACCAAAGCCAGCTAAAATAAATACGTAAAAACTTGTATATTTTTTTAATCATATTGCAAATAAAACCAATTAGCCCAATAATAAACAGTTTAATTATAAAAGATTATCAAAAATAGTTTGGCACATTTTTATTTAATCTGTTTGTAGCCATTTAGAAAATTTAATGAATAACTTGACAAGTTCTTATTTTTCAAATCTAAAAAATGAGTAAAAAAGTGAATCTATAAATAACAAAGCAGCCCCAATGATTGAAAAGTTACATATATTATTGGTTACAGAACCAGCCATAAAAAAAGCTTTTTAAAAACTTACACCTAGCAGATAGCGAGCCTACATAATTTGTTTATTGCATGCCAAACAGCTCGAAACACGCAAAAGTAGGATAAACAATTGCATTCCTAAAATCATTAATGCTTATGGTCAAAATGACTGTACGCGTGGATTATTGAAGAGAATGCCTACTTGTGACGGCTATCACAAATTTATTAAACCAACTTAAAGCGTTGCTTTTGCAAATTATTAGTTGTATTTTTGTTGAAATAACAATAAATGAATTAAAAAAAAATATGTGCAAGTATTTTAATTTTTTATGGGCTGCGGCATTTTTTATTTGGCAAATAAACTTAACAGCCCAAACTGCTAACAATCAAGTTGGCATTGGTTTTTCTTCAAGGAATCAAAAATCTATCCACAATACAATGGAGCGATTAATAGACAAAGCTTCCAAAGAATTAAAAAGTCCTTTAGACAGTATTACATATATTATAAATGAAAGTTATACTGGATTTTATACAAAAAAAAGCCGTCATTTACCTAAAAGAGTAACTTTTACGAATGGCCGTCAAACCATTGTTTATGGGCATAGAGGATTAAGTGGCGCTGTTTTATATTGGGTGTGTGGCAAATGGGTTATTGCCGATTCTTGAGCGTGAAAAAGTAAAACATTAGTAATCAATACAAAATCCAAACCAACAAAAACAATAAAAATACGTTTATTTAACCAATGGGGCTAGAACAAAAAATAAGATACCAATGGGGTAAAAACAATAATGCCGTAGCACGGCTGGTATTAATTAATGTGGCTTTCACACTATTTGCATGGCTTATGATGTGGGGCATAGGCAATGAATCCCTATTTCAATTGCCTGCAAAATTAAAACTTGTGATGTTTAGGCCATATACTTTAGTTACCTATATGTTTTCTCATGCTGGTATCATGCATTTATTATTTAATATGCTCATATTGTATTTTATTGGGCAATCTTTCGAAAGTTTGTATGGAAG
>JBDNFC010000107.1:0-50118 GCA_041690035.1 Bacteroidia bacterium | reverse complement strand
CGGGTATTTACTTAGTAAAAATCACATCAGCAGGTCAAACAACTACTCAAAAAGTAACTTTGACTAAATAAGCTAAAGCTTAATCATTCATCTAAAAAAGCCTCAATCTTTTGATTGAGGCTTTTTTTTGTCTGGTGTTTTTTTGGAAAGAGATCTTTATTAGTATTGACTTGTATTGTAGTAGTCAATTTTGCTTAAATTTTCAGGGTCTAATCGATATTGCAAGAGGCTAAGTTTATTTTATCAAGGCATACATCTCTTTTTATTGAACGAATTAAGGAAAAAAATAATTCGATAAGTCTTTTGGTAAATTGAACCAAAATTGTGCAACATAAATGTGTAATTGCAGGGGTATTTGTATACCATTCAGATAAAATTGGAATAAGTAAAATGCATTATTAGGGTTGAACATCATCTATTATTTCTTTATTTTTTTAAACCTGGCATGAGTTAATCTTATAGATGTGCTTTCACTTTTTACCCAATTTAAGCTGATTAAACAATTTTTTTTATTGTTTAATCAGTTTGGTATGCAGTTTGCATCCTTTTTTTTATTAAGTTTGCAATCTATGAAAATAATTTATATGTTATGTCTTTTAACCACCGTGTTAAATTTACAAGCCCAAAAAAAAGTAGCAATAGATAGTTTTTCTCCAAAAGAGATTCAAAAGAAAATAGATAATTATGCCTTAATAGACCTCACGTTTGATGTAAACAATTTGCCAAGGCATGAAGCTAATATTTTGCCAGAATTGCTTATCGCTGCAGAAATTGCCGATAGCTTATTTTGGAGACAAACTTTTGCAGGCAGTAAATTTCAGTTTATACAGGATTTAAAAAATGACACTTTGGCAAAATATTTTGAAATTAATTATGGACCATGGGAACGATTAAATAACAACAAACCTTTTATAAAAGGTGTTGGACCCAAACCAAAAGGAGCGAATTTCTATCCTGCCGATATTACTAAACAAGAATTTGAACAGTGGAATGATTCTACAAAAAATAGTCCTTACACCATTATATTGAGGGATGAAAAAGGCAAATTGAAAAGTGTGCCATATAGTGAATATTATGACTATTATTTGTTCGGGATAGAACAGCACATGGAACTAGCAGCTACTAGGGTAATAAAATTTGATTCTGCTTTCGGTAAATATTTATATTATAGGGGAGTAGGTTTGCACAATAATCAATATGATAATTCAGATATTTTATGGCTACAATCAAAAAACAATATTCTTGATATAATTATAGGTCCAATAGAAACTTATGAAGACCAGTTTAATGGTGTAAAAGCAGCTTATGAAGCCTATATTGTTGCCAAAGATACAGCTTGGAGCAATAGGTTGCATAAATATGTAGCTTTGCTGCCATCTTTGCAGCAAAAACTGCCTGTAGGCAAAGATTATATTACGCCACTTCCAGGATTAAATAGCCAAATAGGAGCTTATGATGTGATTTATTATTCTGGCGATTGCAACAGTGGTAGTAAAACCATTGCAGTAAATTTGCCTAATGACGAGGGCGTGCAAACCCAATATGGTACTAGAAGATTGCAGTTTAAAAATGTGATGAAAGCAAAGTTTGACTCTATTTTAATACCAGTAAGCAATGTGCTAATTGACTCTGCACAAAGAAAGTATATTACTTTTGATGCATTTTTTGCAAATACAATGTTTCACGAAGTGGCGCATGGTTTAGGTATTAAAAATACTATCTTAAAAAATGAATCGGTAAGTCTTCAGTTGGGCGAATATTATTCAGCTTTAGAAGAAGGCAAAGCAGATGTGCTGGGCTTATTTATGATTACTGAATTATTAAATTCTGGCGATATTACTACAGGTAGTATAGAGGAGTTCTATACTACGTTTGTAGCTTCTATATTTAGATCTATTCGCTTTGGTGCTTCATCTGCCCATGGCAAAGCAAACATGGTGAGACTTAATTTTTTTATGGAGAAAGGCGCATTGATGCGCAATGCCAATGGCACTTACACCATAAATTATGATAAAATGAAAATTGCGGTATATGAACTTTCTGGTATTATACTTAAAATACAAGGCGATGGAGATAAATTAGCTGCACAAAATTTATTAGATTCAAAGGGTTTTATTTCTCCTGTGATGAAAGCAGATTTAGATAATTTAATTACATTGAGTATTCCTATTGACATTATTTTTAATCAAGGATTAAAATATATTAATACAAGCAGGCAAGGTGGTAATAGCGAAAGGCCAAGATAATTGTCGATAAAAATTTAGAATTAAAATATGCAAAATATTAAAAAATTAGTATTGCTTTCTGGCTTTACTGCTGCCATTGTTTTGGGATGTTGCAAGTCTACAAAATCTGCTGGTGATATAAATACAACAATGGTTAATGATGTTGTTTCTTTGATGGAAAAACATCATTATAAGCCTATAGCTATCAATGATTCTTTTTCTCTAAGGGTGCATACTCTATTTTTAGAACAACTGGATGATAGGGGTTTGTTTTTTACCCGAAAGGATTTAGAACTTTTCGATAATTTTAAATATAAACTTGATGATGAAATAAAATCTAAAAAGTATGATTTTTGGCTAACTGTGTCTAATTTGCATAGCAAACGTGTGGCAGAGTCAGAATCTTATGCCAATAAAGCTTTGACAAATGAAATAAATTTTGAAATTAAGGATGAAATAGAGATACCCCACGATAATAAAATACCAGCAGCCACGCCAAAAGAGATGAGTACGTATTGGAAACAGTATGTAAAATTTTTAGTTTTAGACAATTATGTGCGTAAAACAATGGCACAAGAAGATGCCATTTCTAAAGCAGATACAAGCTATAAAATAGTGGTCAATGATACCTTAATAGAAAGAGCAAAAACAGAGGTAGCAAAAAATCAAGCTTTGTGGTTTAAAAGATTAAAAAGAATTACTACCAAAGAGATATTTGATATTTATTTAAATGCGATTACAGGTGCATTTGACCCACATAGCAATTTTTATCCTCCAAGAGAGAAGGAAGATTTTGATATTAGATTAAGTGGTCAATTTGAGGGTATTGGTGCTACCTTATCTGAAAGAGATGGCTATATAAAGGTAGAAAATATTGTGCCTGGTTCTGCAAGTTATAGGCAGGGAGATTTAAAGGCAGGTGATTTAATCATTGCTGTAGCGCAAGGTAAAGAAAATGCAGTAAATACAGTGAATATGAGTGTTGGCGATATTGTGCAACTCATTCGTGGAAAAAAAGGAACAACTGTGGTGCTTACCGTAAAAAGAGGTAATGGCAGCACTCAAATAATACCAATAGTGCGCGATGTTGTAATTATAGAAGAGGGATATGCCAAATCGGCAATTATTAATGATAATTTGAATAGAATAGGTTACATTAATTTACCAAGTTTTTATGCAGATTTTAACAGAACTGGTGGAAGGTCTTGCGCAGAAGACGTAGCAATTGAGGTTATGAACTTAAAACAAGAGAGCATCAATGGCTTGATTGTAGATTTAAGATATAATGGAGGGGGTTCACTTGGTGATGTAGTGGAGATGGTAGGCATTTTTACTGGAAAAGGACCAAGTGTACAAGTGAAATCAAAAAATCAAGATCCTGTGGCTTATAATTCTAGAAACCCCAATGCATTATATACAGGGCCATTGGTAGTATTGGTAAATTATTATAGTGCATCTGCAAGCGAAATATTGGCAGCGGCATTACAAGATTATGGCAGAGCCATTATTATAGGTTCTAATCATACTTTTGGAAAAGGTACTGTGCAAAAATTTGAGGATTTAGGAAATTTGTTTAATGCCGCTGGTGCCGGGGCTATTAAAGTTACAAGTCAAAAATTTTATAGAATAAATGGCGGAACTACTCAGTTTATTGGCGTTATACCAGATATTATCATGCCAGATAGGTTGGATAATACCCCAATTGGTGAAAAAGAATTGAAATATCCCTTAATAAATGATTTAGTTACTCCTGCAATTCCTAAAATGATCATGGATACTAAGATGATAAATGCTATTAAAAATAGTCAGCGTAGGGTAAATGATTATCCCTATTTTCAAAACCAAAAACTAATTGCAGATTATTACAAGAGGCAAAATGATAATTATACCTACAGCCTACTGCTTAAGGACTATAAGGCTGAACTAGTCCGCTTAAAAATAGAACAAGGCAACTTTGATAAATTGGTAATAAAGGATAGTATTGAACTAAGTTTACCAAAAATTGATCAAAAAACGCTTGAAGCTGATGCATTAAAATTGAAAATTAGGCAAGATTGGGTAAAATCTTTTGTTAAAGACCCTTATTTAATAGAAAGTGTAAAGGTAATTGCTGATTTAAGGTAAAATAAACTTTTGAAAACAAAGATGGTTTGTTGCAATTATTAACTTAGTCAGTTTTCTTGATCATTTTGGCGCAACTAAGCATGAACACATTTTATTTATAATGATTACAAATTAAAAAAATTTGTGTTAAAAATTGCGGCTAAATACTTGTAAGTTAGATGATTTTGGTCCTCTATTTGTGAAGTATTATTGCTTTAACATTTAATTTATAGCGTGTTTCTGTATAAACTTTCATTATTCATTTTGGTTATATAAATAGAATGTTAAATTTGCGGTGTATAAAATTTAAAAAAGTGAAATGAATTGGATAATTAGTTTATTTAATACCAGTATTGGTAAAAAATTATTGATGGCGCTAACGGGTTTGTTTTTAACGCTCTTTTTAGTGGTACATCTTATCGGAAATTTGCAGTTGTTAAAAAGTGATGCGGGATATTCGTTTAATATTTATGCAGTTTTTATGACTACTAATCCAATTATTAAATTTGCTTCTTATGGGCTATATGCCACTATATTGTTGCATGCCATAAAGGGTTTGCTTTTGGCTTTTCAAAACTATGCTAAACGAAATCATAAATATGCCGTCAATCCTGGCAATCAAACCAGCCATTGGACAAGCAGGTGGATGGGAGTATTAGGAACAATAATTTTGGTTTTTATTGTAGTTCACATGGCAAGTTTTTGGTATAAATATAAATTCGGAGAAGTGCCATATACGCGATACACTACAGATTTATTAACAGGTGAAATGAGAGTTGATGATATTGAAGGAGCAGCTGCTACACCTTTATTGGCAAGCAAAAAAATGATAAAAATTACCACAGAAACTACAGAAATCGTTAATATCAAAGATTTATATAAGACTGTATTTGTAGCTTTTAAAAATCCAATAATATCGTTGTTTTATGTATTTTGTATGTTTGCAATGGCTTTTCATCTGTTACATGGTTTTCAAAGTGCTTTTCAAAGTTTAGGAATTAATCATCCCAAATACAATCCATTAATAAAGTATTTAGGTGTGGTTATTTCAGTGGTATTTCCAGCACTTTTTGCGTTAATTCCGATATATGTATATTTTATTAAATAAATTATGAGTATGAATGTTTTAGATTCCAATATTCCAGAAGGGTCATTGGCCGAAAAATGGATTAAGTATAAATCAAGTATTCCACTTGTTAATCCAGCAAATAAAAATCATTTAGAAATTATAGTTGTAGGCACAGGTCTAGCAGGAGCATCAGCAGCTGCAAGTTTGGCAGAAATGGGGTATAAGGTAAAAGCATTTTGTTTTCAAGACTCACCCCGCAGAGCGCATAGCATAGCAGCACAAGGCGGTATCAATGCTGCAAAAAACTATCAAAATGACGGTGACAGTGTTCATAGGCTTTTTTATGACACCATCAAAGGTGGGGATTATCGTTCAAGAGAAGCCAATGTACACAGATTAGCTGAAGTTAGCGGAAGCATAATAGATCAATGTGTAGCTCAAGGAGTTCCATTTGCCAGAGAGTATGGAGGATTATTGAGTAACCGTTCTTTTGGCGGTGTGCAGGTGCAACGTACATTTTATGCAGCAGGACAAACCGGTCAACAATTGCTTTTGGGGGCTTATTCTGCGCTTGAGCGCCAGATTGGTAGGGGACAAGTAAATATGTATTCCCGTCACGAAATGATGGATGTGGTGAAAATTGATGGTGTGGCTCGAGGTATTATTGCTAGAAATTTGATTACCGGAGAGATAGAGCGCCATTTTGGGCATGCTGTTTTATTATGCACAGGTGGGTATGGAAATGTATTTTATTTGAGCACAAATGCCATGGGTAGTAATGTTACTGCTGCATGGAAAGCGCATAAGCAAGGAGCATTTTTTGCCAATCCTTGTTTTACACAAATTCACCCTACATGTATACCCGTATCTGGCAGCCATCAATCAAAACTTACTTTGATGTCTGAATCACTCAGAAATGATGGAAGAATTTGGGTTCCCAAAAATATTTCTGATGCAGAGGCTATTAGGGCTGGAAAATTGAAACCAATTGATATTAAAGAAGAAGATAGGGATTATTATTTAGAAAGAAGATATCCCGCATTTGGAAACTTAGTTCCTAGAGATGTGGCGAGCAGAGCGGCAAAAGAGCGATGTGATGCTGGATATGGAGTAAATAAAACAGGAGAGGCTGTTTACTTAGATTTTGCCCACAATATGCGCCATAAATACGGTAAAATGGAGGCAACTAAAAAAGGAATTCTAAATCCAAGCGAAAATGATTTTTATGAATTGGGCAAGGATGTGATTAAAGAGAAATATGGCAATTTATTTGACATGTATAAACAAATTACTGGTGTAAATCCTTATGATAATCCGATGATGATTTATCCAGCTGTGCACTACACAATGGGTGGTTTGTGGGTGGATTATAACTTAATGACCACTGTGCCTGGTCTATATGCTTTGGGTGAAGCTAATTTTAGTGACCATGGCGCAAACAGGTTAGGAGCAAGTGCATTAATGCAGGGATTGGCTGATGGGTATTTTGTGATTCCATATACTATCGGAGCCTATCTCTCAAATGAAATACGGACGGCCGCTATACCAACAAGTCATCCTGCTTTTGACGAAGCAGAGCAAAATGTAAAAGCAACGATAGAGAAGTTGCTTAAAATAAAAGGCACTAAACCAGTAGATTATTATCATAGAAAACTAGGCCTTATAATGTGGAACAACTGCGGTATGGCTAGAAATGAAACTGGTTTAAAATCTGCGATTGCAGAAATACAAGCAATCAGGAAAGATTTTTGGGAAAATGTGCTAGTGCCAGGCACTGCAGATGAGTTTAACCAAGAGTTAGAAAAAGCTGGGAGGGTAGCCGATTTTATAGAATTAGGAGAATTAATGTGCTTAGATGCCCTTACTCGCGAAGAGAGTTGCGGAGGACATTTTAGAGAAGAGCATCAAACCCCAGAAGGAGAGGCAAAAAGAGATGATGATAATTTTACCTTTGTGTCTGCATGGGAGTTTGACAATTTTAATTGGCATTTACATAAAGAAGCACTGAAATACGAGAATATTAAGTTGGTTCAAAGAAGTTATAAATAATTAAAAGCAGACAGTGAAGAGAAATAAATTGTAAATGCTCTAGTTTTCTGTAATAATTTAAAAGATCTTAAAAAGAGTATAAAAGTATGAAAATAAACTTAAAAGTTTGGAGACAAAAAAATAGTAAAGCACAAGGAAAACTGCAGAATTATGAAGTGGACGATGTTTCGCCTGACATGTCTTTTTTAGAGATGTTTGATGTATTAAACGAAAAATTAATAGTAGGGGGAGATGAGCCAATTGCTTTTGACCATGATTGCAGAGAAGGTATATGCGGTAGTTGTAGCATGCATATCAATGGAAGAGCGCACGGGCCGTTGCAAGGGGTAACCACTTGTCAGCTCCATATGCGTAGTTTTAAAGATGGCGATACCATTACTGTAGAACCTTGGAGAGCAAATGCTTTTCCTGTTATCAAAGATTTAATTGTTAACAGAGGGGCTTTTGATAGAATCATTGCTAAGGGAGGGTTTATCAGTGTGAATACGGGTAATGCCCAAGATGCCAATAGTTTGCCAATAGCCAAGGAGGATGCAGATGATGCATTTATGAGTGCAGCTTGCATAGGGTGTGGTGCATGTGTGGCGGCTTGCAAAAATTCTTCTGCCATGTTATTTACCAGTGCAAAAATTTCTCAGCTTGCTCACCTGCCACAAGGTCAGCCTGAGCGCAATAGCAGAGTTATTGCTATGGTAGAGCATATGGATGCAGAGGGTTTTGGAGCGTGCACTAATACTGGTGCATGCAGCGCAGAGTGTCCTAAAGGCATTAGTCTTTCCAATATTGCTGCTATGAATCGGGATTATTTTAAGGCCAAATTGGGTGGAAAATAATTTTTTTTAATTATATCGCTTAGATTTTTTGGCCTTCCAAGTTGTGCTGTTTTCTTTACTTGGTATAATTTTATATAAGCTTAAACTATTTAACAATTTCTATTTTTTTAATGGCACTTTCTAGCAAGTTTTTTGTTCAATTATCAAAGCTGTTGGTTAAAACGTAAACTGTTCATAGTTTTTTAGAGAATATCGGATAGTTCGCATTCCTTATTGATATTGTTAAAAAAAGCAGATTCCTTAAAAGAAAAACTAAATCAATATCATCAATTAGAGAATGAAAGGTTGATTCAAGCATTGGCATTATAACATACTTTTGAAAGCAACAGGGTAGAAGGAAACACACTAACCCTTAAAGAAACAAATTTAGTTATAAATGCAGGGATGATTATTTCTGGAAAAATAATGCGCAAGCCCTTAGAGGTTATTAACTTGTATTATGCAATAGAATCTATTAAACATTTAACATCACAAGATAAATATATAGCCGAAAAGGTTGTTTTGATATTGCCAATATAAAAGGCGATTATGATACCCGAATGGCTTATTTTAATGCTTTAGAAAAGGTGCAAGTGTTGGACGATAATTGGCTTTTAACATTTTCATTATTTGTGAAAAATTAAATATTATAAAACGACACCTAGCAATACGGGTTGCCTAAATAGTTGTAATTAAAGGATATTTAAAATATTACATTAAAAGGGGCGATTATTTAAGCATTCATTTTGGCATTAAAGGTATAGGCAATAATTTTTGCTTTTTGTTTGGCAAGATTAGCAATTGGTCCTTTAAAATTTGTATCTATTGTTTTATCAAAGAGCTTAATCCAATGATCAAAATCGATAGATTTTATAGGCAGCTTAGCATGTAAATCAAAAATAGAGCCAATAGGATGTGGGATTTCTAGTAAGGCAAATTCCCAAAACATGCACATGCGTGGTTTATGTTTTTGCCAATTTATGTGTTTAAAAAAATGTCCAATTTGCGAGTCTTGGGCTGCAAAATCATAAAAAGCATTCACTAATTTTATAATATCTTTTGGTGTGGCTATGTCTTGCATGGTACAAATGTAGTTTTTTCATGTTTTATTTGCTGTATAAAAAATGAATCATTTTAGAACAGTCTTTAAATATAGAGAACCAGCCATGTTTGAAATCAATCATTCTTGTACAATCCAGTTATTGGGTTCTTGTTTTGCAGAAAATATGGTTTCTTATTTTAAGAAAGATGGTTTTGATGTGAGCGCTAATCCTTTTGGAATATTGTATAATCCTATTAGCATTGCAAAATTATTAAAGCTTATTGTTGAAAAAAGAGACTTAGACAAGGGCAGTTTTATCACGAACAATAATGGAACAGGTAGTTTGTTATTGCACAGCAGTTTTGCTGCAAAAGATGAGTATGCCTTGCAAAAAAAATTTAATGATATGTCAAATATTTATTATGAAAAACTAACGAGTTTAGCTAATGTGCACATAATAAGCATAGGTACATCATGGATATATGAACATATTGATAAAAAAATAATATGTGGAAATTGCCATAAATTGCCGCAATCGCAATTTAGAAAGAGGCTATTGTCTATTAATGAAGTTTCTGATGCGCTCAATGAAATTGCTACTATTTTAAAACAATCCAACACTAAAATTATCTTTACTGTCTCTCCTGTTAGGCATTTAAAAGATGGGTTTGAAAATAACCAATTGAGCAAAAGTATTTTACATTTATGCATGCAAGAAGTTAAAGAAAAGAATGATAATGTATTCTATTTTCCAGCATACGAAATTATGATGGATGATTTAAGGGATTATCGTTTCTATGAGTCAGATCTATTGCATCCAAATAGGTTGGCTATTTCTTATTTGTACGATTTTTTTTGGCAGCGGTATTTTAGCGAAACTACTCAGCAAATTTGTGAGCAAATTAGCAAATATGTGTTATTGAAAAATCATAAATTGATGAGCAAAGAGATAGACAAAGTAGCAGATTTTAAGCAAAAAATTTTAGATGAGAAAAAAAGGCTAGTGCAAACTTTTCCAAACTTAGAAAAGCAATTGGATAGCCTTTAGCTAATTTTTTTTTATTCAAATTATCTAGGTTAAAAATACTTTAAAAAAAATTTGCAAATAGTAAATATTATATGCATTTTTGAAAATTAATACATTTCAAATTTATATATGCTTTATATCATCTCTATTAAACGAACAATCAGTAAAATAGTGTTTTCAATAAGTGCCTTAGTTTTATTTTATGGCTGTGGGCCTAAATATTCTTTAGAGGATGCAGAAAAATTTTACAAAAACAAGCAATATGCTTTTGCAGCAGAGGTTTACGAGCAATTATATAAAAGCAAAGCTGGTGAAAAAAGTCGTAAAAGCGAAATGGCATTTATGGCAGGTGAGTCCTACAGGAATTTTGAAAGCTTTGATAAAGCAATAAAATCTTATGACAATGCATTGAAAAAAGACCCAAATAATGCACAAGCTATTTATATGAAAGGTGTTATGTTGCAGAAAAAGGGAGAATATCGAGATGCAATTAAGCAATTTGATAGTTATTTAAAGATTTATCCAGGCGATAAAGACGCAATAATCAAAAAAGCTGGCTGCGAATTGGCATTGGGATGGAAGTCTGATTGTCAGCAGTATACTGTAGAGAATTTTAAAATTGCCAATACCAGAAACAATGACTATTCTCCAATGATAGCTGATAAAAAAGATGGCATTTTATATTTTACATCGGACCGAAACCCCAATGAAAAGAAAAAAGTAAAGCAATATGCTTGGACAGGATATGGATTTTCTGATCTTTGGAAAATAGAAGCTCAGCCAGAAAAAAGAGGAAAAAGGAGCACTGCTAATACTGTTAAGAAATGGGGAAAGCCAGAAATTTTGCCAAAAGTTCCAAATACTGTCGCCAATGATGGAACACCTTGTTTTAGCAGAAGGTATAATGTGATGTATTTTACTATTTGTAACAATGGAGATAATACAAAGCCAAATTGCAAAATTTATAGCAGCAAAAAAGTAGGAAATGATTGGACTGAACCAGAGGTGTTAAGTTTCTGTGAAGATGATACGGCTTCTAATTATGGACAGCCAAGTTTATCGGATGATGAACAGAAACTATTTTTCTCTTCTGATAAGCCAGGTGGCGAAGGCGGACACGATATCTATGTTTCTAATTTTACAAGAAGAGGAAGAGTTTGGGGCGATCCTATCAATTTAGGGCCAACAATTAATACTGCTAAATCTGAAATGTTTCCTTATGTAACTAGTGACAACAAGTTGTATTTTTCTTCAAATGGGCATCCTGGTTTTGGTGGTTTGGATATGTTTGTTTCAGAAGGTGTAGGAGAAGAGTGGAGCACACCAGAAAATATGTCTATTCCCCTAAATAGTGGTGGCGATGATTTTGCCATTACTTTTGATAATTCAGACCCAAACCATGGTTTTTTTAGTTCTAACAGAGATGGTGGTAAAGGTGGACATGATATTTATGAGTTTTTTAGAAAACCACTCAAGTTTACATTAAAAGGAATTGTAACTGATGCAACTACAGGTAAAGCTTTGCCAGGGAGTAAAGTGCATATTTATTCTACGCCAGATAGCATTTTTAAGGAGTTGACCACTGATGCAATGGGTTCATATTTTATTGAGTTAGACGAGCGAAAAGATTATAGAATTAGCGCAAATAACGACACCAATTATTATTTTCCTTCAAAAGATACTTCAGATGTAAGCACTTATAGACGCAAATGTGACACCAATTTTGTTGCTAATTTTGTACTAAAATCGATGATAGAAATTTGGGAAATCCCAATTTATTATGATTTGAATAGGGCTGAAATAAGGCCAGATGCGGCACAAGCCTTAGATAGTTTTGCCAAAGCTATTTTAGTAAGATATCCAAGAATTGTAATCGAGTTAGGCTCTCATACAGATTGCAGGTCTAGTTATGATTACAATATGGAATTATCACAGCGAAGGGCAGATAGTGCGGTTGCTTATCTTATAAAAACAGGTGTGGATGCTAAGCGGATGTTTGCCCGTGGATATGGCGAATCTCAATTGGCTAATGATTGTGCCTGCGAAGGTGCTGTTATCAAGGTAAATTGTTCTGAAATAGAGCACCAAAGAAATAGAAGAACCACTATTAAAATTGTAAACTTTAACTTTGATCCAAGAAATAAGACTGTTAAAGGTATGGATAGTTTTAATACCAACGTGGGCAGCAATAATAAAGAAGCATTTAGGCTAGACTCTGCAAGGCAAGCGATAGAAAAAAGGCAAAAAGACAGCGCAATGAAAGCAATGGCAGAATCTGAGGCAGCAGCCAAATTAGTAGATTCTTTGAGCATAAAATTAGCCATTACAGAAAAAGATGGTGTTAAAACTGTACCTGCATCCACAAATGGAAAAGCACAATTGCAATGGACATGGGATATGAGAAGCAGTAAATCTTCAGTTCCTGCTGCCATTGTTGAAGAATGGATGAAAACCGGTGTAATTAATAAAGGCGATTTCTTAGAAGGCGAAAAAATGAAAGGGCCAGGAGGTACAAAATTTCCTAGTAATAAAATAAAAATAAATATAAGTTTTGGCGATTATGAAATTACCAACGTAACGGTATTTATTGATGAAAAAGTAGATGCTTTGCCTATATTGAGTAAATCTGTTTTCAGAACATTTGATCCAAGTGGAATGAAAGAAGAAGGCGGAGTATTATATTTATTGCCAAAAAGACGCTAGTTAATTTAGGGCTTTTTTAAAATTCATGAGCCCAGTATTTATTGCATACAAACAATGATAATGCATTATTTAAAGCATTTTTTTATTTTATGTTTATTCATCCCTCATTCAAAATTAATTGGACAGTTTTCTGGTGCAGCGGGCACTTTGGGCAGCACTGCCCTACATAAGGATAGTAGTATTTTTCTAGCTTGGGCCAGCAGCTGCACTATCAATAGAGGGTACCTAGATATTGCAAATAAAAATTTGGGTAGATCAACTGTGGGATTGCCAGAGGATGCAAGAGGAAAAGCAGGCTCAAATGGTGTAGTGAGTTTAGGAGATAGCGGAGTGGCTTTGTTAGTATTTGATAATCCTATTATAAATGGGGTAGGATTTGATTTTGCTGTTTTTGAGAATGGTTTTTCAGATAGTTTTTTAGAGCTAGCTTTTGTAGAAGTTAGCAGTGATAGCATACATTTTATTAGGTTTAATGCTACGTGTTTATTGGATCAAAATCAACAAATTGGGCCTTTTGATGCTATAGCTGATCCTGCAAAAATAAATAATCTTGCAGGAAAGTATAGGTTATTTTATGGAACACCTTTTGATTTAGAAGAGTTGAAAAATATACCAAATTTAGACATTAATAATATTAGGTATATTAAAATCATTGACGTTGTAGGCAGTATAGATTCTTCTTTTTGCAGTTATGATGCAAATGGCAATAAAATTAATGACCCATATCCTACTCCTTTTGCCAGTAGCGGCTTTGATTTGGATGCAGTGGGTGTAATTAATAATAAAATTGATCAATTATCAATAAATGG
Source organism: Bacteroidia bacterium (assembly GCA_041690035.1). GTDB lineage: Bacteria > Bacteroidota > Bacteroidia > NS11-12g > UBA955 > CALSPH01. The sequence continues at coordinate 36,279 of JBDNFC010000107.1, read as the reverse complement.
CAACAAACAGAATGTTTTAATAAGTATAAGACCTATACCAGCAGTGAGTGAAATAATTATTATGGGAATACAAGAAAAAGAAATTTCCAATGTGGCCATTTATAATAGCATGGGTGTTTTAATTATGGAATCAAAAAATATTCAGATTCAAATTTCTGCCTTGAAGAGCGGCTTATATTTTGCACATATTATTGCGGGTAATCAATCACATACTTGCCGTTTCATCAAAATTGCAGAATAGTTTTTATATATGATGCAGCAATATCCAATAAAACAAAGAAAAAGGGGCAGCTAACAATTGAGCATCCATTCGGTCTAGAATGCCTCCGTGGCCGGGTATGATTTTTCCGCTGTCTTTTATTTTCATTGTTCTCTTCCACAGCGATTGAAATAGGTCGCCTGCTGTGGCAACGATGCTCAATAGCATTCCGTAAATTATAGCTTCAACGCTTGTGCACACTTCTAAATAAATAAAAAGAAAAAGGTATTGAAAAATTATGGTGGCAAAAATTCCTCCAATAAAACCCTCCCATGTTTTATTTGGCGAAATACTGGGATTGAGCTTATGCTTGCCTATAAACTTGCCGAAGAGGTATGCGAAAGTGTCACTTACCCAAACACCAACTACTGACGCAAAAGCAAAATAAAGGCTATTCGACATATCGCTAACCATAATTAAATCATGCCTTATAAATGCAAGTGCCAAATATCCGAAACCTAAGTAGGACAGACAGAAATATTGCTGCTGCAATTGCTTAAAGTTGGCTTTTTCACCATCTATTAATGCAATACCGATAGTAATAAGCATTGTAGGTATTGCAAATAAGAAAGCGGCTAAATATCCCAGAGGTAAAGGTAATATAGTGGTAGTAGAAAAAACGCCTTGATAGTGGTAATGAGCTACAATGCTGCAAATAAACCAAAGAATTAGGAGGGTATTATTGATAACTACATGGTAAGTTTTACTCTCCTTTATAGTATTTTTTTGCATTTCATAAATGCTAACACCAAAGAAAAAAGTGAGCAATATTATCCAATAAAAACTCCCCAAATAAAGGCAAATGGATACTATAGAAACAAAAATACTGCCAAAAACTGCTCTTTTAAACATGGTTAATTTTTAATTTTTGATAAATTTTTTCAAATAGTATTAGCCCAATTGCAAGGCAAACAAAGCCTGCTATATATTCCCAAACCGAGTAATTATTATTCTCATTTAACAAATAGATATGTTTTAACTTGTCTTTATAAAATATCATTAAAACAGCCATTGCATTATTTATGAAGTGGAGTATTATCGTGTACCAAATATTTTTATAAAACCCTACAATATACCCAAATAACAGACCGATAATGAATATAGAAAAAAATTGTGGTGGATTGAAATGTACCAAGGCAAACAGGAGTGCTTGCAAAAAAATGGGTAAATGAAATTTTTGAGGAAAAAGTTTTTTGAAAATAAATAGCAATGCTCCTCTAAAAAAAAATTCTTCGATAACCGCAGGAATTAATGCTACCACTGCCAAGCTGATCATTAGGCTAAAGATTCCGTTACCTTCAATAAATAATTTTTGCATTTCTAGAGCACTATTCTCTAAATTTTTAAATAATTCAGGAAATGAAACAAGTTTACTCCATTCATACAATAGATTTATGGGTGCTTGCATCCCTATAAATATAAAGGGTATTGCAAGGATGATTATAAAAGCATTTACTTTTCTTTTTGGAATATAGTTTTTATCATCGTATAAGTAAAAAATTTTATGGATTGCTAAAATTGGCAATCCAAAACCAATCAAACTAGCAAATGCTTGTGCCCCTAATAGCACATTTTTTTTAATTTCTAAATTGCTAAACTGACTATTCAGAATGGAATTAATAGAAACATTATCGAGCAGTTTGCCAAAAATTATAACCCCCAAGAGTCCGCAAATAATAACAGAAAGTATTGTTAAGCCAAGAAAGATTAATAAAACAGAGAGAGGCGGCATTCTAATTTTTTGCATACGAATTGTTAAATGATTTATCTTTGCAAATTAAACACAAAAATATCAATGGTAAAAATTGGAAATATTACGCTGCCAGAATTTCCGCTTTTGTTGGCGCCAATGGAGGATGTAAGTGATCCTCCTTTTCGATATTTGTGCAAAAAACATGGCGCAGATCTTATGTTTACTGAATTTATAAGCAGTGAGGGCCTAATTAGGGATGCCATAAAATCTAAGCAAAAACTTGATATTTTTGATTACGAGCGACCTATTGGCATACAAATATTTGGTGGAGATGAAGAAGCCATGGCTATTTCTGCCCGAATAGTTGCAGCAACTTCACCAGATTTGGTTGATATTAATTTCGGTTGTCCAGTAAAAAAAGTAGTGTGCAAAGGAGCTGGTGCTGCAGTTTTAAAAGACATTAATCTAATGGTACGTTTAACTAAGTCTGTAATAAAAGAAACGGATATCCCTGTAACAGTAAAAACACGACTAGGCTGGGACGAGCAAAGCAAGAATATAGAAGAAGTGGCTGAGCGTCTACAAGATATCGGGGTTAAAGCATTGAGTATACATGGACGAACAAGGGCTCAGCTTTATAAGGGAGAGGCAGATTGGAGCTTGATTGCAAAGGTTAAAAATAATCCTAGAATCCACATTCCCATTTTTGGAAATGGTGATATTGATAGCCCAGAAAAAGCGATGTTATATAAGAACCGTTATGGTGTAGATGGAATTATGATAGGGCGCGCAAGTATTGGATATCCATGGATTTTTAGAGAAATAAAACATTATTTAACTACCAAAACACATTGTCCAAAACCAAGTTTTGAAGAGCGTTTAGCAGCATGCACTATACATTTAGAAAAAAGCCTATTATGGAAAAATGAAACCCTTGCACTTAATGAAATGAAGAGACATTATGGCCCCTATTTTAGAGGTTATGATGGTATAAAGACTTACAGAAATCAATTGGTAATGTCTAAAACTGCTGATGAAGTTTTTGATGTTTTAGCCGTGATAAAAGAGAATATTGGCAATTTTTGCATGGTGGATTAAATTTGTAGATTCAAATGGACTACACTTTGTATTGAAATTTAAAACATTTTATTCTTACTGGTGTTTAATTTTGTATATCGATTAAATGTATTCTTACATCAACCATACGCATATCTTGTAAATTGATTTAGCTAAATTTGCAACTTTTTAAAACCACATGCAACAGAAAAAAATATTACTGACTTTTTTAGCTTCTTTTTTTTCTATAATTATTTACGCGCAAACCTTTTCTATTAGTGGGGTTATAAAAGATAGTTCAAGTTCTGAAACACTTCAAAATGCTATGGTAAGCACTTTCATAAATGGCAAGTTTTTAGATGCTTATCCTAATAATTATGGATTTTATTCACTTGCAGTTTCACCAGGAGAATATAAGTTGCGTGTAATGATGCCGGGTTATAACACACAAACCATTGTCGTAAAAGTAGTAGATGCCAATATTAAGCTAGACATACTTTTAGCAAAAAAAATCACCACCTTAGGCACGGTAGTATTAAAAGGAAAAAAAGACGGAGAGGATGTACAAAAGGTAGAAATGTCTACCAATAAGCTAGATATTGGGCAAATAAAAAAGATACCTGCATTATTGGGAGAAGTAGATATAGTGCGTAGTTTGCAATTATTGCCAGGCGTTTCTACTGTTGGCGAGGGGGCAAGTGGTTTTAATGTAAGGGGTGGAAATATAGATCAGAACCTTGTTTTATTAGATGAAGCACCAGTTTTTAATTCATCACACCTCTTTGGTTTTTTTTCAGTGTTTAATCCAGATGCAGTGCGCAATGTTACTTTGGTAAAAGGAGGTATTCCTGCTGCTTATGGTGGTCGGTTATCATCTGTATTAGATGTGCGAAGTAAAGAAGGAAATCTTAAAAAGTTTCAAGGTGCAGGTGGGATAGGCGCAATATTTAGCAGAATTGCGATAGAAGGACCATTGATTAAAGACAAGTCTTCTTTTGTTTTGGCAGCGCGCAGAAGCTATATAGATGTGCTGGCAAAACCATTTTTACCAACAGATCTTAAAGATGCAGTATTTAACTTTTGGGATATAACAGCCAAAGTAAATTATGTATTTAGCCCTTTAGACAGGGTGTTTATAAGTTCTTATTTTGGCCGAGATAAATTTGGCTTTCCTGGGGCTTTTAATTTTGATTGGGGTAGCCAAACCCTCACAGCGCGTTGGAATCATATTTTTAATTCTAAATTGTTTTTAAACGCCACAGCTATTTACAGCAAATATGATTATCGCATTATTTTTGGCAGTGGCAACAGTCGTTTTGATTGGAATTCTGATATCACCAATTACAGTGTAAAAGGAGATTTTAATTATTTTTTAAATAATAAACATACCTTAGATTTTGGTGCCATGACTATAATTTATGATTTTAGACCAGGTACAGCAGTTGCTTCTCAAAGCAATGGTACAAGTTTTGATTTTAGTTTGCCAAATAAATATGCGCAGGAGTCGGGTATTTATATAGATGATGACTTTAGAATAAATAAAAAAGTGAATGTTAAATTGGGTTTAAGGATATCTCAATTTAGCTATCGGGGCTCTGGTAAGGCATATTATTACGGAGAAAATCCAGAAGATAGGCTCAATCAGCCAAAACCATTGCTAAGGGTAGATTCTTTTGGCAGACGAAAATCTATTGCCAATTATTGGAATTTTGAACCTAGGGCAGCAATAAAGTATCAAATAAACGAACTAAGCAGTTTAAAAGGTTCATATAACAGAATGGCACAGTATATTCACCTAATTTCTAACACCACTGCAAGTGTGCCTTTAGATGTATGGTTGCCAACAACTAATAATATTAAACCAGAATTGGCAGATCAAATAGCTGTTGGGTATTTTAGAAATTTTGGTAAGAAAGTATTGTTTGAATTTAGTACAGAGATTTATTATAAGTGGCTTCAAAATCAGATTAATTATATAGATGGGGCAGATTTGCTGTTGAATGAAAGGGTAGAAGGAGAATTACTTTTTGGCACAGGAAGGGCATATGGAGCAGAATTTTTCATTAAGAAGAACAGCGGTAAATTTACTGGTTGGATAAGCTATACCCTTGCAAGAACAGAGTTGCTTGTAAAAGGAATTAATAACAATAATTATTTTCCATCTAGGTTTGACAGGCCTCATAATATAAATATTGTGGCAAGCTATGAATTTAATCCACGTTGGACAGTATCAAGCACTTTTACTTATCAAAGTGGAACACCTGCTACTTTTCCAACAAGTCAATATGCTGTGCAGGGATATAGTATTCCTCACAATGCGTTAAACAGCAGAAATGATGTAAGAATACCTGCTTATCATCGTTTAGATATAAGTGCCATCCATGAATTGGGCAAGCCTAAAAAAGACAGAAAATGGAATCACGAAATTGTATTTGGTGCATATAATGTATATAATAAACGCAATCCTTTCAGCATTTATTTTAGAAACCCTGCTGCATTGGGTGCAGTAAAAAATGAGGCCATCCGATTTTCTGTTATTGGAAGTATAGTGCCAAGTATTACCTATAATTTTAAATTTTAAATAAAAATACAATGAATAAATCAATATTTATAATTGCCATTATTGCTACATTTTTTTGCAGTTGCGAGGATGTAATAGATGTGAAGCTAAATCCCGATAAAAAAGAATTGGTGGTTGATGCAGTAATAACAAATCAACCTGGAGTGCAAACCATCAGATTGTCGCAAACCATAGGGTATTTTGATGACAGGGGATCTAATCCACCAATAATTGGTGCTACAGTGATATTGTTGGATGCAGATAGTTTTCCCTATTTTTTTACAGAGTCAGGGCCAGGAAGATATGTGTATCCAGACGGTGCAGATTTTAACAGAATAGGCGAAAATTATGGGTTAATTATTATTACTGGCTTAGATACCTTTTTAAGTATATCTAACATGGCGGCAGCTGCTAATATAGACACCATCTTATGGGAAAAAAGGCCTGCTACTTCGTTTAGTGTAGAAAGGTATGAGGCAGAATTTATGGGAAATGATTTAGTAGGGTTAGGCAATACCTATTGGATAAGAACCTATAAGAATGACTCATTTTTAGGCAAGCCTAGCAATATTAATATTGCATATGATGCATCATTTAGCCCAGGTGCAAATTATGACGGAATAGAATTTATTGTGCCTATCAGAAGGTTAAACTTGAATGATGGAGAAAATCCTTATAGGTTAAACGATAAAATTACTGTTGAAATACTAGGTATTTCCAATGAGTTTTTCTTATTTCTAAGATTGGCAGCAGAACAAATTAATAATCAAGGACTTTTTGCAACTCCGCCTGCAAATGTTCCAAGCAATATCATAAATCAAAGCAGAAGCAGTAAAAATAAGGCCAATGGCTTTTTTGTAATTGGAGAGTCAAAAATCAGAACAGCAATTATTACAGAATAATCAAGGAAGAGAATTTAGGTTTAAATAGCGGTGGCCAAATTAGACTTTCTTGAGATAAAGGAGGCACAATAGTTGATCTATAAAAATAGTGCATCTGTAGGTTTTGTCTTTTTTGTTACGCTAAAATTTAACTAAAAATGTGCTAAAAAAAGAGCATATCTATGGCTTGAGGCTTTTTAGTATTTTATCAATTATTGCAGAAATAATTTCTGCTTCAAGTATAATTTTATTATCTTCTTTTCTAACTATTTTCTGCTTAAAAACAGCCTTAAAAATACTTAAAGATGAAACAGTGGTCTGTATTTCAAAAGTATCTCCTGTTTGCAATGGAGATTTATATTGTAGCGTTGCAGTGACTACAATAGCTGCTTTTCCATCCTTAAAAAGGGCATTGACATCAATATTTTTTTCTTTCAGAAATACATGGCGGGCATGTTCTAGGTAATTAAAGTAGACAGAATTATTTACAATTCCTTGAAAATCTAGCTCATAATCGCGCACTGCTAAAATAATAGTGTGGGGGGTGGTTTCTAGCATAATTTACAATGTCTGATTATATTTAGTCATACTATTATTTAGTCCATTTTTTACATAAAACAAGATTGCATCCACTGCTTCTTTTGTTGATATTGTTACTTCTGTTTGCTCTTCTTTTTTCCATTTGCCTAATACAAATTCTACTTGACGGCCTGGAGAAAAATTATTGCCAATACCAAATCGCAAGCGCGGATAGTTTTGATGCCCAAGTAAATCAGAAATACTTTTTAGTCCATTATGGCCCGCACTTCCGCCATTGCCTTTTAGCCTTAATTTGCCCAAAGGCAGTGCTAGGTCATCTACAATAATCAATGATTCTAGCGGAGATATATTTAGTAGTTGCAAATAGTATTGGTATGCTTTTCCGCTTAAATTCATGTAGGTATTGGGTTTTAGGATATAAAGATGCTTGCCTGCATATTTTATTTCTGCCAGTTTTCCATATTTTGCTTCTTCAAATTTAGTTTCAAATTGAGCAGCAAATTCATTTACAATATTAAAACCGATATTATGCCGAGTATCCTTATATTCTTCACCAATATTGCCAAGTCCTACAATAAGTATTTTCATTTATAATTTTTTAGGATTGAGTTCAACATAAACGGTATCTATTATTTTTTTATAACGCTTTGGAGCATTAAAGGGTCTAAACTCTCCAGGGTCGGGCAATATTTCAACATATTTAGATTCTAATCTATAATTTATGCCTGTTTCTATAGCAAGTTTATTTAGCGCTACGACATAAGAATAATTTATCTGTTTTATGGGTTTAAGATACCTAGCTAGGCGCATCATTTCTAGTGGGGTGTCGCTTTTTAAAGGATATTTTATCACTGGATTCCAATAAATTGGTGGAAGTTTTTTAGTTATTTTTGGTGCTATTGTATCTAATAAATAATACCCATTGCCATTATGATATGCCCTGCCGGGAAAATGTTTCCGCTCAAAATGTTCGTGCGCGTAAAATAGATTTTTCCATCTTGGGGAATATTTTTGTGCTTCTATTAACCAATAATTGCTGTTCAATGCTATTTTTTCATTTATAGGCCTATACGGGAAAATATGAATTGGCACTTTTGCGCCAAATCCTTGCCAGCTCTGCGCCTGAATGCTTATCCAATAAATTTCCTGCATGATAGAGTCTGTCATTGGTAAACATCCAATTGTTTCACATTGGCCATGAATGTAAATTTGGCCACCTAAACTTTTTCTATCTCCCCAAAAACTATCTACACCATTGGGGTATGATACTCTAAAGGATAGGTGATAACTGCTAAAAGGATTGTAATGATTTATAAAATAAAGTCCTTCTGGTATTTGCTCATCGCCTTCATGGTGTTTGAATCCCAATGTGCCAGAAAGCCTGCATACCTGATATGTTTTTATCAATTTATGTGGCTTGTAGGGGTCGTCTCCTGCCCAAAGTTCTAATTCTTTTTCTGTTTTAAATGCTCGCCAATAAATATATTTTGGAGGGTAGGCAATATTTGCTTCTGCAAAGGCTTCTCGCATACTATTATCGGAAGATTTCATGGCATTGTTAACCCTATCAAAACGCAATTGCATTTCAATAAAGCTTTGACAATTGCCAAATTTGCCAGCAGCAAACATTGCTATGATTAATATTTTTTTATACATTTACTTTACTCGCTTTTTTTGCAGGATATATAGCCGCAAAAACACCAATTATTAATGCTGTAATCAAAGATAATGCCACATCTGAATAATTTATATACATTGGATAACTATCTACAATTGCCCCCGAAATACTTATAAAGCCATATTTAATCTGTAATGCACAAAATGTTAAACCCAATAAAAGTCCTATGATTGTTCCAAAAAAACTGATAATAATACCTTCTAAAAAAAAGATATTTCTTACTTGTGTGGTGGTCATACCCATGCTTTTCATAATTTTAATATCTCCTTTTTTTTCAATAACCAATAAAGTTAGTGAACCCATAAGATTAAATGATACAATGATGAGTACAAAGGATAAAATGGCAAAAGTGAACCATTTTTCTGTTTTAAACATTCTGTAAAGACTCTCATTGAGCATATATCTTGTTTTAATTTCGTATTGGTTGCCAAACTTATTTTTTATTAATTGATAATATTTCTCAATATGTTTGTTGTCATTAATATAAATTTCATAAGAACTGATTTCTCCAGTTCTTTCAAATAATTGCTGAGCAAAAGGCAATGAGACTAAAATATATTTATTATTTATGGCATCATCGTATGAAAAGACACCAATTGGTTTTGTATAGCTAATATGTATATCGTCTTGGTTATCAATTGAAGGCGAGATTCTTTTAGGCGCATTTATTTTTATATAACAATTTGGATCAGTAACTAAGGCAGCAAGTTTATAATCTACTCCTTGTCCTAACATGCTTGTATTACTATCTGCTGAGGTAAAAGAAGGTATTTCTCCATTAATAAGGTGTTTTTGTAAATTTGCTTGTTCTGCATAGCTTTGCTCTACGCCTTTTATCCTGCATATATATTGAAAATTGCCGTATTCACAAGATGCATTATCCTCTAAAGTTGCTGATATACTTGCATTCTTAAAATTTTCTTTAATATAAGCCTCTACTTTTGGATTTATAGGCATAACCTTTCCAATTTTTGGCATAATTCTAACTGCTGGGTTAAAATCATTGTACATTCCAAAAACAAGTTTTTCAAATCCATTCATTGTAGAAAGCACAACTATCATGGCAAAAACACCAATTGCAAATCCAACAAGACTAATACCGGCAATAATATTGATGGCTTGGGTTGATTTTTTAGACAAAAAATACCTAAATGCTATGTAAAAAGAAATTTTCAATAGTTGAATTTTTAAAAATAAAAGATAAGGTAAGAATTATTTTACAGCGTAAAATCCATTTTGAATCGCTCTGGTCTTAATTTAGCAAATTGTAAGTAATTAGATTTAAAACCTTCGTTTTCATTTCTTCTCATTGCTATATTTATGGCTTCGAAAATAGCATTTATAAAACTAGTTGCAGAGGCCACACCTTTGCCTGCAATATCGTATCCTGTGCCATGGTCGGGAGAGGTGCGCACAATAGATAGGCCACCTGTATAGTTTATTCCATCTTCAAAAGCAATATACTTAAAAGGAATTAAGCCTTGATCGTGATACATTGCCAACACTGCATCAAATTGGTTGAAAATTCTGTTGCCAAAAAATCCATCTGCAGGATATGGGCCAAAAACCAATATGCCTGCTTCAAAACAAACTTTAATGGCAGGTTTTATAATAGTGTTTTCTTCATTTCCAATTAATCCTTGGTCTCCATTGTGAGGATTTAGCCCAAGTACAGCAATTTTTGGCTTTGTTATTGAATAATCTATTTTTAGGGTATTATTTAAGGTGTTTATTTTTTGAATAATAAGCCCTTCATTAATCTGTTCACTCACTTTATTTAATGGTAAATGTTCTGTAACCAGGCCCACTTTTATATCTTCTGAGGCCAAAAGCATTATGCTATTTTTTGCTTCAAATTTATGGGCTAAAAAACCAGTGTGTCCAGCAAATTCAAAATCCTTATTTTGGATTTGTTTTTTATCTATTGGTGCTGTTACCATACATTGTATTTGACCATTTTTAGCTGCTTCTACCATTTCATTTAAAGCTAAAAATGCTTCATTACCCGCCATTGAATCTGCTTGTCCTGGTTTAGTTTCAAAGTTTTCATTGCCTGTGTTTAATAAATTTATTTTACCGGCTTTAGGACTTTCTCCCTTTTTTATCAGATTGAATCTAAAATGTGTGTTTTCAAATTTTTTGGTATAAAAATTAAAAACTTTTGCATTGCCAAAAATTACGGGTGTAAAATAGTTGAGCAGCACATCGTTTTGCAAAGCTTTTATGATGATTTCTGGACCTATACCATTTGGGTCGCCCATGGAAATGCCAATATTTAGCAAAAATTTCTCGCTCATAATTGATAATGTGTTTTTAAAAATTGATACAACATTCTAATTCCTACTCCTGTGCCTCCAGCAGGATTGTAATCGTGGTTTTTGTCATTAAAAGAGGGGCCAGCAATATCAAAATGCACCCATGGATAATTGGTGAAATGTGCTAAAAACTGACCTGCACTTTGAGCTCCCGCATCGCCTTTTCCCAAATTGCTCATATCTGCGATTTCTGATTTTAATTCTTCCCTATATTCTGGCCAAAGTGGCAGTTCTACAAGTCTTTCATAAGTTTGACTGCCTGCTTCTTTTAACTCGGTAAAAATATTTTCAGGAACTTTTCCCATCATTGCGGTGCCGTATGTGCCTATGGCTCTAACAGCTGCACCTGTGAGGGTTGCAAAATCAAAAACCATTTCTGGTTTATACTTCTTGGCATAATGCAATGCATCTGCTAAAACAAGTCTTCCTTCGGCATCTGTATTCAATATTTCTACTGTAGTGCCGTCAAACATAGTGATTACATCTCCCGGAGCATAGCTATTTCTGCTTATCCAATTGTCTGTGGCTGGCACAAGGCCTACAATGTGAATCGGCAAATTATTTTTTGCAATGGCATACATTAATCCTGCCACTGTGGCTGCGCCATGCATATCACATTTCATTGTGAGCATACCAGGCATGCTTTTCAAACTTAGACCACCTGTATCATAGACTATGCCTTTGCCAATTAGCACAATTGGTTTTTTATTCTTTGCTTTTTTTGGCTTCCATTCCATAATGCTAAAAGTAGCTGGGTATTCACTTCCTTGGTTTACAGCTAATAGTCCACCCATTTTTAATGAAGCTATTTTGGTATCATTAAGCACATCTATACTAAAGCCACTTTCTTTGCTTAGTGATATAAAACTTGCTGCCAAATCTGTGGCTTTTTGATTGCGCTGTGGCCAATTTACTAAATCTCTAGCATTGCAAACGGCATGGCATAAATGATTTATTTCGTCTAATTCTTCTTTTTTAAGTTCATCTTTTTTAATGAAAATATGTTTGATTTTATATTGCAGTTCTTCAGGTTTAGATTTTAGCTGCAAAAATTGATAGCTTGTTAGCATCAGTGATTCTAATACTGCAATCTTTTGGCTTTTATTAATGCTTTTTTCAAAGGTTACCAAAATATCTTCTTCGCCTAAATGGTTGCATTTATAAAATAATTGACTAGCTGCTTTTCTTAATTTTTCAAGCTGTTGCTCATTATTATCCTCATTAGTAACTGCGATACCAAAGCTATTTGCATTAGCAGAAATTTGCTCATAAATATTGGTTTTAGTGTCTGTTTTCTGTGCGTTAAAAACTTTTTTGGCAGATTTGGCATCTGAAAATATCAATATTTCGGTAAATTTGGTTTTGGTTTCTTTGTAAAAAGTGGTTTTTATCATAACAATGGTGCAAATTTATTAAAAATAAAAGCATTAATGGCATTTATATTGTGTTATAACATTTTTTGCACCTTGGTTCATACATATTGGCTCCTCCAATAAATACTTGGTCTTGGGTGCTGTTGATTCTATAGGTATGTGTAGCTGTACTTTTACATACTTTGCAAATGCTGAATAATTCTTCAGACTGTGTTGCTATTTTGAGTAAATCAGGCATTGGACCAAAATCTTGATGAAAGCTGTCTTTTAATAAACCAGCAGCTACCACCTCCACTTGCTGAATCATTAATTGTGATATGATAGAAACAATGCTGTTATCAAAAAATTGCACCTCGTCTATGGCTACCAATTTAGTATGCTCATTTAATAAATAAGGAATCTCCATTGGCAACCTAATTGGCGCACACTCGCGCCTTTCACCATCATGGCTTACAATATAATCTTGTTGATAACGTGTATCTATGGCATGTTTTACCAATAAAATTTCGTGGGGGAATAAATTGCCTTGCTGCACATGGCGAAACAGTGCCTTGGTTTTTCCTGCAAACATGCAGCCGTGTATAAGTGTAAATGGTGCCATTGGATAACTTTTGCAAAATACTTCAAAATTTTTGGTTTGTTTCGTACATTGAATCAGTTTTTATAAAAAAAATATTTTAATACTTAAAATTATGAAGTTATTGGAGGTAAGAAAAACATTTGCAGAAGATTTTGAGCAAATGAAACGAGTCTTTGCAGAATGGGAAAGAAACCCGTCTGCTTTGTTAAGGGGCTCGTTAAAGAAATCGATGATTAATTGTTATGAACATCTTAATAAATTGGATTATTTAGATATTGATAAATCCATGGATGCTGCCCCAGAAATTAATTCAGAAACATTTCGGCAAGCGCCTCAAAAATCTGAAATAGAGGCGCCAAAAGCTGAGGTAATTACCCCTGAAGTTAATATTATAGAAGATACTAAAATAATTGTTGAAAATAAAGCTAGCGAATCTGTAAAGCCAACTGTCAAGCAAGAACCAGCAATTGCTGCTATGAGCGATGTGGCTAAAAAAGATGAACAAGGACATTTTTTGAGCGGTGCAGATGAGATAGAATTAGAGAAATTTTTTGAATCACAAAAAAATAAAATAGAGTTTGAAGCTCCAAAATCAGAGCAAATAGTTACAGAAACTAAAGAAAAATTAACATCTGAAAAAATAAAAATTGATTTTGTTGAAGACAATGTGATTGAAAATATGGAAGTGAAAGTAGCCGATATCAAACAAGAAGTTGGAACCGAAAAAATAACAATGGACGCTGGTGAGAAGCTATTTATGCCAGAAAGCGAATTGCAAATAGAAGATGCAAGAACCTCAGAATTATTAGATGAAAAACCGTTATTAATGCCAGAAATAGAAATGCCTAAGGCGTTGTTAGAAAAAGCTGATACTGAGCAAGAAATACAAAAAGAAGAATCAGATACATATAAAAAAATAGCATTGCAGGTTAAAGAAAAAAAGCGCACCTCTTCTTTTTTTTCCTCAGAATCACCAAAATCTAACCCTCAGCAACTTACCTTAGCAGACAAGCTTGCTTATGGACACAAAGATGAGGGTGTTCATTACACTATGAAAGATACTGCCATTGCAGATTTGAATACTGCCATTCCATTGGCAAAAAAATTCGAATTTATAAAAGAGTTGTTTCAAGATGATTCTGCCTTATATAAAAATGCCATCGGAGAGCTAAATGCAGCCGCAAATTTGAACGCAGCTATTGTGTGTTTAGAAAGTTTTGCTGTTCAATATGCTTGGCAAGAAGATAAAAGCTTGGCCATGGATTTGAAAAAATATGTAGACCGCAGGTATTTGGTTTAAGCTAATTAATATTGCTATTTGTATCGCTTTTGGTGAGGCTTTGCCACTGCGCTGCAAAACAATATAAGAGGAAAAACAGGTAGTAAAAATCGTGCGCTAGCCACAGGGCCAGCTGTGCCAGCAAAATATGCAATTAACAAAACAAATACTAATAAAATAGCAGGCTGATTAAAAAGGCGCAATAATCCTCTAATCAATAACATCAATCTTATCATATTCCACATAAAAATAAGTAAAACACAGATAAGTAAATAGCGATTTTCGTCCAATGCTTTTTGCAATATGCCTTTTATTCCATTTTGATAAAAAGTACGTGTCCAGCCTTTGTTGCCATCTTCATAATAAATATTAAAGAAATTAAGCATATCATACCTGCCCGGGTCAATAAACCAACGCATGCTGCCAAGACTGTGTATTTTTATATAAGCCCAAGGGTGTGCTTTAATAACATTTTGTGCTGCTGTTTTTTTATAAAAATAAGCTGCTCTAAAGTTGTTTTTATCCTCAATTATTTGCCCTATACTATCTGTTTGCCGCACCCAATTATTTGCACTATCGGGCCCTACCGTGTTACAAAGTGTAAAATAGGCGTTGTATTGCACAAGGTTTATTGCAGGCATACTGCTTACAATAGCCGTTTTTGTATACGTATAATTGAGTAATATTTGCACTAAAAGCATCGATAAAGGGATGATAGCAGTAACTATAAAAGCAAGCTTTTTGACTGTAATTGCTCTGTAAATAAAGTAAATAAGCCAAATAAATATTAAAAAAACTACCACTGGTTTTATAAATAGTGCTAATGATAAATATAAAGCAGCCCATGTATAATTTAATTTTATAAATTTATAAATTGCCATACAAAGTGCAAACATGAACATAGTTTCTGCCATAATCCAATTGGAGTAAATCCAAAGTGTTGGAAAAAAAATAAGGCAGATTAGTGCAATGGTGTAATTTAGTTTTATATTCTTAAAAATAAAGATTTTTTCTATAAAATATATACTGCCTATAGAAAGCACATTTTGCATAGCCAACAAAAGCAATAAAAAGCAATTGCCAAAACTGCTTAGGTAAATAAAAACACTGTAGCCAATAGGTCTGCTTGCAAAAAGACCTTTGTTTGGTATCGCATCTAAGTCTATGTTTAGCGGAAGTAAACCACTATATGGTAAGCCATGTTCAAAGATGTTTTTTGCAAGTAGTATGTAATCATCACTGTCTAATGTCATTAAATTAGGAAACAATACTTGCTTTATAAAACCTAAAATATGCAGGCCTATAAGGGAATAATAAAATACTTTTCTGTTTATTTTAATACTCATAATGCCAAGGCTAACATGGGATCCCAAAAGTGGTTTTCTAAACCGGTTATTTTGATTAAATCTTTGTCGAAGCTAATATTTTCTTCAATGAGTAAATTTGCCATTTCATTTCCTGTGCCAAAAAATGCCTTGCCTGTCAATAATCCCTGTCTATTAACAACCCGATGGGCCGGTATTTTATGCTCTAAATGATGCGATGCATTCATTGCCCAGCCTACCATTCTGGCCGACCTTTTGGCGCCTAAATAATTTGCTATTGCACCATAGCTTGTTACCTTGCCATAAGGTATAAGTCTAACCACATCATACACTTTGCTAAAAAAATCATTCTCTTGTGCAATGTTAGGCAACTTTTTGGTATGTTTTTTGTTCTTAGTAATACCACAAAAAAACAGTAAATTTTTAGAACATCTATGAAATATATAAAAAAATTATCTACCCCAATAATAATGATAGCTTTGTTTTTAATAAGCAATAGTGGCGTTTTGTATGCGCAAAAGGGCGCTAAGACTAAGGCTATTGCTCCTGGAGTAGCAAATACTTTAGGGTACAAAATTACCTTAAAGGTAGGCGGGAAAAAAGATAGTGCGGTTATTTTGGGTAATTATTGGGCTAATAAAACGCTTGCTTTTGATACAGGAAAATATGATTTTGCGAAAAAACAATGGGTTTTTGAAGGAAAAGAAAAAGCACCTAGGGGTATCTATTTCTTTATTTTTAAAGATTTATCTCACTTTGAGTTTATAATGAACGATGAGCAAATATTTACAGTTAGCACAGATACTGCAGAATATTATGCTAAAAATTTAACATTTATTGGTAATGAAGAAAATAATCGCTTTGTTCAATATCAAGCAAAAAATATTGAGTTTGGAAAAAAATTGTATGATATTAATGAACAAATAAAAACTGCTCCAAACGATGGGTTGAAAGAAGAATATTTAGAAAAGCGCAATGCCTTGGGCGATACAAGAAATGCCTACATGGAATCTCTACTAAAAGAATATCCAAATGATGTTTTGAGCAAACTGTTATATGCATTAAAGCCTATAGATGTGCCAAATGTTTATAAGGCAGATGGCGTTACTATTGACACAATGGGGCAATACCATTACTATAAAAATCATTATTGGGACAATATAGATTTTAAAGAAGAAGCACTTATTAGAACACCACAGAATCTTCTTTACACAAAAATAGAGAATTTTTTTCTAAATGTAATTCCGCAGCATCCTGATAGTGCCACATGGTGGGCAGAAAATTTGCTTTCTAAAAGCAAAGGTACAAAAGAGATTGACAAATATTTTATATTTAGAATAACTCAATTATACGATTCGTTGCAAATGATGTGTATGGGCAAAACATTTGTGCACATGATAGACAAATATTATATGAGTACTAGGGCTTTTTGGGTAGACAGTAATTTAAGAGCAACAATGGCAGAAGCAGCAGAAAAAAGAAGGTACACAATTTGTGGAGAAGTGGCGCTAGATTTAAACCATTATGATTTGAACGGCAAAGAACAAACTTTATACAAAAATAAGGGCAAATATACCATTATTGTTTTTTATGACCCCACTTGTGGACATTGTAGAACAGAATTGCCTATCATTCATAGCCTATATCAAGAAAAAAAGGCCGAAGGCTGGAAAGTATATGCTATCTCATCTAATAGTAAAAAAACTGAGTGGGAAAAGTACATTAAAGAAGATAATACCCAATTTCAGGATTGGATAAATGTATGTGATGTGGTTCCTTACCAAAATTGGGTGGATAATAAAATCAGGTATAATATTAATACCAATCCTACCATCATGATATTGGATAGTGATGGCCGCATCATTGCAGTAAAGATTCCTGCAAGCAATATAGCAGAGTTTATAGAGCGATATCAGCGGGCACCAGAAAAATTTAGATAGTTAATTCGGGCTTAAAAAACTTTAGCAATAACTATTATTTTTTAATTGATTAATTTCTCTTAAAAGCTCGTTTTAAATGGCAATTATTCGATCTTGTTGCCTTTTTAAGGCTAAAACAGTTTGTGTTTGAGTATGGTATCAACACAATGCCTGCTAATAGTATCATTGATAACAATGCTTTTTTAAATTATAGCCCTCATCCTAACTCGTTTGCATATTTAATTTGAGACAATAAATCTTGGAAATTAGAAAAAGTGAACCAAACGACTTAGACAAATTCTTCTTAACAATTTTTCCAAATTCAGTAGGATTAATAAATCAATACATTGTTTAAAAAAAAGAAAAATGTAAAAAACAGCGCTCAATTTACTTTTTAATTTCTTGTTTTTTCAAGTGCATTAAAAACAAGAAATAGCCAGGGGTATTTTATAATTATTCCGCTTAAAAAGATTTCTTTGTTTTTGTAAAAAATTAAATTACATTTGTACCTAACAAACGTTAGTTTCACAAAAATGACAGAACGCAAATCGCAAATTATTAGCAAAGCAGCCGTTTTGATTAAAAAAAAGGGCTTTGATGGCACTTCTATGAGAGATTTGGCACGTAGTTTAGATTTAGAAGCAAGCAGTTTGTATCATCACATCAAGTCTAAGGACGAGTTGTTGAGCCACATCTGTTTTGAAATGGCAGAGGCTTTTGCAATAGGATTGGCAGAAGTAAATGATATTTATTTTAATGCTGAGGAAAAATTGAGAATGGCAGTTCAAAGCCACATTGGATTATTAACCCAATATCCCGAAAAAGCGTATATTTTTGTAAACGAATGGCGCAAACTCAATGAAACAGATTTAGCAAAATTTGTAATATTGCGCGGCAATTATGAAAGAGGAATTGCCGAAATCGTAAAAAATGGAGAAGATGAAGGATTGTTTAATGAGGTGGATAGAAAATTTGCCGTATTAACAATTTTGGCAACTATAAATTGGGTGGTAGAATGGTATAAGGCAGATGGCAATATGAGTGCAACAGAAATAGCGGATAAACTTACCGATTTTATTCTCACTGGATTAAAAAAATAAATTTAAAATAATAATAATTATGTACGGAAATGCTTACATCGACCCAAATGCCAAAGTTCATTCTTTTTTAGAAGGCGAAGACTCTTCAAGGTTGGCTACTTTTGAAGCTAGAATAGCAAGAGGTGAAAAAATTGAACCTGCAGATTGGATGCCAAAAGAGTACCGAAAACAATTAGTAAGAATGATAGAGCAGCATGCCCATTCTGAAATTATTGGTGCTTTGCCAGAAGGTACTTGGATAACACGTGCACCTGGTTTTAGACGAAAACTTGCCTTAATAGCAAAAGTGCAAGACGAGGTTGGACATGCCCAACTGCTCTATAGTGCAGCAGAAACATTAGGCAAGAGTAGAGAGGAGCAAACCAATGACCTAATTAATGGTAAATCAAAGTATAGCAATGTGTTCAATTATCCATCAAAAACATGGGCAGACACAGCTGTAATTGCTTGGCTAATAGATGCTGGAGCTATTGTAAATCAATTAGCCAACAGCAAAGGCAGTTATGGGCCTTATTGCAGGGCTTTAGAACGCATCTGTGCCGAAGAGTCTTTTCACTTAAAATATGGGCATGACAATGTGGTTTTTTTGGCCACAGGAACCCCCAAACAAAGAGAAATGGTGCAAGATGCTTTAACAAGGTGGTGGCCGCCAATCATGCACTTTTTTGGGCCTTCCGATAAGTCTTCTCAACACACAGAAATATTGATGCGTTGGAAAGTGAAAATGGCAACAAATGATGACATGCGTCAGCAGTTTTTAAATATGTATGTGCCAAAAATATGGGATTTAGGCTTGACTTTGCCTGACCCTAATTTAAAAAAGAATATGGAAACAGGGCTTTGGGAATACACCGAGCCAGATTGGGAAGAGTTTAAACGTGTTATTAATGGTGATGGCCCTTGTAACAAAGAGCGATTGGCTGTGCGTAGAATTGCAGAAGAAAATGGGCGCTGGGTTAGAGAAGCTTTAGCAAAACCTAATGATAGGTATGTAACACCATTAGCTTAAAAATAAATTATTAAATAATGATAATAAAATCTTTAGACCCAAGGGTAGATAGGGCTCAGATAGACGAAAAGAAAGAATTTGAAGGATTAAATGACTTAGATCATTGGCAAACTTTTGAAGTTTTTCATCAAGAAAAAAGGGGCGAGCAACATCAACACGTTGGCATAGTGCATGCCCCAAATGCAGAAATGGCTTTGCTATTTGGCAAGGAGCAATATGCCCGCAGAGGAGCTACTGTAAATTTGTGGGTAGTAAAAACTTCAGATGTATTTTGTTCAGAATACGAAGATTCGGATATGTTTGATACCACACCAGAAAAATTTCATAGAGATCCAGGCAGTTACAAAGTTATGGATAAGATAAATAAGTTTAAAGAACGTATAAGTAAAGAAAAATAGCGGCATGAATATAGAACAAAAACAATTAGACGCACTCAAAAATTTGCTTTATAAAATGGCAGATGACCAATTAATTTTAGGACATAGAAACAGTGAGTGGACTGGTTTTGGACCGGTGCTAGAAGAAGATATTGCATTTAGCAGCATGGCGCAAGACAAGATAGGGCAAGCCTATCAACTTTATAGCATCCTAAATGAATTGGGCGAAAGCGAGCCAGATACTGTAGCCTTTACCAGAAATGCACAACAGTTTCATTGCTGCGAGTACGTAACCATGCCTATTGGTGAGTATGATTTTAGCCTTGTGCGTCATTTTTTCTTTGACAATGCAGAGTTGTTGCGAATAGATTCGCTAATTAATACCACATTTGATCCATTGAGTTTGCTGGCACGCAAATTTAAAGGAGAGTTAAAATACCATGTGTTGCATGCCAATACGTGGATAAAACAATTGGCAAATGGAAACGCAGAGAGTAAAAAAAGAATTCAAGATACCATTAATGCTTCTTTTGGATTAGCACTTGGCATTTTTGAACCTAGTGACGATGAAAACTCGTTAATAGATACAGGGTTCTTTATCGGTGAGAAGGCTTTGCAATCTAAATGGCTAGCAATAATTACTCCTTTTCTAAACTCTTGCGACCTTAGTTTGCCAAATATTGATGATACAAAACCAGTTTATGGTGGGCGAAAAGGCAACTTTAGTCAATATTTGCAACCAATGCTTACTGAAATGACCGAGGTGTACGCAATAGATCCATCTGCAGAGTGGTAAACAATGGATATCAAAAATTATACCAAGGAACAGCAATTAATTTTTGAAGCTTTAGAAGAGGTTATGGATCCCGAAATTCCGGGATTGGCCATAACCGATTTGGGTATTGTAACTAAAATAACCGTATTAGATGCAGAGGCTTACATTCAATTGACGCCTACATTTTCGGGTTGTCCTGCTTTGCGCATTATAGAAGAGATGGTTTTAAAGGCAGTTCAAGATTTGCAACTATTTGATAAAGTAGTGGTAAAAACCACTTTTGATGATCCTTGGAACACAGATAAAATTTCAGAAAAAGGAAGGGCAGCTTTGTTAAAACATGGCTTAACACCCCCTCCAAAAAATGCTGACTACCTAGAGCTAGATGTTTTAAGCGATACTCCTTGCCCGTTTTGCAACAGTAAAAATACCACGCTAAAAAGTCCTTTTGGGGCTACACTTTGCCGCAGCATGCACTATTGCAACAACTGTTTGCAGGCTTTTGAGGGTTTTAAACCCCTTACTTAATTTTAGAAATTGTAATTATACCCTTTGCACCAGCCCAAGCAATGCTGTTCTTGTAATACGGAATAACAGTATTAAAAACTTGGCTGTCTTGGCTGACTAACTTTTTACTTTCAAATATACTATTTCCATTGGTTCCAGTATAAAACACTTTGTTTTTTTTGGCATAAACTCCTGAATAATATCCTTTTAAAGCAATTGTATCAGCTAATTCAAAAATACTGTTTTTGAGTTTCAAAATTTGTGCAAACTGCCCTTCTAAAGGACAGTTAAAAGAACCACCACACGTGTAAATTGTATTCTTATGGACGTACATTCCATAATAGCCAAAATAATTTTCCTTTTTATTTGTGCAGTTTTGTGGAATACTTATATAATATGAAATTAGGGAAAAAGAATCTTTGGTTTCTCTCAATTGGCCAATAAATGAAGCATTATTTATACCTCCACAGACCATTAAATTGTTATTAAAAATACTCAAACTACTATTACTTGCTGCATAAAAAGAGGGTGCATTTTTGTAAGGATATTTCCAATATTTTACTGTCCATGTTGCACCATAGTTAGTAGATGTAAGAATAGGTATTGCCCCATTTATTGCATCTGCTAAAATATATCCTTTTCCATCTTTGGTAAATTTAATGGCATCTAAAAACCATGCAGAATCCGTCTGCTCAAAAACCTTTTGCCAAGATTTTCCACCATCTTTGGTTTTGATAATTAAGCAAGGAATTCCACTAGAAATGGCTATAGCATTGAGGCTATCCCATGCATGAATTCCCCTAAAATCACAATTTGAGCAAGGGGTGTTGTTGTATTCCTTAATCTCTAAAACGATGTCTTTTTTTAGATAAATGCGAGCAATACTTCCCTTTGCTCCCGAAACCCAAAAGTAATTTTTAACAGCACTTGCGGCCCTTAAGTTGCCTTTGTTCTTTAGCAAAATTGAGTCATTATGCAATGCGGTAACAGAAGCGCAACAAAGAACAAAAGCCAAGCACCCATTAAGTTTTATTATGGTATCTAATATTTTCAAATCTTTTCCTCTTTTAGAAGTGGAACAAAGATTTTTTATGTATTTTTTGAAATTTAACAAAATTCTAAGCATGCTCACTGCACACTTCTACCAAAACACCATGACAACTTTTAGGGTGCACAAAACCAATTTCTTTTTCGTCTGCCCCCGCTTTAGCAATTGAATTTATAAGGTTAAATCCATTTTTTTCTAATTCAATGAGAGATTGATTTGCATTTTCTACCCCAAATGCTATGTGGTGTATGCCCTCGCCACGTTTTTCAATAAATTTAGCAATAACAGAGTTTTTGTTAGTGGCAGCAAGCAATTCGATTTTTACTGATCCTATTTTATAAAATAGGGTAATTACACCTTCGCTTTCTACCAATTCTTTTTTATAAGGCGCTATGCCCAATAATTGGGTATAGGTAGCTTCTGCAATTGCGATATCTGAAACTGCGATGCCAATATGTTCTATATTTTTCATCATTATAATTGTAAAAAATGCAATAATAGACCAATTGAATAAATTTTTTTAAAAAAGTCTTATAATTCAAACAAAAAATATATTAAGGTGTTATATTTGCAATTCATAATTAATCTAAATAATCAACCATGATAAACCTACCTATATATCTTGATAATAATGCAACCACTCCTGTAGATCCTAGGGTCTTAGATGATATGATGCCCTATTTTACCCAACATTTTGGCAATGCATCAAGTAGGAATCATAGTTTTGGATGGAGCGCAGAAAAAGCGGTAGATGCTGCAAGAGCGCAAATTGCAAATTTAGTAAATGCAGATAGTAAAGAAATTATTTTTACATCGGGGGCTACAGAAAGCAATAATTTGGCCATTAAAGGTGTTTTTGAAATGTATGCAGCAAAAGGCAATCATTTTATTACGGCAACCACAGAACACAAAGCGGTTTTAGATGCTTGTGCCCACATAGAAAAACTAGGGGCAAAAATAACCTATCTTGATGTACAAGAAGATGGATTAATAGATATAGAGGCATACAAAGCTGCATTTACACCACAAACAGTATTGGTAACTATCATGTATGGCAATAATGAGTTAGGAGTGTTGCAGGATATAAAATTATTATCAAGTATAGCAAAATCAAATAATGTATTGTTTCATACTGATGCTACTCAAGCAGTGGGAAAAATACCTGTAGATGTGCTTGCAGATGGCATAGATTTAATGAGTTTTACAAGTCATAAAATGTATGGGCCAAAAGGAGTAGGCGCACTTTATGTTAGAAGAAAAAACCCTAGGGTAAAAGTAACTGCCCAAATGGATGGTGGTGGTCATGAACGCGGAATGCGCTCTGGAACACTGAATGTGCCAGGCATTGTAGGTTTTGGAAAAGCTGCAGAGCTCTGTGCCAATGAAATGGCCGCAGATACCGCAAGGCTAACTAAGCTTCGAAATAGATTAGAAAAAGAATTGCTTACCATTGAAGAGTCTTATGTAAATGGCAATAAAGAACATAGATTACCCCACGTGGCAAATATCTCTTTTAAATTTGTAGAAGGAGAGGGTTTGATGATGGGTGTAAAAGATTTAGCTGTTAGCAGCGGTTCTGCTTGCACATCCGCCTCTTTAGAACCCAGTTATGTGCTAAAAGCACTTGGTTTAGATGATGAATTGGCGCACAGCTCATTGCGTTTTGGACTTAGTAGATTTACCACAGACCAAGAAATAGATTATGCCATTGATTGTGTAAAACAAGCTGTGCTTAAATTAAGAGATATGAGTCCACTTTGGGAAATGTTTAAAGATGGGATTGATTTAAAATCAGTAGTTTGGCAGGAGCATTAATTGGCAAATTCTCTTTGAAAAATAAAAATAAAAAAAATAAAAAAATATGGCATATTCAGAAAAAGTAATTGATCATTATAGTAACCCAAGAAACATTGGTACATTAGATAAAAATAGCAATAATGTAGGCACGGGTCTTGTAGGCGCTCCAGAGTGTGGAGATGTGATGAGACTGCAAATAGAAGTAGATGATAGCACGGGTATTATAAAAGATGCAAAGTTTAAAACCTTTGGATGCGGCTCTGCAATTGCATCATCATCGTTAGCAACAGAATGGCTCAAAGGCAAAACAATAGACGAAGCGCTGCACATAGACAATATGGATATTGTTGAAGAATTGGCATTGCCGCCTGTAAAAATACACTGTTCTGTATTGGCAGAAGATGCAATAAGAACTGCAATTAATGATTACCGTGCAAAGCAAGGATTGCATGCATTGGTATCTGACAAAAAACATTATTAGAATAGAAAATAAATGTTTTTGATAATCAACAGTTAAGCAATATGATAACAATAACAGAAAAAGCAGAAATTAAAGTAAAAAATCTAATGAGCGATAGCAAGTTAGGACCAGAATATTTTATTCGAGTTTCTGTAAAAGGGGGCGGATGTAGTGGCTTATCTTATGACCTAGATTTTGACAATGAACTTAAAGACGGAGACCAACAATTTCCCTGCGAAGATCTAAAAATTGTGTGTGATTTAAAAAGTTTTTTGTACCTTAGTGGCACAGAATTAGATTTTACAGACGGTTTAAATGGAAAAGGTTTTGCCTTTAATAATCCTAATGCTTCCAGAACATGCGGTTGTGGTGAAAGTTTTGCCGTATAAAAAAGAAAACTAAATAAAAAAATTAATCAAAATCAAACTAATAAAAAAAAATTATGCATACTTTACCAAAATTACCTTACGACTACAACTCATTGATACCACATATTGATGAAAAAACAATGGAAATTCATCATTCAAAACACCACAATGCTTATGTAACTAATCTAAACGCTGCCTTAGAAGGCACAGATGGAGTAGATTTAAGTATTGATGATTTAATGAAAAATATAAGTAAATATTCAGCAGCTATTAGAAATAATGGAGGCGGACATTACAATCACAGCCTATTTTGGAGTATCCTTTCACCAAAAGGTGGTGGTGTACCTACTGGAAAAATAGCAGAAGCCATTGATGCTGCGTTTGGAAATTATGAAAAATTTAAGGAAGAGTTTTCTAAAGCTGCTGCAACTAGGTTTGGCAGTGGTTGGGCATGGCTATGTATAAAAGAGGATAAGACGCTATGTGTTTGTAGTACCCCAAATCAAGATAATCCAGTTATGGATTTGGCAGAATGCAAAGGTTTTCCTTTATTGGGAATTGACGTTTGGGAACATGCCTATTATTTAAATTATCAAAATAGAAGACCAGATTATATTGCTGCATTTTTCAATATCATCAATTGGGATGAAGTAAATGCAAGATTTGAAAAGGCATAATTAATCAAAAAAAATATAGCTTAAAGGCTTCAAGAAAATTTATTTTTTTTGAAGCCTTTTTTTTAAAAAATTATGAAGGAAATAATTAAAATTGTTAAGGCTGCACCAATAAATATGGGCGGTCATCTATTAGATCAGCCATTGCCGATTGAAGGATTAGTGCAAATAGATCCCTTTTTATTGATACATCATTGGAAAAATAATTTGCCAGGCAATCAGTCGGAGGGTGAAGTGGGTGTAGGTCCCCATCCACACCGAGGTTTTTCGCCAGTTACATTTGTTTTTAAAGGTATTGTAGAGCACCGCGACTCATTAGGTAATTTTGCCTCAGTTGGCGAAGGTGGCACACAGTGGATGTTTGCAGGCAGAGGGATTACGCATAGCGAGCGTTTTGGCAAAAAATTGGCAAAGCAGGGTGGAGAAATAGAATTTATACAATTTTGGGTTAATGCACCTTCTTTTAGCAAAATGGATGCTCCATATTACAAGCCTATTCAATTAGAAGACACACCATTAATAGAAAAAGAAAATGTAAAAATATGGCTAATAACTGGCGAAATTGAGGATAAAAAAGGCATCGTGAATACCTATTCGCCACAGCTATTGGTGCGTGCGGCTTTTGAAACCGATGGTGTATATAATTTTGAATTACCCTTAGATTTTAATGCCCTGATTTATGTATTAGATGGAAATTTGACAGTAAATGGCAAACAAGTTGGAGAAAAAGAGATGGCTGTTTTTTCACAAAATGGCACTAATATTAGTGTTTTGGCCAATCAGCAAACGCGTTTTATCTTATTAAGTGGTGAGCCTATAAATGAACCTATTAATTCCTATGGTCCTTTTGTAATGAATACGCAATCTGAGGTTATGCAAGCTGTTAAAGATGCTCAAATGGGTAAAATGGGTGTTTTGATTGAAGACTTTAGTGGAGATTAGAACTAATTTTTTTAATACTAAATTGCTTAATATCGAAATATATGCTAATTTTGTAAAAAAATGCCCAGAAAACTTATTCATATATTCACTATTATTTTTTTAGGTGTATTTTTATGTGCATCATTATCTGGCTGCAGTGCTAGAAAAAAATCTAAAGGTAGTCCTTGTAATTGTGGGTTTTGATGGTGTTTTAAATTTGTGATTTTTTTTTGATTTTAAACTATTTATCAAACAAACAATTATTTTTTAGCGTAAATATAAATTGTAAATTTGCAGCTAAATTAACAAAATATTATGCAAGAATATACAGCACATGAAAGTGCTTTTATAGATGAAGGCTGCCAAATTGGAGAAGGAACTAAAATATGGCATTTTAGCCACATTATGTCTGATTGTGTGATTGGAAAAAACTGTAATATTGGGCAAAATGTTGTTGTTTCTCCAAAAGTAGTGCTTGGGAACAATGTAAAAATTCAAAACAACGTGAGCATTTATACAGGTGTTATTTGCGAAGATGATGTTTTTTTAGGTCCAAGTATGGTTTTTACAAATGTTATAAACCCTCGGGCTGCCGTTAATAGGCGTGAACAATATGCACAAACCAAAGTGGGCAAAGGGGCATCTATTGGCGCCAATGCTACCATTGTGTGTGGGCATGATATTGGTGAATATGCATTTATAGGCGCAGGTGCTGTAGTTACTAAAACCGTTAAGCCTTATGCCTTGGTTGTAGGTAATCCTGCAAAACAGCTTGGCTGGATGAGTAAATTTGGACACAGACTTGATTTTGATACAAATGGTATGGCTACATGTCCTGAAAGTGGAGAAAAATATACTTTGAGCAATGGATTAGTTGAGGCAATGAACAGCTAATTATGAAATATTGCTAGTTCTGTAAACAGAATATCCGCAGCGTGGTTTATAATTGATAATTAGAATAATCGATAACCTAGACTAATGTTTAATCGCATTTCTGGACTGTTAATATCTTCAGGATTTTGTAAATTAATAAGGCTAAAAGCACTGCCTACTCCAAAGTCAAAATACCAATTGCTATTTTTGAAATTAGCTTGGAATCCCACTTTTACTTGAACACCTAAATTAGTTTGGCTGATTGGTTTTTGGCTCGTGCTATCCTTAAAATAGCTGTTGTAATCATGATTAGCATGAAGACCTGTTGATAAATAAAATCCGTTAAAAGGTTTCTTTTTTTTAGCCAAATAATACCTCCAATCTAGGGAAGCATTAAGCCAGTCTTCTCTCGTTAGAAAAGTTAATTGTGCCCTATGAAAATTAAATTGAAGACTGTGTTTAGGCCGCAAACTATACTCTAAATGAAAAGATGGAATCATTATAATATTTAGTAAATTAGTTTTTACTATAAGGGTCTTGGGGTTGGGGATTTTATCTTTCACTAGTGCAACACTTGTTGTTGTAAAAAGTAAAAATATTGGCAATATTTTGAAGCATTTTCTCATGTTTAATCTGGGTTTAAAATGGATTTGAAAATGCGCTATTTTCCAATAGTTTATAATCTGTAAACGTGTTTAAGAATGCTACCAAGGCAAGTTTGTCTGCTTGAGAAAGATTAAGCCCAATGGGCAATTGCTGTTTAAAGGATGGGTCGAGAGATTGAGAATTTTTTACCAAATTATAGTGATTTACCACTTCAAGTAATGTATTAAATCTACCATCATGCATGTAAGGTGGTGTAAGTGCTATATTTCTTAAAGAGGTAACTTTAAATGCGCCTATGTCTTTTTGTGCTTTAGTAACTGCATGTCTGCCAGAATCTTTTAACGCTATATCTAAGTCTAATCCATTATTCATATATTGATCATTCTCAAAATTTGCACCTCCATGGCAGTGGTTACAATCTGCGCCCGATATTGACGGAAAACCAGGGTTAAATTCTGTAAAAAACAAGTATCTTCCCCGCTCTTCGTCTGCTGTTAAGGCAACTTTGTTATCTAAGAAATCATCATATTTAGATGAATGAGATACAATAGAATTCATAAACTGTTCTAATGCTTTGCTTATCAAAAGCGAATTTATTGCGTTGCTACCAAAAGCACGTTTAAACTGTGCAGTATAGTTAGGCATAATTAATAATTTTGCTACCACATTTGCTACACTTTCATCCATTTCTAGAGGGTCTTGAATAGGCAGTATGGCTTGGTCGCGCAAAAGATGTGCCCTGCCATCCCAAAAAAATTCATTTGTATGCCATGCCATATTAAAAATAGCCATTGCATGCCTCTTTCCCTTTAATCCATTAATGCCAATAGAAAATTTATTGGTGTCAGAAAATGCAAAGGCCTGTTTATGACAACTTGCACATGATTGTGTATTGTTTCTAGACAATTTATTTTCATAGAAAAGCATTCTGCCTAAGGCAACACCCTCTTTTGTAAGCGGGTTATCTATCGGGATAATAGGTGTGGGTAAACGGCCATAAGTAAGTTGATAAGGTGTGGTAGAAAACACTTCTTCCAAACCTTGAGCATTGTCTTTTTTACAACCATACACAATGAGGCATATTGTGGCAATAATACTTAATTTGAGCACATAGTTTTTCATGGGTTGAAAATTTTATTTCTTATAAATTTATAATCGGATAGTGTATTTAAAAAATTAATTAAATCTATTTTTTCTATTTCATTTAGCCCAAGGGGTTTAATATATTTACTTTTATTTTCATGTATTTTTCCACCACTATTGTAATGAGATACCACTTCTGCAAGGGTTTTTAAACTGCCATCGTGCATATATGGCGCTGTCAATCCAATATTTCTAAGACTAGGAACTTTAAATTTTGCTCTATCGCTTTGATTTAGGGTTAGCCTCATTCTTCCGCTGTCTTTATAATTGAGATACAATCCGTTGTTTTCGAAAGCATAATTGCTAAAATTAAAACTGCTATGGCATTTGCTGCAATTGGTTTGCTCGCTCATAAAAAGTTTATATCCCCTTTGCTCGCTTGGGTTAAAAGCACTTTGATTTTGCTGATAGAAATAATCATCAAACTTACTGTTGCTGCTAATTAATGTTCGTTCAAAATTTGCAATGGCTCGGGTAAGCACAAATGCGTCAAAATCTCTTTGATAGGCCTTTTGCGAAGCAATTTCATATTTTTGCTTTAGTTTTTTTACTACATCTATCATATTGGTGTTAAACTCATTATGCTCTTGAACAGGAATCAAAATATGCATTTCTAAAGTATTTACACCTCCTGCCCGTGTGTAATAGGGGTGGTAGCCAATATTGCTTAAACTAGGTGAATTGCTGCTGCCTAAAGCACCATTATCGCCAAGACTCAATGCAATATTGTCTGAAAATGCAAATTGCTGATTATGGCAACTTGCACAGCTTATAGTGTTGCTTTTTGATAGTGCTTTATCATAAAATAATTCTTTCCCTAATTTCCATCGTGCTAGCGAAAACCCGTTATCTGCTGGATATACTAGTTTTTCAAATCCTTTTGGATTTGTTGTTAAGAGTAATTCTTCTCCACTAATTGCTTTGTCTTTTTTACATGCAATTAGGCAAGATATTGCTATTAAAAATATACTGCAACGGAGCATCAATATTAGATTATAGCAGGGTTACTTTTTGCTGCCCAATAATATTTCCTTTATTTTTTATTAATAACATAAAAATTCCTTTATGACTTGGGTCTACACTTATTTCATTTTGAAAGGGTATGCTTAATACTGTTTTGCCATTTAGGTCTATTAATACTATATTTTCTGCAATCACATTTTCAGAAAAGCTGATAACAAATTTGCCTGCTGTAGGGTTTGGGTAAATCGAAAATGTTGCAGCTTTTGCTTGGTTTATATTTACTTTTATGCCTGTACCTGTGGTAAAAACATGGTCTCTAAAATTTTGAAGCACTTTTAAATCGGTAAGGTTTACACCATGATGTATTGGACCACTGCTGATATTAATGTCTTTTAATGCCAAAGTATATTCTGCGTCTAAATTAATGGCAATATTATTCCCACTGTTTACACCTGTGGTTTGGATAGTTTGTCTAAAATAGTTTGCATTGCCAAGGCTGTGCATTTCAAAAGGTGTTAAAAAAGTATTGCCTGTTATGCCCTCTAGCGCCACAAATCTGTATCCAGAACTCCAGCCCCAATGCATGCTTGGGTTTTGATAGCTTAAGGGAGTGCCAGAAACTTGCAATGATGGGTCAGCATTATTTATAGGAGCTTCTATACCAATGCAAAAAGAAATAGCCTCAATATTGGTGATGCTTTGAATGCCCAAATTGTGCGTTATACTTTGCCCATCAGTTACTAATATGTAAGTGTTTATGGCGGTTTCTTTGCCAGTATCGTGGGTTATTTTAATGCCTGAAATATAGTATGACATCCGTGTAAACTTAAAATCTTGATTCATGTTATTTTTGACAGTCTTATTAAGCTCAAAAGGAGTATTGGCCATTTTACTATAAATAACTAAGGAAATATTTTTTTGCGCCCAAAGGCTGTTTGCGAAAATGTATGCGCAAATGGCAAGGAGACTTTTGTACTTTATGTTCATGTGTTTTTGGTTTATTTAACCGCAAATATAAACTTTTTTTATTAAACCAGTTAAAATTGTTTGTAATGCATAATATTTACTAAAAAATAAAGCAATAAAACAATCCAATATGCATATTTTTGCAGAATAAAATGTTGAATTCATCTAAGCATATATTACATTCAAGTGCTCAAGATAGCATGGTTGAAACACAGCAAACAATAGCTGTAAAAAATTTATATATTGAAAGTTATGGCTGCGCGATGAATTTTAGTGATTCTGAAATTATTGCTTCTATACTTAGTGTACACGGTTACACCATTATAAATAAAGAGGAAGAAGCAGATGTAATTTTTCTAAATACATGTGCAATAAGAGATAATGCAGAGCAGCGAATTAGGCAGCGTCTAAAGCACCTAAAAGGCAATAAGCGCAGAAATAAGGAGTTAATAGTGGGGGTGCTAGGATGCATGGCAGAGCGGCTAAAAGACCAATTATTAGAAGAAGAAAAGTTGGTAGACATAGTTGTAGGCCCAGATGCTTACCGCGAATTGCCAAAACTAATTGCAGAAGTAGAAATGGGGCAGCGTGCTATTAATGTATTATTGAGCAAAGAAGAAACCTATGGAGAAATAAACCCTATACGGCTAAACACCAATGGTATCAATGCATTTGTGTCCATAATGAGGGGTTGTGATAATATGTGTGCTTTTTGTGTAGTGCCATTTACGCGTGGGCGAGAGCGCAGCAGATCGCCAGAAAGCATTGTTGCAGAAGTGCAAAATTTGGATAAGAATGGCTACAAAGAGGTAACCCTTTTGGGGCAAAATGTAGACTCTTACCTTTGGTTTGGTGGTGGGCCAAAAAAAGACTTTAGGCAGCTTACAACGCAGGAGCAAGAAAGCAGTATTTCTTTTGCAATGCTTTTATCTTTGGTGGCGCAAGCTGCTCCGCAAATGAGAATACGTTTTAGCACCTCTCATCCAAAAGATTTGCAGCAAGATGTTTTAGAAACAATGAAGGCACATGACAATATCTGCAAACACATCCATTTACCAGCCCAATCTGGTAGCAATAGAATCTTGCACTTGATGAATAGAGGTTATACCGCAGAATGGTATTTGCAAAAAATTGCAGACATCAAAATGATTATGCCAGAATGCAGTATTAGTGGTGATATTATTACAGGTTTTTGTACAGAAACAACAGAAGATCACTTAGCCACACTGCGCCTTATTGAGCAATGTGAATTTAATTTCTCTTTTATGTATTCATACAGTGAGCGCCCAGGAACAATGGCAGCAAAAAAAATGCCTGATGATGTAGATAATGCTACTAAAGCACTTAGATTAACAGAAATTATTGCCTCACAGCAAAAAATGTCTTTGTTTAATAATCAAAAACAAATTGGCAAAACAGTAAAAGTGTTAGTCGAGTCTGTTTCTAAAAAATCGCAAACAGATTGGCAAGGAAGAACAGAACAAAATATCATGTGTGTGTTTCCAAAAGGCAATCATAAGCCTGGCGATTTTATTAAAGTAAAGATAGAATCCTGCACTTCGGGAACCCTGTTGTGCAAATTGGTTTGATTTTTTGTTGAATAGGGGTATAACCTAGAAAGAATAAGACTTGCAAAAAGTTTTACCATTAAAAATGTTCATTAAGCCAAAAACTATCTGTTAGGTTGCTAAGGCTATCTTTATAAATCCAATAACTACCCGTTTTAAAGAAGAATCGATCAATTGCATCTTGAGGCAATTTAACAGTATTGGCTTCTGTACAAGTAGTGTCAGGGTTTTTATTATCCTTACACTTACATCCACCGAGCAGCAACACTCCAATAAAAACACAACTTAAAAAATTCTTAATATAGCTCATACATTAAATTTTCATCGGCTAAAGCTAAACAAATGTTTTTAAATTACAATCAAAAAAAATATTTTGTCAAAACCGAAGTAAACGCTAATAAATCCATTTACACCATTTAATTTATGTTCTATTAGGTCTTGCTATATACAGATTAGTTGATATGCCATATCACTTAGTTACAGGTTTACACCACTTAGTTATGGAATTACAGTGATTAGCTAATACTAAACACCTATTAGTTATGGGTTTACAGCAATGTATGCAATTTATTAGGACATTTGGGCGGCATAACTGGCAATGCTAATATTAATGGTGAAAGTTTTTAAAATGCCATATTGGTGGCAACTGTTTGGAAAAGACAAGGTAATCAAACCTTTTTTGAACCCCAAAAATTGGGGTATTGTATTCAAATAGATATTCCGTATTTTTGAACCTTCCAACATGAAACAAAAACTATTGCTTTGTTTGATTCTTACATTTGGTTTAAAATTAATCTACTTTGTTTCATCCCAAATTCCATTTCATAATAACAATGAAAATGGTGCTTTAACAAACTATTTTGACTTTTGTGTTAAATATGATGGTGCTTGGTATCAAAGCATTGCAGAAAAAGGCTATCCAAAGGTAAAAGAGAAAAAGGATTTAGGCTATGTAGGAAAGAACGAGGTAGTTCAAAGTGCTTGGGCATTTTTTCCGGGCTATCCGATGCTAAGCGCTGGATTAATGAAAGTAACCAATTTGCCTTATCGATGGGTTGCTTTGTTTTTATGTATTATTTTCTCGTTTATGGCAGTTTGGGTTTTATATGATTTCTGTTTGCTGAGTTTGCGAAGCCAACAAAAGGCTTTTTGGATAACATTGTGTTTCTTTGTCTCACCATTTTCTTATTACTTTAGTGTTTTTTATACGGAAGCGATTTTTTTTAGTTTTATGCTTTTAGGTTTCAATATGCTTTATAGAAAAACCTATGTTGCTTTTATGTTTTGCTGAATACCGCTAGTTTTGCTGCGCCCAAATGGTATTGTGCTACTGTTGCCGTTTTATTTATTTCATTTAGAGCTTTCTGGGATATTAAAAGGGTATAAGTTGAAAATGGCTCACCTTTTTGAAAAACAAAATATTTTGCAAAGTCTTAGTTTTGTTCCGGCAGTGCTCTTATTTGGAGGCTATTTGTATTATCAGTATTACAAAACGGGATACCCATTTGCGTTTAGTATTGCACAAGTTGGTTGGTACAAAACATCTACTTTTCCTTTACTCTCTTTGTTCAATAGAAGTGATTTTGGCTCTCAATTCAATTCTGTTTACACTATTTTAACCATGGCATTTGCAGTTTATCATTATAAAAAATTTAGCCTAAGCGAAAATGTGCTTATTTGGCTTTTTATCTTGTTGCCACTTTCTGCAGGAACTACAATATCCATGGCGCGATACATAGCTGTTATATTTCCCTTGTTTATTGTGCTTTATAAAAATGCTAATTTGCTTAAAAACAAGTGGGTCTTGGTTT
This sequence comes from Bacteroidia bacterium, assembly GCA_041690035.1. Lineage (GTDB taxonomy): Bacteria > Bacteroidota > Bacteroidia > NS11-12g > UBA955 > CALSPH01. The sequence continues at coordinate 1,855 of JBDNFC010000107.1, read as the reverse complement.
TTTGTTTGTTGGCTTTGCATCTTTTTAGCCTTTACCCTTGGCTCATCAATCATCCCTTGGCATACTAATCTTTTTAGTAAAAAAGGGAGGTTATAGCTGTTTGTTTTTGTTAAAAGCAAAGGAGCATTAAATCCACTTTATGCGTCCCGAATATAAATCGGGAGTTTGGGTGAAAGTATTTTACTCATTTTGTTCTTTTCGATACATTATAAAAAATATTATTTTTTATAACACTCAAAGTGACCAAAATGGTGAACTACTAATATTGAGGAATGTACAAAGTTTAAGTCAAAAAAATTTTATTGTTGCACATTAGCATTAAATTTGATTGGTTTTTAATGAAATATTTTAATCAATTAGGTAACTGATAATCAATAATTTAAATAGCATAGAATTGCTACACTTCTTTTTTTTGGAATTTCATGCAACCATTTCTTTTTTTGCTGGGATGGGCAGTTTATTGGGGTTTTAAATAGCCTTTAAGGTTGCGGTTGGTCGAAGATGACAAATGGTGGAACTTAACTTATATAAACCTCTCAGGATCTCGTGCCGGAGACACTTAGAGGGGCTAAAGTTAGATTGTTTTATTCCAAACTCTGTTTCACCAGTTTCTGTACTTTTACCTCTTCTCCACAAATAACTTTTACAATGTAAACACCGTTTGTTAGCGCTGAAATATTTACAGGAACGATGATTGATTTGCCATCATACTATTCAGATAAAACAATCTTGCCTGTTAGGTCAAACATCAATAAGGTAAAAGATTTTTCATTGTTACCTGTTATGGATACATAATAGTTGTTATACGTTGGGTTGGGGAAGATAGAAAATGTATTATTATTTAATATTAATTTGTCATTTTTCGTATTTATGTCAATCTTAATACTATCATTTTCAAGATTTGGTGCGTTAAAATCACAAAAAACTGACAACACACCTTCTATAACATCTTCATGACTGCAATTCTTTATTTCTAAACGCCAATAGTAAGTTCCATTCCTATCTTCATTACAATTTGAACCATCAGCAAATAAATTATCATATTTGATTTCATCAAAAGGAAAGCCTGTTATTTTGCTTTCACCAATTTTCGTAAAATCATAATCAATTCTGCGATCTTTCTCAATAAAAAACTTATAATAAAAAGCATTATAGCCAAATGTTGTTTCACCGATTCTTGTTTCATCAATAAATACCATTTGGTCATTAATTCCATCACCATTTGGCGTTACAACATTATTAGCAGTAACATTTATTGGGCCTACAAAAGGCAACTTTTTAACCTCAACATATTTTGTAACCGTTTCGTTTGTCCATAAATCCGTAACTGTTATGCCTAGTAAAGCATCAGTTGCTGGCCATAAAAGTTTTGTTTTTTGAGAGCCTAAATGCTCTGGATGGTCTGTATCCCACGTATATTTATAAGCTCCTGAACCATAGCACGCAACAGCCTCATATTGGCGCGTGCATTGTGGAACATTGCTATTTGGCACTTCAGTTACAAAAATTTCCATAGGGATCTGACTACAAGGCAGAATTTCAGCAATAAACTGCGCGTTTGGTTCTGTTACAAAGCCTGGCAACAACTCAATTTTGTTGCCAGCCGTCCAATATGTTAATTCAGGTTTATTTTTTATAGTTACATCACCTTGGGGGCCTGAAGAAACATTTCTCCCTGCTATTATATAGTCATTTACGTGTGTATTCGGAGGATCATATACATTCTGATAAATTTTATTTGGAATACAGCAAGATTCATCGATAATAACATCATCTACAGCAATACTATTTCCGTCTGCATAAATCCAAAATTGTGAATAATTTTCATCTGCAATAAAATCATTTAATTTAATTT
>JBDNFC010000106.1:0-11259 GCA_041690035.1 Bacteroidia bacterium | reverse complement strand
TAAGAATGAAAATCTAGAATGCGATTATGTTTGAAATAGTTTTGGCTGCAAGTAAAATGTTAATGCGTAATATGGGTTTATATTAAAATGAAAATAAAACCAATAGAAAAAGTTAGCAATTATTGTTTTTGATTGGTTTCATCCTGCAGTAATGAAAAAATAATTAATTTAAGAACTGTTTATAGATTAAATTGTTTTTATCTTCAGAAATAAAAAATTAGGTTTGCCGCAATAAATTTATGCTCAATTTTCAAGATACCCGTAAAGCCTTTAGCCATAAATCACTGCAAGAGTTAAAAGCAGGTGTATGGCTATTTAGAACCTTTAATTACAAATTTATTGTAAAATATGGCCCCATAATAGCTAAAAAAGCATTGCAAATAGGTTTACCAATAAAATCTTTAATTAAAAATACTTTGTTTAAATGGTTTTGTGGAGGAGAAGATATTTCAGAATGCAAAACTGCTATTGGGATATTGGCAGCCAATAATGTGGGCACTATACTAGATTATAGTGTAGAAGGCGAAGAAAATGAAAATGCATACGAACAAACCAAAAATGAAATTATAAAAACCATTGCATTTGCCAAACTAAATAAAAGCATCCCTTTTACAGTATTCAAAGCAAGTGGTATTGTTAATTCGGCATTGCTAGAAAAAGTGAGTGCAGAGCAAAGTTTGACATCAAAAGAACAAGGAGAATATAGCGCATTCGAAAAAAAGTTTGAAGAGATTTGCAAAACTGCTTTTGAAAACAAAATAAGAATATTTGTAGATGCAGAAGAAAGTTGGATTCAAGAAGCAATAGACAATATGGCTTATAGAATGATGGAAAAATACAATACAGCAAATATTTATATTTACAATACTATTCAGCTTTATAGGCATGATAGATTAGCACACTTAACAAACCAAATTAGTGAAAAAAACTTTCTACAAGGCTATAAATTGGTACGAGGGGCATATTTAGAAAAAGAAATTAAACGTGCGGCAGAAAAAGGTTATCAAAACCCCATAAATGCAAGTAAGCAAGCCACTGACGATGCATTTAATAAAGCGATGCAAATATGCATTTCTAATATAAATCGTGTGGCTTTTTGCGCAGGAACGCACAATGAAGAAAGCAGTTTATTATTAACCACTATGATGGATAATGCAGGAATTGCAAAAAATCACCAACACATTTGGTTTGCACAATTATATGGCATGAGTGATAACATTTCTTTTAACCTTGCAAATCAAGGCTATAATGTGGGCAAATATTTACCTTATGGACCAATTATTAGTGTATTGCCATACCTATCTAGAAGGGCTCAAGAAAACTCTTCAATAGCTGGGCAGGCAAGCAGAGAATTAACATTTTTAAAAACTGAAATCAAAAGAAGAAAAAAGGCTAAATTTGCAGTTTCATAATTACATGTTGCTATTAAATAAAATTGCCAAACACACCTGTTTTATCATTGTTTTTTTTGGACAAAAAAAAGTACAAAATACAGACTTCTAACTCTTTAAGAATAAATAAAAGTGTCTATCATCATAAAAAGTAAAGAAGCCATCGAAGGCATAAAAAAAGCGAGTGCCATTGCAGCAAATACGCTAAAATATTTAGAGCAATTTGCTAAACCTGGTATAACCACTGCCTATATAAATAAAAAAGCAGATGAATATATGAGAGACCACAACTCCATACCTGCCACCTTAGGCTATGGGGGTTTTCCTGCATCTTGTTGCACTTCTATTAACGATGTAATCTGTCATGGCATACCCAGTCAATACGAATTAAAATGGGGCGATATTTTAAATATTGATGTTACTGCTATTCACAAAGGCTATTTTGGAGATACGTGTAAAATGTATGCCATTGGCGAAATTAGCCCACAAGCAGCAAATTTATTAACCGTAGCAAAAGAATGCTTAAATATAGGCATTAAACAATGCGCGCCTGGAGTACCAATTCAAAATATAGGTTTTTATATCAATGCACATGCAGTAAAAAATGGCTACAGTACTGTTTTTCAATTTTGTGGGCATGGCGTTGGACTAAAATTTCATGAAAGCCCAGAAATATGCCATGTTGGTGAGCTAAACAAAGGTGTAAAAATGCGTTCAGGCATGACTTTTACTATTGAGCCAATGATAAACGAAGGCAAGGCAAGGGCAAAAGTGGATAAAAAAGATGGCTGGACAGCCAGAACAATAGACGGCAAATTAAGTGCCCAATACGAACATACTATCTTAATAACTGATGAAGGACATGAGGTACTTACTAATTTATTCAACGATTTTTAAATGAAAAGTCTTCATCAATCTGCATTTTTGGTGCAGCAGATGGCAAAATCATTAGCAAAAAAATATACTAATTATTGGATTGATGAAATTTATAGCATTACTAAATCTGAATTATACATTTGCTTAAAAAAATCAAAAACTGATAAGCAAATTATAATTTGCAATTTTTCTGCACATAATTTATTGCTGCTTTTTCCACAAAGTTATCCTAACCGGGCTCTAAAAGCAATCCCTCAATTTAAGCCTACCAACAAATTAAAAATCAAATCGATAGCGCCAGTTATTAACGATCGTATGTTAATATTTAACTTATCAAATGGATTTAAACTGCTTTTTCAATTTTATGCAAGGCGGTCTGACGTAATGTTAATAAACGATAAAAACGCTGTATTAATGGGATTAAAAAATCAAGTAACGGTTGGAGAGGTGCTAGATATTAGTGTCAAAGAAACTGTTTTTGAAGCAGAAAATTGGGAAGATTTCTTTAAAAAAAATCCATTTTTGCCTGCAACATCTTTTTCCAAAGATTATCAAATGAGCGCAGCTATGCAATGGGTAGATGAGATAAAAAATAATGGATTGCAAATCATAGATAAAAAACTTTTAATGAGTGAGGCCGAAGAAGGCATAGATGTGTTGCAAATTATTCATTCATTTAATATTGAATATATTAAAGATGAAAGAATTAAAGCACAAATTATTGCTCAAGAAAAACAAAGACTTGCTGCAACTAAATCTGCCCAAGAAAAACTTGCAAATGCATTAAACAAAAAACAAGCGTTGATAAAAGGAAATAAACACCAATTATATGCAGATACTATTATGATGAATCTGCTGGCAATTAACAGAAAACTGCCCTCTCAACCTTTATTTAACTTTAATACAGATGAAACAATAAATGTGCCTTTAAACATTGAATTATCGCCAATAGAAAATGCGAATAAATATTATCAAAAAGCTAAAAATATGCATAAAGAAATTGCTTTTTTAGATAAAAAAATTATGCAATTACAGCATATTTTGGCCATGCCAATAGAAGCAAATTTTAAACCAAAAAAAATAAAAGAAATAATTATTTCAAAACCTTTTATGCAATTTGAGTACAAAGGTTTTGAAATAAAAGTGGGTAAAAGTGCAGAAAAAAACGATGAATTAATTACCAAATATTGTCATAAAAACGATACTTGGTTGCATGCCAAAGATGTGGCAGGATCGCATGTAATAATTTCAAATTCAAATGGCACAAAACTACAAACTGATGTGATAGAATATGCTGCAAGTTTGGCTGCAAAATATAGTAAATACAGGCAACAAAATCTTGTGGCCGTGGCATATACATTGAGAAAATATGTTTTTAAAAATAAAAAAATGACTGCAGGCAAGGTGCGAATTGAGAAAGAAACAGTTATTTTGGTGAAACCACATTTATAGCATTAACTTTTATTATTTAAAATCAAAATGTGTGGCCGGTACATCATCGTTTCTGACAATAAAATTTTAACTGAAAGATTTGATGCCCAAATGGCATTAAAATTAAATTTAGCTCCAAACTACAATGCAAGTGTAGGGCAATTATTACCCGTAATTACTCAAGAACAGCCAAATGAAATTTGCATGATGGAGTTTGGTCTTACCCCTTTTTGGGCAAAGAAAAAAATGTACCTATTTAATGCAAGGTCAGAAGGAGAAAACAATAAAGAAAATACATCCAATTATCATGGTGGTTTTTTAATCATAAATAAGCCTGCTTTTCGCAAACCCATAAGGCGGCAAAGGTGTTTAGTATTGAGTGATGCATTTATAGAAGGTTCATTAGCAGCTGGTTTAGACAAGCCTTATCTTATTTATCCAATAAACAAAAAACCTTTTGCCATGGCAGGCATTTATGATGTTTGGCAAGGGGCTGGACAAGCAACATATCACTCATTTGCTATCATCACCACCTATCCCAATGCACTGATGCACAAAATAGGACACCACCGTTGCCCAGTAATTTTGAGCCCAGAAGATGAAAAAAAATGGCTTAGCGATGTGCCATTAAATGAAATAACACCAATGCTGCATAGCCCAAAACTAACCCAGTGGACAGCTTACCCTATCTCTTCAGCAATTAAAAACATTAACAATAACGACCCTAAATATTTGCAGCCACAAGGAGATTTATTGGTACCAATTACACTTTTACAGCAAAACTTTTTTATACACATTGAAGGTATGAAAGAAAAAAATTAGAATTGGGATACAGCCCCAATACCATACCTTTGCAAGATGCAAAACAGAGTCGAAATTAATACTGATATAGCGATAGATGACGATCAAGAAGATCTTTTTGAGCATTATCAATTTTTAGTAGATAAAGGGCAAACCCCACTGCGCATTGATAAATTTTTGATGCACAAAATCCAAAATGCGAGTAGAACAAAAATTCAAGCTGCCATAAAAAACAATGCCGTTCTAGTATCTAAGAGTAGTGTAAAAGCAAATTATAAAATAAAACCATTAGACAATATAAGCATTGTCCTCCCCTATCCTCCTAGAGATACAGCCATTTATCCCGAAAAAATGGACTTAAATATAACCTACGAAGATGATTTTATGTGTATTGTAAACAAATCAGCAAATGTGGTGGTACACCCCGGTTTTAATAACTATACAGGTACTTTGGTACATGGATTATTGTACCATTTTAACAAAGCCACCCTGCCAGAAATAAAAGTACCCGCCTTATTGGCTCATCGAATAGATAAAAATACAAGTGGTTTGCTGGTGATAGGCAAAGATGAAAATACACTCGCCCATTTGGCAAAGCAATTTTTTGACCACAGTATACAAAGAAAATACCTCGCCATTGTGTGGGGCAATTTTGAGGAAAATAAGGGTACAATAAATGCCAATTTAGAGAGAGACCCCAAAGATAGAAAGAGAAGAAGTGTGCCTAAAGATGCAACCTTGGGAAAACATGCCATTACCCATTATGAGGTAATTGCAAATTATCATTTCTGTAGTCTAATATCATGCACATTGGAAACAGGCAGAACTCACCAAATTAGAGCACACATGGCTCATGTTGGTCATCCCATATTTAATGATGATGTGTATGGAGGTGATAAAATATTAAAAGGCAGTCAGCATAGCAAGTTTAAGCAATTTATATTAAACTGTTTTCAATTAATGCCCCGACAAGCACTACACGCAAAATCTTTGGGTTTTATTCACCCTAAAAGCAAGAAAAACGTATATTTTGAAACGGAATTGCCACAGGATTTTAGTGCACTATTGTCCAAAATATCAGAATATGCCAATCATTTTTAAAAGTGAAACAAGTATTTTATTCATAAATATAATTAAAAACCCCGATTAAAATAATACCTTTGCAATATGGCTTTAAAAGAGATAATAAACACCCAAATAACCGCTGCCATGAAAGCAAAAGATCCCGATACTTTGCGCGGATTGAGAGAAATTAAAGCACAGCTTTTGCTTTTAGAAACAGATGATAAAAGAACTGTTAATGAAGAATCTGAACTAAAAATTTTACAAAAAATGGCTAAGCAAAGGCAAGATAGCATTGCCATCTTTACAGAACAAGGCCGAATAGATTTGGCAGAAAAAGAAGAGAAAGAATTAACCGTGATTTCTACTTTTTTACCCGCCCAATTGACTGTAGCAGAATTAACGCTAATTATAAAAGAAGTGATTGTAGAATCTGGAGCCAAAAGTATGGCAGATATGGGCAAAATCATGCCTTCAATTATGAGTAAAACAGCTGGAAGTGCCGATGGAAAAACAATTTCTGCAATTATTAAAGAAATTTTTGCTTAAAAAAATATAGATGGAAAATTATATTGTATCTGCTAGAAAATATAGGCCACAAACATTTGAGGATGTAGTGGGGCAAAAGCATATAACAGATACCCTTATGAATGAGATTAATTCTAACCATCTTGCCCAAGCTTTTTTGTTTACAGGGCCAAGAGGAGTAGGAAAAACTACATGTGCCAGAATATTAGCCAAAGTAATAAATACAGACGAAAATACGAAAGAAAATCAAGACTTTTCTTATAATATTTTTGAATTAGATGCCGCGTCAAATAATTCTGTAGAAGACATTAGAAATCTAAACGACCAAGTTAGAATTCAGCCGCAGATAGGCAAATATAAAGTATATATTATTGACGAAGTGCACATGCTTACCACAGCAGCATTCAACGCATTTTTAAAAACTTTAGAGGAGCCACCAAGTTACGCTATTTTTATTTTAGCCACAACAGAAAAAAACAAAATATTGCCCACTATACTTTCCCGTTGTCAAATTTTTAATTTTAATAGAATAAGGGTAAACGATATGGTGAGCTATCTGGCTAATATTGCAAAAAAAGAAAATGTAACTGCTACAAACGAGGCATTGCATATCATTGCTCAAAAAGCTGATGGTGGTTTAAGAGATGCCTTGTCTATGTTTGACCAGATGGTAAGTTTTTGTGAAGGAGAAATTACTTATGAAAAAACAATAGAAAACCTGAATTTATTAGATGCGGATTATTATTTTAAAATTACCGATGCGCTGTTTGCGCAAGATGCATCTAGCGCCTTGCTCCTGCTAAACGAGATTATAGAAAAAGGTTTTGAAGGCAATCAATTTTTATTGGGACTAAATGATCATTTAAGAAATTTAATGATGGTAAAAGATACCCAAACACACCTTTTACTAGAAGTATCAGAAAATATTCAAATCAAATACCTAGAACAAGCAAAAAATGTAGAATATGCACTTTTGCTTAATGCATTAAATATAGCACACCGTTTTGATTTTGAATACAAAAACGCTAACAATAAAAGATTACACATTGAATTGTGCTTAATGAAAATTAATGCTTTACCATATTTGATGAATGGCGAAATTAACAAAAGTGAAAAAGCACAGGTATTAGAATTTAAAACTACTTTATATACAAAACTAAAATCGGTTAAAAAAATAGACAAGCCAAATCCATCAAATTTCTCTGCAATAACCAAAAGCATTATTAACAAAGGGCCACAATTAATATCAAAAGAAAAAATTGAAAGCTTGCCAGTTATAAACGAATCAGTTATAAAAAACAATCTCAATAACTATAAAGTTGCTGATGTAGTCCTAGAAGAAATTCATGAAAATGAAACCCCAACAGGCGATATAGTGCAGGAGTTAACTTTTTCTGATGAAAATGTAAGAATTGTAATTAACGAATTGGCTGATTATATTGTCGAAACATTAAAAAGAAAAAGTTTAGCTGCATTCCTAAAAAGCCAGCCTTTTAGACTTCAAGAAAATGGGATTTATTATGAGTTTAATGCAGAAATTCATAAAAAACATTTTGAAGAATTAAACCCCTTAATTTTGGAAAAACTTAGAGAAAAATTTGTGGGAGTAAACCCCACTATCCATTTTGCATTAAACATAGTTTCTACTGAAGCCAAATCTATTTATACGCCAAACACTAAGTTTCTGGAAATGTTAGAAAAAAGTGCCCCATTAAAAAAATTGGTAGAGAGTTTAAAACTTGGGGTAAAAGGTCTATAATGCAATTTAATATTGGTGTTTATAAAATTTTTGTTTTCGAACAAATAGAATTTGTAGCCACAGCTTGGCAAAGTTTAGTTAATAAAAATGATGCTTTGCTTACTAAAAACTTAAAGGCGATTGAAGAAAGTGAAATAAAAAATCTAAAACCTTACTACCTATTAGTATCAAAAAACAACAAGAATATTGGAATTATTTATTTACAATTGCTCAATTTTAACCTTAGTTTTATTGAAGTGGGAGTGTTGAATAAATGGTATTTTATAATCATTAAAAAAATAATGCAAGGTTTTCAAACCAAATTATTATTCTGTGGCAATCTATTCAGAATCAATTTTAAAAGTTTTGAAGGTATTGATGCTGGTGAAACGGCTATGATTATAAAAACAATTGCAGAAAAAAAACACCTAGGCTGGAAACCATGCGGCATTATGCTTAAAGATTTATCAGAAAAATTGCCGGTGCAAATTATTAAAAAGTATAAATATAAGCCCATGCACGAGGATGTAACTATGCTTTTGAACATTAAAAATGAATGGCAAAATTTTGACAATTATTTATCAGATTTGAGCCGAAAATATAGAAAAAGAGCCGAAAAGATACTAGAAGCAGCCAAACCCATTGATGTAAAATCGCTTACCTTAGAAGAAATAACTATCAATGCAGAGAAAATTGAGTTCCTCTATTATCAAGTGGCCAAAAGGCAAACAATACGTTTAGGGGTGTTGGGTTCAAAATATTTTATAGCAATGAAAAAGAATTTAGGCAAAGAATTTGATTTTCAAGGGTATTTTTTAGGAGAAGAAATGATTGCATTTTCATCACATATTTATTATAAAAATGCTATGGAAATACACTACATTGGTATTAACTATACATTTAATGAAAAACACCAACTTTATTTCAACATATTGTTTAATGGATTACATACCGCTATAATAAAGAAAAAAAACACGTTAGAGTTAGGCAGAACGGCAAAAGAAGCTAAAGCAAGTTTGGGAGCTTTGCCATTTGAAAACATGAATTATTATTGTATTAATAATCCTTTTTTTGAAAAAATTTATAGTACCATAACCAAGCGTTTTAGTAACCAAATGGGAGAAAATTGGGCAAACAGAAACCCACTAAAATAGTTTTTGAATTACTGTTATTTAATTGTAACTTCGTGAGCTAATACAAAAACAATTTTATACCCAAACAATTAATGAGTATCTTCGGATTTTTAACCCAAGAATTAGCAATAGATTTAGGCACAGCAAATACTTTAATCATACACAAAGATAAAGTAGTAGTAGATGAGCCATCAATAATAGCCATAGAACGCGCAACAGGAAAAGTAATAGCGATTGGGCATCAAGCAATGCAAATGTTTGGTAAAGAGAATGAAGGTATAAAAACGATTAGACCATTGAAAGATGGCGTAATTGCCGATTTTCAAGCAGCAGAGCACATGATTAGGGGCATGATTAAGATGATGAATAAAAAAGGAAGCATTTTTAGTCCACAATTAAAAATGGTTATTTGTATTCCATCAGGCATTACAGAAGTTGAAAAAAGGGCAGTAATTGATTCTGCACAGAGAGCGGGCGGCAGAGAAGTTTACCTTATACACGAGCCTATGGCCGCTGCAGTTGGTATTGGAATAGATGTTACAGAACCTGTTGGCAATATGATAATTGATATTGGGGGTGGCACAACAGAAATAGCTGTTATAGCCTTGGGCGGAATAGTTTGCGATGAAAGTATTAGAGTAGCAGGTGATGAATTTACCCTAGATATAGCAGATTACATGCGAAGACAGCATAATTTGTTGATAGGTGAAAGAACAGCAGAAAAAATTAAAATTAATGTTGGCTCTGCACTGACAGAATTAGATAATCCACCCGATGATTACCCTGTATATGGCAGAGATTTAATGACAGGTATCCCCAAACAAATTATGATTTCATATTCAGAAGTTGCATTGGCATTAGATAAATCGGTGTGTAAAATAGAAGAAGCCGTACTAAGGGCGCTAGAAAACACCCCTCCAGAATTATCGGCAGATATTTACCAAACTGGACTTTACCTTACTGGTGGTGGCGCATTATTAAGAGGTTTAGATAAAAGATTAAGAGCAAAAACAAAATTGCCAGTAAATATTGCAGAAGACCCTTTAAGAGCAGTAGTTAGGGGTACAGGCATATCATTAAAAAATATTGGTCATTTTAAATTTTTAATGAAATAAGTCTTTAACTTATGCGTAAGATACTTCTTTTTGTTCTTGCTCATAGAAATACTTTTCTCTTTTTTTTATTACAAATATTCGCTTTGGTGTTTATAGTTAGGTTTCATTTTTACCAAAGAGCAGCGTTTTTTAATAGTGCCAATAATTTTGGCGAGATTGTGCACCACAATCAAACAAGAATAACAAATTACTTAAACCTTGATAAACAAAACAAGGCGCTTCAATTGCAAAATCTAGGATTATTAAAAGGAAAAAGAGACAATATTTATGGACATGATACCATGCTTTGGCAATCAGAAATTAATACAGAAAACTTTGATATTGTTGCTGCCAAAATTATTTACAATACCACCAATAGACCGCTAAATACCTTTATTATTGATAAAGGAAAAAGAGATGGACTAGAAAATGGGTTAGGTGTAGCCACTGCATTAGGCATAGCAGGCAAAATTATAAATACCTATGATAAATATTCATTGTGCTTGAGCATATTAAATGTGAAATCTGCAATAGTAATGCCTAAAATAAAAGAATTGGGAAACAAAAGTGGCACCATAGAATGGATGGGTAGCGACCCTAGTTCAGTGAAGCTAAAAGGAGTGCATAAGTATGAAGAAATAAAACTAGGCTATCAAATAGTTACCAGCGGGTATTCTATTAATTTTCCAGAAAATTTACCAGTAGGCAAAATTGCTAAAATAGCTAAGCAGGAAGGAAGCATGTTTGATATAGATGTGGCATTGAGCGCAAATTTAAAAAACGATTATTATGTATATGTGTTTAAACATAAATTTAAAACACAATTGGATTCCATTATATTAATTAATAAAACATTAGAATGAACGCCAAATTAGTTTTTAATTATTTTCTGTTATTTATAGGATTATTCCTTTTTCAACTTACTGTACTCAATAATATTGACTTAGGCCCATACTTTAAGCCTCAAATTCTAGTCCTTTTTGTTTTATTATTGCCTAAAGAAATCACATTTAGCTATTTACTTTTACTCTCCTTTGCATTAGGCCTATTTTCAGATATATTGCTAAACACCAATGGATTAAACGCTTCTAGCTTATTACTTATTGCCTTTATTAGAAGATTTTGGCTTCCAAAAGAAGTGAATCCAAGACCAGAATTTAATGTAGTGCCTAGTTTAAGGGTTGTGCTCAATCAGAAATGGCTAG
>JBDNFC010000105.1:0-34930 GCA_041690035.1 Bacteroidia bacterium | reverse complement strand
TCCAGTGCCCAAAAGTGTTTTACCGCTATACCAAGCAAAAGAAAAGCAATTAGAATCAATCATTGAATTGGCAGTAAAAGTGTATTTGCAATCTTTATTGGCAAAAGTCCAGCCTGCTTTTTTAGCATTCCAATTGCATTTTGTGCCGCATTTGTAACCTATTTTTTTAAGAATACTAGTGTCTTTGCAAGAAGTATCGCATAGATTTTTTATCACTAATTTATATTCTGTCGTATCATTTGTAGAAAAAGTTGTAGTGTATGTTTTTCCAGTGCCCAAAAGTGTTTTGCCGCTATACCAAGCAAAAGAAAAGCAATTAGAATCAATCATTGTATTGGCAGTAAAAGTGTATTTACAATCTTTATTGGCAAAAGTCCAGCCCGCACGCAGGGATGCATAGGGTAAACATTTTGCTGTTAGATTAGTAGTATTTGCAATGAGCAGTATGCAAATAAAAGATAGTTGTAGGTTTTTATTCATGGCTGTATTTATTTGATTTACAGACAACTAAAATGCCTTTAAAGTTGCCCCTGATTTTTAATCATTTTTCATTGCCTCAATTAAGTATTCTTAATTCCACAACCACCGATTTTGAAGTTGGAGTATTGCTGCGGTCTGCGGTACTATTAATAGGCACTAATACATTGGCTTCGGGAAAATAAGTTGCCACGCACTTTTTTGGAATGTTATACGCTAATATAATAAACTTGTGTGCCACACGTTCCACATTGCCATGAAAATTATAAATATCTACGATGTCTTTTTCTTTAAATCCTAAGTCAGAAATATCTTCTATATTCATCAAAATTACCCTTCGTTCATTGTAAATACCACGGTATCGATCATCCAAACCATAAATTGTGGTGTTAAATTGATCATGACTTCTGATTGTCATCATGAGTAATTCTTGTTTTTTAAGAACAATTTCATCAAAAACAACACAGCTAAAATTCGCTTTATTGTTGTTGGTGTAATACATATTGTCTCTTGCCCCGTTTGGCAAATAAAATCCTGAAGGAATTCTAACCCGCTCATTGTATTGATTAAACCCAGGAATACATGATTCTATGCTGTCTCTAATATTGTCATTATGCTCTAGGTATAGGTCCCATTGGATATCTGTAGATTTTAAAGTTGCTTTGGCTAATTTGCACACAATGGAAGACTCGCTTAACAAATGACTAGAAATTGGATTTAAACTTCCTTTAGATTGATGAACTATTCCCATTGAGTTTTCTACACTTACGAATTGTAATTCTCCGTTAAGATAGTCTTTATCTGTTCTTCCAAGACAAGGTAAGATTAATGCTTCTTTACCGTGAATAAGGTGGCTTCGATTTAGTTTTGTGCTTACTTGCACAGTTAAATCGCACTTTTGCAAGGCTGCAGCTGTATACAGCGTGTCTGGAGTGGCAGATAAAAAATTGCCGCCCATAGCAAAAAACACTTTTGCCTTTTCTTTATGCATTGCTTCTATGCATTCTACCACATCGTATCCGTGTTTACGTGGTGGCTCAAAATTAAATGCATTTTTTAAATTGTCTAAAAAAGCTTCGCTGGGTTTTTCAAAAATGCCCATTGTTCTGTCGCCTTGCACATTGCTGTGCCCACGCACTGGACAAGTGCCTGCACCTGGTTTTCCAATACTGCCTTTGAGTAATAGTAAATTGACTACTTCTTTTATAGTGTCGACTGCGTTTTTATGCTGTGTTAGCCCCATGGCCCAACAAGCTATTATTTTTTCTTTTTTACAAAGAATTTCAACTACTTGTTCAATTTCTGCTCTGGTGATACCGGTTTGAGAAATTAGTTTTTCTAAGTCTAATTGCTCAATATGCGAGAGGTATTCTCTAAATCCATGCGTTTTTTCATCAATAAATGGATAGTTGAAAACGGTGTTTGGTGCAATTTTTTCTCGTTGCAGCATTAAATAAATAATGGATTGCATCAATGCCATGTCCGCATTTATTTTTATTTGTAAATAAATGTCAGTCAGCTTTGCTTTTATCCCCAAAGCTCCTTTTAATTCTTGTGGATTACTAAAGTTGAGCAACCCTGTTTCTACAATAGGATTTACAGAAATAATGGTAGCCCCATTTTCTTTTGCTTTTTGCAATGCACTTAACATTCTTGGGTGGTTTGTGCCAGGATTTTGACCAAGAATTATTATTACATCTGTTTGATAAAAATCTTCAAGTTTTACAGAGCCTTTGCCAATGCCCACTGTTTCACTTAGGGCCAAGCCGCTACTTTCGTGGCACATGTTGCTGCAGTCGGGTAGGTTATTGGTGCCATATTTTCTTACAAATAATTGGTACAGAAAGGCTGCTTCATTGCTGGTTCTGCCAGAGGTGTAAAATACGGCTTGGTTTGGGCTATCAAGATTGTTTAGATGTGTGGCGGTAATTTCAAAAGCTTTGTCCCACGAGATTGCTTGATAATGGCTAGCATCTTTTGGCAAATACATAGGTTGGGCAATTCGGCCTTTTTTACCAATTTCATAATCAGAGAGTTTGGCAAGGTCTATTACACTATTTTCTGCAAAAAACGTAGGCAATAACTTTTTACTTGTAGCCTCCTCTGCAATTGCTTTTGCTCCATTTTCACAATATTCAGCAATTTTACTCCTTTCGTCATCAGGGTCTGGCCATGCGCAGCCAGGGCAGTCAATGCCCCCTTTTTGATTTAGATTACTTAGGGCCTTTAGCCCTCTAGCAATGCCCATTTCGCTAAAAACATGTTTTGCAGATGAAACTACAGCAGATAATCCGGCAGCTACATTCTTAGGCTTGCCTAGTTTTAAACCAGTGAATTTTTCAGGTGGCTCAGGATTTGGAGCCAATGTAATGGATTTTTTTGTGCCCATAGGTTAAATTTATTTATTTTTAGTAATGTGCATTCACTTTCTAATAAAAATATCCTTTACTATTTTATCTAACTCAGCTGCCTTTTGTGTGCCCAATAATATTTTGCCCCTGTTGGTGATCAATAGCAATCCCATATTGCCTGAAATGTTGTAAACTGTTCCATATTTGAGGCTCAATCTCATCCCATATCCAACAAAACTATATTTTAACACTTCAGCAGAATTAATATCCTGCCAAGGAATCATTTTATTTATAAATGGCAAAAATCGTATTTCTATACCCGTTTTGGTGATTGATGTATTTAAAGTAAGCATATAAAGCAATACACAAAAGGTAAAAATAATAACAAATATCATTAGCAATACCCAATTTGGGGCAGGTTTTTCACCCACAGGTATGTCAAAAATAATTTGTTTTATTACAGCATAAAACATAAATGTAAGTAAAAACAACAATGGAATCCGTATCCACCATTGCCTCACTCTTTGTTTTTCTTTAAATAGTATTTCTTCGTTCATTGCTCATTTTTTTTATATACCATAGCTTTTTGTATTTTGAAAAAGTTTACTTTAGATTTTGAGATTTATTTAGTAGTATTCAATTATTTCTTATTCAATAATGGGTTGGGGTAATTATCGCCTTGGTCTTCGTGGGTCTCATCTAGGCACACAAAGTCTTTTTCTACAAGCAAAAACATGGTTTGTTGATTGGCAATTGGCATATCAAAAAAGTGTCCCACTTGCTCCCCATCTCTCCATTGAATTGTTTTTGCTGAAGGAAAAAAAATAGTAATGATGTTGTTATTAAATGAGGCATGCAGATTAGGGTATAAGTCACTGACTACAAGCTGATAGGATAGAGTTTGCTCATTAAATTGAACTTGCTCAATCACCTTGCCTTCTGCAGCTAGTTTTGCAACTTCGGTTTTTGTTAGCCTATAGCGCAAGGTGTTTCCTTTAATTCTCACTTTCATATTTGATTAATCAATCTTCAAAATTACAAATTTTTTTTAATATTTTGCTTTTCTAGTTTTTCATTTATTTTTTGAAGCCGAATAGCACATGATTATTTTTATTGTAATTTTAATACAAAAAACAGACAAAAAGGGTATCTTTGCGACCAATATTCATGCAAATAGAAGTACTAAAATCTAAGATTCATGCTGCAAAACTTACCCAAACTGAGCTAAACTATACGGGCAGCATCACCATAGACGAGGATTTGATGGATGCCGCTAATTTTATTGCAAACGAGAAAGTAATGATTGTAAACAATAATAATGGCGAGCGTTTTGAAACCTACATTATTAAAGGCAAAAGAGGCTCAGGTATTATTGGGCTAAATGGAGCTGCAGCAAGGCGCGGGCAAATTGGCGATATTTTAATCATTATGTCTTTTGCCATCATGGATTTTGAGGCGGCTAAAACTTTTAAACCTTGGGCTATTTTTCCCAACAGTGCCAATCAAATTTAGCAAAAAGTAAATTTTGAATAGAAGCAGCGCAATAAAAACCGCCCTTTTTGTAGGTATCAGTATATTACTTATTTACTTGGCTTTTAGAAACACTAATTTTGATGAAATACGCAAAGGGCTTCAAAATGCAAATCTTATTTGGTTATTTATAAGCATTTGTATAGCGGTGGTTAGCCACTCTTTTAGAGCATTAAGGTGGAATTTAGCAGTGCAGCCTCTTGGCTATAGCATTAATAATTGGCGAAGTTTTTATAGTGTAATGATTGGCTATCTTTTTAATTTAGTTACGGCCCGAGGTGGCGAAGTTGCGCGTTGTGCAGTTATAAATCAAACGGATAAGGTACCTATTAATGTATTAATAGGTACTGTAATTACAGAGCGTGTATTGGATTTATGCTGCTTAATTATTGCTATATTTTTTGCTTTTATTTTACAAATAGACCTATTAGGTGGTTTTTTGATGGATTATTTAATACAGCCCATTATTAGTAAAGGTATTTTTGGTATTATTGTATTGTTTGTTTTGGCAAGCATTTTTGTGTTTTTACTTTGGCTTGTATCTGCCAAAAATGGTAGAAATTTTTTTGCAAAATTGCCAATGGGAAAAAAAATATTGAACACGCTTGATGGTTTTTTATCTGGTTTAATGAGTATAAAAAATTTAAAACAACCCTTGCTTTTTGTTTTCTATACATTGGGAATTTGGATTTGTTATTGGATGATGACCTATTCCGTTTTTTTCTGTTTTGATTTTACATCTGGCTTTATGCCAATAGTGGGTTTAACAGCATTGGTTTTTGCAAGCATAGGAATGATAGTTCCCGCGCCAGGAGGAGCCGGAGCATTGGCGCTTGTTATTATTGGAATGGAAAATATTTATGGACTTAGCAATGCAAATGCAAAATTAATTTCATCCGCTTCTTTAAGTGCAAATATAATATTGGTTGTCATTTTAGGGTCTATCTCTTTGCTTATGATAGCCATCGAGAAAAGAAAATTAATTTAAATGAATTATTTACAGCTCTTAGAATCCAAGTTTTACAAAGATACTCAGTCATTGGTGTTGCAACGAGCAATTTGGCAAAAAGCTAACAAAACGGTTATTTTTACAAATGGGTGTTTTGATATTTTACACAAAGGACATATTACATATTTGGCAAAGGCAGCTTTGTTAGGCGATATTTTGATTATTGGGTTAAATGATGATTATTCTGTTGAAGCGCAGCAAAAAGACCCAAATAGACCTTTACAAGATGAAAGTAGCCGGGCTTTGGTTTTAAGCGCACTTTTATTTGTAAATGCGGTCATCCTATTTAATCAAGCTACTCCGTTAGAATTAATTAAATTATTAACCCCAGATATTTTAGTAAAAGGATCAGATTATAAATTAAAAGATATAGTGGGCGCAAAGGAGGTGCTTGCTTACGGAGGTCGTGTAGAAACCATAGAATTGGTAGCAGGATATTCTACCACAGCAATTGCAAAAAAAATGGTAAAATAGTATCTGTAATGGGTTTATCATTTTCTTACATTAAAAAAGCCCTTGTTATTGGCAGTCCTGTGGTAATAAGTCAGCTTGGGTTTGTGCTCATGGGATCCACAGATACCATTATGGTCGGTAAGATAAGCACTGTATGTCAAGCAGCTTGTGGTTTGGGAAATTCTTTATTTTTTTTGGTTATGATTATTGGCTTTGGCGTTTTGTATGGTATTACCTCTTTAGTTTCAATAGACGATGGGGCAAAAGAACTGAGGCAAAGCTGGCGTTATATCAAAATTGGTAGATTGTTGCTCATTCCTATTACCATCATATTGGGGGCATTTATTTTTTTAATGACTTCTAATTTTAGCATTTTTCAGCAACCTGATACTGTAAATAAATTAGCAATTGATTATTTGAACATTATAAATATTAGTACCCCTTTTCTACTGTTGAGCACACTTTATGGAAGTTTTTTGAATGGATTAGGTAAAACTATACCCAATATGGTTATCACGTTTATTTGCTTAGTGCTCAATTATTTTTTAAATAAATGGTTTATATTTGGATATTATTTTATACCCAGTTATGGGTTTATTGGTTCTGCCTATGCCACAGTAATTGCTAGGTTTATGATGTGTCTGCTTACTATTTTATATTGTTATAATAATAGTATTGTACTTAGTATTAGAAAAAGGTATAAAAAAGCTACAAGTTTCATAGTTACAAGTAAGGAGATTTTAACCATTGGTTTGCCCATTGGTGCACAACTATTTTTAGAGGTTTTTGCATTTACAGCCAGTTATATTGTTGCAGGTTGGTTAGGCGATTTGGCATTGAGCGCACATCAGGTTATATTAAATATTGCCTCCATTACTTTTATGTTTATTACAGGCATTTCTACTGCTGCTAATATAATGATAGGTAATGGCTTTGGAGCAAAAGACAAGGCTCATATTATGTCTAGTGCCTTAGCCTGCGGTTTTTTGGTTATCTTTTTTGAGTTAATATTCTGCTTAGTGCTAATTTTATTTAGAAAACCCTTAGTAGAATTATACTCTGTGGATAAGGAATTATTGGCATTAGCAGTTCCTTTAATGATCATTGCGGCTGCGTTTCAACTGTTTGATGGTTTGCAAAATCTTGCATTAAACATGCTTCGCGGAGTAAAAGATGTGAAAGTACCTGCAATGATAGCTTTTGTAAGCTATTGGCTAATTATGGTGCCCTTGGGTTATTATCTGGCAGTGCCTAAATTTGGGAATTTAGGACTTAGCGGAATATGGTGGGGATTTGTTTTTGGATTAGGAATTGCATCAATAGTTTTAAATTTAAGATTTTTCTTGCATCTTCGCACTTTAAAATGGAAATAAAAAAAACCTTATATATATTGGCTTTTGCACTCGTCTTTGCCATTGATAAACCCATTTTTGGGCAAACAGAATTCGGACTAAGCTGCTCTCCAGGTTATTCGGGAGCTTTTGTTACTGCCACCTCTTCTTTTAGAAACTACAGCAGGCAATCTTTTAGTGATAGTATTAAAAAAGATCAAGAAATGTTTTTTTCTCCTGGTTTTGGTGCTTTTTTTGTAAAAAAATCTGGAAGATTTGATCAAATATATGTTGGGTTACAATATCAATCTTATGGTTGGGGCAGACGCAAAAAAGATCTTAAATTTCTATCCCCAATACATGATGATGTAGGCAAGGTCTTAGACCTTTCTCAAAGTGTAGAAAAAGATGTAGCATTTACCTTTAAATTTCATCAAATTGTAGTGCCGTTTTATTTTTTAACACCCATAAGAATAAAAAGAATGCCAGTAGGATTAACAATTTCTGCTTTTTTTGGTGGAGGATTACATGTTACTTTTATGCAAAAAAATACCGCAAAAACTATTTCTTTTAAGGCATATGATAAAAAAGTTTTTAATCTGCCAAGTGAAAACTTTGATGGAAGTCCGTTAAATATTAGCGCTCAAACAGGGCTAAGAATGACATCAAATCTTGGCAATGGATATTTATTTAGTTTTATGCCAGGCATAAGTTTTTTGCCAATTCCTTCCCGCAATCAGTATGAACGCCAATTTCAGTACCGCGGTCAAATAGAACTTGGTATTTCTAAATTTTTTAAATAAAATACCGCTTAAGCCTTCTTCGATACATTGCGCTAGGGCGCAACACTCAGAATGACTTTTCGCTGGGCAGTGTTTTTCGTCAGACCGCGCTTTTTGTCAGACCGCCCTTTTCGCTAGGCAACACTTTACGCTGAGTCACCCTTTACGTCAGGTTGAGTGTTTTTATGAGAAATATAACTGCCATCTGTGGCATTTATGCGCATGAAAGCAAAGGTTCGAACTGTGGTGGAATCTAAATTTGTGATAATGCCATTATTTGCGTGGCTTGCAGTTGCATTTAAAGCAGCGTTTGATTGATTATTCATCCAAAGGCCGTTTTTTGAAGTAGCCTAAAACAAATATGTTACCTAAATGGTCCGCTATAAAATCTTAGCGTATGCTTTTAATGACATACTTTTATCCTAAACAGCTACATATAGGTCATGCTCACCTATCTTATTCAAATAGGAGTTATTTATTATTGTTTTTCCTTCACTTGGGTCTAAATCTGCGAAGGTGCCATTGCTTCCAAAGATATATGTATTTTGTTGATGTTCTATTAGATCAGTTATTCCAGCATTTCTGGGTAATCCTTTTCTTGACATTTCTCTTGCTCAATCCATTTGCTGAGCAATAAGCTGATTAATAGAACATGATATTAGGGTTAAAAATACAACGTATTTCATAAAAATTATATTCAAAAATAATTGTTAAGATGGAAGAAGCAAAAAATAAATTCTATAATAGCGCTAATATTAGCGGTAATTCATTTTTAAAGTTTTGGTGCAATTGGTAAAAGTATCGGTATACCTTAAGGAGCAGCGACAGTTAGTTCCTGCAAGACTAATTTTTGAAAAAGCTGCTAAAACGGTTTTAATATGGTTTTTTCATGTGGCAATTAAATTAGGACTAGTCATGAGAACTTATTCTTATTATGAAAATGCCCAAAGCAATTTTACGGTAAAAAGATTAGTGAAATTATGCAATGTTTTTCATAAAAAGAGCCCTTATTTTCGCAGTTGTAAATCCATTTAGAAATATTACAGCTTTCGGCCAAATTTATTGCTTATCCTATGAAATAGCTAATATTAATAAATCAGTTTTTGCCGACTTTTTATTTTTTCATAAAAGGCAACTCTGCCCTTCCTTTTTTAAAAATATTTTGTCCGATTTTTTTACCTTTTCTTAACGCTCTTTGCTTTTCTATTGGCAGAGTATTAACTTGTGCACAGATATCAGAGCAGCAACGGAGGTATTTTGCTGCACAGGTTTTACATTGTATAAATAGCAGATGACAAGCCTCGTTTAAGCAATTAGTATGTGTGTCGCAAACATTTCCACATTGGTGGCATTGTGCAATAATTTCTGATCCAATTCGTTCTCCCAATCTTTCGTCAAATACAAAGTTTTTACCTAAAAATTTATTTGGCAAGGATAAGTTTTCTATTTGTCTTTTATACTCAATAATGCCTCCTTCTAAATGATAAACTTGTTCAAAGCCCTTATGTTTCATATATGCACTTGCTTTTTCGCATCTAATTCCACCTGTGCAATACATAACAATTTTCTTGTCTTTTTTGTCTAACAAACTTTCTACAATAACAGGCAACGATTCTCTAAAAGTATCCACATTAGGTAAAAGTGCATTTTTAAAATGACCGATTTCGCTTTCATAGTGATTTCGCATGTCTATTAATATGGTATCTTCTTGGTCAATAATGGTGTTAAAGTCTTGGGCATTTAGGTATTTTCCTGTATTACTGGGGTTAAAAGTGGGGTCTGTGATGCCATCTGCTACTATTTTATCGCGTAACTGAATTTTTAGTTTAAAAAAAGATTTCCCATTGTCTTCAATGGCAGAATTGAGCCGGATATTTTTTAAAAAATCAATGTCATTCAAAAAATTTATGAATTGTTGCTCATTTTCTATTTCAATGCTAATTTGAGCATTGATGCCTTCAACACTTAAATATATCCTGCCTTTTACCGCTAATAATGCTAAATGGTGGTATAAATAATTTCTAAAAAAGGCGACATTTTTGATAGGGCAATATTTATAGAAAGAAATAGTTTTACGAGGGGTATTGTCAGCAATCATCTGCTTTTTCAATAGGTTTCCATCTTGGGTGTTAAACAATTTCATTGCTGCAAAGATAAAAAATAGATAATCCATTAAAAAATGTAATTTTGCCCAAATGGAAGAAAAAAAATTATTTCTGCTTGATGGCATGGCTTTGGTTTACCGTGCTTTTTTTGCCTTTTCTCAAAACCCGAGAATTACAAGTTATGGGCTGAATACAAGCGCTATTTATGGTTTTGCAAATACAGTGATGGAGGTTATAAAAAATCAAAGACCAACCCATATTGCAGTAGCTTTTGATACAAAAGAGCAAACCAATAGGGCAAAAGAGCATTCTTTTTACAAAGCTCACCGCGAAGAAATGCCCGAAGATTTAGCAAAAAGTTTGCCTTATGTTTTTAAACTATTAGAAGGCATGAACATACCTGTTATTATGCTTCCAGGTTGGGAAGCAGATGATGTGATAGGAACTTTGGCAATAAAAGCTGCTAATAAAAATTTTATGACCTATATGATGACCCCCGACAAGGATTTTGGGCAACTGGTTACTGATAAAATAATTATTTATAAACCTGCTCGGCTAGGCAATGGCGCTGAAATATTGGGGGTAAATGAAATATTGGCAAAGTGGGAAATTAAAGAAATAAAACAAGTAATAGATATATTGGGATTGTGGGGTGATGCCTCTGACAACATACCGGGTGTGCCAGGAGTGGGAGAAAAAACAGCCAAAAAACTCATCGCAACTTATGGCAGTATGGAAAATGTGCTCGCTAACTTGGATGATTTAAAAGGTAAAATGAAAGAAAATTTTGAGAATTATAGGGAACAAGCATTAATTTCCAAATCATTGGCCACGATTGACCTAAATAGTCCTATCGAATTTGAAGAAGAAAAATATGTATTGGAGCCTTATAATGAAGAAGCACTTTTAACACTTTTTAATGAATTAGAATTTAGAACAATGGCGCAGCGTATGTTTAATCAAAAGCCGGTGGTGCTGCAAACAGATTTATTTGGCAATGTGGTTGGCGCTCCCTCTGCTGCTCAAGCTGCAGTAATCAAGGCGGCCGAGTTGCCTCTTACCACTATAAGTAATCAAAAAGTTAATTATACCTTAGTTACCCAACTCGATGCAATAGAAAAATTAGCCAATAGCCTACTTTTGTGCAAGACTTTTTGTTTTGACACAGAAACTACAGGGTTAAATACACTAACTGATAAAATCATAGGCATTTCTTTTGCGATAACAAAAGGTGAGGCCTATTACGTTCCTATAAACAATGAGGATTGCGCAGCAATACTTGCCCTATTAAAACCGGTATTTGAAAACAATGCAGTAAAAATTGGGCAAAATATAAAATTTGATTATCAAATGTTGCGCAATGAAAATATTGAACTAAAATTACCCTTTTTTGATACCATGATAGCCCACTATCTTTTAGAACCCGATATGCGACATGGTATGGATAAATTGGCTGAGCAATACCTTAATTACAACACGATAGGCATAGATGAATTGATAGGAAAAAAAGGCAAAGGGCAATTAAATATGGCAGATGTGCCTTTAGAAACAATCAAAGATTATGCGGCCGAAGATGCTGACATTACTTTGCAATTAAAAGAAGCCTTTGAGCCTTTAATTTTAGCCCAAAATGCGGGTGCAATTTTTAACGAATTAGAATTGCCACTAATACCCGTATTGGCAGATATGGAGCGAGCAGGTATTGGCCTTGATGTTGGATTTTTAAATAATTATACAAAAAGCCTTGCCACAGAAATTGTAGCATTAGAAGCAAATATATATAAACTTGCAGGAGTTAAATTTAACATAGCCTCGCCAAAACAACTAGGCGAAATATTATTTGATAAACTACAGCTAGATCTTAAAGCTAAAAAAACAAAAACTGGGCAATATAAAACAGGAGAAGACATATTGCAAAAATTATACAATAAAAGCGAAATTGTGCAGCACGTTATGGATTTTAGGCAGCTGCAAAAACTAAAATCTACCTATGTAGATGCCTTGCCATTATTGGTAAATCAAACAACCCAAAGAATACACACTACCTATAATCAAGCGGTGGCGGCAACTGGCAGGTTAAGCAGCACCAATCCTAATTTGCAAAATATACCTATACGCACCGCTAGGGGCCGAGAGGTACGCAAAGCTTTTATTCCATCAGTAGGCAATATTTTATTATCTGCAGATTACTCTCAAGTGGAGCTTAGGGTGGTGGCAAGCATAAGCGGTGATATCGAAATGATAAAAGCTTTTAAAGCTGGTTTAGATATTCATACAGCAACAGCTGCAAAGGTTTTTGGTGTCGCAATAGATCAAGTTACTAAAGAACAACGCTACAAAGCAAAAAGTGTAAACTTTGGTTTAATTTATGGGCAAGGTGCTTTTGGATTGGCAGAAAACTTGGGTATCAGCAGAACAGAGGCCAAAGAAATTATAGACAACTATTTTATTCAGTTTCCTGGCATAAAAGATTATATGGATGATACCATTGCCTTTGCACGAAGTAATGGCTATGTGCAAACATTATTGGGCAGAAGAAGGTATATTAAAGATATTAACTCGGCCAATCAAACAGTGCGCGGATTTGCAGAGAGAAATGCAATCAATGCGCCTATACAAGGCACAGCCGCAGACATGATAAAAATAGCTATGATAGAAATACATGCAGCAATTAAAGAACAGGGTTTTAAAAGTAAAATGATTTTGCAGGTACATGACGAATTGTTATTTGATGTTTTTCCTGATGAATTGACATCGCTAAAATCTATGATATTAAAGAAAATGGCCACAGCCTTGCCTTTAAAAGTGCCGGTGTTGGCAGAGGCTGGCGAGGGTAATAACTGGCTAGAGGCACATTAATTTAAATACTTAAACTAATAAAAATTTGTAAGGCTTTATTGGCGGAAATTAATATTATAATTGGCCTTTTGTAGAAATAGCAAATTAGGAAAAAAAAAGTAGCTAATGGTATTTCTTTTTGCAATTTTAAAGCTTGTTTTAAGTAATTTGACAATCTATATTCTTGATTACTTTGAAATAATATAATATTATCGAGCGCTTTTCAATTCTTAATAAAGATTCATTTTCTGGTAATTGTTTTATTCAACTATTACATTAATTATACAAGATTAATAAAATTTTAAACACAAAGTTATATTATCAAAAAAGATTAAAATTTGGTTTTGAAAAAAAAGCCAAGCTAAGGAATGGGTTACTTTAGTTATAAAAAATAGCCGTGTAAGATAGCAACCATTTATAACAATTAGTCTTGTTGATATTGTAAGATAAAATCACAAACTAATTTTTAATATTTAAAATGCAGCTGTGCGCTCTTTGAGACATTTATTTCTTATTTTTTTGTGAGCTAAAAAGTTTATTTTTAAGTATATTTGTACCTTGAATTTTCTTTCTCATTATCATTTTGATAAAAAAAATCATTCTGACCCAATGTTTCATTTGGGTTTGATATTTCCTGATTTTTTAAAATTTTTTGTCCATCAAAGGTATAAGCCATCTCAAAAAAAAAATATGCTTCCTCTAGATCAAGGAGCAATTATGCACCTATCTAGGGATACGCATTTTCATAATGCCCTTTTTTTTGATAAAATGTGCAGTAAAATTAGCGCCATGATTAATTGTACCCCTGCGGGCAATATACCTAAAACATTTTTTCTCGCACATATCTTGCTAGAAATGGGAATAGATAGGGTATTGATGGAAGATAGTTTATGCACCCTAGATGATTTTTACTCAGAATTGGCTTTACTTAATCATTCAGAATTATTGGGCCATTTTGAGCAATGCGGTATGAAAGATGGGGCAGTTTTTTCGGAAAAATTACAAAATTTTATAACCCATAAATGGCTTTATCAATATTTAGACAATGAAAAGTTGCCACATTCATTACAAAGGGTTTATATTCGCATTGGAATTAAGGAAACATGGAAAAAAGAGCAGAACGATTCATTAGTGGCTATTTTGCCACAAATTTTATCAGAAATAAAGGCAAATTTGCCAGCATACTCATCATTGCCATTACATTAAACCCATTTGGGGTAACGGCACAAAATGTGCGAAAATACTCCAATGATTTTTTAACCATAGGTGTTGGAGCGCGCGCTTTTGCAATGTCGGGGGCAGTGGTAAGCCATACCAATGATGTCAATGCAGGATATTGGAACCCCGCTGGCTTGGTAAATATAAAAGATAATTTGCAAGCAACATTTATGCATGCCGCCTATTTTGGAGGCATTGCAAATTATGATTATGGCGCTGTAGCATTTGGGGGTAAAAAAAATAGCGGATTTGGATTTTCGTTTATTAGAATGGGGGTAGATGGAATACTTAACACCATCAATTTGATAGAAAATGGTGAAATAAATTACAATAGGGTAAGCTCCTTTAGCGCTGTAGATTTTGCAATGAATGCCAATATGGCTCAAAAAATAAAATTAAAAGGGTATAAAAAAATAGATTTTTCTTGGGGAACCAATTTTAAAATAATAAGACGCAGGGGTGGAGAGTTTGCAAAAGCGTGGGGTTTTGGAATAGATTTAGGTATATTGATAAAAAACAATAAAAACGGACTGGCTTTTGGCGCCACCTTGTATGATGCCACTTCTACTTTTACTGCTTGGCGTTTCGATATGGATAAATTGGCAGTGGGCGGCAACAAAGATTATGCGCGTGACATTTTTTCAGTTACTGGTAATGAAATACCTGTAAACTCTTTAGAGATTAGTTTACCAAGGTTGCTAACAGGGGTGAGCAAAACCATTAAAAAAGGCAATATGGAGTTTGTAGGAGAAATGGCGGCAGAAATTACTTTTGATGGACGAAGAAATACATTGATTAAAACAGGTCTTTTTAGCATTGGTCCAAGAACGGGTTTAGAGGCAGGATATAACTTTAATGAAAATACAAAAGTTTGTTTGCGCGCTGGTGTAGGCAATTATCAAAGAATACTTAATGCAAAAGGGGATAAAAATAGGCTTTATTTATTGCCATCTGCTGGTGTGGGCATTCAATTAAAATCATTTTCGCTAGACTATAGTATTGCAAATTTTGCTGGTGGCGGTACAGTGCTATACAGTAATGTTTTTTCTATACGTTTCAACCTGAATCCACAAAATTAAGTTTAAAACGCTCAAATTATTAATGTTAAATTTTTCCTAGTTAGCATTGGCAGGTGCATAAATCTAGCAAAACACCTCCATTTTGCAACTTAAAATGTGCCATCAATAATTTTTTTTTAGCCAAAAATATTTTCACATTTTTCATAAAGCATTTTGGAGATTAGCGCTTTTGCATTTTTTTCTATTTCGTAAATTTAAAAAACTTTACATCAATAATAATAGAATAGTTCATCAAAATGGCAATTCATCCTACAATTATTGTTCAAACAAATTGTTGCTGTTTTTGTTAATGAAGACTAATGCAAGAAATAAAAATAGCGTTGGATTGGTCGCCCAACACCTTACATGCAGGATTTTTAATTGCATTTTATAAAAACTGGTATCGTGATGCAGGCATATCCATTACTTTTGTTAATCCAGAAACAAATAATTATCACCTAACACCTGCTAAAATGTTGGCCAACGATATGGTTCATTTTGCTATTGCCCCTTCTGAAAGTGTGTTAAGCTATCGCACCCTCCCCAAGCCAGTTGCTGTTAAAGCTGTTGCAGCGCTGCTTCAGTATGATACAAGTGCAATAGTTACTCTTGCATCAAGTGGCATTGATGAGCCAAAAAAAATGGATGGTAAACTATATGCAAGTTATCAAGCACGTTTTGAGGATTGCATAGTAAAAAAATTAATTAGGAATAATGGGGGTTTTGGAATGCTAAAAGTAGATTATCCACCCAAGTTGGGTATATGGGAAACCTTGCTAAAAAACAAGGCAGATGCCACTTGGATTTTTATGCCGTGGGAGGGTGTTCAGGCTCAATTTAATAACGTGGCTCTCAATGTTTTTAGACTTCAAGATTACAAAATACCTTATGGTTATTCGCCTGTTTTAATGACAAAAGAATCAATATTAGAGGAGTATCCTCAATCTGTTGAAGATTTTTTGGCCATCAGTCAAAGTGGTTTTAAATATGCAGCAGAGCATTCAGAAGACGCTGCATCTTTTTTATGCAAGCATGTTGATCATCCAAATTTTAGTAATGAAAAAATGATCGCTACCAGCCTAAATTTATTGAAAGATGCTTGGGTGCATAAAGATGGAAAATGGGGTAAAATGGATCGTGATGTATGGCAAAATTTTATGCAATGGCTTTTAGAAAATAAGGTGTTATGCTCAGTAGATGGTGATGTTATTGATGATGTGATAAATAATTTAGAAGACTTTTACACCAATAACTTTTTGACCAAATAATCTATTTATTAGTCAATTATAGGTTTTTTTAAGTTTTATTAATTTTCTGTTTTAAAGTAATATTTTTCAGTTTATTCATATCAGAGTTGTGTTTAATTTGCAATTACTCAGAAAAATTTAATTAATATTGTAGCATTAAAAATGTTAATTAAAGATAAGTATAATGTATGTTTTATAGCTATTGTTACAGCCTATTTTTTAGTTTTTATTTATACTTGTAACGATCCTTTTTATGGTGATTCTAAATCTACTATAAGCAGATTAGCTGTTTCTGTTTATCAGAATAATTTTTCAAATGTGTTTTATCCAAAAGGCATTGATCCTGGGCATCCTATATTTATTCCCTTGATACATGCATCATTGTGGAAAATATTTGGTCTAGATTTGTTTTGGAGTCACCTTTTTAATTTTATTGCTTCATTGGCGGCATTATTTTTAGTAAAAAAAATAGATTCTTTTTATGGTTTTAAGAATATTTTGCTTCTCCTTATTGCTTTTAACCCTATTTTTTTGGCCCTTAGTATTTCTTTAAATACTCATATATTTTTGTTTTTATTTACACTATCTCTTTTATGGAGTAATTTAAATAATAATCTTTGGGGCATCATTGCTAGTTTAGCCTTGTTGCTTTTAATCCATAATGAAGGTTTGGTAATTGTTTTTGCATTTTTAGGAACTTACCTTTTAATGGCAAAAAGAGAGAAAAAGTTAATTTATGATATATTGCGTCTTTCAACTGCTTTTATTCCATATTGTGCATGGCTTATTTGGCACAAATGGGCTGTGGGTTGGTATATATTTCCACCTGAATATTCTGATTTTAGGGGGATAGGAACTTCTTTAGTTTTATTAAAAAATGCGGGCATTATAATTTGGAGATTGATAGATTTTGGATGTTTTATTATATTAGTTTTTGCATTTTTATGGTTATCTAAAAATAAAAATGATAAAAGGTGGCTGTTCTATGCTTGTTTTTCTATTTTATTGGTTTTAGGTATTTGGCTAACCGTAAAATTTTCTATTGCACACCGTTATTTTATTCCTGTATTTTTTGTTTTAAGCATACTTTCAGCTGCTTTTTTACTAGAAAAATCTAAAAAATGGTTGTTTATTTCGCTTTTTTTGCTGTTTTCGGGCAATTTTTGGTATTATCCCGGCAAGCAACTTTCTGATGCTAATATTTTATTTAGGCATTATTATCATCTCTACGCTCAAATTTCGAAAAGTGAATTTGCAAATTTAAACCTATATGCAATGCCTCCCAATGAAAGTTCGTTTGAATTTACACATCTCAAAAAGCCAGCAAATGTATTGGCAACACATTCAATATCAAGTGTTAAACTATTAGATAGTTCAGTGGCAATAATAGATGGAAACCTAAACGGAATTTTGCCAAATGATGTTTTAAAAAAAATTGTTAATTGGCCCTCTTACACCTTTACAAGTGGTGCCGCATGGTACACTATTTATGTTCACCCAAGTGCTGTAAAGAGCAATGTAAAATTTTGGCCTCAAAGGATATCCTCAACTTTAGAATTGCAACTAACTCAATGGAAAAATAAGTTAAAGTAAAAACTTTTTGATACTATAAAATGAACTAAATTTGCTCAACAAATAAATGCCGATATTTACAGGAGAGATAAAAACTAAGTTGCCCAATGTTTCTGAGAGTATATTCTCTAAAATGAGTAGGCTTTGTGCTGAAAAAGGTGCAATTAATCTTGCCCAAGGTTTTCCAGATTTTGGACCCGATAAAGCGCTTTTATCGCTATGTGAATATTATTTTAAAAAAACAAATATACATCAGTATGCGCCAATGCCGGGGTTATTCTCATTGCGAGAAACAATATCTTCACTAACTTATCAATGGTATAGCCAGCATTATAATGCGGATACGGAAATTACCATAGTGCCTGGAGCTACTGCTGGTATTTATGCTGCCATAACAGCACTGTTGCATGAGGGTGATGAGATTATAATATTCGAGCCGGCTTATGATTCTTATACACCTGCCATTAGGCTGCAAGGCGCAAAACCAATTTATGTAACTTTACAGCATCCATCTTATAAAATAGATTGGGAACAAGTGCGTAAGCTAATAAATTTTAAAACCAAAGCCATTTTAATCAATACTCCAAATAATCCTACAGGCACAATATTTAATTCAGAGGATATGAGGCATTTAGAAGAATTGATAAAAAATACAGATATCGTTTTAATAAGCGATGAGGTTTATGAACATATAGTTTTTGATGGATATGAGCATCAAAGTGTGGCAAGATACCCTAAATTGGCTGAACGCAGTATTATTGCATCAAGTTTTGGTAAAACTTTGCATGCTACTGGATGGAAAATAGGCTATCTTCTTGGTCCCGAAGCATTGATGAAAGAAATAAGAAAGGTATATCAATTTATGGTTTTTTCAGTCAATTCTCCTTTGCAATATGCTATCACAGATTATTTAAATACCTATTCTGATAAAATTAATTTAACCAAATTTTATGGTGATAAACGAAAGTTGTTTTTAGAAGCCTTAAAACCTTCTAGATTTAAAATTTTAGCGCCCTATGCAACCTATTTTGCTTTACTTGATTATTCAAAAATTAGTCAAGATAAAGATACTGTTTTTGCAGAATGGCTAATTGATCAACATTTGGTAGGGGCTATACCAACATCAGTTTTTTATAAAGATCACTTAGACCATAAATGTATTAGGGTATGTTTTGCTAAATCTGAAGAAACATTGCTAAAAGCAGCAGATATTTTATGCAAAGTATAACAATTGCAATCATACAATTTGCGCCAGTTTGGCAAAATGTTGCAGCTAGTTTAGAAAAGCTCGACACCATTTTAAAAAAAGTGCCAAAAGATACAAAATTGGTGGTTTTGCCAGAAATGTTTGCAACTGGATTTAGTATGGATGTTTCTAAAATATTGCCAAATGATACTGATAAAATTTTAAATTGGATGCATTTTTGGAGCGATAAGTTTATTATTTGTGGTTCATTGGCTATTGATGTTGAGCGCAAATATTATAACCGGTTAATGGTGATAGATAAAAGCAAAGTTTTGGGGCATTATGATAAACATTATTTATTTTCAATGGCAAAAGAAGATGAAATTTTTCATCCAGGAGAGCAAAAATTGGTTTTAAACATAGGTGGTTTTAAAATGGCATTTTTTATTTGCTACGATTTGAGGTTTCCAGAATGGCTGCGTAACACTATGAATTATGATGCAGCAATAATCATCGCAAGTTGGCCAGAAAAGAGAATTATCCATTGGAATACTTTATTGAAAGCACGGGCAATAGAGAATCAATCTTTTGTTTTGGCATGCAATAGGGTAGGTAATGATGGTGAAGGATTATTTTATAACGGATATTCTCAGATTTTGAACCCAATGGGCGTACAAATACTTTCTGCTATTGATGAAGAAACTATTTTATGTACTGTATTAAATTTAGATGAGGTGGCTAATATTAGGCAAAGTTTGCCATTTCTTAAAGATATTAAAGTATAATTTTTGCAATAAGCTAGGGACTTCGCCAAAAAAAATTGACTGTATTTGTAAGCGTTTTACCTGCCCACTTTATGAAATTGAAAAAAAATCAGAACTAATTTTATTTTGTGAGTATTATTATTTACATTTGCAGCCCTTTTAAGCAAAAAAATGAAAAGAACATACCAACCATCAAACAGAAAAAGAAAAAATAAACACGGTTTTCGTGAGCGTATGGCTAGTGCCAACGGTAGAAAAGTTCTTGCCGCTAGAAGAGCTAAAGGCAGAAAAAAACTTACTGTTTCTGACGAGTATAGACACAAACGCTAATTTAGGCTAAGCGAGCCCTAGCGGTTTGATGCGCTTTTAGCCATGAAATCAAATAAACTTACTTTTTCTAAAAGCGAAAAGTTATGTTCTCTTTTGTTGATAGAATCTTTATTTAAAAGTAAACTTTCGATAAAATCTTTTCCATTGGTGCTATTTTGGCAAACCAATGAAACTCTTATTAATAATCAGGTTTTACTTACTGTTTCCAAAAAAAAGTTTAAACTTGCTACCGATAGAAATAGAATAAAACGACAAATGCGTGAAGCTTATAGGCTCAATAAGCAAATAATTAGTACGTCTGACAAGTTTTATTTATTAGGCATCACCTACATTTCTCCTAACAAACTTTCTTACATGGAAATAGACGCAGCTATGAAAAAAGTTTTTAATAAGTTTAACAATGAAAGTTAAAAAAATTGTTATTTTTCCCTTACTATTGTTGGTAAAAGTATATAAGTATTCCATATCTCCGCTTTTGCCCATGGCATGCAGATATGAGCCCACCTGCAGTAATTATATGATAGAAGCGCTAAATAAATATGGATTATTGAAAGGGAGCTACTTGGGGGTTAAACGCATCTTATCATGCCACCCTTGGGGAGGGCATGGCAGCAATCCTGTGCCGTAAAATTTATAATTATAAATTTTTAGACATTGATTATTTCAGACAATTCTAGCCATCGCATTGTTTTTTTTTCAATTTTAATATTACAATCTTCAATTTGAAGCGCTAACTTATTAAGCATATCAAAATCAGAAATTTGATTGCCCATTTCAAGTGTCAATTGAGTTTTTAATGTTTCAATAGTTTCAATATCAATTTGCAATTGTTCAAACTCTCTTTGCTCATTATAACTTAATTTGGTTTTTTGAGTTTGTTTTTTAGCAGTTTCTATTGCGCTTTTTGGTGCAACTACTTTTTTTTCTTCTGCCACATCTACTATATTTTCTCTATAGTCAGTATAGTTACCGTGGTAATTTTTTATAAGCCCTTCGCCCTCAAAAATCAACAATTGGTCTACCAGATTATCCATAAAATACCTGTCATGCGAAACTAACAGTAGGCATCCTTCAAAATTAAATAAAAAATCTTCTAAAACATTTAAAGTATCAATATCCAAATCATTTGTAGGTTCGTCCAAAATTAAAAAATTAGGACTTGCTACCAATACTTTTAATAATTGCAACCTTCTTTTTTCTCCGCCACTTAATTTATGAATGGGGGTATGCTGCACTTTTGGTGGAAATAAAAACATTTCTAACAGTTTGCTTACCGTTATCTGATCTCCATTTCCCAATGAAACAAACTCAGCAATTTCTTTTACCTCATCTATGATTCTATTATCTAGGTTTAGGTTATTAATATGTTGTGTATAATAGCCTATTTGCAAGGTGCTACCATGAATTACTTCCCCTTTATTTGGCGTAATTTTTTGTGTTAGCAAATCCAATAGGGTACTTTTTCCTATGCCATTTTTGCCAATTACACCTATTTTATCTTTTCTTTTAAAATTAAACGTAAAATTTTTGACAATAGGCAAGTCTTTAAAACCATGCGAAATATTATGTATTTCAATAACTTTATTTCCTAATCGGCTAGCTTGAACCCCAATTTCCAGTTCAGTTCCTCCTATATTTTGGCTTGCAATCTCTTTTAAGTCATAATAAGCAGTAATGCGTGATTTAGACTTCGTTCCCCTTGCTTTTGGCATTCTTCTCATCCATTCTAACTCTTTTATTAGAAGATTTTTAGCTTTTTCTACCACAACTTTTTCTATTTGCATTCGCAGCGATTTTTGTTCTAAAAAATAGGCATAGTTGCCTTCGTGTACATGCAGTTTTCCTTGGTCAAGTTCTATTATTTTTGTGCATACATTATCTAAGAAATACCTGTCGTGGGTAACCATTAATAAGGTTATTTGATGAGCTGTTAGCAGGTTTTCAAGCCATTCTATTGCTTCTAAGTCTAGGTGATTGGTGGGCTCATCCATTAGAATTAGGTCGGGTTTTTCTAGCAGTATTTTGGCCAAAGCCACTCTTTTCCTCTGCCCCCCGCTCAATGTTTCATTGAGCACATCTGTTTGTGTTATGCCAAGTTTAGACAATATTTGGTTCGCTTTTTTATCATAATCCCATGCATCTAATCTAGTCATTTCATCCATTAAAAATTGAAAATTGTCTCCATCTGTTTCTGGGTTTTCAATGGCTTTTTCATAGGCTTTTATTGTTGCAGATATTACATTGTCTGCAGAGAATAGGGTTTGCATGATGGTTAAGTTTGCAGGTAACTCGGGCTCTTGAGGAAGGTAGCTAAGTGTTGTATTCTTTTGCATTGCAATTATTCCTGCATCTGAAGGTATTAAGCCTACAATTGTTCTTAGCAATGTTGTTTTTCCTGTTCCATTGGCACCAACCATGGCTACTTTTTCTCCCTTTTCTAACCCAAAAGTGATTTGATTAAAAAGCCATTTTTCGCCATATGATTTACTAATTTTGTCTACTGAAAGTACGTTGCTCATTGGCTGCAAAAGTACGTTTTTGAAGCCGAATTTTATTTTTAATTTAGATTTAATAAATTATTGGTGATACCAATTTTGCTTTATGCTTTTTAATATTATTATAAGATTCCCGATTTCTTTTTTGTTTAGCCGCCCACAAGCAGATATTTAAGACTAAAATATGTGCTTTATCGAGGTTAAATTAAGAAAATAATCAAGTTAAAATTTGCAATTCACTCTTTAGCCAGGCTAGTAAATGAAGGCTTTTTGACATTGTAGTATTTCTGATTTGAGCTGCGATTCCAAAATTTTTGTAAGCATGCAGTTTAAATCCTTATGAAATAAAAGGGAGAAAATCTATTGCATTGTTTTCCCTTGCTGATGTTATTATTTGCGAACCATGGTAGCCAAGTTTTGCATAAAATATTTTAGATATAGCAAAGTGTCCAAATAAGCCTATTCCAAATTTGTCATAGTTGTCAAATTGACCAGTAACTTGCATAATTGAAATTTCTGAACCTAAGGCTATTTTTTTTTATTTTTCTTACATACCTAAGGTTTGTTTGAAAAATTTCATTTACCGGGTTTTTGCTAATAGCGCCCCTAAACAATAAGCTGATGCTGTTTCGATTATCTAAAACTTCTGTTTGACTATAAACCGATAAAAAGCCAAAAAAGATGCAGGCTGTTAAAATTGATTTCATTATACAAATATGCTTTTTTTTAATATCCAAGCATAAACTAATTAAGAAATTATCTTTCTCCATGAAATTCTAATTAAATAGGATCTAAAATTCAAATTGTAATCAATGGTAGATTGAAAACTAGAAATTAACGTGCCTTGAAGCTTATAATTTTGCATGCCAACATCCAAAATAAGCTTGCTGCGTCCTGATTTTATTTTCTTTGACAACCCTAAACCGAATTCATAAAAGGGCTCCGATTTAATATTATTGCTTTCTCTAGACGGTGCAAAAGCAATACCAGTTTTACCATATGCATTTATTATGTGTCTTTTATCCCTGCTACTAATCAAGTTTACGCGGCTACCTACGATTATTGGAAACCACATAATAGATAAGGGGTGCTTATCAGAAGTAGAATAAATATTATAATAAAAATTATTGACTGCAATACCTCCTTGAAAAGATATGGCTTTAAAAGCCTGATAGCTCAAGTGGTAATGGATTCCAAAGTTATAGTATTTTAGAGCTCCAAACATTACACCATAATCATGGGACCATCTCCCATTATAAATGCTTATTTTTTTTATGTTAAAATCGCTTATACCTTTTTTTAAGGCATAAAGTGGAGTGCACAAAAGCATAGAGATTACCAATCCTGCTGCGAGGGTAAATGATCTAAAAATCAGATTTTTTTTCACTTATAGCTTATAGAACCTAATTGGGTCAATGCTAGTGTATTCCAATTAATCCTATATTCTTTAATTCCCAAACGATTGGTAACGATTATAATTTCATTATCTACAGGATGCACCATAACATCATAGGCCACAATATCTTTATTTCTAACTTTAAATTCAGGCGATTTTCTATCTTTTACATTAAAAAAGCTCAAGCCATTTGTGCCTTCGCCTACGATGAGTACATTGTTTACCAAAGTCATTCCATACGGGCTTTCTAGTTCAAGTGTTTTCACTTCGCTTGCGTTTTTAGATTTGGTAACATCTATCACTATTAAAACATTTTCTGTGCCATCACATCCTTCATTAGATTGAGACCGCAATGTAGAATAGGCGATGTCTCCATCTGCTAATACAGGGTCGCAAGAGGTGAGGTGGTCTATTTTTGATGCTTTGCTAGGTGATGAAAGATTGTTTAAAAGGTAAATAGTTACAGCAGATTCAGAGCCAATATATAGTCTATTTTTATCTATATATACAGTTTCACTTGCATCTTCTATTGATACAGGACTGTGCTTGGTCATATTTTCTCCTTCAGAAGAAAATATGTGAAGTTTGTCTTTGCCTACAATATATACATGGTTATAATAAGTACCAATTCTGTTAATAGTACCTTTTGATTTTCCATTGTTACCTGCAAACATAGTGGGCACTGTGGAAAGGGGTATCATTTTGCCATTATAATCTATATGCAATTTGCCTTGTTTCTTAATTTCTAGCGCCTCTGGGCTGCCAGCCTCAAAATAGTCTGTGGCTGTGTTATAAATAAAGCCAAGTAAAACCCTTCCTTTATCATCAAACATAGCCTCAGCAAAGGCATTTTTTAGCCTATAACTGATAAACGGGTTTCTAAAATCTTTTATATTTATTTTTAATAAATCATAGCCAGATTCTGCATACAAGTAATCTCCATCTATATAATATTCTTTACAAAATGGAATGCGCAAGAATGCCGTATTTTTTGGGGCAGAAAAGTTGGTATTGTCATATACATGTATTCCCAAGCCACGCTCACCTATAAGGATGAAATCTTTTCCAATAAAATGACCTACAGGAACATCAATGGGTTTAAATTCTTCTAAAAGGGCGACATTTCTTATAGAGTCTAAATCGCCATAAATGGCTTCAGCCTTGGTGTATTTCATAGAAATGGGTCCAGTTACTTTGGAGCAAGAGTAATGCAACAATAGGAAAACCGCAAATATGAAAGTTAAATATATTTTGTGAACAGCTATTTTCATATCACAAAGATATAGTTTATTTTTAAATATTTGAAAATAAAAATGACGATTTATATTTTCTTGATTCTAAATTAAATAAGAATAAAGAAGACTTAGACTGCTTATTCTTTAGTTTTCAAAATCTAATTTTATTTTTAAATAAACCCAATGCTTTTCTTATAGAAAGTTGCATTTATTTAAATAATTACCTCAAAAGCAACATGGTGAAAATTATTAGCTGCTGCAATAGGTTTTAAGGTCACATAGTAATTGTTTATAAACTCAAAATAGGCTTTAAATTCTGATGTTGCCACATTAAACTCGTCAAACATGATGATATCTCCATTTTTTATTAAAGGATACATTGCTGCAAGCACAAATGCAGTTGCAGAGTATAAGTCGGCATCTAAGTGTATAATTCTTTTTTGGCTATTATTTATTTGGGGGATGTTTTGGCTAATAAATGGATACAAGGTATCTTGAAATAATCCCTTAGATAAAAGGGCACGAGGGTCGTTAATATTTGGCATTTGATAGGCCATGTCGCCTTTTGTATAAAGCCCATTCCAGCTTTCTGGTAAACCTTCGAAAGTGTCGAAGCCAAAAAAACAGGAATTGGGGTGTTCATTTTTTTTCAACCACCAATTAAATGATGCTCCTGCTGCGACACCGAATTCTAAAAAACAAATTTGAGAATCAACGATGCCAAGATTGTCGCTTAAATAATCATAATACTTATCTCTTTTGCTATGAGTTCTGCCAGGACTATAAAAATCTGAATAAGGGATTGTTTTTTTATTGGCATTTACCCATTTTATCAACTTATTGTAATGATATAAAAAGATAAAAATTTTATTAAAAGGACTGAAAACCATTGTGAGAGGCAAGTAGAGTAAAAAGTCTTTTATATTTCTGATAATCCTAATCATATTTATTTTAATTAATCCCAATTTTTAATTTCTCCCAATCGGCTTTGCTGAGCATTTATTACATTTCGCTCACTCGTATTGCCCCCTTGGGTGGCTATAAATGCCAAAAAATAGATTTCTTTTGCATTCCAATTCGTTGGCAAATCAAATGCAAAGTTTTTTTCTGCTATTACCATATCGGGTATATTTATTGCATCACCGCTCACGGATGTTAGCAAAGCCCTTGCAGAATTAAAGTGTTTATAATCTGCAGCTGCCCCTTTTTGCTCTAATGCCAAAATATTGTTTTCTATAATATATACAACTAATTTGGCGTTAAGGGCAGAAATAGTTCCGTTGCTAAAAGTTTTAATTTTTAATGATACTTTCCCATTTTCTAATTTGCTTTCCATGGCTAATCCAATACCCACTTTTTTATTTATAAATCTATTTGCATTGGTTTCCCAATACTCCTTGCTGTAGATCACATAATCAGTTTGGCTTCCAGCATTTACTGCAGGACTTCTATTAACGCTCGCAGTTGGGTAGGCGCCCACCCCGCCCAAATTTTGAGCCAATGAATTATAAAATGGGCCTTCTAAAAAATCCGCATAATGGATTTTTACACCATAAATTTTATTTGGGTAAGCAAGCGTTAGTTCTTTTAATTTTGTTTGTCCAGGGGGGCAAGCATCACACCATTCTCCAGTAAACATCTCAATAACAGCTTTTGATTCAAAACTTTCTGGAGGAGTAGTAATTTCTGTGTTTTGAGCAGGGGGTTTATCGTCTTTATTTATTTCTTTCTTACAGGCATAAAAATTAAAACCCATTAATAATGCAAGTAAAATATTGATTTTTGATAATTTGAGGTTCATATTTTTTTTTGATTGCAAAGAAAGAATATTTTATCTAAATAGCAACTCCGAAAAGAAATGTGTTAAATATATTAATTTCTATACCTTTGCCATTTCAATATAAAACTTAAAAATGGTTCGTGTTAGATTTGCTCCAAGCCCCACAGGGCCTTTGCATATAGGAGGTGTTAGAACAGCACTTTATAATTATTTATTTACAAAAAAAAATAAGGGCACCTTTATTTTAAGAATAGAAGATACAGATCAAAAAAGATATGTGCCTGGTGCTGAACAATATATTATTGATTCATTGACTTGGTGCGGAATCACTTTTGACGAAGGTCCACACTTGTCTTCGGGCGAGTATGCCCCATACAGGCAGAGTGAGCGTAAAGGGATGTATAAGCAATATGCAGAAGATTTAGTTAAAAAAGGATTTGCATATTATGCATATGATACTGATGAAGATTTAGATAACATGCGAAAAAGGTTGGAAATGAGTAAAATGCTGCCAAAGTATGATGCTGTTTCTAGGTCCAGTATGGTTAACTCATTAACCTTACCAGCAGATGAGGTTCAAAAAAGGTTAGCAGCCAATGAAGATGTTGTCATTAGACTTAAATTGCCTCGAAATGAAGATGTTCGCTTTTTTGATGAAATTAGAGGTTGGGTGGTAATAAATACTACACAAATGGATGATAAAGTGCTATTAAAATCTGATGGCATGCCTACTTATCATTTAGCCAATGTAGTAGATGATTATTTAATGAAAATTACGCATGTAATTCGAGGTGAAGAATGGCTGCCATCTGCCCCTTTGCATGTATTATTGTATAGGTATTTTGGCTGGGAGGATCAAATGCCTGTATTTGCTCATTTACCTTTATTGCTCAAACCAGATGGAAATGGAAAATTGAGTAAAAGAGATGGAGATAGGTTGGGTTTTCCTGTTTTTCCTTTGCAATGGCAAGACCCTATTACTCATGAAATTTCTTCGGGTTATAAAGAAGTAGGATACGAATCTGCCGCAGTACTAAACATGCTTGCCCTATTGGGATGGCATACCGCAGACAATAGAGAATTGTTTTCTTTGCCAGAGCTGATAGATGCTTTTGAACTATCTAGGGTTAATAAAAGTGGAGCAAAGTTTGATTTGCAAAAAGCATATTGGTTTAATCAACAATATGTAAATAAATTGCCAATTGAAGAAATAGCTGATAGAATTAGACCTATTGTAAAAGAAAAGTACCCAAAATATAATGAGCATAAACTAAATGATGCCATTGCGCTAATGAAAGAAAAGGCGGTTTTTGTAAAAGATTTTTTTGAAAAAGCACCTTATTTATTTCATATTCCTGCCGCTTACGATATGGATGTGATCACTAAAAAATGGAATGCGCAAACCTTTGAAGATTTAAATAATCTTTTGTTGGCAATGCAATCTATAGAAGATTTTAGTGCAATTTCCATAGAAAATTTGGTGACAAATTATGCTCAAAAGAACAATCAAAAGCCTACCCAATATTTTCAGCCTTTGCGCATCTCGCTTACAGGAGAGGCTGGCGGTCCTCCATTGTTTGAGCTAATGAATTATTTGGGTAAAGCAGAATCATGTAATAGGCTATCTTTTGCCATCAATAAACTTAAAAACCATTTACCAAGTGAATTATAAAATACTTATACCCGTTTTTTTAAGCATTCTTGTTTTCAATGCTTGCTCAACAGCCCAATTTGATCGTATACCAAATTTTAACCAATTAAGCAGTTTTCCACCAAGCATGGAGGGGAAATATTTTGTTGCAAAAGAAAAAAAAAGCAACTCAGATTCTGGCTATTTTTCAATAAAAGGTGCAGAGATAGATTTTGTAGACTTAGTTGATTTTAAAATAAATAGTAAAATTGGACTATCGGACACATTGAAACTATTAAAGGACGGTGATATTTTTATACTTGCTTGGCAAACACCCGATAAGCAGTGGGAACTCTATCCATTAAAAATTAAAAAAGAATGTATTTTTTTATATCCTATCTCGGATGCAAGGTATAAAAAAAGTTTACAAAAAAATTTTAAAACACAATTAGATATTAGCAATGGCTACTTTATGGACGACTTAAATTTAAGGACGTTTATCCGAAAAGGCCTAAAATCTAAGTATTCAGTAAAACTAGAAAAATAGAATGAAGCCCATAAGAGTATTAGTTGCAAAAATTGGATTAGATGGCCACGATAGGGGAGCAAAAGTGATTGCCACTGCGCTGCGCGATGCGGGTATGGAGGTAATTTATACAGGGCTAAGGCAAACGCCAGAAAGTGTCATTAATACTGCAATTCAAGAAGATGTGGATGTGATAGGTATTAGTATTTTAAGTGGTGCACACAATACTATATTTCCTAAAGTAATTGCATTGTTAAAAGCAAACGAGATGGAAAATGTGTTGCTGATTGGAGGAGGAATAATACCTGATATCGATAGTGAATTCTTAAATAAACAAGGGGTAACCAAGCTTTTTCCACCAGGTACAACTATGAAGTCTATTATTGATTTTATAACCCAACATGTAAAAAGATAATGTGAATTTGACAAATGGCATGTTTTTCTTCTTATATTAAATAAATATGTATATTTGTCCCAATATATTAACCAAATTATAAAAATCGAATGAAAAAAATCATCATCGCAACATTAGCATTTGCAATGCTATTAGGCTGCAAAAAAGGAGAAAATGACCCAGGTATCTCATTTAGAAGCAGAGATGCTAGAGTGGTAGGTGAGTGGAAAGTAGCTAACTATGAAATCAACTCAGAGAGTGATTTTTTAGGCAATATCACCAAAAATAAAGAAAAGTTTGATGGCTCAAAAATCGTAAAAGAAGCAAGCCTAAACGGCAATCCTACTAATCCTCCAGTAGACAATAATACATATTCTTATAAAATTAATATTATGAAAGATGGTAATGTAGCAATAGAAGATGTTACAACAAGCTCAGTAGGATTAGTTACCACTGAGAAAAGCAATGGAACTTGGAGTTGGGCAGATTCTAAAAAGAATAAATCAAGGTTGCAAATTTCGGTAAGTGGTTTTGCAAACGGTATTTTTGATATCGATCAACTTAAAAATAAAGAGTTGATTCTGAAATCATCTTCTTCTACCTCTACTGTAAGTTCTAGCCCTACACAGCAAAGAATTGCCAACAGCAGCAGCAGAACGCTTACACTTACTCAATAAGGAATATTTTATCAATCAAAAAAACCGCAAATGCATTTGCGGTTTTTTTAATGTTATTTTTTTTCTAAAAAATAGATTAGCTTAATCGCAATAGAATTTTATCTTTGCGGCAACTAATTCGTTAAACGATAAATAAAACATGCAAAATCAAGAAGCAAATACGCAGATAGAAAAAATAGTTAAAGCCGCTGAAAAAGGTAAATTTGATGAAAAGTTAATTGACTTGCTTAAAGCACTAAGGCCTTATGCACTGGCAGAAAATGACCCATTGCTTACACGCAGCATCAGACTTTGCTATGAATTTATAGCTGCTACAGAAGGTTTTGATATTACAATGCCAGAAGATGCTGAGATAGAAGGCGATGATGCTGAAAAGTTTTTATACATCTGTGGGTTGTGGCAAAAATCAGAAAACAAATATAATAGAGATGAACTGCGAGAAATAGCAGATGCAATAACAAATACCTATTAATAGCCAATAAAAACTAGATGTAGCCGTTTTTTGACTAAATTTGAAATTAGTTAGAAAATTTTACTTCAGCTTTTTCTTTTTTTTTAACCCAGCCTACACATTAAAGTTCACAATTTCAGCCAAAAATGCAATTATGACAAGAGGGCTCGAAAGATTTTAATTCGCGATAACAGTGGTTGAATTTTAAGAATGAAAATCGAGAACTGTTTTGTGTTTGTATTAGTTTTGGCTGTAAGTAGCATCTCTAAAGTGTAAAC
Source organism: Bacteroidia bacterium (assembly GCA_041690035.1). Classification (GTDB taxonomy): domain Bacteria; phylum Bacteroidota; class Bacteroidia; order NS11-12g; family UBA955; genus CALSPH01. Next base: position 3,817 of record JBDNFC010000105.1, on the reverse strand, counting down.
TATTTTTAGGATGAGACAGGTTTTTACTACTTTTATAAATATTGTAAAATGTCTTTAATAAAAACTCTATTTTCTGATAATCGGGGTATTTTATTTTGACCACCTAATTTTTCTTTTTTCGCCAGCCAATTATAAAATACTTTTTTGGAGGTTAAATGGATGACAGGTGTGTCCATGGCAAGATTGTGCGCTCTTTTTGCTGCATAGTCTGAATTGAGCGCTTTGAGCGCGTTGTCAAAATCAATTTTAAATTGTTCTTCATTTACTGGCAATTTATCAAAAGCAATTATCCACTCATGTGTGCCCAAGCTAGTTTCATTATGACTAAAAATAGGAGCAGCGGTATATTCTTGTAAATTTACTTGATGTTTTTTGCAAGTTTTTTCTAAAGCTGTATCTGCATTGTGCACCATTAATTCTTCGCCAAAGGCATTTATACAACTTTTAGTGCGGCCTGTAATAATAAACTTGAAAGGAATTTTTTGTGTAAAAATAAGGGTGTCTCCTATACAATAGCGCCATAATCCAGAGGCGGTAGAAATAATAACCTCATATTGTACTTGAGTTTCAATTTTAGAAAGATTGCAAATTTCGCCTGTTTTTGTGTTTCTAAACTCATAATAAATTCCGTATTGAGGCATTAAATTCATGTTTTCACCCTGAACTAGTTGCAGGCCAAAAAATCCTTCGCTTGCATTGTATGTTTCTATGAAATTAATTTTGTCTGTGCCAATTAAATCATAAAAAGCATCTTTATAAGGGGTAAAATTGATGCCTCCATGCACAAATAGTTCTAAATTTGGCCAAACAGATTTAATATTACTTTTGTTAGAAAGGGTTAACACTTTTTTTAGCACAGCCATTGTCCAAGTGGGCACTCCAGAGATACTTGTTACATTTTCATTCATCGTATTGATGGCCATTTTTTCAATCTTTTCTTCCCAATCTTCTATAAGCGCAATTGATAGGTTAGGGGTTTTTATCAAACTTGCCCAAAAAGGCATTTCATTCATTAGCAGGGCAGACAAATCACCATAATTGCTTTTTTTGTTTTCAGGATTTGCTTTATGACTTCCTCCTATCAACAAACCTTTGCCATCAAAAATTTTGGTGTTAGGCTGCTGATAGCAGTGAATAGCTAAGGCATCTTTTCCTCCTTCAAAATGGCACTGTTCCATTGTTTCAAAACTTACAGGGATAAATTTGCTCACATTATTTGTGGTGCCACTGCTTTTTGCAAACCATTGAATCTCTCCAGGCCAAACAACGTTTTCTTCTCCCTTTAACAATTTATCAATCATTGGATAGAATTCTTCGTAAGAAGAAATTGGAACAAGTTTGCTAAAGCTTTCGTAGTTTTTAATTTGATTAAATTGAAAAAGTTTTCCAAAATAGGTTTCTTTTGCAGTATTGATTAATTTATGCAATGTGTTTTCTTGCAGTGGCAACGGGTTTTGTACGGCATCAAAAATATTTTTTGTCCTGTTCTTAAAATACCAAGCGCCAATACCATTAATCAAACTCATTGCTAAAAATTGTTTTTGCAAAATTGTATTTTTTTTATCGTTTATAATAATTTTTTTTATCTTTCTTCATAAATAAAATAATAGATGTGTAATCTGGGTTGAAAAAAATAGGTGAATAGTTTTATAAATTTTTCGTTTATTTTGCGGCATGCAAATAGAAAATCATAACATAGATTTTGAATTACTTGGCGAAGAAATGCAATGTGTAGAAATAGCACTAGATCCGCAAGAAACTGTCATTGCTGAGAGCGGGAGTTTTCTGCAAATGGACATGGATATAGAAATGGCTACCATTTTTGGTGATGGCAGTAAAAATAGCGGCACTGGAATTTTTGATAAACTACTAGGTGCAGGCAAAAGATTACTTACTGGCGAAAGTTTATTTATGACTACTTTTACAAATAATGGTCATCAAAAGCGCAAGGTTAGCTTTGCTGCTCCTTATGCAGGTAAAATTATTCCTTTAAACCTGAGTAAATTAAACAATACCGTTATTTGCCAAAAAGACGCTTTTTTATGTGCAGCAAAAGGAGTGAGTGTAGGCATTGCATTTCAAAGAAAATTAGGCACAGGATTATTTGGAGGCGAAGGATTCATTATGCAAAAATTAGAAGGCGATGGGATGGCTTTTGTGCATGCTGGTGGCTATGTATATAGTAGAATATTGCATGCTGGCGAACAATTAAAAGTGGACACAGGATGTGTGGTGGCTTACACCAATGAAATTGATTTTGACATTGAATTTGTAAAAGGGGTAAAAAATGTTATTTTTGGAGGTGAGGGTTTGTTTTTTGCTAAATTAACTGGCCCTGGCACTGTGTGGATGCAAACTTTGCCTGTTAGTCGGCTTGCTTCTAGAATTTTGAGTTATGGAGTAGGCAAAAGAAAAGAAGAAGGCTCAATTTTAGGCAGTTTAGGTAATTTGATAGATGGAGATGGAAGGTAAAAAATAGCTTAGACTCTAAATTATATTTGTTTTAATGTTAGCGATTTATAAATTATTTTTACCAATTATTAAATTTTTATTGCTTGCAGGCACTCCTTTTTCAAAAAAATTGAAAATATTTTTTGAAAGCAGAAAAGCTGCAGAAATTTATTTGAATAATTTTGAAAACAAAGCAGCCAACTTGGCTTGGTTTCATTGTGCATCATTAGGCGAGTTTGAGCAAGCAAAACCGCTCATCGATTTTTATTTGAAAGCACAATGGAAAGTGTTTGTCACTTTTTTTTCTCCATCAGGATATACCAAAGTAGTGAAAAATATAAGCCAAGGTTTTTATGTTAATTATTTACCATTGGAAGATAGCGCAAAAATAAAAGCAATGATTACAAAAATAAACCCCACCATTATATTTTGGGTAAAGTATGAGTTTTGGTTGATATCTCTTTCAGAAATTTTTAAAACTAAAATTCCAATATATTTGATAAGTGCCTCTTTTAGAAAAGAACAGTTTTTATTTAAACTCATTGGCAAACCTTGGCTTAAATTAGTTTCCCAATTTTCTCATGTTTTTGTGCAAGATTATTTTTCACAACAATTATTGGCTAAGCATAATATAGTGTCAAGTTTGGCAGGCGATACTCGTTTTGATAACGTGCTTTTGCGCAGAAAGCAAGCATTGATTATTGATCAAATTATTGATTGGAAAAAAAAGGATAAAAATCTTTTAATTCTTGGCAGTTCTTGGACAAAAGAAGAAGAAATTTTGCAAACTATTTTGCCTTTGTTAACCCAGTGGCAAGTGATTATAGCCCCACATGATATTACACAACGTAACTTAGCGCGAATTAAAAAATTGTTTCATACAGATTCATTTTGTTTTTGGAGTGATTTTAGTAAAAATTTAGATTCAAAAATTATTGTCATTGATAATGTCGGTTTGCTATTTAACCTTTATCAATATGCTGATGTTGCAATAATTGGCGGTGGTTTTAGCAATGCATTACACAATATACTAGAGCCGTTTTCATTTAATGTTCCAGTATTTACAGGGCCTATGATAAGCAAAAATTGGGAGGCCCTAAGCGCGCAAAAAATTGGTATTTTAAGAACTTTTGATGGTAAATCGGCATTGTATAAATTATTAGATGAAGTACAAGAAGGGGCGATGAAATTAAATATTGAGGCAACTAAAATTGAACAATTTATGTCTACTTATAGTGGGGCAAAAAAAAATATTTTAGATTATATTTATAAAAATTATAAAAAAGTTTAATATTTGTATATATATTTGCAACAGGTTATAAATGAAAAATAAATTACAAGTTCTGTTTTTAATCTTAGGAATGCT
>JBDNFC010000104.1:0-14467 GCA_041690035.1 Bacteroidia bacterium | reverse complement strand
GACAATGTTTATACACTTTCGCTCAATGATTATAGCAGCCCACAAAACAAATTTTATTGGAAATTTAGAAAACCTTTTGAAGGGTATTGGCAGCAAGATGTTTGGTACACAATACAAGCAGAATTAGATGATTCTGCAGAAGTAATTACAGGAAGCGAAAATTTGGTTTATAGCAATAACAGTCCGCATGCCATTACCACCCTTTATTTTCATCTGTATCAAAATGCTTTTCAGCCCGAGTCTTATTACGATAAATTGGGCAAGGAGAATAAAGTAAAGTATAAATATGGAAAATATGAAAAGCAGAAATTAGGTACCACTATTTCTTCACTAAAAATAGAAGGAAAAGAGACCAGTTTTACAATAAACAATACCATTATGATTGTGCAATTGAGTGTTCCATTGATGCCAAACGCGAGTATGGTAATAGATATAAACTTTAAAACCTATTTTGACAATAAAGGCACAATGCGCAGAAGAATGAAAACTTTTGAGCATAATGGTGTAAAACAATTTGATGGAGTGCATTGGTATCCAAGAATCAGTGTTTATGACAGAAAATTTGGCTGGACAACAGATCAACATTTGGGGCATGAGTTTTATGGTAATTTTGGGCAGTATAATGTTTCTTTAACCTTGCCTAGCAATTATATTGTAGAAGCAACAGGAGTATTGTTAAATGAAAATGAAGTATTGCCTGAGGGATTAAAAAAAGCAATAGATATTAGCAATTATTCAAAAAATATTGGTGAAAAAAATTACAGCTATTTGATAGAAAGAAAAGGTGTAAAAACATGGAAATATCAAGCAATAAATGTCCATGATTTTGCTTTTACGGCCGATCCAAGCTATAGAAGAATGGTAACGGTGATACCCGAGCCAGAAAATCCATTTGGTAAAATAGAATGTATTGCGCTTTGTCAGGAGCAAAACGCCCCCTATTGGCAGCCAACTAGCGCTTTTGTAGCAGAGGTAGTAAAAACATACAATAAGGATTTTGGGGTATATTTATACAATAAAATCGTGGCAGCAGATGCAAGAGATGGCATGGAGTATCCTATGATTACATTAAATGGGGGCAATTGGCCTAATCATCAATATGTGATTGCGCACGAGGTAGGGCACAATTGGTTTTTTGGGCATGTTGGCAACAACGAAACATATAGGGCAGCGCTTGATGAAGGATTTACACAGTTTTTAACCGCATGGAGTATAAAAAATTTTAGAAAAGATATTTCTGTGCCAAATAAAACAGATTATGACATGGTATTTTCTGGATACCTTGGCGATGCTCAAAAATTTGAGCACAGTTGCCTAAACACCCACAGTGATGATTTTGAGTCTGCACTTGGACATGGCGGGGGTTATAGACAAGTTTATTATAAAACTGCTACAATGTTATATAATTTGCAATATGTTTTAGGTGACGAATTATTTACCAGTGCAATGAAACATTATTTTAATCAATGGCGCCTTGCAAATCCTTATTTTGAAGATTTTAGAAACAGTATCATAGATTACACAAAGGTAGATTTAAACTGGTTTTTTGATCAATGGCTAGAAAGTAAAAAAGACTTGGATTATAAATTAATGAGTGTAAAAACTAAAAAAAATGGTTCCAAATCTTATGAACATACAATTACGATAAAGCGAAAAGGCGAAATGGTAAGCCCTATTGATATTACTATTACAACGAATTGGGGGATTGAAGAAAAATTTATTATCCCAAATACCTATTTTACCAAGGCAAGCACTGCTAGCATACTTCCTATGTGGACAGGTTGGGGCAAACTTAATAAAACATATCATTTTACCATTTCAAGAGAATATAAAATTGACCAAGTAGAAATAGACCCAACTCAAAGGCTTGCAGATTATAATCCAAATAATAATATCATGCACAAAAATCCTTTTTGGTACATAGATAAGGGAAAATATCCTACCAATGATATTAGAAAAGTTACAGTGGGCTTGCGCCCAGATTTATGGTACAGTAGGGTAGATGGATTTAAACCAGGCTTAACCTTAGAGAGAAACTACGGCAAACTTACCAATACTAAACTTTCGGCTTGGTATAGCAGCACTTTAGTCAATAATAATATTCAATTTTCTGCCAATCAAATCCAATTTTTTCAATATCAATTCAGTCATTTTAAGAAATTAGGGCAAAATTTGACTTTAAATATTGATTTAAGAAATAAAGAAGGTTTACAGCACTATAGTGCAGGAATAAAAAAACTAATAGGCGCTTCGGAGCTAGAAGCTAAATTTAAAGCAATGTATAGAATGAACAGATATGCGACACAATATGCACCTTTGGATGGTTCGTGGCTAACAAATCTATGGAATAATACTATAAACTTGAGTTTTAAACATAATTTTACTCATTTTGATGGAAACAGTATTTTAACTTTAAATACTAAAAACAGTGCACTATTCTCTGACTATAATTTTTCTGAAATTGGTTTAAATTATGTTTTGTATAAGCAAATTAAAAGCCTGCCAATTCGCGGTAGGATTTTTGGAGCATATCAAACAGGAAATAATATTCCACTAGAATCTAGGATATTTTTGCAGGGCGCTAATTTGGAAGAAATGATGGATAATAAATTCACCAGCACCAATTTTATGTCAAATTTTGTAGGCTTTGGTCCTGATATTAATCATTATCAATTATTAGGAGGAGGGCTAAATTTGAGAGGATTTGCAAATTATGCAGCACCAGTGCAAGATTCTATTTTTGGCACTCCGCTTTTTGCAGGTAACAGAGGGTTTTCTGTTTCTGCAGAAATAGATTTTGATCAGTTTATTAATTTAAGGCCAAGGATGTTTAGAAATTGGTTAAAAATAGATCTGTATGGCTTTGCCGATGCTGGTTTGCTTTTTGGCAGAGGTGTTATTAACGACATTATCAATAGCGGAATTACTGCCGATGCTGGCATTGGCACGGCATATACTGTAAAAAGTTGGGGACGCTTCTCTAAGGCAAAACCTGTTACCTTTAGAATCGATTTTCCCTTTTTTGTAAACCGTTTACCTGCAATTTCTAATGCGCAATACTTTGATTTCAGGTTTGTAGTAGGCGTAAACAGGGCATTTTAATTGCCAATCAGCAAATGATGTAATTGCTCATTTGTTGTGGATTACTTTTCATTACTATTCACTTATGTTTGCATAGAGCCTTTGCATGCGTATATTTATATTGTTATATTATTTTCTGCAATTTACATCAAGTATTGCCCAAGTTGGCGCATCTAATGCTGCTGTCAAAAATAATGTAGACAATTTAGAAGCACAGCCCAATGAGAAAACTTTAGATGAGGCTGAAATTTTAGCAGCTCAAAAATTAGTAAATAACAGCAAGTTTCCCGTTTTTGAAAATGGCAAAACCATTGAACAAGCTACACAACACCGCAATAAAATAGTAGCAAGATATCTGCAGGAAGGAGAAATTGAAAAAGCAAAAAAATTACTTTTATCTGCTGCAGATTCTACTCAATTAAGTCCGCGGTTAATTCAATTTTTATGGAAAGATGCCCTAAATCACATTGATGAAAACAATCAAAAAATAGCTTATTCTTATTATTATAGTGCTTGGATATTGGCTTTAGAAAATAAGCTAAAATCGGCTGTGCAAGCGGCAGAGATGGCTATACAATCAGCAGAATTGGATAATAACCTTGCCCTAAAAGCAAAATGTCACCTAATGCTTTCTAATTTGTATGCTGAAATGAATCTGCCAACCCTCTCTATTTTTCACACCGATAAGTTAAATTCAATGTTGATGGATAAAAAAGGTTTTGGAAATGGTTTTTATGAGATTTTGAAAAATAATATTGCCATAATTATGGCAGTATTTATCGCCATCATGATTATTCTGCTTTTAGGCTATTTCTTTATTTTTAAAGATTCTTCAAAAAAGACCACTAAAATTTTTCAAGAAAATAAAGACATAAATGGGGAATTGCTAAAAAGCAATCAAATTAAAGATAAACTCTTTGCAGTGCTTGCGCACGATCTAAGAGCGCCCGTAAATTCACTGACAGGAATGTTAGATGTAATTAACAGCGATTTGGTGGATGAGAAAAAAAAGAAAGAAATGCTCAAAAAATTACGCGTAGAATTGTCTAATAGCAGTGCAATGCTCAATAATTTATTGGGCTGGGCAAAAGGACAAATTTTAAACCCCCAACCTAGGATTGAAAAAATAGATTTGAGAGAAATTTTTGACAGTAATATAAGTTTATTAAAATCATTTGCCGATGCAAAAGGAGTGGAGATAAGCAATAATAGTTCAGAAAAAATGGAGGCAAATGGAGATAAAGAAATGCTAAATATTATTGTTAGAAACCTAGTGCAAAATGCGATTAAATATACAGACACAGGCGATAAAATAATATTAGATACTGAGTACGATTTTAGCAAAGAAGAAGTAAGAATTAAGGTTACTGATAATGGAAAAGGAATGACTGCAGAAAAATTGGGTAAACTATTTGATTTAGAAAGTTTATCAGAACCTGGTACAAGAAATGAGACAGGAAGTGGTTTAGGACTAATACTATGTAAAGAATTTGCCGAAGCTCAAGGCGGAAGAATGTGGGCAGAAAGTAAAGAAGGATATGGCAGTGTCTTTTATTTTACACTAAAATCTGCATCATAGAAAGCATTTTGACCATCTAAAATCAAATTTGGCATTTGCGAAATTAAAAATTATTTTTGCGCCCCTAAAATACAAAACAAAAAAAGAATGAATTCATATATTATTTATCTAGTCCCTGCTTTAGGGATTTTCGGATTGTTAGTAATGGCAATTAAAAGTGCATGGGTAGCTAAGCAAGATGCTGGCGATGAAAATATGCAAGAATTGGCAGGTCATATTGCCAAAGGTGCTATGGCTTTTTTAAAAGCAGAATGGAAAGTGTTGAGCATTTTTGTAGTAGTAGCTGCTGCATTGCTGGCATATTCTGGCTCAATTCACGAGGTTAATGGAAAAGTAATACATTCAAGTTGGATTATTTCTATTGCCTTTATTATTGGTGCAGTATTTTCTGCAACTGCCGGCTACATAGGAATGAATGTGGCTACTAAAGCAAACGTAAGGACTACACAAGCAGCAAGAACAAGTTTAGCTAAGGCACTTAAAGTGTCTTTTACGGGTGGCACAGTAATGGGCCTTGGAGTAGCAGGATTGGCAGTGTTGGGTCTTGGTGGGTTATTTATTGTATTTTTATCAATTTTTGCGCATCTAGGTGCTGATACTATAAAAACCTCAATTGAAGTATTAACTGGTTTTTCTTTAGGTGCAGAGAGTATAGCATTATTTGCAAGAGTGGGAGGCGGTATTTATACCAAGGCGGCAGACGTAGGTGCTGATTTAGTTGGAAAAGTAGAAGCTGGAATACCAGAAGATGATATTAGAAATCCTGCTACCATAGCAGATAATGTTGGCGACAATGTGGGCGATGTGGCGGGTATGGGAGCTGATTTATTCGGTTCTTATGTAGCCACTATTTTGGCCACCATGATTTTAGGTCAGGAATTAACAGTAAATGGGCAAGCGCTAAACGATTCTAGCGATGCTTTTGGCGGAATGTCTCCTATTTTATTGCCAATGCTAATCTGTGGTTTAGGCATTTTGTTTTCTATAGTAGGCACATGGTTTGTTAAAATTAAAGGAGAAGATGGAGATGTGCAAAAGGCTTTAAATATTGGAAATTGGTCTTCAATGATAATTACAGTAATAGCATCTTTCTTTATCGTTAATTGGATGTTGCCAGAAACAATGAATTTAAGAGGATATGAATTTTCTAAAATGAATGTTTTTTATGCCATTTTGGTGGGTACTGTTGTTGGAGCTATTATGAGTATAGTTACAGAATATTATACCGCAATGGGAAAAAAGCCTGTTTTGTCTATTATTCAGCAATCGTCTACAGGACATGCCACTAACATTATTGCAGGATTAGCCGTAGGTATGAAATCTACTGTTATTCCTATTCTTGCACTTGCAGGAGGTATTATGGCTTCTTATCATTTTGCTGGATTGTATGGTGTAGCAATAGCAGCAGCCGGTATGATGGCTACTACTGCTATGCAATTAGCCATTGATGCTTTTGGACCTATTGCTGACAATGCAGGTGGTATTGCCGAGATGAGTCAATTGCCAGAAGAGGTTAGGGGGCGAACAGATATTTTAGATGCTGTTGGTAATACTACGGCTGCCACTGGCAAAGGTTTTGCTATTGCTTCTGCGGCATTAACTTCATTGGCTTTGTTTGCAGCTTTTGTTGGCATTGCTGGTATTGATGCCATTGATATTTATAAAGCGCCTGTATTAGCCGGTTTATTTGTTGGCGCAATGATTCCCTTTATTTTTTCTGCACTGTGTATTCAGGCAGTAGGAAAAGCAGCCATGCAAATGGTAAATGAGGTTAGAAGACAATTTAGAGAAATTCCTGGCATAATGGATTACACCGCAAAACCAGAATATGAGAAATGTGTTGAAATTTCAACCAAAGCATCTATTAGAGAAATGATGTTGCCGGGTGCAATAGCCCTAATTACTCCTGTAATAATTGGATTTATTTTTGGTGCCGAGGTGCTAGGTGGTTTGTTAGCTGGTGTTACCGTTTCTGGTGTGTTAATGGGTATTTTTCAGTCTAATGCTGGTGGTGCTTGGGATAATGCAAAAAAATCTTTTGAGAAAGGAGTTGTTATTAATGGAGAAACTTTTTATAAAAAATCTGAGCCTCATAAAGCATCTGTAACTGGAGATACTGTGGGCGATCCTTTTAAAGATACATCTGGCCCTTCTATGAATATTTTGATAAAATTAATGTCAATTGTAGCCTTAGTAATTGCTCCTTATTTGCCTATTGCTTCTAATTCATCAGCAGCTAACGGAAAGGGTTTTAAAAATAATCTAACTACAGAGATTTCTAACAACACGCCTTGTTGTGAAGATAAATCTGAAGCGCAATATGGTGCTTGCGATATCAAACAATGTGCTACAATGACTAAGGAAGAGTGTGCTTTGCATTGCGAAAAAATGGGCTGCAATGATGCGCAAAAAGCCAATTGCATGGCTATGTATAACGAATCTGGCGCGTATATAGGAAAACCAGAAACAAAAGGTTGCTGTAAGAAAAAGTAAAATAGTTACTTCACTAAACAGATTTTTGAAACATTAAAGTGGTTAAAAATTATGTTTCCTCTTGTTGGTCATATTCTAGCATTGTGGCATAAAAAGCGGGCCATTAAATTTAGGTAATTTAATTAAAAAATCCCTAAATTTAGCAATACCAGCGTGCAGGCCTCTTCTGCAATTGTGTTTTGTGCAATCAATTGCGCTTCAAAATCTTGATTTTCAGTTCCTGGATTAAAAATAACACGCTTTGGCTGTAGGCTTAATATTTTATCAATGTAAAAGGCTTGATTTGCTGCACCCACATATAAGCTAATTGTATCAATGGATTTAGGCGCGTAATTCCATTCGGTATCAATTTCTATTGATGCAACATTTCCTTTTTTTAGGCCAAAAGCAAATATATGGTTAAATTGCTTTTTTTTAAATAAGTGAATTGCTTTATTACTGTACCTTTCTATATTTTCACTTGCACCTATTACCAGTATTTTTTCATTCAAATTCATATTAGTTTTTTTTAATAATTGCATTTGCACATGCCATGCCATCTAATGCTGCACTCACAATACCACCAGCATATCCTGCTCCTTCTCCACAAGGGTAAAGGTTTGTTAGTTGTGTGTGTTGCAATGTTTCAGTATCTCTTGGTATTTTTACAGGACTGCTAGTGCGGCTCTCTGTTGCCACCATAATCCCTTCGTTGCTATCAAAACCGTGTAGTTTTTTTCCGAAATTAAGGATGCCTTCTTTCAATGCTTGGGTTATAAATGGATTTAATACATCGCTTAATTGTGCAGAATCTACACCTGGAATATAACTATTGGCATTAATTGCTGCAGAAAATCTGCCATTTAAGAAATCTCCGATTCTTTGTGCAGGTGCTTTTATAGAGCCAGTAGCTTCATAGCAGCGCTCTTCTACACTTTTTTGAAAACCTAAGCCTGCTAATGATCCCATTTTATTAAACTGTTTAAAATCGTCTTCAAAAAGTTGAACAACCATGCCGCTATTCGCAAATTGACCATTTCTTTTACTTGGGCTCCAACCATTTACTACCACTTGATTTTGTCCTGTAGCCGCAGGGGCAATGATCCCTCCTGGACACATACAAAAAGAAAAAACACCTCTTTTGCCCACTTGATTAACCAAACTATAGCTTGCGGCTGGTAAATAATCGCCCCTTAGTTTACAATGATATTGCATTTCGTCTACCATTAGTTGGGGATGTTCTACCCGCACTCCAAGTGCAAATGCTTTTAACTCCAATGCAATTTTTTTGCGTTCCAATAGATAATAAATATCTCTTGCAGAATGTCCTGTGGCAAGAATAATATTTTCAACAGAATGCTTATCAATATTATTAACCGTAATAGACTGCACTTTATTTCCAATGATGGTAAGGTCTGTTAAGCAAGTATTAAAAAGTATTTCACCCCCATTTTCAATAATGTATTTGCGCATTTTTTCTATAATTGCGGGTAATTTATTGGTACCTATATGCGGATGAGCTTCAAAATTTATGTCTGAAATAGCACCAAATTGCACAAAAGCTGCCAATACTTTCGCTACATCTCCTCTTTTTTTACTACGGGTATATAATTTACCATCAGAATATGTACCTGCACCACCTTCTCCAAAACAATAATTAGATTCATCATTGACCAACAGTTCTTTATTTAGCTTTGCTAAATCTCTTCTGCGCTCTTTTACTGGTTTTCCACGTTCTATGATAATGGGTTTAATACCAGCGGCCAATAATTCTAAAGCTGCATAAATACCAGCAGGGCCAAATCCAATTACATGGCAGCTCTTTTGACCTATTTTTGAGGGTTTATATACCTCTGTGGGATTTATAGATGCTGTGTCATCATTTATTTCTGCTTTTATAAGGTAATGAATATTCCGCTTACTGCGTGCGTCAAGCGACTTTTTTAAAATCGTTATATTTTCATTTTTTAAGCCAAATTGTTGCCTAATTTCGTTGCAAATCATTTGACTATCAATTACTTGATGTGGTTTTAATTGTATTTCTATTAACTTGGGCAAAAGATGTGGGATATTGTTGGTTCAAATGTCAAAAAAAATGCGCAATAAATTACAACTTTGCAGAAATAATTTTTAATCATGGCAGAAGTAGTAGATTTAGAAAAAATAGCGCATCAAGTTAGACGCGATATTGTTAGAATGGTGCATGTTTGCCAGAGCGGTCATCCGGGTGGTTCGCTTGGTTGTGCTGATTTACTTACTGCATTATATTTTGATATAATGAAACACAATCCTGCCAATTTTACTATGGAAGCCAAAAACGAAGATGTGTTTATTTTATCTAATGGACATATTTCACCTGTTTTTTATAGCGTTTTGGCTAGATCTGGTTATTTTGATGTTTCAGAATTGGCTACTTTTAGAAAATTGAACAGTAGGCTGCAAGGGCATCCTGCCACAGAAGAGGGTTTGCCAGGTATACGGATAGCTACGGGCAGTTTAGGACAAGGATTAAGCGTTGCAATAGGTTATGCCCTGCAAAAACGACTTGACAAGGATAGCGGAATAGTTTATTGCAATACGGGAGATGGTGAATTGCAAGAAGGACAAAATTGGGAAGCAATCATGTATGCCGCAAATCAGAAACTAAATAAATTAATTCTTACTGTTGATGAAAACAAACAACAAATTGATGGATCTACCGTTGATATTATGGGCTTTGATCAATTAAATAATAAGTTTGAAGCTTTTGGCTGGAATGTACTGTCTATGAATGGCAATAAGATGAGTGAAATAATGGACACTTTTAAAAAGTTGAAAATGCAATTAGAAAGTTTAAAAAAACCTACTGTAATTATCATGAAAACAGAGATGGGGCAAGGGGTAGACTTTATGATGGGTTCGCATGCTTGGCATGGTATTGCTCCCAATGATGCACAATTGGAACAGGCTTTGGCTCAATTACCTGAAACATTAGGTGATTATTAAAATGATAAAAACAAACTATATATATATTATTTGCACTACACTGCTTTTTAGCATGAGTGTAAGACCTTGCTTATCGCAGAATACTGCGTTTGCTTCTCCAAAACAGAAAACACGAATACTCTTTGTTTTAGACGCAAGCAATAGCATGGTGCAATATATGGATGGCAGCAGCAGAATGGAAGTGGCTAAGAAATTGCTTACAAAAATGGTGGACAGCCTTTATAAGTTGCAAAATATTGAATTGGCGCTTAGGGTTTTTGGTCATCAATTTCCAATTGTTGCAAAAAATTGCCAAGATACAAGGTTAGAAGTGCCTTTTAAACCCGGAAATAAAACAGCATTAATAGAGAAAATTAGTTCTTTAACTCCAAAAGGTTATACGCTAATTGCCAATAGTATTCTAAATGCTGCAGAGGATTTTCCTTCCACTCCTGGACGAAATATTATTATTCTTATTACAGATGGGGTAGAAGAGTGCTATGGAGACCCATGCGCTATTGCTGCGGCTTTGTTAAAAAAGGGAATCGTTCTTCAACCTTTTATCATAGGCATAGGAAATAAAGAAGAGTTGTTTAGAAAAACCTATGAGTGTGTTGGTAAGTATTACAATGCAAATACTCAAGCAGAATTCGAAAATGTATTTAATGTAATTATTTCGCAAGCACTCAATACCACTTCTGCTCAAATTAATTTATTAGAAAATTCTGGCAGGCCTTTAGAAACCAATGTCCCAATCACAATCACGGATAGCCGAAATGGGAAAATATTGTTTAATTATGTGCATACTTTAAATGGAAAGGGGATACCAGACACGTTGTATTTAGACCCTTTATACAGCTATAATTTAATGATTCACACTGTGCCTCCGATTTTTAAAAACAATTTTGAATTGCAAGCTGGCAGGCATAACATTATAGCAATTGATGCTGCACAAGGAAAAATTAATTTTAAATGTCAGGGCGTTACAAATTATCCTGATTTAAAATGTATTGTAAGAAAAAAAGACAGCACTCAAACTATTTTTGCTCAAACTTTTAACACCACACAAGAATATTTGGTAGGCATATATGATATTGAGATATTAAGCATCCCTAGAATCTATTATAATAATATCGAAGTAAAACAAAATAATACAACTACTGTAGAAATTCCACAACCGGGTATCTTAAATTTTAATACAACTAGAGATATGGTGGTTTCAATTTTTTATATGCAAAATAATCAAATGGTATGGGTGATGGATATGAATGAGAACACAAGACAACAACTTATTAAAATGCAGCCGGGCAATTATATTGCAGTGGCAAGAGCAACAGCAGAAACGCGCACTATATACTCATTTACACAAGAGTTTATTATAAAAACTGCAGAAATTACAATGGTTAACTTATAAAATAGAATGAAAAAAATAGAAATACTGGGGAATGCAGATACAAGATCTGGTTTTGGTGCAGGCCTTTTGGAGGTGGCGCAAAGCAATGATAAAATTGTGGCACTATGTGCAGATTTAACTGGGTCTTTAAAAATGGATGCTTTCCAAAAAGCTTTTCCAGAGCGTTTTTTTCAAGCGGGTATTGCAGAAGCTAATATGATGGGAATGGCAGCCGGTTTGGCCTCTGCCGGAAAAATACCTTTTACAGGTACTTTTGCAAACTTTAGCACAGGCCGGGTATACGATCAAATAAGACAAAGCATTGCCTACAGTGGTAAAAATGTAAAAATTTGTGCATCGCATGCTGGTTTAACCCTAGGCGAAGATGGCGCCACACATCAAATTTTAGAAGATTTGGGAATGATGAAAATGTTGCCACATCTAACTGTAATTAATCCTTGTGATTATAATCAAACTAAGGCAGCCACTATTGCTATTGCCAATCATGTTGGCCCTGTTTATCTTAGATTTGGCAGGCCAAAAGTGCCAATTTTTACTCCAGAGAATCAACTATTTGAAATAGGCAAAGGCTTGATGTTAAGCGAAGGCAGTGATGTAAGTATTTTTTGTACAGGCCACTTGGTATGGAAAAGTATAGAAGCGGCATATATTTTGGCAGAAAGAGGTATTAGTGCCGAAATAATAAATATTCACACCATTAAACCATTAGATAGGGAGATGATTTTGAAATCTGTGGCTAAAACACGCTGTGTGGTAACAGCAGAAGAACACCAAAAAAATGGTGGATTAGGTGACAGTATTTGCCAATTATTGGCAGAAAATTTTCCGATGCCTGTAGAAATGGTTGCTGTAAACGATAGTTTTGGCGAAAGTGGCACCCCCGATGAGTTGATGGCTAAATATAAAATAGATACCCCTGATGTAGTGTTGGCAGCTGAAAAAGTAATCAAAAGAAAAATTTAAAAATAGCTTTGTAAAATCAAAATTAAGGAGATACATTTGCATTCCCAATTTTGGACTGCCCGGATGGCGGAATTGGTAGACGCGCTGGTCTCAAACACCTGTGGGCAACCGTGCCGGTTCGACCCCGGCTCCGGGTACTATTAAAAAGCAGATAATTTTTTTTATCTGCTTTTTTTTTAACTTATAGAAACTGCTTATGTAGTTGTGTAGTAAAAAAATGATCAAATTGTTTGCAAAATATAAATTTGATGCCCTTTTTTTGGCCAACGTTTTTAGCGACTAAGAATGTATTTACCTAAATATCTTGATAAATTTCCATTACTTCAAAAAAATACATGTATTGTTAACATGGATATGAATTTTATACGCCACACAATGTTTCGTCCTAAAATAGGTTTACAGTAAAATGCAAACAATATGGACAAAAAGAAAAAGCGGCAATAATGGCCGAGTATTTATTAGGTTTGATAAGTTATCGAAAATTAGGTTTAAAGCATGAAATTGATTTTAGAATCATACTTTAGTAGGTTTCGAAATTTAAAGGCAAACCAATGCGAAAATCAAAACCAGTCATTAAAAATAAAGAACTGGAACAACTTCCGTCCGATACAAAGTTGCTGCAAAAAGAGTTACGCATATAAAAGCTACATCACAAGCTGCTTAAAGCAATTATAGACATAACAGAGGAACAAAAAAAATGATTTATACCATTGATCACTTTTTAGATTGCGCATTTCTAGTGCGGATTAGGGGGTAAATTATCCAAAGGGCTTTTTACATTTTCTATTATTTTTTTGCTAACATGGGTGTATATTTGAGTGGTTTTAATGTCACTATGTCCAAGTAATTGTTGAATAAATACGGTATCCACACCACTTTCCATCAAATGAGTAGCGTAGCTATGCCGCAGGCCATGAATGCCTATTATTTTGTTTATTTTTGCTCTTTTTAAGGCTTGTTTAAATACAGCTTGCGCACTTCTAATGGAATATTGTCCGCCATATTGGCCTTCAAACAAATATTTTTCGGGTTTATATAGCATATAATACGACCGCAGATGCTCAATTACGGTCTCTGGCAGGTTTACGTATCTGTCTTTTTTGCCTTTTGCTGCTTCTATTAATACTTGCATTCTTTGGCTATCGATATCTGTGATTTTTAAATTTACAATTTCGCTGACACGCAAACCCATGCCATAGCAAATTTTAAGAATCAACTGATGCTTAGTATTCTCGGTTAACAATATCATTTTAGAAATATCTTTGGTACTTAACACTTTAGGCAGAATGGTTTGTCTAACAGGACGGGGAATCTCGAAAAAAAATTTTTCTCTGTGAAGTACTTTTTCATAATAAAATTTAAGTGCATTCAAACGAGAGTGTATGGTATTTTCTGAAAGGTGAAGAATATTTATACAATATAAGAAATAGCTTCTCAATTTTTCTGCTTCTATTTCTTGAGCACTGTGTTGTTTTAACGTTTTTAAATATATACCAAACTCATTGCTATAAGATTTGAGTGTATTGGGACTAAATCCCTTTAGGCGAATAGTGTTTATATAATCTATATACGCCTGATGATTATTGGGATGAATAAATGCTGGAATTGGTATTTCAAAATTACCTAAAGGCAGAGCAAACAGTTCTCTATAATATGCAACATCTCTTACATACCATTTTTTTTGAGTATTGCTCCAATGTGCCCCTTTGAGGGTTTTAAATTTTAGAATAAGATTATCCTCTTTAGGAAAACTTACCCAAATAACAGTGTTATTATTGTGCTTGCCTAGCTCCGCGGTAAAAGGGGATTTAGAAAATATTTTAGTATCTATGGTCATAAATTAAGTCTGCGCATATTGCATTGTTGCAAACATAAGCCAAAAAACACGCAATGCGTATTTGAAATATGATTAATTTCAATCTGTTGATTAGCATGGCTTTTAAGATAAAAAAATAAATTTGGTGATTTGATTGTATTGCGTATATTTGTATGTT
>JBDNFC010000103.1:0-27500 GCA_041690035.1 Bacteroidia bacterium | reverse complement strand
GTGTTGGATGAGGCTGATTTTGAATCATACAAAGAGGAGAATTTTGGGCCTATTGTGTTTATTGTTAAAACAAAAAATACAAAAAGTTCTATAAACATTGCCAAAGAAATTGCCATTAACAAGGGATCAATAACATGTCTTTGTTATTGTGTAAATGATAAAATGATTGATTATATAAGAAGTGAAATGAATAGTGTTTATGTTCCAGTCTCATTTAATTTTAAGGGTGCAGGTTTTGTAAATCAACATGCAGCATTTTCGGATATGCATGTAACAGGCGGAAATCCATCAGGAAATGCAACTTTTACAGATTCCAGTTATATAAATAGAAGGTTTATTTGGGTTGGTAATCGTTATATGTAGTTTTTGATTATATTTTTGTAAACTCTTTTAAAACAAAGTAGATAAATCAAATAAAAACAAATACTTTTGCACTTATGTCAAGAAAATCATTCAATATTTTTTTAATAGTCCTTGCATTATTAATTTCGATAATAATAATTAAGTCTATAAAGGGTCCAATAGAGAAGCAAAAGCAAGTGGATAAGATAGAAGCAATGGTAATAAATAAGCTTGAGGAAATAAAGAAGGCTCAAATGGCTTACAAAGAAATAACAGACACATTTGCAAATAATTTTGACGATTTAATACTTGTTATCAAGAAAGGTAAGATTAAAAAGTTTAAAAAATTAGGGGGAAAGGCTGCTGATACGATGGCAATAGTTAAAGTAGACACTTTATACGTGGACGCATTGGCAGAAACATTTGGAATGGATTACAACATAGATAATTTAGGTAAGGTGCCACCAATGAATCAATATTTGTTTAAAATTGAAGTTGGAACGTTAATTTCTAATGAAATAAGGGTGCCTTTATTTCAAGTTACTGATCCTAAGCCTATAAATCCTAAAAGATCTTTGAAAATAGGTTCATTAACTGATGCAATTTACACAGGGAATTGGAAATAACTTAGTTCTTGAATGGCGCAATACATTAATGTTTTCTGCGTCAATTAATTCAGCATATGAAAAAATATTTGAATATTGTATTGATAAAATAAAGGTTAGATTTGGTTTTTATGAGGGACAAATTTCTTTTGTTAATTTATTTAGAACCGATATTAATTCATTTTCAGAAGTTTCTGATGGAAAAATAATCGGTTTATCACTAGAGGATTTTCACCCAAATCCATTTATTAAAGATGCCTCCTTTGATTTTGAGTATTTCTTTAAATTTAGAAATGAGAATAATAATTTAAATATAGTTAGTATAATAATAGAGGAATTGTCTAAAACCAGAGATAGTTTTATATTTTGTTCAATACATATAAATGCAGCTTACGTTATTTGTTTTTGTGATAGAAAGCTTGTTTACAATAAAACGATAAATTTTGATTCATTAATTGAGTTAAATTATCACATATCTGCAATATCGCAATTATATTTTGATAAAAGTGTATCATTACAAATATATTCAAGTACAGATAATTATAGGGAATTAACTTCTTTTTTAAAGTTGTATTTTAATGATATATATCATTTATATTGTCCAGTAAGTAAAATTTGCATTAATTTGGATACAAGTAGAATATTAGAGTGCAATTTATATCTAATAAATTTGATTATAAAATACTTTAAGCGGTGAGAATTTCTGGAGGTAATCTAAGGGGACGAAGGATTCCTGATTTCAATTGGGGAGGAACGAAACCGAGCACAGAAAAAACAAGACTAGGACTTATGAATTTTTTGATGCACAATATTTCGATTAAAGATTCAAAAATGTTAGATCTATTTGCCGGTACAGGATTGGTAGGGCTTGAGTTTTTGTCTCGAGGAGGCAAAGAATTATTTAGTTTAGATAAGAATGCCAAAGCTGTAAATTACATGTTGGAGATAAAGAATTTTTTTAAACTTGATTATTGGACAATAAAATGTTTCGACATAGAGATTGAAAATTTTGATTTAATGGATAGTTACGAAATTATTTTTGCAGATCCTCCATATGAGTATGCGCAAATGGACGAACTTATTGCCAAAATAATTTTAAGCAATCTTTTGGCAGAGGATGGTTTATTTATCTTAGAGCATAGGAGTAGTAGAATATTTAATTTACATTTGCCATATAAATCAAGTAAATATGGTGAGTCTACAATTTCTTTTTTTAAAAAGTAATATATGAAAATAGCAGTTTTTCCAGGAACTTTTGATCCTATAACCTTAGGGCATGTGGATATTATTAAAAGAGGATTATTGATTTTTGATAAAATATATGTTGTAATAGGGATCAACCCCAATAAGAAAACAATCTTAGACTTAGATTTTAGATTGCAACTACTTAGACAATTATTTATAGGTCAAAAAAACATTAAAATAGATTTTTATGAGGGGCTTACCGTTGATTTTTGCAACAAGAATAATGCAAAATTTATTCTAAGAGGGTTGCGTAGCTTTGAAGATTTTGAATATGAAAAACGTATAGCCTACGTGAATAGTGAATTGGAAAAGGGTATAGAGTCTGTGTTTTTCTGTAGCGGTTTAAAATTTGGAAATGTGAGCAGTTCATTGGTTAGAGAAATTATATACTGGGGGGGCGATTTTGAAAAATTTGTACCTTTAGAACTTATTGATTCTATTAAATTATACTTGAAGAAGGGAAAAGAGGTTTAGACGGACTTATTTTATTAATATCTTAATTTCATAGCTTTTGTTGTAAGGGTTTCTTAAAATAGTATCCCTAAGCCAAGGGTTTAGGTATTTGAGGTCTTTGTAGGATATGTTGTTTTCTTTGGCAAAAATGGTAAGGTTGTTTATATTGTTATTAATTGCAATTGTTTTATATTTCGGCCAATTGTATTTTTCTTGCTTCAATATATGAAAACCGTATGTTTCTGGTTTCTGAAATATTAATTTTACTGCAAGTATTCTGAATAAATACCTTTGTGTTTCTTCAACTAGCAGTAAGTTATAATAATTATTTTCTTTTTGGCTATACATTTTTCCTGATAATCCTGCCTGTCCCATATTATAACTTGCAGCAGCCCATGTCCAGCTATTAAATCTAGTGTAAGCTTCTTTTAGGTATTGGCATGCAGCTTTTGTGGATTTTTCTAGGTTGTATCTTTCATCCACTTCACTAGTAATTTCTAGGCCAAAAGATTTGCCAGTAGGTGCAAGAAATTGCCAATAACCAGCAGCCCCAGCTGGAGAAACTAGATTACTAAGATTACTTTCAATAACACAAAGGTATTTAAAATCATCTGGGACACCATTTTCTTGTAATATTTTCTCAATTAATGGAAAATATTTTTGTGCTTTTTTAATATTTAGAATGGTTTGAGAGTGAAAATAAACATTTGATACTAACTCTCTATCTAATCTTTCTAATACCTCTTGATTATTTAATGGTACGGGTTCTGCGGCAAACTCTAAGTTTTTCGGGATATGAGGTGCAGTAATTAAATACGGTCCAGCTATAGGTTGGTTACTATCATTGCCAAAACATAGGAATGCTGCAAGTATTATGGATACTGCAAATAATAAGGATAGCAGAAGGGTTTTTTTTAACATAGAATTTTAAGTGTTTTAAATCTTATATTTTTTTATTCTAATAAAATGATTCACAAAGCCAAGTAATATTACTAATATTATTGGCAGCAAAACTGTAATTAACTGCCATTTTCTTTTTGAGGATGAAACTTTATTTTTATCTAAGAGACGTAATTGAAATTCTTTATTTCTAACTTCAATTAATCCTTCATCATCGCAGAGGTAATCAATGCAATTTAGCATAAATTTTTTATTGCCAAAAGTTTTGCCTGTGGCAAGGTCTAGTCCTAAAGGGAAATATCCATCAGACATTGATTTAATACTATTTTTTATAATATCTCCATCACTAATAACAATTAATGCATTATTTTCTATCTGGTTTATTGCCTTGATACCAGTATACTCATTTGTATTTCTACCTTTAAACACAGATTGGAATCTGCCCGTATTTAAAATTCCGCAAATTTGTTTTCCTTTATTAAGTGTTCTTAAAAATGCAGGATTATTATTTTGACTTATCAACGCTAATTCTACCATAGAGGGACTATTCACTGTCTTACACTTATCACTGCTCAATAAAATAGGCGTTTGTATTTGATTATCTCTTGGAATGGGCTTAATGGTACTAACAAATCTTCCTAAGATGACTTCAATATTTTTAGAAATAGGATTTAGACCATTGTCTGTAAATGCGGGATAATATACCCAAGGGTGATTTTTAAGAACTCCATTTTTAGTTCTCATAACGATATCGTGGCACCTTGCTTCCATCAGAAGATTATTATCTAATCTGACACCATAAATGTACAGCATGTTAGAAAGTTCTCCCAAATCATAGGGAAAGCTTAACATCTTTTCATACTTTGCAATAGAATCATATTCAGTAAATACTGGATCTACTAAAAAAAGCACTTTGCCACCATTCATAATATATTGATCTAGCAGAAAAATTTCTGCTTTTGAAAAAGGTTGGGTAGGCTTAGCCATAATTAAACCTTTAAAAGTGTTTAAATGCTGAAGCATGGAAGTAAAGATGTTTTTTTCGTCAAAGGAGTCCATCTCAATTTTGGATGCAATTTGCGATAGAGTTTCTTTTGTAGTTAGATTAAGGTTTATATTTTCAACGGTATAGAAAGTAGATAATTCTTTTCTAATATCAAAGGTATATGGCTCTGTAAGTTCGCCATGGCCTTGAAGAAAACCAATTTTTTTATTTTTTCCTTTTGCTGCTACTTTTCTAATAATGTTTGCTATTTCGTATTCAAGGTTTTCTATAGAGCTATTAATTGCATTTTCTTCTGCCCTTGCCATTTCTGTGGTTAAAAAATTAACAACATATTCATTTCCATTATTATCTATTACCTCTGCTCCAGGAAATAATCTATTTATTTGAGCTTGATTTTCAGATTCTTGCTCTTCATAATAAGGAATTAGTCCTTTTTTTTCTAATTGAACAATAATATCTTCTTGCTCTTTAAGGTCTTTTCCAGCCAAAGGATTAGCAAAAGTATATTCTACTTTTCCATTGCTTATATTAGCAAATTCTGCTAGCATATCTCTTAAGTTTGATTGAAGTTGTTTAAATTTAGAAGATAAATTTCCATCGAGGTAAACTTTAAAAATAATTTTATCTTGAAGGTTTTTGATTGTATTTTTAGTAGTACTGCTAAGGGAGAATCTTTTTTCTTTTGTAAGATCTAGTCTGGTATAATATTGACTAGCAAGCAGGTTTATAACAGTTATGGCTGTAATAAGGATAGCCAAATTAAGAAATGCTTGTGTTTTTAAACTTCTTTTATGTGATTTATTACTTACCATTTTCTGCTACTAAACATCATTTTTGTTAAAAAAATAAATAAGCTAATCATACTTATAAAGTAAACAATATCTCTAGTATCGATGCGGCCGAAGCTAATATTTTTATAATGATAAGATATTCCAAGCCAATCTATTCCAAAGGGGCTATCTTGGATAAATGTAATATGTCTTAACATTTCAAAACCTGAATAAAAGAAAAAACATAAAAACATTGATACAATAAATGCAATAATTTGATTGTCTGTGATTGAAGAGCTAAATATGCCAATGGCAACATAAATTGCGGCTAAAAATAGGAGGCCAATATAAGAGCCAATTACTGCGCCAGAATCTATATTTCCTTGTGGTGATCCTAGTTTAGAAACAGCCAAATAATAAATTAAGGTGGGTATGATCGTTAAAGTTACTAATAGTAAACAGGCCAAATATTTACCTAATATAATATCAAAATCAGTGATTGGTTTAGTTGTCAATGTTTCAAATGTTCCGTTTTTTCTTTCCTCTGCAAAGCTTCGCATAGTAATAGCACTTACCAAAAATATAAATATCCATGGGGCAATATTGAACAGAATATCCATATTTGCATAGCCTGTATTTAGTATACTAGTATCGGGAAAAACCCAGCAAATAAGTCCAGTAATGAGCAAAAAAACAATCATTACAACATAGGCAATTAGGAGGCTGAGAAAGCTTCTAAATTCTTTTTTAAGGATTGTTAGCATTAGTTGTTAAATTTTTAAATACATCTTCTAAACTGGTTGTTTTTTGATTTAATTTGGTAATGGTTAGCTTGTTTTTTACAGCTTCTTCCCATAATTTTGCTTGAATATTTGCATCTTTTGTTGCATTTATTGTAAAATTATTAGGCCCACCTTCTGTTTTTAATATTCCATCAATTTTTTCAAAAAAGTTGAGTTTAACTTGTTCAATAAATTCAATTTCTATTAAAATATTGTCTCCAAGGTCTGATTTTAAATCAACTGTAAATTTATCAGCTACTATTTTGCCATGATTTATAATAATTGTTCTATCGCATATTGCTTCTACATCTTGCAATTGATGTGTAGATAATAGCACAGTTTTTTCTTCTCCGAGATTTCTAATTAATTTTCTAATTTCTGTAACTTGATTAGGGTCTAAGCCAGAAGTTGGTTCATCTAATATTAAAACTGATGGGTTGTGCAAAAGGGCTTGTGCAAGGCCAACTCTTTGACGGTAGCCCTTGGATAATTGACCTATTTTCTTTTTTCTTTCTAGCGTTAAGCCTGTTAATTCTATGCAATTATCTATTTGTTGCCTTTTATTTTTTAGACTAAATATGTTTGCTACGAAGGAGAGGTATTCTAACACAAACATATCGAGATAAAGGGGGTTGTGTTCTGGCAAATATCCTATTTCGCGCCTTATTTCTATACTATGCGTTAGTGTATTATAGCCTGCTATTTTTGCTATTCCTTCTGTTTGTGGCATAAAGCAGGTAAGAATTTTCATGGTCGTGCTTTTGCCTGCACCATTTGGTCCCAAGAAGCCAACTACTTGTCCTTTTTTAATTTCAAAAGAAATTTGATCAATGGCAGCTTGAGTTTTATAGCGCTTTGTAAGATTTTGAACAGAAATTGACATCTATTATTTATTTCAACGCAAAAGTAAGTTCTTATTTTATATATGCCAAACAATAAAATAACCTTCTTTTCTGTTACTAAAATATGTTTTTTGTTAATAAGGTGGGGTAGTCTTTTATTTTATTTAAATAATTTTAGACGCTACTTTTTCAGTTTTGGGAATATTTATGAATAGCAGTCTGTTTTTAAAATTTGCAGTATTTTTTTTCAAATCAGCCTGATTTCCTAATTTAAATGCTTGGTGAAAAGACCCCAGAAAAATTCTCTAGCAATAAACTTAGATTCGCTATTAGATTCATCTAGATTAAAATTTCTGGTGATAGATAGCTTTTAGTCTAACAGACGTATTTTAATATCTTATTTTTTTACACCTAGCATTGCTAATATTATTTGAAACTGTTTTTCTTTTTATAGAATATTGGTGGCTGGTTTGGCATTCAATTGGGCATTATTTTTTTGTTCAAAAAAAATATTAAATCCAATTAGGCTCCGTAAATACATCGCTTAAATTAGGTATGTTTTGATTGTCGATTTGGTTTTTAAATTGTGTTGTCATATTTTTTTTATTTGATAATATAAAATGCGTATTCATAAAATTTTCCAAAATATAATTTGAGCCAATTTCTTATAATAAGTACTATTTATGAGCCGTTTTGAGGTTTTTATAAATATTTATGCATTTATTTAATTTATATTTAAAAAAAAACAGCGAAAGCAATAATAAATAATTACTTTCGTTGGCTTTAGTAGTATATGAAAATTTTAGTTAAATCAATAGTAGGGTTATGTTTCTTTATTTATTCACAATCAAATTTATTTGGGCAAATGTTGGTTCAATTGCCAGAGCAAAACGGATTGCTATGGGAGGTTACAGGCAATGGATTAAAGAAGCCAAGTTATATATATGGTACAATGCATGTTAGCAGCAGGCTTGCTTTTCATTTAGGAGATTCTTTTTATCATGCTATCATGAATTCGGATATGGTAGCCTTAGAGCAAAATTTGGATACTGTAATAGATGATTGGGTAACAGAGCGTTCAAGAAGGCGCAATAATAATTTCTCATACACACCAGGTATATCTTTGAATACTTTTGACTTAGAACATATAGATAAAAAAACTATAAGCAAAGCCATATCTTATGATCCTCACGTGCTTAATAGTATTATGTTTAGAAGAGATGACTATTCAGGGGATTTTCAACAAGAAACTTATCTAGATTTATATATCTATAGATTAGGAAAAAAAATGGGTAAACAAATAGGGGGAGTAGAAGACTATAATGAGGCTAAAGATTTAGTAAAACAAGCTCAAAAAGGCTCAATAAAGGATCGGAAATTAATGAAAGAGTCCGATTATTATAGATTTAATAACTTTGATTTTGCAGATGCATATAGGAAAGGAAATATTAAATTGATAGATTCTTTTGAGCGATTAACCAATGGGCCAAATTTTGCAGAATACATGCTATATGTGCGCAATGAAAATATGGTTAGGAGAATAGATAGTATAATGAAACTAGGGATATCAATATTTGCAGGTGTAGGATGTGCTCATTTAGGTGCAGAAAGAGGGGTTATCAATTTATTAGCAAAGATGGGTTATACGCTTCGCCCGGTGCAAAGTATGGCAACAAAAATTAGTAAAATAAGCAAAAAATATGATGATATGCCTTATAAATTGAAATATAAAGAAACCATTAGCCCAGATAGTTCGTTTACATGTAAATTACCTGGAGATTGGATAGTGGCGCAAAAAGGAAGCACTTTTAACATATTTATTTACCCGGAATTGGTAAACGGATATTTTTATACCGTTTATAAGCTCAAAACCAATAGTTCTGTATTTGGAGACAAACCGGAGGATGTACTGCTGACAGTCGATAGCAGTTTATTTGAAGCGGTGCCAGGTAAAATTATAAAACAAAAGAATATTGTAATAAATGGGCATAAGGGCTATGAAATAATTAATAAAACATCAGAAGGAGATTATCAAAAATACTATATCATTATTACCGCTTTAGATGCATATGTTATTAAGCTAGGAGGAAAAAAAGATTATGTACTTAAATCTGATGCAAAGCAATTTTTTAATTCCATTAAATTTAAAACCCAAAAACAACAAAGTTTTGCGCAATATCAAACACCAGACAATATGGTTTATTTTAAAATGCCTTCAAGTGCTAACAATAACACTACTATCACCTATGATGATAAAGTGCAGGCAAATTTTAGACTTATCGCTTATGATGAGCAATCAAACACTACCTATCTAACAGAGCAACTAAGGGCAAATTCTAATTTGGATGATGATACTTTTGAACTAAAATTATTGTTAGAGAGTTTTAGCAATACAGACAACTTTTACATTACAGATGGGTATAAGTTAAGTTCTTATAACGGCTATCCAAGCATAGAAGGTGAGATGAGGGGGGCAAATAACAGGTTTGTAAAAGCAAGGGTAGTATCTTATAATGAAAAGATTGTATTAATGGCAGCAATTTATCAAGGATTGCCCAACATAAATCCAAATTTTTTTTCAAGCTTATCGCTTAAAAAACCTATCTATGAAAAGTTTATTACCTATTATGATAGTTTAGCAAAATATAGGGTAAAGGTTCCCGAATTGCCAATACAAGATTTAGAAGACGGCATAGGAGATGATGACGAAGATGATTATTTTGGTTATTATAGTGACGAAGAAGACAAAGGTGATAGTACAAAAGGCAATTATAGCATGAAAACATTTGTGCCCAACGGAGGGGCCGAGGTGGTTAATGTATTGTTTTTTTCAAAAAGCAAATACCAAATACTAGATTCATTAAGTATTTTAGAAATAAAAAAGATGCGAGATACCAATAGGAATTTCTTTATCATAGATACTACAATTACTGTTTCTGGTACTAAAACTATTGTAAATATTGTTATTGGTGATACAGCAACCAACATAGTCAGGTTTACAAAAAATATATACAACAAAGGCGCAATTTATGAAATATATGGCAGCTATAATTTAAAAGAAGGGCCAAGCATATTTATTAAAGAGTTTCTTAATTCTTTTGAAATTTTGGATACAATTTGGGCAGAAGATCCTTTTAAATCTTCTTTTGACACATTTTATGCAGATTATTTTAGTAAAGATAGTATGAATAGGGCTAGGTTGATAAAAAAGATAGGAGGCAGATGGTATAGTGAAGTAGATATTGTGGATGCCGATGCGCCCAAGTTAGCATTGTTTATCAAAAGCTTTTATATAGAAAAAGATTTTGTGCTAAAAAAAGCAAAACTTATTGAATTATTGGGCACTCTAAAGCACCCGAGTGTTTTGGAATCTTTGAAAGATATCTATAAGCAAGCTGGTGATACCATTACTTATAAAATGTCGGTTTTAAATGCAATGTGTGCACAAAAAAGTAAAGAGTCATACAGTTTTGTGCGCGATAGACTGCTAGACGATTTGCCAATAGGTGCCAAAAACTTTGATGACCTTATTTTATATAAAATGACAGATAGTCTTAGACTAAGTCCAGTGTTTTTTCCAGATTTGTTAGAGCTAACTTATATTGACGAAGTAGGCAACAAGCCATACTTTCTTTTGGGTGAATTATTGGATAGCAACTTTATTTCACCGGCTGTTTATAAGCAAAATTTGAATCGTATTTATATGGATGCTTGGATAAGTTTTAGAAGAAAATTAGTAAAAGAAGAAACTAAAGATGAAAAGGCACTTGGGCTAAAACTAAAAGAGAATGCAGAAGAAAAATGGGGCAGTTATAATAGCTATAGTTATAATAGCAGTGCCGATTATTTAGAAATAGCACGTTTATTGCTGCCGTATAAAAATGAAAATCCAAAATATGCTAAGTTTTTTGATGATCTTAATAAAATTAGAACTGTAAGTGAAAAATTTGAAATTCTTAAATTTTTTATTAAGCATAATTTACCCTATTCTGATACACTAATTCCTTATTTTGCAGCATCAAAATTGTATAGACTGCCTATGTTTACATTTCTTAAATCAAATAGAAAAGAGAATTTATTTCCAAAAAAGTATGCAAGAAATGATAGCATTATCTATGCTGTGATACAAGGCAAGTTTAATAGTTACTATAATAAAATTGACGAGCTGAGTCTGATTGATAGTTTTAATACCATTAAAGGAAGAATATTGTCCAAAACATTGGTTTACAACATAAAGCGTTCATCTGCTGAGCATAATCAGTTGCTTTTTGTATCAAACGTTCCTTTAGATAGCTTGTGTGCTCCCTATAAATTGAAACTTGCATTAAAAAGTGAGCTAAAAGTAGAAGATGAAATAGAAGCTCAGATCGCAAAAGAAATAAGACAATATAAACTACTTGCAGAAAAACCCAATAATTATAGCTATGCAATTTCAAGTTATGAATATATCGATTATTATGGCGATAATGCGGACTATGCAGACTATAGCGATTATGAGGAAGAAGACTATGAAGACTACGAAGAGTAGTGATTTATCTTCAACTTTATATAAAAAACCTGTTGAATTATCATTAAGTCATCTGACTAATGGTTTGTTATTTTAGAGAACTCTGACGGGTCTGTTAAAGTATATATTAAACTTTTTATATTGGGCTGAGCGATTTATTAAAAAGGCAATTATAAATTGGAAGGTGAGCTAAAAAATGAAAATAGTTTAATTTTCAAATTCTTAATATTGTACAAGGGGCATTAAATCATCAGCCCATTTTTCTTGGCTGTTTCTTTTGCAATTTCGTATCCTGCATCTGCATGGCGAATAACACCTATGCCAGGATCGTTGTATAAAACACGGTGCAATCTTTCAGCAGCGTCATCGGTTCCGTCTGCAACGATTACCATTCCGCTATGTATAGAATAACCGATACCCACACCACCACCATGGTGTAAACTTACCCAACTGGCTCCTCCTGCAGTATTAATTAGGGCATTTAAAATTGGCCAATCCGCAATAGCATCACTGCCATCTAGCATTGCTTCTGTTTCTCTATTTGGCGAAGCCACAGAGCCTGTGTCTAAATGGTCTCGGCCAATAACGATAGGAGCTGAGACTTCTCCATCTCTAACCATTTCATTAAATGCGATGCCTGCTTTTTCTCTTTGTCCTTGACCAAGCCAGCATATGCGTGCAGGTAGGCCTTGAAACTCTATTCGTTCTTGTGCCATCTTTATCCATCTTTTCAATCCTTCATCTTCTGGAAAAAGTGCTAATATTTTTCTATCAGTTGCATAAATATCTTCAGGGTTTCCGCTTAAAGCTACCCAACGAAATGGACCTCTGCCTTGGCAAAACTGTGGTCTAATAAATGCGGGTACAAATCCAGGAAAGTCAAATGCATTTTTCAATCCTTTTTCTAGTGCTCTACCTCTTAAATTGTTGCCATAGTCAAAAACAACTGATCCATTCTGCTGAAAATCCAGCATCAACTGAACGTGTTTAACAATGGTTTTGTAGCTTAATTCCAAATATTTTTCTTTGTCGTTTTTTCTTAATTTGTCTGCTGCTTCCACGTCTAAATGCTGCGGATAATAGCCCACCAAAGGGTCATGTGCAGAGGTTTGGTCAGTAAGGGTATCTAATTTAATATTTCTTTCTTTTAGCCTTTCTAGCAAATCAACAGCATTGCATAAAACGCCAATGGAAACGGCTTGTCCATCTTGTTTAGCCTGCAAAGCCATGTCTATACCTTCATCAATATCGCGCACCATGTAGTCTAAATACCTGGTTTCTAGCCGTTTGCGCATTCTCCATTCTTCAACTTCTGCTGCAAGGCAAACACCTTCATTCATGGTGATAGCAAGGGGCTGAGCTCCGCCCATTCCGCCCAAACCGGCAGTAACATTCAAAGTGCCTTTTAAAGTTCCACCAAAGTACTGTCTAGCACACTCTGCATAAGTTTCATAAGTTCCTTGCACAATTCCTTGCGAACCGATATATATCCAACTCCCCGCAGTCATTTGGCCATACATTATCAAGCCTTTGTCTTCTAATTCTCTAAAATAGTCCCAATTTGCCCAATGAGGAACCAATTGGGAGTTGGAAATTAAAACCCTTGGCGCATTTTTGTGACTTCTTAAAATGCCTACAGGTTTGCCACTTTGAACCATAAGTGTTTGGTCTTCCTCTAGGTTTTTAAGGCATTCTAAAATCTTGTAGAAGCATTCCCAATTTCTAGCTGCTTTGCCTGTTCCACCATAAACAACCAAATCTTCAGGTCGCTCTGCCACATCTGGGTCTAGGTTGTTTTGTATCATCCGATAGGCTGCTTCTGTAGCCCAGTTTTTGCAGGTTAGTTTATTTCCTATTGGTGATTTTATCATTTTAGTTTGTTCAAGTTTCATGCTGCTATTTGTATATAGTTATAAATGATTTTAATTGAAAAAAGTTTTATTTTGAAACAGATAGTTGCTTAATTTTTATTTTAAAAAAGCTAAAAATAAGCGTCATCAAAGGACTAATATAGTTAAATACCGCATATATAAAATAATCGCCAACTGCTACACCCAGCACTCCCGATTGATATGCCCCACAGGTGTTCCAAGGCACAAGTGCTGATGTAACAGTTCCACTATCTTCTAAAGTGCGACTTAAATTTTCTGGAGCTAGATTTTTATCCTTATATGCTTTTTGAAACATTTTGCCAGGCACTACAATAGCTAAATATTGATCTGATGCTGTCAGGTTTAAAATAATGCAACTGGCAACTGTGCTGCTAAAGAGTCCAAAAATGGTTTTAGCCATGTTTAGCAATGCTTTGCTAATAGCTTTTAATGCACCAATAGCATCCATTACCCCGCCAAAAATCATTGCACAAATAATTAGCCAAATGGTATTAAGCATGCCTCCCATTCCTTTGCTAGTAAACAATTTGTTTAATTGAATATCGCCCGTTTCTATTGAGACATTTTGAGTTATTGCAATCATAGCGCCTTTATAAGCTGCTATTGCATTGAGCTTATCTACTCCTGCAATTTTTTGGATAATATGGGGTTGATAAATAAGTGCGAAAATACCTGCACCCACAGTGCCAATAAAAAGTGCAATTAACGGATTAACCCTTTTCACTATCAATAATATTACAATAACAGGGACTATAAAAAGTGCTGAAGAAATATGAAAATTTTCTTGAATAGTTTTGAGCATATTCGTTGCATCTATTCTACTGCCGTGTTTTAGATTAAAATTAATAATAACAAATACAATAAGTGTAATGACAAAAGATGGCAAAGTGGTTTGTGCCATATATTTTATATGTTTTATTAAATCTGTACCTGCTATTGCTGCTGCAAGATTTGTGGTGTCAGATAGTGGTGATATTTTATCTCCAAAATATGCACCAGAGATAACTGCCCCAGCAATAATAGGAGAAGGTATGCCCATTGCATTGCCAATGGCTATAAAAGCAATGCCCACTGTGGCAGTTGTGGTCCAGGAGGAGCCAGTGGCAAGACTAACAATAGAACAAATTATAACTGCGGCAGGTAAAAAAATACTAGGATTGAGTATTTTTAAGCCGTAAAATACCATAGTGGGTATAATGCCGCTTACAAGCCATGCACCTGATAAGGAGCCAACAAGCAAAAGAATAATAATGGCTGTGGTAACAGATTTAAGATTTTCGCCTATTTCTGCAAGCATGCTTTTATAACTTATTTTGTGATATAAGCCTACAATACCAGCGATGAGTGCGCCTACAAGCAGAATAAATTGATTGGAGCCAGCAGTGGCATCGTCATCTTTAAAAGCAACTAATACATTAAACATGAGCATGATAACAAGACATATTACAGGTATAAGGGAAGAAAAAACGCCTATTTTTTTATTTTCTTGAATTTCATTTTCTGCAAAAGACATGGCTAATTTATTAAGGGCTAACCAAATTAATGCTAAAATTTATGTAAGGAGCTGCACCTAATTGATTCACCATTGCATATTTTTGAGTACCAACAAATCCTCTAAAAAAGTCTTTATTACTGTTTCCCAAATCATCTACATTAAAGCTATAATTTTGTCTCAATCCGCATTGGATACCCACCCAAATAAAATTTTTAAGTTGTCTTTGATAATCTAGCTTTATTCTTATTTCTGAACGTCTGAGTTCTAGGTTGTTGCCAATTGGTGGCACTGAAGAGTTAGGAAGATTTATACGGTAGGTGCTGCCTTCCAGCTCATAACCACATAATAAAATACTGCGAGATGAAAATGTTCTGCGATAAGCAGCTCTTGCAGGAAACAGAATTTCTGTACCCCATTTTCTATTTTGAGCGGTGTAATTATACATTACCACAGGGATATAATTTAACTCTCCTGCACGGTAAGTTCTAGACAAGCCAATGCCCCATTGCAATCTGTCGTGAGGTCGTTTACCATAAATTAGTGTAGCAGATGTTCTGGTATTGGCAAGTTCTGGTAAATCGCTATAAGTGTAGGTGCCGCAATTTTCTATCATTCCTTGAAAAATAATAAATTTTTTTTCGTTTAGAGGTTTAAATATTGTGGTATTAATATTAATTGTTTTTAGCCCTTGGGTTAATTCGCTTAAAATCTTAGCATGGTCATCAAAGCTTTGTGACTGAATACCATTTGATATAAATTTTGCTTGATTGTAGCCTCCGCCCAATTGCCACAATAAATTGGTTTTGGAAATAACTGGAATATTTACATTTAAACGTAATCCTCTGCTTGCAACATTGCTACTTCTGCCTAAACTAATGGTGTCGTTTTCTGAGTATGAGCCTAGTGGAGAGGTGCTTAATTTGGTGTTAAAAATATAATCGTAGCCAATGGATATAAACCGATTTGGGCTTAAATCAAAAATTTTTGGGCTGCAATAGAACTTGGCGTTTCCAATATTTTCTACATTTTCGTATTGACTAAAATCTTCTTCTTCTGAACTTGCAGAGTCGGTTTGAGAAAATAAGGCATTACTCATTAATAAAATTGGAATCAAGATTGCTGCAAAGCAAAATCTTTTTTTTGAAATCATCAGTTATTTAACAGTAATTTTTTTCCAAGTATCTGTTCTCCCCAATGCTTTTACTCCAATATATCCTCTAATGTTGAGCACATTTCCATCTTTGGTAGTAATAATGCAACTATAGGTAGTGCCATTCTCTGGGTCATAAATGGTGCCATCTATCCACTCATCTTTTTCTTTGTAAGTAAAATCTTTTAGCATTCTATAGCCTTTTAAAGGTACATTTCGCATTGCTGTATCGGGATTGTTTTTATCAACTTTTGGTTTTTGGGTCGTGGGATCGTTGGGTTCTTTTAGCCACACGATTTTGCCGTAGTATTTGGTGCCAATTTTTTCAATTTTTACTCTTGCTTTACCGTTGCTAGGCTCCCAAAGTCCAATGATCTTATCTCCATTATTTTCTGTTACTTTTGTAAAACTTAATGCCGATATGAGCATTACAATTAATGTTAATTTTATTTTCATTATGGTATGTATTTAATATTTATAGTTAGGTTGCAATTTAAATTAATATTCATAGCAGTGTCGGCAACAATAATGGCATCGGCCACTACAAAACACATTTTGTCAAGCAAAATATCTTTAATTTTTTCTTGTTTTTCAGCTACTTTTAGTAATTGTATATTTTTATTCTTAGCTATTGGATTAATAATAGCAATATTTTGCATTTCACTATTTTCTGATGCCAATTGTATATTTATTGATTGAAAAATATTAAAGTTAGCACTATCTTCAATGGTTAGATTGCAAGATTGAATGGTTATATTTTCAATATTTTCTGGTTTAATTTTTTTTGTTTCCAAAAAAGAGGTAAGCATATTTTTTAGCTCTGCCTGAGCAGTATTGCTACCCTCATAAAGCGGGCCTTCTGCCACTAGATTGATATTTTCAATGGTGAAACTTTCCACCTTGGTTTCGCTGCCACAACCCATTAATAGAGTTGTTAATATTGCACCCCAAAAGTAATTTTTTATTTCTATTTGCATTTTTCTATTTTTTTTGCAACGAAAGTAATGGTTTACACTATTATAAACAAGATTATATAAGCAAGTTTTATTTTTTTGTGGTTTAAGACATTTTAT
Source organism: Bacteroidia bacterium (assembly GCA_041690035.1). Classification (GTDB taxonomy): domain Bacteria; phylum Bacteroidota; class Bacteroidia; order NS11-12g; family UBA955; genus CALSPH01. Next base: position 10,438 of record JBDNFC010000103.1, on the reverse strand, counting down.
TTTTGTAAATTTAGTTAATAAGTTCAAAAATACTTATTAAAAAATTTAGACGATTTTAATTCTTAGATCTTTGCAAAGTTCAGAAAGTAGGATGTTTATAAATCAACACACTTCGTTTATTTATATTAGCGATTAATCATTTCCCAAAGTTTGTCTTTCAATTCTTCGAGACCTAAACCTGATACAGCAGAAATATAAATGGGTTTAAGTGAGGCAACTTTTTTCTTAATTTTCTTAAGGTTTTCTTCACTTATTGCATCGCATTGGCTAATAGCTATGATTCTATCTTTAAGAAGCAAGTCTTTATTAAATTTTTCACATTCTTTCAGAAGCACATTTAGTTCTCTTTTTATACTAGGGCTATTTACAGGTATTAAGAAAAGCAGTGCAGCATTGCGTTCAATGTGTTTTAAAAATCTGTGTCCTAGCCCTTTGCCAAGATGCGCTCCTGCAATAATCCCAGGAATATCTGCCATGACAAAACTTTGCCAATCTCTGTATGGCACAATGCCTAAATTAGGAACTAATGTGGTAAACGGGTAGGAGGCAATTTCTGGTTTTGCAGCCGTAATACTTGCCAATAAGGTGGATTTTCCAGCATTCGGAAATCCCACAAGACCAACATCTGCCAGTACTTTCAATTCTAATATTTTCCAGGCTTCTTGTCCACTTTCTCCAGGTTGTGCATATTTTGGGTTTTGTTTTTTTGCAGATTTAAAATGCCAATTACCTAATCCACCTCTTCCGCCTGCAAGTAATACTTTTTCTTCTCCATCCTCGGTAATTTCAAATATATATTCGTTTGTTTCTGCATTTTTTGCAATTGTGCCTAGGGGAACATCTAAAATAATATCTAGCCCAGATTTGCCTGTACTGCGGCTTTTACCGCCTGGTTTGCCAGGGTCTGCAATAATGTGTTTTCTAAATTTTAAATGCAGCAAGGTCCACATTTGTGCATTACCACGCAAAATAATATTTCCACCTCTGCCGCCATCACCTCCATCGGGGCCGCCACTGCTGTTTAGTTTATCTCTAAAAAAGGAATGGCTTCCTGCACCGCCTTTGCCACTTCTGCAGTTTATTTTTACATAGTCTATAAAATTAGAGTCAGCCATTGTTTTTGTTTTGTTAAGGGTTAATTTTTCGTTGAGAAATAGCATTGCAGTAGGCAATTAGCTATATAAATCTATTCATTACTTTGCATAGGCTATTGAATATTTTTTCCAAGCTGCCTACACCATTTATTGGAAAATATTTATTTTGTTTAGCGTAGTATCCCGCTGCCACAGCAGTTTGTTCATGATACACTTTTATTCTATTTATAATAATTTCTTTATCAGCATCATCTGCCCGCCCGCTTTCCTCGCCTCTTTTTAGCAGCCTTTTCACCAATTCTTCTTCACTCACCTCTAAGGCAAGCATAAGTTTAACGTCTGTTTTTTTTGTATTCAAAAAAATATCTAATGATTCTGCTTGCGCAATAGTGCGTGGAAAGCCATCAAATATAAAACCATAAGCATTTGGGTGTTTTTCTACCTCTGCTTGCAGCATATTAATGGTTACATTATCTGGAACTAAATTGCCTTTGCACATATATTCTTTTGCCAATAATCCTAATTCGGTCTCTTGCGCCATATTTTGTCTAAAAATATCTCCTGTAGAAAGGTGCACAAGTTTATATTTCTTTACCAATTTTACTGATTGTGTTCCTTTTCCAGCACCTGGGGGTCCAAATAATACTATATTTAACATAATCTAATAAAACTAATTTTTATTGAGCGCAAAAAAACTAAAATTATCTTGGATAACCTCAATATTTGTTAAATTTTAGTAAAAATAGAATTAAATTCTTTAAAAAACAATTCATAATTATGGTAAAAGCCTGCCATACATTCTAGGAAAAGGGATTGTTTCTCTAACATGCGGCAATTTACAAACGTAAGCCACTAATCGCTCTAGGCCTAAGCCAAAGCCGCTATGGGTAACAGATCCGTATTTGCGCAAGTCTAGGTACCATTCAAAAGCATCCATCGGCAAATTATGTTCTGTGATTTTTTCACGCAATAAATGTTGGTCAGTTTCTCTTTCTCCACCGCCAACTATTTCTCCATAACCTTCAGGTGCCAAGACATCTACTCCTCTTGCTAAAGATTGATTATCAGGATTTCTTTTTAAGTAAAATGCTTTTACCTCGTGTGGCCAATCATATACCATAATAGGGGTTTCAAACATTCGTGTAAGCACAGTTTCGTCACTGCCGCCAAAGTCATTGCCATATTCAAAATCTTGAGCAGAATTAATCCATTCGGGTATATTTCTTAAATCTTCTTCAATGTCTTTAAGTTTGTTTTTTAATTCTGCTATTTTTTGAAGATTAAAGTTTATTTCGCCTTTTTTTATGCCTTGAACGGCTATTTTTTTTGTTCTTTCGTCTATTTCTTTGGTAATATTTGCTTTTTCTATTTCTTTTTCTGCTAAATCTTGTTTCAATACATTAATGGTTTGCAATCCATTTACCTCTACTTTTCCAGTTATTATATCTACAGCTTCTGTGTAGGTAAGTCTTTTAAAATTGAGGGTGGCATTTTTTAGTTTCTCAATATCTCTTCCTATCAGTAGCAATTCTGTTTCATAATTTTGGATTACGTTATTTATCACAAATTTTAAAAAACGTTCAATCAAATCCATATTGTCAAAAATATCGTAAAAAGCCATTTCGGGCTCAATCATCCAAAATTCTGTAAGATGCCTTCTTGTTTTGCTTTTTTCTGCTCTAAAAGTTGGGCCAAAAGTATAAATTTTCCCCATAGCCATAGCCATAGCTTCACCATAAAGCTGTCCGCTTTGCGAAAGGTATGCGGGCTCACCATAATAATCGCTTTCAAAAAGGTTAGAAGTGCCCTCGCAGGCATTTCCGGTAAAAATAGGTGCATCCATTTGCACAAATCCTTCAGCTTGCAAAAACTGATGAATTGAAAAAATAATTCCATTTCTTATTCTCATAATTGCCCATTGTCTATTACTGCGCAGCCATAAATGACGATTATCCATCAAAAAGTCTACCCCATGCTCTTTTTTAGAGATAGGATACTCTTCTGCTATTTGATAAATAGCGAGTTGAATTGTTTGTAATTCGTATCCGCCAACTTGGCGCTCATCTTTTACCACTTTGCCTGTAATTGCCAAGCTACTTTCTAGGCTAAGTTTCTGGGCGTTTTCAAAAACAGTTTTATCTACTAAATTGGCATCCACAATGCACTGGCATAGCCCTGTGCCATCTCTTAAAATAATAAATACAAGGCCTTTGCTTTCACGCTTATTTGCTACCCAACCTTTAAGTGTTACAATTTCTTCTAACTTTGATGATAATTCTTTGATATACATGTTGTAAATTTGTACTGCAAAATTAAGCTAAAATACTAAGATGCTGAAACAAGGATTAAGTCAAAAATTATCGCAAAAATTATCTCCTCAACAGATACAGTTTATCAAGCTGTTACAGATGAATACATTAGATTTTGAGCAAAAACTAGATCAGGAAATGCTAGATAATCCCGCACTAGAAAAAGGGAACGAGGATGAATTTGGAGAGCAAAAAGAAGATTTGAGAGAAGAAAATGATGATTATAATGCCGAAGAAGCAGGTATGAATACCTTAAATATAGATGATTATTTGAGCAATGATGATGGTGGAGATCGTGCAGCTTTTCATTTAAGCGAGGATTATAATGAGGAAGACAATAAGGAGATACCAATTTCTGAAAACATTAGTTTTTATGAATATTTAACAAGTCAAGCTAAAAGCTCTTTGCTTAAAGAAAGGGATGAGGAATTGGCTATATATTTGATTGGACAATTAGAAGAAGATGGCTACTTGCGAAGAGAATTAGCAGCAGTTGTAAATGATCTTGCCTTTAAAGAAAATATTCAAACAACAGAAGATGAGTTGGAAAAGGTGCTTGTAAAAATTCAGAATTTTGATCCTGCAGGGATAGGTGCACGTAGTTTGCAAGAGTGTTTATTGCTGCAATTGTATAAAAAAGATACTGGAAATAATAAAGCTATTGATCATGCCTTGATTATAATCAATGACTTTATGGAGGCTTTTGGAAAAAAACATTACAAAAAAATACTTGCAGGGATGAAAATAAGCGAGGATGAATTAAAAGCAGCTATGAAAGAGATTGTTAGGCTTAACCCAAGACCCGGGCAAACATCATTTTCTATGGTTAAAACAGATTATATTGTACCAGATTTCATTGTTTCAGAAGAAGAGGGTATATTGCAAGTAAATCTAAATTCACGCAATGCGCCAGAGTTAAAAATATCGAGATCTTATAAAGAAACTCTAGATGCCTATGATAAATCGCAAAAAAAAGATCAAGGCTTAAAGGATGCTACCCAATATATTAAGCAAAAATTAGACGGAGCAAAGTGGTTTATAGACAGTGTAAAGCAACGACAGAATACCTTATTGGCAACAATGGAAGCAATTGTGCATAGACAGCATGACTTTTTTATAGATGGCGATGAGACTGAGTTAAGACCGATGATTTTAAAAGATATCGCAGAGGATATTAAAATGGATATATCAACCATTTCTCGGGTAGCAAATAGTAAATATGTGCAAACGGATTTTGGAATAATATCTTTGAAGTTTTTTTTCTCGGAAGCTATAACTAATAGTGCGGGTGAAGAAGTGAGTAATAGAGAAGTAAAAAAAATACTCAAAAATGCAATAGAAAATGAGCATAAAAAGAAGCCTTTGCCAGATGAGGCCTTGATGGAAATACTAAAAACGAAAGGATATAGCATTGCTAGAAGAACGGTAGCAAAATATAGAGAGCAAATGGAGATACCTGTTGCTAGAATGAGAAAAGAGATCTAAGAATTTATTCTAGCTCCAAATACTCGCTTGATTTTATTCGGATTCAGTATTTAATTCTTTAAATTTTGCGGTCATGGTAGGATTACCTTTTGTTAATTTTTTGATGGTTAAATCTTCGGCTTTATTGTTTGCTATTCTTAGATTATTGACAGAAGATAATAAGGATTCTTTAGTTTTTTGCAGGTGGTCTATAGATTTATCTATTTCTTCCATTGCAGTTTTAAATTGTCTACTGGCTAATTCATAGTTTTTTGCAAAACCTTGTTTAAAAATATTTATGTTGTCTTCAAAATTAGTAATGTCAATGTTTTGATTTCGAATTGAATTAAGTTCTGCTTTATATTGTAAAGAATTCATTGCTGCATTTCTTAAAAGTGTAATAATTGGAATAAAAAATTGAGGTCTTACCACATACATTTTATCATATTTGTGCGAAACATCCACAATTCCTGCATTATACAACTCGTTATCAGCTTCTAAAAGGGTTACGAGCACAGCGTACTCGCATTTTTTTTCCATTCTATCTTTATCTAGCTCTTTAAAAAAATCTTCATTCCTTTTTTTTGTTGCGGTTTCATCCCCTTCATTTTTCATTTCAAACATAATAGAAATAATTTCATTGCCCAACCCGTCTGATTCTTTAAAAATATAATCGCCTTTACTGCCTGACTTTGAATCATTGTCTTTTTCGAAATATGCTTTTTGAAAGCCCGTTGAACGAAGCTTATTAAATTCTATTTCGCAATGTTGTTCAAGCGTTTCTCCTACCATTTTAGTAGATAGTTTTAATTTAAAATCTTTTAATCGTAAAATCTCCTCTTCTTTCATTCTAATTTCTTCCTCTTTAACTTTCATTTTATCACTAAATTTTTCATTTAATGATTTTTCAAGCAATTGTGTTTCTGTTTCTTTATGTATTAATTTATTGGCTAAATCGTCTCTTTGTTTTTCTACTAAATTGACAGCCTCATTAACAGCTAATTTTTTTTCAATATCAAGACTATTAATTTTAGAATTTAATTCTATAATTGTTGATTCTTTTTCAGATAATTTTTTAGCTAATGCTATTTCGTTGGTTGCTTTTAATTGAGCAATCTCTTTATCTTTTTCAATTTTTTCGCTTTCGAGTTTTTGAATAGCATCCGCCACCGAAAGTTTTTTATCATTGTCAGCATTTTCAATTTTTGCTTTCAAATTTGCTAACAGCGTATCCTTTTCTGTTAATTGTTCTATTAAATTTTTATCACTTTGTGCTTTAAAATGAATCAATTCTTTTTCTTTGTTTGTAAGTTCTTCCTGAAGAGAATTTTTAACGTTAGCTACCGCTAAACTAACTGCACTTTCTTTATCTTTTTCAGCAAGATTTAATCTAGTTTGCAATTCTTCTTCAAATTTATGATCTTTAACCTGCTTAAGAATTTCGGCAAAGCCAGCTTCATCCACTTTAAAAGCTTTTTGGCAATTTGGGCATATAATTTCGTTCATGTTTATTAAAATAATTTCGTTTTGCATTAGCCATTAAAAACATAAAATGGCAGGATGTCTAAAACCCCCCCAAAAGTACATAATTAGTTGGATAGGTATTTAAAAAAATTGATTTTAAAAGATAAATTCCAAAAAACGCAACTTCAAATGGTAAATTTTACCAATGTGGATTTTTGGTTCTTAATATGCTTTTCGCAACATTTCGGCATAGGCATTTGGTAAAGTGCTTTCTTCTATTGCTTTAGCAGCTTTTTCTACATCGTATGCTACGCGTATAAATTCAACTTTTATGCTGTCTTTATCAAACTTGCAACTGTTTTCGTTTAAGGTAATTAAACCATAGCAACCTCTTGGGTCTCCGTCTTTGGGTTTGCCAATCGACCCTATATTAATGGCATGGCGAAATGCAGTTTGTCCTTTAATGTAATATTCAAAAATACGGTGATAGGGTTTGTGAGTATGTCCAAAAAACAAAAGGTCGGCATTTGCAGTTTCAAATATGCGCAACATGCTTTTTACCTCGCGGTCTTCAAATAAATATTCGTTTATTTTTCGTGGACTGCCATGTACCATTAATAAGAATAAATGGTCCTTGTTTAACTGGTATTCTAATTGAATATGAGCAGGAAGTGTGCGCAAATAGTGGCGTTCTTCAGACTTAATTAATTGGTTTGTAAATGCAATAGACTTACTGCCCATTGTTTTTTCTTCGTCTGATTTGTAGGCGCAGCCGCAATCTTCCGAAGTTCTGCCCACCCCAAAATCATAATTTCCTGCAATGGTTGGAATGCCTCTTTTTTTTATTTCATTTATTACTTCATTTGGCCAAATATTGTAACCAACCAAGTCTCCCAAACAATAAATGGCATCGGGTTTTGTGGTTTCAAGGTCTTTAAAAAATGCTTCTAATGCCGGAAGGTTAGAATGGATGTCGCTGAATAACGCTATTCTCATTTTTTTTTATAAAGTTTGAGTAAAATATTTTTTTCTAAACCAAAAGGCAACATTTACCAATGCAATTAATGCGGGCACCTCTACCAAAGGCCCTATAACGCCTGCAAATGCTTGGCCGCTGTTTATGCCAAAAACACCAATGGCAACCGCAATGGCCAATTCAAAATTATTTCCTGTTGCAGTAAATGCAATTGCTGTAGATTTGGAATAATCTGCACCAAAGTATTTTCCTATAAAAAAACTTACTACAAACATAACCACAAAATATATAACTAATGGAATCGCAATGCGAACCACGTCTAATGGAATTTGCACAATAAGTTCTCCTTTTAAACTAAACATTATTACAATGGTAAATAAAAGTGCAATTAAGGTAATGGGTGATATAAATGGCACAAATTTATCTTGAAACCATTGTTCACCCTTTAATTTAATAAGGGAGAAACGGCTAATAATTCCCAAAGCAAAAGGAATTCCTAAATAGATGCCCACACTTTCGGCAATTTGACCAATGCTAATATTTACTTCAAAACCTTTATAGCCAAAAATTGGGGGAAGCACAGTAATAAAAATATACGCATAAACACTGTATAATGCAACTTGAAAAAGGCTATTTAAGGCAATTAATCCTGCTGCATATTCTCGGTTTCCGTCTGCCAAATCGTTCCAAACAACTACCATTGCAATGCATCTAGCCAAACCAATTAAAATTAAACCTACCATATATTCTGGGTAGCCTTGAAGAAAAGTAAGCGCTAAAATAAACATAAGAATGGGGCCAATAATCCAATTTAAAAATAGGGAAGCACCAAGTACTTTTATGTTTTTAAACACTTCGCCAATTTGTTCATATTTTACTTTTGCGAGGGGCGGATACATCATTAAAATTAGGCCAATTGCTAAAGGAATATTGGTTGTTCCGTTAGAAAAAGAATGGATAAAATTGCTGCTAGAAGGAATAGCATAACCTATTAAAACCCCTATTGCCATGGCAACAAAAATCCATAGGGTTAAAAATCGGTCTAAGAAACTCAGTTTTTTTCTTTCTACCTCTGGGGCACAATTATTAGCAGTCATAATTTTTTAACAACATCCTCCGCCTGGTTTACAAGCGTTTTGGTATATAACTTCTGCTAATTTAACTTTCAGTTTTTCTTGGGGAAGTGCGCAAGCATCAGCAGCTAAACAAGCCGTTTTTTTTGCCACAAGAACAAAGTTTTTTCCATTAAAATCTAAATCATATTTGCCTATAGTTTCGGCTTGGTATTCTACTTCAATTTCTAAATCTTTCATTCCCAAAATCTTTTCAGAAAGCCTTATAATATTTAATAATTTTTGAGGTTTTAAACGATGTTCAAAGTCGTTAGCGTCCCAAAGTTGAAAGTTTGCAACTTTTTCATTTCTTTCTATTCCGCCACAATCTATAAAATGTTTGGTTACAACGCCAACTTCGGTAACGTGAAAATGTTGAGGCACCATAGTGCCATTTTGAAGTTCAAAATTTACTGTTTCTGCACCGCTTAGGTGTTTTTTTATTTCGGATAATTTCATTTTTTTGAGTATTCATTATATCTAGCTATTGCCTACTTGCAATCAACAACACTTCTTAATTGCTAATTTAGCGGTTACGTTTGCAAAATACGCACTAAGTTTTTCTATTGCTTTTTCATCAATACAATAGCAAATGGCATTTCCTTCTACGTTTCCTTTAATTAGTCCAGCAGATTTTAATTCTTTTAAATGTTGCGAAACTGTTGGCTGCGCCAAGGGCAGCTCATTTACTATGTCGCCACAAATGCAAGCATCAACCGTCATTAGATACTCTATAATTGCCACTCTGGCAGGGTGTCCTAATGCTTTGGCAATTAATGCAATTGTGTTTTGATTATCTGTAAAATGTTCTGTTTTGGTAGTACCCATCACTTTATATTAATATTGCAATATTGCAATATTAGTTATAGTTTTACAAATATTTTTTGTTTTTGTTTCAAAATATATTTAGTTAGGGCTTTATTTTATTTAAAATAATTGCTTAAAGGAGCATTTTTTATAATCCACAAACGTTTTTATTAGATTATAAAACACCAAATTCTATAAATCGATATTTGTTACTACTCTATTAATTTATCAATTATTCTAAATCACATTCAACTAATTAATACAATCCTTTGCCAGTAATAAACATTTTTATTATATTCTGTAAATACTAAGCCTTTAAATACTAATACTTTTGTGGCATAAATTTTTAATATCAATTTATAACAAACTTTATGAATTTGATTTAGTGTTGAACAACTATTTTTAAAGTTTGGAGTGTTGTATTAAAGTTTAATTGAATAAAATATATACCATTGCTCAAGGATTTGGTGTCTATAAAAACACTATTTGTGTTTTCGGTTTGCTGCACTTTTACCTCTGAACCCATAATGTTAAAGATTGTTAAAGTAAATTTTTTACCAATCAGTTTCTCAATTTCAAATCCTGAATTTGATGGGTTTGGATATATTTTAATATCCTCGCTTTGGTTAAATCGTTTATCCATTCCAACTGGGCAAGGCTTAAATAATGTTTTACAAATAAACGTATCACAATTCTTACAAGTGTCTTTCAGTTTTAAACATATTTCTACAGAGTCCTTTCCTTTATGGTCATAAGTTAAAATTCTGTCGGTGCCTATTACTTTTCCAAAGTTTAGCCAAGTATATGTTGTACAACTATCTTTTAAGTTTGTAGCTTCTAAAATATATTTACAATCTTTTTTTATAAAAGTCCAGCCCGCTTTTTTAGCATTCCAATTGCATTTAGTGCCACAGTTATAACCTATTTTTTTAACAATATTAGTGTCAACGCAAGTAGAATCGCATAGATTTTTTATTACTAATTTATATTCTGCCGAATCATTTGTAGAAAAAGTTGTAGTGTATGTTTTTCCAGTGCCCAAAAGTGTTTTACCGCTATACCAAGCAAAATAAAAGCAATTAGAATCAATCATTGAATTGGCAGTAAAAGTGTATTTGCAATCTTTATTGGCAAAAGTCCAGCCTGCTTTTTTAGCATTCCAATTGCATTTAGTGCCGCAGTTATAACCTATTTTTTTAACAATACTAGTAT
>JBDNFC010000102.1:0-7940 GCA_041690035.1 Bacteroidia bacterium | reverse complement strand
GTAGGCCATAGAAGCCACATCCCACTCATCGCGTCTAATTGTAATTGGTTTTAAATTAAAACCACGATTGGTTGTCGTTTTATATTTTTTATCCCAAACAGTGGTGCTTGTGTTCCAAATATCTTCAAATATAAGCATATTCAATTTTGTGGTAGAATTGTATGTAAAAGTTTTTCTTTGGTAATTAACAAACCTATTCCCACCTGTGTTCCAAAATTTTAAGATAGATTCTGTTACTTGGTTGTCGCCATTGTATGTATAAGATTCTTGGCTGGAGTTTGTCCATGAACTAGAAGATAAACTCCAAATAAAACCAGAATACAATATTAGATTATCGCTTAAATAAGCGTATTCATATTTGGATGTACTTCCCCAAGTTCCAGCAATTATGTTCCAATTCTGATCTACTCTTTGGGTTACTTTGTTAGATGCGTTATAAATGTAATCCGTCTTGGTAGAATTAATCCATTGGCCATTTAAACTATTATATGTTTGGCTCAATTCGGTTTCAATTATTGTATTTGAACCCGATTTATAAGCATTAATGGTTCTGCCTTTTAGTGTTTTATTAGGACTTACTCCACCGTTATCTAATCGTAAAATGGTATCTAATCTGCATTGCCCCATTAGTTGCACCGATGCAAATAAGCATAGAATTGTTGTTATGTAAAATGTTTTTTTCATGATATTATTATTTATTTTTTGTTATAATTTGTTATTTTCTTAGTTGCAAATATTGTTTCCGGTGTTTCCGGTGTGGGTATTGCCAGATTCTGTTAAAACACTGCTTGCATCTTTTGCCATGCCGCAACCTGCGCTATTTTGAATGTTGCAATTTGTTACAGTTACTCTACCTGTGTTTCCAGATTGGGTAATTAATCCAATATTGGCAGCACTTAAGCCAGTAAACATCCTTTGTCCGCCACCATTGGACACGGTGCAATAGCTCAATTCGTTTCTTGTATCCGATGAGTTAAATAAAATACCTTTCCAAGTTCCTTTTGAATTTACCACCCCTTGAAAATTAATTATTTTTTGAGCCGTTCCTTTGGCAATTAAATAGCCTGATGGAAATTTTACTCTCAACATAACATTAGTCGCCATTTCAAAATTAGCACCTTCTTCAATGTTTAAACCAGAAAGTATATTAATGTCGCCATTGATTCTGTAAAAAACACCCGTTCCTAAGTTTTTCCATGTGTGTTCTGTTAATTCAGTAAAATCATCGCCACTTATTTCTACCCTTTTGGCGCCATTATCAATGTTATAAACCGATAATTTATCAAGTTTTTGCACCTGCGAAGGAGTTGTTAAAATACTTGCACTTGTATTGTTGCTAAAAGTATTGCTGCTAAATGTATTTATAATTGCATTTCCACCAACATAAAAACCATAGCCAGCAGAATTTCTAAAAGTACAGTTTGTTAATCTCAGTTTCCCACTCACATTAGATTGGGTAAATATTGCCAAATTGCTCAAAGGCACAAATGTTTGCATTGCAGCACTTCCGCCATTTTCAAAAATACAATGGTCAAATTCGTTTCTATCATCAGGGCTAAGAATCAAAATGCCTCTCCAATATCCAGGGGTTTGTACCACGCCCGTAAACCTAATTGGGTTTGCAGCAGTGCCTTTTCCTAAAATAAAGCCTTTGGTGTTTACAGGCAAACGCATCATGCCATCGGCTTCAAAAGCTACCACAACGCCAGCCTCTATGGTTAATGCTTCGTTAACCTGCAATTGGGCTTTTTTTATGATGTAATCTGGTTTTGATGGGTCGTCAACAATGTTTTTCCAAACTGTGGCGGCATTAATATCAGCATTAATTTCTACAGGTTTTTGTTCTGGCTTGTTTTCTTCTTCTTTTTTACAACCAAGGGTTAGGGCAATTAAAAAAATTGCTAATAAAGCTTTTAAATGGCTTTTTAATGTAATTGTTTTCATATTTTTATTGAATTATTATTTTTTGTGTGCTTGTTTGTGTTTTTATAAAATAGATGCCTTTTGTAAACCTTGATATTTCAATGGAATTGGTTCCTTTTTCAAAAAAACCATCGCTTACTAAAGTTCCCATGGCAGTGTAAATTTCATAAAAAGTAGGATTTAAAACCTTGGCATTTAAAATATTTCCTGTTGTAGGGTTTGGAAATATAGAAAATAAATCATTTTCAATATTTAATAAGCCAGTGTTTTTATTCTCAGGGCAACTGTATTCAATTCTCGATTTATTTTCATAATCATTTAAAGAGGCATCCCATCTAGAGAAGGTTTCTTCTGCAATTAAAAAAGTGTCCTTATTATAATCATATTTTGTTTTATACCTATTTTGATATTGATTGTCTCTGCTATTCCAATCTAATTCCAATCTATTGGTTAAGCTTCCTCTTAAATCATAAGTATATAGTGTCTTATTCCATTTTGTCCATGGGCCCGTAATATTCCATAAATAAGCAAGCGCAGAATCTGTTTTTAAATTTGCATTATAAAAATATTCGGTTTTGCTAAAGCTATCCCAAACATTAAAAGTGATGTTCCATTCTAGTTGATATGCTTTCACGCGTGTGTTTTTATTGCCATAAATTGATACAATTAAATTTCTGTTTACAAAAACCCCAAGCGTTGGATTCCATACTTCAACTTTAGATTCTAATTCTAGATTATTAGCATCATATTGGTTTGTTCTTCTATTATTATTTACATAAGCATTTAGGGTTGTAGACCAACTTTTAGTAGCATTTTCTATCAACAAATTATTGGCATCATAATTATAATTAACTAAGTTCGCATTTACCCAATCAACTAAGGTTTGATCAAAATTTTGATATTCTATTTGCTTCAATTTGTTGGTGCTGTAATATGTGTTAAGCTGTCTACTAGAAAACCCTAAGGTGTCAAATTTGGTAATGTAATTTTCAGATGAATAAGAAGTCATATTATCATCGACATCATATTCGGTTAAATTTCGATTGTTATGTCGCCATTTATTGGTTGCCACTTGCCAAATAAAATAACTTCTTTCAATTTCTTTATAATTTTTATTACTGTAAGTAAATTTATACATATTAGAATTTACCCACTTTTTACCCATTACATCCCATTTTTGAACTAAAGATTCTGTTCTGTCTCCATTGCCATTATATTGGTACGTATTTTTGCCAAAATTGTCAAATTCTAAAGTACTTTCATTCCATTTTTGATTTAGGTATTCTACATTATTGCCTTTGTTATAGGTATAAATTTCTCTTTTACTAATTTGTTTAAAAGACGAACCAACAATGTACTCGTAAGTATTGATGGTATCGGCATTACAGTATTTAATGTTGTCGTTTCCTTGAGCAACAAGATAGAAGGTAAAAACGAGGGTTAAAAGTAAATATATTTTTTTCATTTTGTAATTATTGAGTACGAAATTAAATTAAGTTTAAATTAATTTTGCGTTAAATGAATATTTAGTAGCTTTGGCTGAATATTCGGCAGGAAAATTGACTTATTGCCTATAATTCAGTAAACCTGATTACGCATTTAAAGTTCTCGATGTCAGTCAAAAACGCTATAAACACAAATGGGGTTGCAAAATTTTAATTGGCGAGAACAGTAGTTCTATTCTAAGAATTAAAATAGATAAAACTCTTGTCTTTGAAGAAGTTTTGACTGCAAGTAGAATCTCTAATGCGTAATCAGGGTTAAAGTACTTTCAATAGCTTTAGTTAAAACTTTATCCACCTCAACTAACTTTGCAAAATGCCCCCAACGGGAAACTGCCTGTTTTACCTGCTCAATAATTTCTAATGGTTTTTTAATGTTCATGGCATTGGCTAAACTTATAAAATCCTGCATTACAAAATCTTTTCTTTTGCCACCAATGCTCAAGGCATGTTGACTAACCCATGCGCTGTTAGGTCTGTATGCGTGGCAAATATCAAAAGCAGGCGATAAATTCCAATTCCCGTTTTTGTCCATCAAAAAAGCAAAATTCTTGGTGTGGTCATCGCAGTTTCTTGCCATTACATTAAATACCATTCGCCTAAATATTTGGCTGGCAGCAATGTAAGGCAAGCCTAATAATCGCATGGTTTCAAATAATTGCTCATAACTAAAAAGATTTACTTCATTAAAATCAAAATGCTGCAAAGCACAAAAACTCTGTAAATGTATTTTTTCATTGCCCACTCTATCAAACCGTTTGGTCATAAAATGAGCTCTGCCGTTTTCTTCATATAATTTTGATTCCGACATCTCTACACCTGCATTTTTTGCCATTAAATAATAGGCCATTTCCACTCTTCCGTAACCAATACTTGCACCAAATTGCTGATCTGAAATACCGTCAAATTTAATTAACCAATGTTCAAACCCTTTGGGAACATTGGCTTGGCCACTTTTTACTTTTCCGTTTTTAGGATTGTATGCAATTACTGCTTTTGCCCTTGCTCCTCCTGCCGAACTGCCTATTTTTAACATATCATGCAAGCCTTTTTCATCCTCCTTGCTTAGGTTTGCATTAAACTGAATTCTATTTTTTAGAATTTGCTCAGCAATACTTACCAAACTGCCAATTTCTATGTCCGTATTTTTGTTTTCTGTTTTAGGGTTATTGGGTTCAAACTCCAAAGCACCCATTCCCCTATTTCCAATAAAACAGAGCATTTCCACTGGATTTAAACTGTTTGCAGGCCTATTGTTCTTTTGCAGCCAAGCATTAATTATGCTATTGCCATATTTGTCGGGCAATACATCGGCCAATAAGCCAGGCAAACCCTTAAAAGTATTGTTATTTCTATTTTCTGGAAATGAAAAAATGCGTCCACTAGCTAAGGAAATTGGCATTTTTAAAGGACTTACGTTTAATTCAGCTTGTAAAAAATTTTTATCAAACTCAAAACTCCCCAATCCAGTTGTTTCATTCCAGGCAATGGCCCCAATCCTTTCGCCCCAAATATGTATAAAAGCCGTGGTTATCATACTATTTTACCAATCTGATTTTTTCACTGTTGTGGTTTTTGTTTTTGAAGCGCGCTTGCGATTATATTTTGCCTGCATTTCGGCAAGCATCATAGGACTAAGCTCTGATTGAACCTCTAAAGATTTAAAAAAATCTAGCTGACCCAATGCGCGCATTACCTGAACAAAAGTAAGCACATTAGCTCCATTACCGTTTTCTAACTCTATGAGTGTACTGCGATTAATACCTGCATCGGCAGCCAATTGAACCTGTGTTTTATTTATTTTTAAACGGCTGTGTTTTACAAATTCTCCAATTTTAACTAAAACCGCTTTATCTGTATTAGCTTTATAAATATTGTTGTTTATTTCCGTCATTGAATTAAAAATTATGCCTTAATGTTTAGTTTACTCCACAAAGATACATTTTTTATTAGAAAAATAAAAATTATTTTTTAGTAATGTTGAATTTAAGCAACGTTAATTGCAAAATAGCCCTCTAATGTTGGTAATAACCGATATCAATTAACATATTTTTAAAACAAATTTTTATACGGATATGATAGTTTCTTTAATTCAGCAATTCTATTTTCTGTCAAGGCATCTTTAAAATAATTTTAAGGCAACGCGTTGTTGCAAAGACGGATTGTCTAAATTATTAAGCGCGGTATTTACGGTATGTTTGTTTAGTATCGTATTTTGAGAATTTTTATATTACACAATAAAAAAAACTGCAAACTAAAAGCAAGCAAAAACAGAGATTACAACTTTGGTTTTCATATTACAAATATAAGGCTTTAAATGATTTACAATCAATATACTTATTTAACTTCTATGGACAATTTTTGACTTAATCCACTGCTTCCACCATCTTTATAAAAAGCCATTACTGCATAGGTATAGGTGCCTTTTCCAAGTAAATCCCAATCTTCATAACTTAATTTATCGCCATCAACAGCTTTATAAATTCTAAAAGTACTTTCGTTATAAGAACGATAGATAATATAATGGTATTTATCTGACAATGGATATTCCCAAGTAATGATATTTCTTTTTGTTTCTTTATTATAAACTACTTTTACCATTTTTATGGCTTGACGTTTTCCTACATCATATATTTTTCCGCTTACCTCGGCAGGAAAACCACTGCTATTATTTACATCATCAATTGCTTCAATTTTATAAGTATAAATTTGTCCAATTTTTACATCCTCGTCAATTAACTGTGTAATAATTTTTCCATCGACTGATTTCCATAATGTAAATTGACCTTCGCCCATTTTTCTATAAATATTATGTTTTATAACATCTAAACTTGAGCTTGGTATCCAACTTAAATAAACGGCTGTATCGGTAACCAAAATATTGCTAAACATGGGTTTAACAGGAGCAATGGTGTCGGGCTTCTGGAGTTTTATTATTTCCGATCTTTCTGAGTGGTTAAAATGTCTATCTGAGGCAGCAATTTGATAAAAAATATCTTCGGTCATGGTTTTTAGAGAAATGGTATCAGTAAAAATAGTGTCTTGATGCAAATAGCCTGTCAAAACAGTAAACTCATGGTCTATTTGATTGGCATAATAAATTCTATAGCCTTTTATATCCTGCTCGGGTCCTAAATTCCAATTCAGTGTTACAACGCCATTGGTATCGATAGTTCCTTTTAGCCCTTTGGGTTTGGCAGGCGGAATGCTATCAATTAAAAAACCATGAACACCCAAAGACCATGCTTGATTGCCAGCAGTATCTAAAGCCTCTATTTTATAATAACCTCCTGCCATTGCATCTGGTTTTTTATCTAAAAAAGATACAGTGCCTTTGGGTAAAAGTTTTTCATTGATAATTTCAAAAGGCCCTTTATAATCATTGCCTCGCAATACATTAAACCCAACAAAATCTTTTTCATAAACATCTTTTTTCCATTTAATATCTAAATATTTACCTAAAACATCTGAGGCTGTTACTTCATAAGCCGCTTCAGGCGCAGTTCTATCTCTTCCATAACTAAAAACAATTGGCCCAGGTAAAGAAAGTTCGCCAAAGGCATTTATGCCTGTTAAACGGTAGCTATAGACCACATAATTTTTTTCCACCGAATCTTTGTACATAAACAAATCTTGTCCGTTTGGATTAGATGGATCGTATAATCGGGTCATAGGATTTTTATTTAAACGTTTAAAATTTTCACCCTTTGCATCGCCTTTTTCTAAATAATAACCTGTAAAATAATTTTTATGCAATTGATTGTACCAATTGATTAAAATAGTTCTTTCTAACCCAAATTCTTCAAGGGAAGGGGGCACCATCACAGCTTCTAAAGTAGTTAAAACAAAGGTTTCAGAACCTTCAATTTGCAATATATTATTTGGTGCTAGCGACTTAATACGATAACCATAAACAGCATCTTTTTCAATATTTTTATCTTCAAACCTTAACCCCAATAAATTTGCAGCTGTTGTATCAAAATCAGCAGCAACTAAAGCGAATCCATGCAAATTTTTCTCTTCATTATTGCGTTGCATTAGTTCATCAAAATTTGGATTTTGAGGCAATGGTGCGTTTATTTTTGCTAAAGCACAATGTGCAGCAATCACTTGATAGCCATTGCTAGTATCTACTCTTTTTGCCCATATTAAGCTGTCAGCAGGCATAAATACACCAATTTTCTGCCAACTGGCTTTTACAAATTTTTTATCTTTAGAAATTAATGTTTTTTCTACTTGGTATCCATACGTTTTTAAAACAAAAAAAGCAGCACTGCTAGAAGGCGCCCACCTAAGTACAACTTTATTGGAAGAATCACTAATTTTACAATCTTGTCCTATTGTAATTCCAATGTAAGTTGTGTGCAAATTGTGTGCAAATAAAAAAGGGTTCCAAACTAAATAAGTCTAAAACCCTTGATTCTATTGGTCGGGGTGGCAGGATTCGAACCTACGACCTCCTGCTCCCAAAGCAGGCGCGATACCGGGCTACGCTACACCCCGTTGGTGTTAATT
>JBDNFC010000101.1:0-10373 GCA_041690035.1 Bacteroidia bacterium | reverse complement strand
TTGACACATTTTGTAAAGTAATACATTTTTTAATCCTGCTTACAATAGTGGCTCTGCTCCTAATAATTCTGAAGATTTAGTTAAAAGTTCAGTAGCCTTTTTATGTAGTTTTGGATGGCATTTTTACTATTAAATCAGTTGCCAAATTTTAAAAACTGTTATCTTAAACCAAGAGTACCAAACATCACAAGCACAAGACAAGCTCCAAATATCATTTTTAAGAATATTGAGATATTATCTTAAAGAAAAGTTATTAAAATTGTGGCACCTTCATTTTCAATAAAATCTGTTTTAATATCAATAAACAAATTATGCGTTTTAGCATATTGCAACATTCTTTCTTTTTGAATGGCTATACCCATAGGTTGATGAGAACTAAAGCCATTGTATTTTTCGATTAATCCAAGGCCATTGTCGGTAATTTTTATTTGAAAACCAGCAATATCTTTAGAAAAATTAATGGTGATTAAACCAGAATCATCTTTTGTCTTGGAGCTAAACCCGTGTTTAATACAATTTTCAAGAAACGGCTGCAAAATAAGGGGCGGCACCATGTTTTGTAATAAGTTTTCATTTATGTTTATTACATAATCAAATGTATTGTCTTTTCTTACTTTTTCAATTTCTAAATATAATTTACTAATTTTTAATTCTTCCTCAAGACTTATTAAATCTTTGCTGGAATTGGTTAAAATAGAACGCATCAATTTAGCGAAATCATTTAATATTTTTTCTGATTTATCATACTCTTTTATTTTAATTAACCCAGAGATGGAGGCAAGACAATTAAATAAAAAATGAGGATTGAGCTGCGACTGCAATGATATTAATTTTAGTTCTGCTAATCTTTTTTGAAGTGCATTTTCCTTATTTTTTCTATTGATATAAAACCAAATGAAATATGCAGAAATAAAAAGCAAAAACAAACCAATTGCCCAATAAAAGTATTTAGATTTGTGCCATATTACTTTAATTCTTATTGTAAATGTTTCAACTTTTTTTTCTCCAAGAATTTTATAACTTAATAAATGTTTGCCTTCAGATAGATTATTTAAACTTATTAAATTTTGCCCTTTATTTAGGTTTTTCCAATTTTCGTTATCAATTTTATATGAATAAACCAATTCAGAAATATAACTGTAATTAAAGTTAGATAAAACCAATGTAATATCATTTTCATAATTTGGCACAATAATTTGATTAAAAAGATTGTAGAATTCAAAATTATTGCCATACACACTTGAAAGCATAGTTGCTGTATTGCTATTATTTTTTAACACAAGATTTTTATCTACAATGCTAAAATCATTTATTCTACACAACAACATTTTATCATCTTCTGTAAAAAACAAGCATTCTCTAAACCAATTTTCTTTTTCAATATTAGACAAGTTTGCAAAATCTATAAATCTATCTTGAGTTTCATTATAATAATACAAACCATTTCTTCCAATAAGGAAAACAGTTCCATTTTTATCTTCTTTTACCAGTTGAGCAGTATTTGAGCTCAAGCCTTTTTGTGCAGCGTATATAATGCCTTTTTTTGTTTTTAAATCGTACTTATAAACACCCCCTAGCTCCATGGGAAACCAAATTCTTTCTTTAGCATCAATATATATTTGCCAAATATGGTTACCATTTTTTGTTGCAAATTCTGGCAATTTAAGTTCAAATGCCATTTTTTTAGAAATTAAATCAAATCGAAAAATTGAATCTGTAGAAATCTCTACTAACAAATATGATTTTTTGATATTAGAAACCCATCCTATACTTGTTAAATTATTGTTTTTTTCTCCATCAAAATGCCCATCTATTTCCAAATTCCATTTATGGTTTTTTAGGCTGTACAATCCCACATCTGTTTTAAAATAGATGTAATCATTGTTGCTCCTGTAAATTTGGTAGCAGTTTTTAAATGCAGGGTGTTCATAATTCTTAACCTCTTTTTTTAACGGATTATAAACAAAAAGCTTGTCTGAATATTCATTAATCCAAATCAATCCTTCATTATCTTCTGCCATAGAAATTGGATAAGGTTCTCGGTTTTCCAAATAATTTGGCAATGTTACTTGTTCTGACAGCTTAAAATCTTTGTCATAAATTGTTAAACCATCATGATTGGTATTGAGCATAAAATATTTTTGATACCTATTGCTAAAATAAAAATCAAGAATTACTGACCCATTTTCATCTGGCATGTATTTCTGAGCTGGAAGTTGATAGTTTTTTACAGCATTAAGCTTTGAATTTATATAACTCAAACCGCCATAATGATGAGAAATCCACCAATTAGAATCTTTATCAATCATTAAATGATTTACAAATGGATCTATTTCAATGGCATTTTTTAAATGGTGTTTTGTAAATTCTTTTTCTAAAACATTAAAAGACAATAAACCAATATCTGTGCTCAATATAAGAGCGGTATTGTTAGAAAGCACAATATTTAGAACTGTGTTGGATTTGAATGTCTTCTTGTTAGCATCTTCTTCATTAAAAAGATAGTTTTCCCATTGTTTAGTTTTAATATTAAATTTTCCTAATCCTCCCCCTTTTAAGCGCCCTGTCCAAATATTGCTGGCATTGTCTGCACACATAGCTATAATTCTGTTAAAAGCTTGCTCCTTTTGTAGTAACGAGTTTTTAACTGAATAAGAAATCATTTTTTTTGTGCTTTTATTATATGAAAATAAACCGATTCTTGTACCCAGCCACAATTGACTTTCATTGGTTTTATCTACTAATATTGATGTTACGGTATTGTTTTCTAAATCTTCATACAATTCATTTATTAATGGCTTTAAAAGCGTTTGTTCAAATTTATTGATTTTTGGAAAATAATGATAAAAACCTGCTGAAAATGTGCCTAACCATAATGTTGCATCATTATCTTTTGTAATTGTTGAAATACTTGAAGGTGAATTTTTGATTTTTACCAACTCGTTATTTATAATATTTAGTTTTACTAATCCATCAGAATAAGTGGTTAAATAATAGGTAGTGTCAGAAATTTTTAAAAATGATATATACCTTCCAACTTGAATGTTGTTTTGCTGATTAGGGTCAGGCAACAAATTTTTAAATTGGTAGCCATTATACTTACTCAATCCTGCATTTGTACCTATCCAAATATACCCATATTTATCTTGAAAAGTAAAGTTTACATTGTTATTAGGCAATCCATTTTCAGTTGAATAATATAAGGTATTTGCGTTTATTTCTTGCTTTATTTGAGCAAAAATATTTATCTTAAAAAATAAAATATAGATGTACAGCAGCAATAAACGCATTTCAATTTTCTTATAATTTCGTTGGTTTTTTAATTGGTTCTACTTTCAAAAAATTCACCTTCGGTTATATCTAAAGTTCCTCCGTTTTTATTTTATACTTTAGCAGAGAAAGTGCCGTTGATAAATTTTATATTATTGCCTGCATCTTTAATTTTTGTAATGGTTATTCTAGTATTTCCTTTGGGCGCACCTGCTAAAAATGGCGCATATAAATTGTTGCTCACATCGCCACTTGCTGCTGTATAATTTAAAGAATTGTAGCCATTATCATTCATTTCATAGGTTTTTAATGTATTTACATCAATATTATCCATCACAAATGAAATGATTCGCATGTTGCTAGAACTGCCATTATTAAAAGTCATTCCCATTTGTTCAATGTCCGTAGAAATATTGGCAAAACCGATATTAAATTGCTCTTGTACGCCATTGACTTTAAATTTTACGTAGCTTTGGGTTGCTGTGTTTCCTCCACCATTATTATTAGGTGGTGTTGTTTTGTCTTTTTTGCAAGCTGTAAAAGCTAGTGTTGCAAGTAAAATGAGTGTTATTTTTTTCATGGTTTTATTTTTTTGTTTTTATTTATTGCACTATTATTTTTTCATTAAAAACCTGTCCGTTGGTTTTTATAACAATGAAATGAATACCTTTGGTTTCTAAATTCAATTGTACATTGTTTTCTGTTGGTTTAGCAGTAAAAACCATTGCGCCAAAAGTATTGTAAACTGCTACTTCGTCAATGCTCGTTTGTGCTTTTATGACAAAAGAGCCGTTACTCGGGTTGGGGTAAATAATAAAACTAGGGGCGTTTACGGAAGGGACGCTAAGTTTAATCATTTTGCAATTAATTTCTTCTCTTGTATGGATGGCATAATATCTGCCGGCAACATTCCAATTGTTAAAATTTTCCTTCGCAATTAAAAAATTACTATTATTGTATTCATATAAATCTCGATACCAGTTTTGCCAAACATTGGAAGCGGCAACCCACAATTGGACTTGTTCTTCAATATTATTTTGCTTGCCATCGTAAATATAAGTTCTCTTATCGGCATTTACCCATACACTAGCAGTAGTATTCCATTCTTGCTCCAACAAATCTGTTTTCTTGTTGTTGGCATTGTAAATGTAAGTATATTTATCTTCATTTACCCATGCGCTAGTGCTCGTATTCCAAATTTGGGTTAGGTATTCTGTGTTATTATTTTTGCTATCAAAAGTGTAATTATAGCTAACATTATTTACCCAAACAGAGGTTCCAACATTCCATTTTTGACGAAGTTCATTTGTCTTATTATTTCGAGTATCAAAGGTAAAATTAAATTTATTGACATTATCCCACGCGCTGGCGGCTGTGTTCCACAATTTGCTAATCTCCTCGGTATTATTGTTTTGGGCATCAAAGGTGTAATTATAAATACTAATATTTCTCCATGCGTTAGTGCCCGTATTCCAAATTTGATAAAGAAATTCTGTGTTGTTATTTTTGCTATCAAAGCTATAATTACTACTTAAATTATTTATCCAAGCATTGCTGGCAGCGTTCCAATTTTGAAACACTTTGATGGTATTATTATTTCGGGCATCATAGCTGTAATAAATTTTAGGACCATTCACCCAAGTATTAGTGATAGTGTTCCAACCTTTGTTAATATCCTCGGTTTTATTGTTTTGAGCATCAAAGGAGTAATTACGAATACTATGATTTACCCATGCATTGCTGCCCGTGTTCCAAATCTGGTAAAGGTGTTCTGAATTATTATTTTTGCTATCAAAGATATAACTATTATTCAAAGTATTTATCCAAGCATTGGAGGCAGTGTTCCAAGTTTGATTCACCTGATTTGTCTTATTATTTCGCGCATCATAGGTGTAATTAACTTTGGCAGTATTCACCCAAGCATTGGTTACAAAACTCCAAGATTGATTCACCTGCTCTGTTGTATTATCCTTAGCATCATAAGCATAAATGAACCTTCCCGTTTTATTTTTTACAGCAGTACCAGCAACAAAAGTATAACTAATTACGGTATCTCTTCTGCATTCAGCCGCTTGGCTGTTAATAGCAATGTAAAATGTTGCGATTAAAATGAGTGTTATTTTTTTCATGGTTATTTATTGTACTATTACTTTTTCATTAAATACCTGCCCATTGCTTTTAATTACTACAAAATGAATACCTTTGGTTTCTAAATTCAATTGCACATTGTTTTCTGTTGGTTTAGCAGTAAAAACCATTGCGCCAAAAGTATTGTAAACTGTTACTTCGTCAATATTTGTTTGCGATTTTATGGCAAAAAATCCGTTGCTGGGGTTGGGGTAAATTTCAATACTATTGCTTTTGGCAATTTTATTCACATTCAAGCTTATCATTTTACAAACAATTTCTTGCCTTGTGTGGGTGTTAAAATATTTTTCAATGTCGTTCCAATTGACGAAAATTTCAGAAGCTATTAAGAAATTACTGCTGCTATATTCAAAAGTGCTTTTAGAGCTATTTCGCCAATCACTGCCGTCCCAAAATTGATTAAGTTCTTCGGTTTTATTATTATAAGTATTAATAATGCTTTTAGATTTATAGTAATTTAGCCATTCATTAGTGGGATTGTTCCATATATATCCTAAAATATCCGTTGTGTTTTTAAAGCTATCATAGGTGTAATAATAGTCTGTAGCAAAAACCCATGCATTGGCGCTGGCATTCCAATCTTCGCGAATTGATCTTATAATGAAATTATGCACACCAATGGTTTGAGTATTCTTAGCATGCGTTCCCCATTCGTTGGTGGCTATTTTCCATAAATAAACTATAAATCCAGTTCTAATACCGCTGCTATTAAAGCTCCAAACATTTTTTTGGCCGTTTACCCAAACATTGTCAACGACACTCCAGCTTTGAGAAAGGAATTCTGTTCTTTCATTCTTAGCATTAAAAGCACCGGTAGTTTTCAAAGTGTTTACCCAAGCATTAGCAGTGGCATCCCAATTTTGCCTCACATCTAGTGTTTTGTTTTTATTAGCATCGTATGAATTATTTATCCTGCTTTGGTTAATCCATGCACTGACAGTGGTATTCCAATTTTGAGTCAAAAGTTCCGTTTGGTCTTTGTTTGCATTATAACTAATGTTGGTTTTACTAGCATTAATCCATAATCTGGTTGCGGTATCCCATGCTTGCTTTAATTCCTCAGTTTGGTTATTGTCAGAGTTGTATGTAAATATTTGCCTTTGAAACACTTTTTTTGCCAAACGAACTGGCTCAAAAGAATAGCTTAAAACTGTGTCTTTTCTGCACTCGGCCGCTTGGCTGTTTATGTTAATGCAAAAAATTGTAATTAAGATTAATGTTATTTTTTTCATGATTATTTATTAATTTACTATTTTTATTTGTCCATTGCTTATCACCACAGAATCTGTTTTCATCGCATTGTATAATACACCATAAAAAGTACCTTCAACCAAGTGAAAACCGGTAACATATTCATTCTTTTTTGAAATTAAATAATTCATTTTCCCTTTTGTATTGCCAATGGTTGAATAAATAGAAGCCCCATCTTCCCATTGAGAAAATACAATAACACCATTATTTTGTATGGTGTTTAAAGTATCTAATTTCGCATGTATTTGAGTAATACTAAAATCTTTGTCGCCTTTAGAGGCACTTAAATTAAATCGATTTCTGTCATTTGCTATATGAGCATAAATATTATCATCGGTTACTTCGCCTGTTGCAACAGAATAGGGTATGCCATCTACAAGCATAGATATTTGTTGTTTTTTAGATGTAACTGGATTATTTTTGGCAGGTTCATCCGTTTTTTTCTTGCAAGCTGCAAAAGTTAATGTTGCAATTAAAATTATTGTAATTTTTTTCATGGGTTAATAAATAATTAGTTTTTTGCTTAGGTTATCTGTTTTAATAATGTATATGCCTTTAGGAAAGGTGGAAACATCTATAGTTTTAAGGTTAGATTTTAATATAAGTTGTCCAGTAGAACGGAAAATTTCAGTACTTGTATTTTCATTTACATTTGAGATGTTTATGATGCTATTTGCAGGATTTGGAAAAACTGTAAAATCTACAGTTTTTATATTATCAATAGCTGTGCCTTGATTATTTACCAATCCAGCACGGGGATATTTACTTGCCACATCCCAAATCATATTTTGAATATAAGCTGCAAGCAAAGGATCTATTGCTGGCGCACTCGAGTGCAGTTGGTTTGATAATCCTACTGGGCTTTTGCCAAAAATACAAGTATAATGAATAAGTGAAACCATGTAAGCTCCAATATGGTTGGGATGAACACCATCAGGTAAAATTTGGTTCATGTTTGTTATTGTTGGCACTTTGCCAACTTTAACATCATCATAAAAACGCGCCATCATTCTGTTTCCAGGTATGATGTAAACAGGAGGAGCACCAGATGGTCTATTTACATTTGCATTATCTTGCATCCTAATCCATCCGCCTTTGCCATTTACTCCCCTAAATTCTAATGAATCTAACAATTGTCGAAAGGCGGTGTATGTGGTAGCGTTTTCTGAGAAACCATATTTCTTAAAATCAGCAAAATAGGTTGTGCCGTCTAAAGCTGGCCAATTGGTCCAAAGCATAATGGGAGCTCCGTTTCCACTATTTCCATTTTGCCAAGTATTTTTTACAAATGAATCTAAGTATTTTTCAGACTGATTTAAACCAAAGTTTAAAGGACCGTCAAAATTTTCAGTTACAACCATCAATTCCCACTTATTAATGTGATGTCTAGGGTCTGAATTTGGCATATAAAAACTATCTCTTGGTTTATTATTCCAGTTTAAAACCTGCGACCAATGTGCTTTTAACCAAGCACCAGGAAGATCTGCTGCACCAATCATAGTGCCAAATATTTCCCATCCTTGTTTTCCATTACTATCGGCCACAAGTTCTACAAACTGCCCAGGCCATGGCCCAAATAAAGGGGATGTTAATGAATGTCCGCAATGTAATTGCTTAATGTTAAATGAACTAGGCGTTCGGGGTGGAAGCGTTTGTGAAAAACATAGGTTTGGAAATGAAACAAGGATTGCTGTTAAGACAAAAAAATGGTTGACTAAGTGTTTGATGTTGGTTTTTTTCATGATTATTTATTGAATAATTATTTTTTGTGAGCCAAGCTCAGTTTTAATTAAATAAACACCTTTTTGCAGCGCAGAAACCTCTATTGTGTTTATTCCTTTTTCTAGCCTTCCTTTCATAAATTGTTTGCCTTCTATGTTATAAATGGTATAATTAGAAACATTGGGCATAACAATATTCAGAATATTTCCTGCTATTGGGTTAGGGAATACATTAAAGGCATTGTTTTCCAAATTAAATATATTGGTGTTCTGTTTAAAAGGGCATCTATATTCAAATCTAGATCGGTTGCCGTAATTATTCATTGCGGCATTCCAATTGTAATGGTCTTCTTCGGCTGTTAAAAAAGTGTCGTTATTATATTCGTATTTTCTTTGAGATCTATTCACAAACTGACTTGTAGCAACCTCCCAGTTAAAGTTTTTTTCAGCTATTAAACTGCCTTTGCTATCGTACTCACTCTCTTTTTTATAATTCATTCTCCATTGCAATACTCCAAGTATAATACAGCAAGGTTTCTTCTTTTTTAAATGCGTTGTACACAAAATCCGTTTTATCAATACTATCCCACACATTCCAAATTTGGAACCAACGCAGACTAATTTGTTTTGCGGGGTCGTTATTAGTGTTGTACCACGTTAAATAAAGTGAACTATTTACAAAAGAATTGCTCATTGCATCCCAATTTTCACTTTTATATTCTATCATATTATTTTTAGCATCATATTGATAGGTCGTTTTTTGTCTATTTATCCAATTGTTTATTCCGCTATTCCATTCTTGATTTTGCTGCTCTGTAAGCAGGTTATTGGCATTGTAAAAATAAAAAGTGTTGTATAAATTAACCCAAGAATTAGTGGTGGTATTGTATTCATAAACAATTTGCTGCTTAAGCTTATTGCCAGGCAAATAATAGTAATTATTTTTAACAACAAATTTTAATAAAAATATTACATTATCTTGCCGCTCTTGAACAAATTGCGAAATATTTTTATCGGAATCGTAATCATATTTTTCTCTTGAAACATGACGCCAATTATTTGTTGAACTAACCCAAAAGAAATTACTGCGTTCAGTCACTTTGTTATCCGAATTGTAATTAGATTTACTTAAAGTCTGGTTTACCCAAGTATTGTTTGTTGCGTTCCATGTTTGACGGAGTTCTTCGGTATTGTTTGCATTACCATCATAAATATATAAAGATTTTCTGGTATTTAGATAAATAGCGCTTGCCGCAACAAACTCTTGCGAAACAAATTCAATTATTTCGCCTTTGTTGTTGTACTTGTTTAATTCCCTGCCTGTTAGTTCTTTCACCGATGTGCCAACAATATATTCATAAGAGTATGTTGTATCTGCATTGCAATATTTTACATATCGCCCACCTTCGCCAGCAAAAATTGCATTAGACATCAAAAAACAAAAGATTATTAATAATTTTTTCATAATTATTTATTGAATTATTAATTTTTGAGTTCTGTTATTATCAGAAAGAAAATAGATTCCCGAAACCAAACCATTTAGTGAAACAGTATTTTTCCCTAGGTCTAATTGTCCATCAAGCACTATCTTTCCTAAACTATTGTAGATAGTAAAAATAGATTTTTCTTTGGCATCAATAAACACGGTTTCGTTATTCGTGGGATTCGGGTAAATTTGAAAAGATGGATTAATTGCTACTTTGTCAATAGAAACTGATGATTGAAAACATTTGTACTCTTCTCTCCCTTCGTATCTGTAATCTTTGCTTCCTCCATCCCATTGCAAATAAGTGTTTTTAGCTGTTTCTCTGCCATCTGTTGCATAATCAAAAATCTCCAGTTTATTTGGAACCCATTTGCTAGGTGCAGGGCTAGACAAATCATATTTATATAATTCTTTGCCTTCCAATCTTTTATTGGTATTATACCAATAAGTTGTTTTAAATGAAGAGTCATAATTGGATGAAACAGGATTGTAGGCCA
>JBDNFC010000100.1:0-11272 GCA_041690035.1 Bacteroidia bacterium | reverse complement strand
GGCAAAAAAGTTTGCGTGAGAGTAGATTTTAATGTGCCTTTTGATGCTGATTATAATATTACCGATGACAACAGAATTAGAAAAGCAATTCCAACTATTCAGAAAATAATGGCTGATGGCGGTGCGGTAATCTTAATGTCGCATTTAGGGAGACCAAAAGGCAAGCCATCAGAAAAATATAGTTTAAAGCATATCCTGAAACATTTAAGCCAATTGCTCAAAAAACCTGTAAAGTTTGCCGATGATGCAATAAGTATTGAGACCAAAAAAATGGCCGATACTTTGCAAGCAGGAGAAATACTCCTTTTAGAGAATTTAAGATTTTATGAACAAGAGATGCAGGGAGATATAGATTTTGCAGCAAAATTAGCATCCTTGGGCGACTTTTATGTAAATGATGCTTTTGGCGCAGCACATAGGGCACATGCAAGCACTGCCATTATGGCTAAGTTTTTTGATAATCAAAAATGTTTTGGCTATCTTATGGAGTCAGAACTTGCCAATGCACAAAAAATCCTTTTAAACCCAATTCATCCAATGACTGCAATTATTGGTGGTGCTAAGGTATCAGATAAAATACTAATAATAGATCATTTGCTAGATTTTGCAGACAACATTATTATTGGTGGTGGCATGGCCTATACTTTTATTAAAGCCCTAGGGGGTAGTATAGGCAATTCCTTGTGTGAAGATGAGCGCCTAGAACTTACTCTAGAAATATTAGCAAAGGCAGCAAAAAAAGGGGTTAAAATTTTGTTGCCAAAGGACAGTATAATAGCAGATAAGTATAGCGCAGATGCAAATACACTGCTGTCAGATAGTAATAACATACCACCTAATTGGATGGGATTAGATATAGGTCCTGTCGCGCAAAAAGATTGTGCCAACTTATTGGCAGAGAGTAAAACGATATTGTGGAATGGACCAATGGGCGTATTTGAAATGAAATCTTTTGCCCAAGGAACAAAAGCAGTAGCAGATGCTGTTGTATCCGCTACAGAAAAAGGTTCTTTTAGCTTAATCGGTGGTGGAGATAGCGCAGCTGCTATTGCGAAGTTTAATTATACAAATAGGGTTTCTTATGTATCTACAGGTGGTGGAGCATTGCTAAAATATTTTGAGGGTAAAACCTTGCCAGGTGTGGCAGCAATTACTGGTTAATAAATGGTTTTTTTGCTAAAAACTGCTGTCAATAATTAGTTGAATCAACAAACTTATAAAAAAATTTCTTACCATAGTCAATATTAGGTTGGATGAATTCATGTTTCTAAAAAAGCGCCCCAACTTCATAAACCCAAAATTGTCATTAGGGATTTTAAGTTAGTGCAAAAGGCCAGTTAAAATCTTGAGTATTGGTTCAAATTCGTTTAATCCATTTCCTTCGTTTCATATTTAATGATAGGTTCAGCAATTTTGGGTTAATCCCTATCGGTAGAGTTATCAAAGCGTTCTACCGATGAACTATAGAAACGAGTCTCTGATTCGATAATGGAATAATTATATGTCTTTGAAAGCATGGAAATTGGTGGCTTCAACCTGCACTATACAATAGGAAAAGTTCTTAATATCTAAAGCGTTGGTATCATTAGATTTGGAGACAAAATAAAAAAAACCAAATGGTTAATTTACCAATAGAATATTCAGATAAGCAAGTTACTCCCTTTGGTGGTATGAGTTTAATAGAACGCTTTATAGATCAGACAGGCATCCGAGTGTTTTTATCGGATCTAAATTTGCCATTTCCAGGTTCTCACCGAGGGTTTAATCCTACCCATATTATTTAATCTTTTTGGTTAGGAATATGGACAGGGGCAAGTCGTTATATTCATAGTGACTGGCTAAGGTATGACAAAGTTCTTCAAAACATATTTAGATGGGAACAAATGCCTATTCAATGTACTTATAGTCGGTTTTTTGGTAAGTTTTCTCAAGTAAGAAATATAGAGGTTTTTCCCAAATTACAACATTGGTTTTTAGAGCAGTTGTGCGTTAATAATCTTACGATTGATTTTTAATCACAATAACGGAAAACCAAGGCAGTAATAATTGTAAAGAAAAAATCTAAAGTGTTGGTAATGGCAGGAAGTGAAGTAGTAGCATCACCCAAGAAAGGTCAAAAGCCCAGTAGGGTAGGCTATTTAAAGATGAGGGTAATAGATAATCTTAGAAAGGAATCTATAAATATGCACATATAGGAATTGGCATCTAATGCAACATCAGTAGATACAAATCATTCTACCTCTTTTGTGGAACTGAAAGATTACATCCCCAAACACATCACACAGGTGATACCTAAAGAAAAAGTAGGTGAAGTTTTGCCATGGGTTCATATTGCCATTAGCAATGCTAAATTACAATTACCTATCAGCTACCATAGTATCAAGCCAGAATTCCTTCAAAACTATTTAGATGAATTCTGCTATAAATTTAACCGCAGATACTTTGGTGAAGCCCTATTTAAATGACTGTTGGTTGCTTCTGTAACCTACAAAAATGAATTTAGGTACAAGTACGAATAATCATTTTATATTTTATGGTTTTCAAAGCATAGTTAAGTTAAATACTTTTAATTAGCTTTGCTCCCTTATGTTTCCTCTGGAAAAAACAGCAATTCTATTTTCCTTTATTTTTTTTACACTGTATTGTGCAGCCCAATCAGACAGTAGCTTTCAAGTATTTGATTTAGGCAAAGTGATTATTAGGCCGCAAACCTTGCAAATAGATAGTATAAAAAAAATAAACCAAAGCACATTAAACTTTCATAATAAATTTACTGTAGCAGAGGCATTGTCGTTAATGCCCGGTATTCAAATTGCAAATTTTGGAGATAGAAACGAAAGTGTGGTTTATATGCGGGGATTTAATCTAAAACAAGTACCAGTTTTTATTGATGGTATACCGGTTTACGTTCCATTTGATGGGTATGTAGATTTGGCACGCTTTACCCATGCTGATATTGCTCAAATAGAAATAGAAAAAACGGGTGCATCTGTAATCTATGGTGCCAATACCATGGGTGGGGCAATAAATTTGGTAAGCAAAAAACCAATTAAGCCAATAGCGTATGGAGGCAGTTTTGGCTTAATAAGCAGAGGGTATGCTTTCAATGCCTATATTGGTGGAAAACATAAAAAATTTTACTATCAAGCAGATATTTCGCAATTATCGAGAAACTCTTACCCACTTTCTGCAAAATATGTACCTGTCAAAGCAGAGGATGGTGTATTTAGGAACAACGCTTTTAATGCAGATAATAAATTGAACTTAAGGGTAGGTTTTTTGCAGAATAATAATATTGAACATACCCTTAATTTTATTCTTCAAAATGGCAAAAAAGGCAACCCTCCTTATGCTGGATTAGATAGCCTAAACCCTAGATTTAAAAACATGAGGTATTGGCAATGGCCAGAATGGAATAAATACAGCTTATACTATATAGGAAATTACAAGATAAGTTCCTATTTAATTTTAAAAACCAGGGTGTTTTATGATCAATTTGTTAATGAATTAAAAAGTTATGATGACTCTACATTTTCATCGCAAAACAAAAGTTTCGCTTTTACCAGCAACTATTTTGATCAGGTATGGGGCAATAGTACAGAATTGCGTTTTAGTAAATTTAAAAAGCATGATTTAAGGGCTGCTTTTCACTATAAATATGATTATCATCAGGAGCAAGATAATAAAACACCTGCCACAGAAATAAGAGATTATACAGGCTCTATTGGCATAGAAGATTTATATACCTTTGGGCATGGTTTTTCTTTAATTACTGGTGTTGCATATAATTTTAGAAATAGCCTTAGTGCAAGTTTTTATGATACCAGAGATTCCACAATAAAAACATTTTTGCCCAATAAAAATGCAAAATTGAATGGGAATATTAAACTGTATAAAAACTTTGGAAAAGGTGCAAAAAACCACTTTGGTATTATTGTTTCCAATACATCGCGCTTTGCCACAATGAAAGATAGGTATTCACAAAGATTGGGCACCGCAATTCCAAATCCAAATTTGCTTGCAGAAGAAGCCTATAATGCAGAATTAAATACTACAATTGGGCTTGCAAATAATCTTAAAATATATGGTGCAATTTTTTATAACGCATTAAGTGATGCTATACAAACAGTAAATAATGCAGCTATAAATCCTCAGAGAAATAAGTTTTTATCGCAGCTGCAAAATACGGGCAATGCAAGATTTATGGGCACAGAGTGGAATATTGATTGTCAATTAAAAAAATACTTGTTTGCATCTGTTAGCTATACATTTATCGAAAGAAAACAATTAGATAGCCCGCAAATATTATTTGTAAATGTGCCAAAACACAATGCAAACTTTAATTTAAGATATATGCTGAAAGAAAAACTTTGGCTAAATGTGAATCTAGTCTATCAATCCAATAGTTTTAGCTCATCTTATGGAGTAGTTTCAAAAGCTTTTGAAATTATAAATATGAAATTTAATTACCAATTGAGAAAGGAATTTAATATTTCGTTTGGCATTAATAATATAATGGACAAAAACTATACGCTCTCAGAGGGTTTTCCAGAGGCAGGTAGAAATTTTGCAGCTACATTAAACTTTCAGTTTTAATAAACTTTATATTTTAAAAATTTTTAGCTGCAATAGTTTACCAATGCACTATATATCTTTATGGTGCACGAAAATTGAAATTAAAAAATACCTAATTAAACCCATAAAATGCATTAGAGATTCTGCTTACAGCCAAAATTAATTTAAACACAAGCGCGTAATTGATTTTCATTCGTAAAATAGATTACCATTCTCGCAAATTAAAATCTTGCAATCCCACTTGTCTTTATTGCATTTTTGACTAACATTGTGCTTAATTCGTAATTTGAATTAAAACAAGTTTTTTTATAATGAAATGAAACTTTTTTTATGAAAACCGTGCATCAGCTTCCATAACATGGTTGCAGATTTTGCAAGTTCTCTTTTCTTTACTTGTATAAAAATCTTTAAATCTAGGTAAAAAATCTTTTTCAATATTGTCTAAATGAAAATAATCGCTGTGCAAAGCGTGGTTGCATTTTTCGCAAAACCACATTAATCCATCAGTATCATTTTTTTGCCTTTTACACTCTATTACCAGTCCCACACTGCCTTCGCTTCTAACAGGAGAGTGGGGTATTTTGGCTGGCAATAAAAACATATCACCCTCATTAATCGCTATTTCTATTGCTTTTCCGTCTTCTTGAATAATTACTTTTATATTTCCTTCTATTTGATAAAAAAGTTCTTCTGTTTCATTGTAATGAAAATCTTTTCTTGCATTAGGTCCCCCAACAATCATCACGATATAATCTCCCGCATCAGCATATAAGTTTTTGTTGCCAACAGGCGGTTTTAGTAAATTTCTGTTGTCATCAATCCACTTTTTCAGGTTAAAAGGTTTTCTAATACTCATGCAACAAATTTACAACTATTTGTAAAATAAACTTATTCTATTACGAATTTTTCTTTTTTTGCAATTCCTTGCTCATCTATATAACCAATAAAGTATACACCTTTGGCCAAATTTGCCAAGTCATTTATTTGAATAAAATTTTGACCTTTAGTTGGCGTATGCAGGCTATATTTTGAAATTAACTTGCCATCACTACCCAGTAATGTTAGTTCAGTTTTTTCTTTAAGGGTATAAATGTTAATATTGATAAAATCTCTTGCAGGGTTTGGTGCAATAGATAATAATTTAATTTGGGTAAGATTATTCTCTAAGACTGCGATTTCTGTTTCATTTTTACTTTGATTAATGTCTATTTGAATAATTTTGTAAAACACTACAGGGTATAATTTTATAATTGCTTCTTGATCAAAATATTGATAGGTGGAAAGCTCATAACTAAATATTTTTTGTGGTTTGATAAATGCGATTTCAGAAAAATTAATACCATCAAAACTACGTTGAATAGAAAAGCCCATGTTATTTAATTCTGCGGCAGTGGCCCAATTTAGTTTGGCATATTTTTCTTGCCATTTTGCCCTAAAGTAAAGCCAATTCACTGGCAATGCATTTAAAACATTCATGCTGCTAGAGCAAACACAGCCTGTTACACTGTCTGTTACATCTACACTATAAGTAGCAATATTATCTGTTTTTGTATAAGGGTTTGCCGATTTATAATTGCTAAGTTTGTAATTTGGTGTCCAGCTATATAAAAGGTTTCCAATACAGTCGGGGCAATCACCTGTTGGTGAGCCTCCTAGCATTGCAGAGTCGCCAAGCCATAATGTGTCCACATTTCCACCAGCATTGCAAGTAGGCACTGCAGCATAAGTTATTTCTAATGAAGAAGTATCTGCGCAGCCAGAGATATTATTTATCACATAACTAAAGATTTTAAATGGCTTACCAGGAGTATATCCAGTGTTATTATATATGTCTGTAGCGTTTACCAAACCAAAAGTGTCAGGTTCCTGAAGGTAGTTATTTCCATTAATCCACTCTTGATCATTTATAAATAGTACTCCGTCAAACTGCTGCTGAATGCTTCGGGTTATATAAAATTCAAATTCGTTGCCCAAACAAATGCTGTCTTTTACCACATGTAATTGGTGTTTGATGTTTGGAAAAATTTCTACGTCTATGGAATCAAATGCAGGACATCCTTTCCCATAATTTACTTTTACATATATTCTGCGATACACCGGGTCTATTCCATCAAAGGTATCTGGTATATAAATAAAACTATAATATTTACCAGTTGAATAAATTTTGCCTTCTCCATTAAATTTACTGCTAAATGTAAAGTTTATTCCATTGCCAGAATTACCATCGTAAACATACATTGAGTCTCTGTAACAATTTCCGTAATATTTTACGTCAAGTTTGGGATTATCAGTAGGTGGTTCAATGTAAATAAACATGTTGTCATCATGCTCGCAACCATTTGTATCTAAAGCAGTAATGTAGTATTGGACTCCTTTTCCATTTGAAGAGTTTAATAGTATTGCTAATGTAGTATCTGTGCCTTGATAAATAATATCACCTAGACAGTCATATTCAGTGCTAATGCAATAATCATTTAGTGGGGGTAGGTTTGCCCATTTTAATGTTAGCGTGTCTCCCAAACAATAGGTTTTTTCGTCAAATACAAATTTTAAAATTTTATCTGGATTTGGTTTTACTATAATAGTATCATAAAAGATATTGCCAATACAATTTGATGGTGGTCTCGAAATACAATTTATAGTTATTATTACAGTTTGGATAGCATTAGTAGTGTTAGACAATAAGTAATTAGATATAGTATTTCCACTGCCATTATTTGGCATACCAGTAACATTAACTGTATTATTTCTAGTCCAACTGTAGATTACAAAGGCCAGATTAGCACTGTCTCTAAAAATAATTGGGTTTATAGTTCTATTTCCACAAATATTTTGTATTGATGGAGTTGCATAACCATATGGCGTTATTGAGTTTGCTGCTTTTAGCGTATCTTCAAATATACAGCCAGAAACAGTATCTCTTACCTTGTAAAGATAATCACCATAATTTTGTGCGGTAGTAATAGTTACTTTAGTTGCAAAAGAATCAGGGCTAAAGGGCAATGAGCCAAGACCAGCCATTCTGCTCCAGTTATACTTGCCATTTAGTTTTTGCATACCATTAAAGATAAAGGTGTCATTGCCGCTACATCTGCCAATATCTGGCCCTGCATTAGCTATAAATCCATCATTAATAGTATATTTAATTATTCTTTGTTCTATGCAGCCTCCATTATCCAAGGTATAGCGTAATAAATATTCTCCTTTTAAGTTTGTGTTGTTTAGCACAGCATTTGGTATGGAGTCAATGTTATTTCTAAAAGAAACATTATATCCAAATGGCCGTGACAATAAACTCCATTTTGCTTTTATGCCTGCGGGCTTGGCCGCACCTTTTAAAAAAATATTATTGGTATCTCTCAGACAAAATGTTGTGTCATTGCCTAAACTAAAGGGAGATATTGGAGAAAATACTTCTAATTTCATGGTGTCTTTTCTAGTACAAGAGCCAGCAGATATCGCATATTCAAAAGTATAAGCACCTGTGATTAGGTTAGTTGCAGTAGCGGTCCACCCATTTACCTTGCTCAATACAGCAATATTAGGGCTTGTGCCTATTTGTGTCCATGTACCATTAGACCCATAATTTCCCATTAAGGCTTGAGAATTTTTATTGCATAATTTGATGTCTGCCCCAGCATTGGACAATGTTACATGATGTATATTTACAGTATCAATATAAATAGGACAAGAAGAGCCAGAAGATACTTGCCAATTAAAAACATAAGTGCCACTATAGCTCATAAAAAAAGAATTTGTAATTATAGCTGTGTCTGGAAAAACATTTATCGCTTGAGGACCAGATTTAGCAGACCATTTTCCATTGCCACTGCTAGGCCTATTGGCTCTTAATGCTATGGCATTGCCATTGTGGGAATTATTACAGAGTGTGGTATCTGCCATTGCTACTGCCACGCTTGCTGGGGCTTGAACCAATATGCTTATATTTGCAGAAGTAGCTGGGCAAACTCCATTTTTAATTAGCCATTGCATGACGTATGTTCCTGGAACTAAATTAGACAATGTTGCAGTATTGCTAAATTTATTATTTATGGCAGGTATGGTTGGGCCAGAAACACTTATCCATTCTCCAACTCCAACAGTTGGCGTTATGGCATTCAGATTGGTAACTGTAGCACAAATAATAGTGTCTTTGCCAGCATTTGCAACACTTGCAGCTGATATTATGGATACACTAATCGTATCACTTGTGCTGTCGCAGCCAGTCATAGCAACTGTCCATGAAAAACGATAATGACCATTTGACATGCCAGTAACCGTGCTTGTATTGCTGTTTGGGTTGCTTATTGTGCCTGAAAAAGAGCCAACCTTGCGCCATGTGCCTATAGCAACCACAGGCGATGCAGCGGCTGCACTCAGATTTATGCTTGTGGTGCCAGCACTTAAGCACTGATTAGGTCCAGCACTTGTTGCATTTGGCCCAGCTGTTGCAGATGTGGTAATGTCAATAGAATCTCTAATACTCCCGCATGCATTTGTTATTGTCCATATTAATTTATAATTTGTGGATGCACTAAAACCGGATAGCATGCTTCCAGAATCATTGCGATTGCTAAATGTTGGGCCAGATGGGCTCACTGTCCAAGTGCCAAATTCATTGTCTTTTGGGCTGCTGCCCTTTAGTCTAATTGGTGCAGCAAAACAGATAGACCTATTGCTACCAGCACTTACATTACTTGGCAATACGTTTGCCACATATACCCATACATCATTAAAATTTGATGGGCAGGTGCCACTATTGATGCTCCATCTAAATCTATATGCTCCAACACTCAAATTTTTTATTTTGACTACGTTAATAAGGTTATTGGGTAAAAAAGAAACCGAACTAGGTCCAGATACTTGCGACCATGCACCGCTGCCAATTAATGGGATATTGCCAACAAGACTACTGCTATCTACGCCACATTGTAACCTTTGATTACTGCCTGCATTAGAGAGGGTAGGAGTGGCATATCTATTTACTTCTACATCGTCTGTAATAGTTGATGCGCAGCCTACTTGTGTGCTCCTAATTCTAAAATTGTATTTCCCAACCTGTAAATTACTTAAATTTATATTCCCATTAATTGTGTCTACTAAAGAGTAGCTAATAATGGGGTTTATTAGCAAAGTGGTTTGAAAAATTTGAAATCCAAATCCTAAGTTTTTAAACTTAAATGGAATTATTGCAGAAGATTGATTACATGGTAAATCAATAATACTTGGAATAATATCTAAACTTGGCGTTCTTTCTACATATATCGTTACAAAAGATCGTTCACAACATGCCCCTGCACATACCTCATAAGAGTATTGATAAAAATTGCTACTTTGTCCACTTGTAGGCATTTTTAGCTTAAATGCTGTGGTGTTTAAACTAGCAGGTGAGCCAATAGAATCGCCAGGTAAGCCAGATGTTTTTGTCCATCCAGAAAAAGTTTGACCCGGCATCAAATTAGGTCCCTGCAATGCAGCAATGCTATCACCGCAAAGATACACTATTGTATTGCTTGCCCAAGGCCTAGCTACACCAATAGGGTTTGGTACTGTAATTTGAACGGTATCGCTGCCACTAGCGCAGTTTCCGCTAACTGTCCATGCAAACCGATATATACCAGGATAAAGATTCCCTATCTGGCAATTTTGGTTATCAAAAATTGAGCTGTAATTTGGGTCGGGTGCTGTGGCAGGTTTACTTACTAAACTCCAAGTTCCACTTTGATTGCAAAATCGCCCCATATTTGATGGAATAGCATTGATTAAACTGTTTACAACTCCAGTTCTATAAGAAGCAGGTGCGCTCACATAGCAATTGTCAATGGTTCTATCTGGGCCTGCATTTACATTGGCATCACCGCCACAAAAAGTTATAGAAATAGAATCTGCATCACTACAACTCGTACTCGTATTAGTTAAAGTCCAAGATAAAAAATTGGTGTGGCCAAAATCAAAACTCGTAATTGTGCTATTGCTCAGCGAAGGGCTATTTGCATTATTACCTATCCAATTAGCGCTCACCAATCTCCAATTGCCTGTCTCTCCAACAGAAGGTGCTGTTGCATTCAAGTTTTTTGTGCCTGCGCAAAAAGAGGTATCATTTCCAGCATTTGGCTTATTGGGCGTAGCTAATATTGTTATTGTTACAGTGTCAAAAGCTCTGCCGCCAAGAGCACAATTAACGCCAATTTCAAAAGTGAAAACTCCTCCAATTCTAGCAAATCCAGACAAGAGGGTATTAAGGCTTGTGGGATTATTAATGGTTAGCGATGGACCGCTCAGTTTCGTCCATAAAATATTGCTAGTTGCAGCTAAAGGTCCAGATGTAAATGCGACTATACTAATTGCGCTATTGGCGCAATGGCTGCTATTAACACCAGCGTTTACTGAACAATTTTGACTTTGAACCATGCTTGAAATCAAAATTAATAAATAGGAGAGTATGTTTTTTTTCAAATTAAGTTTCTTTAATTGAGATATAAATCTATCAAAAATTTTCAATTATCCAAAAAAATTAAATTTTTAAAAATTAAACTAAAATTATTATAAAATATTAATGATAACAATTAGGCTTCAAATTGGATATTCTATTCCTTAATAAATTTATCATAATAAACCATTCCTTCACTGTTTATAATTTTAATGGTGTAAATACCGCACGCTAAATTGTAAATATCAATTTCACTTTCTGTAGAAT
>JBDNFC010000099.1:0-3356 GCA_041690035.1 Bacteroidia bacterium | reverse complement strand
TTCATAATATAATGTTTTTAAAAAAATGTTTCTGTCGATAAAAATAAAGTTATAGAGGTTTTGTTTAATTTCGTTAAAGTCTGAATTTTGAGTATTTTTTGCTTCTATATTTTTTATAAATAACTTTACCTCTATCCAATGACCAAATATAGCCTCTGTTTCTGATATTATTTTAAATGTAAAAGTTTTTTTATTTTCCAAATTATAACAACCAAAATATAAAGAATTTCCTTTAAGGTATTTGGAGCTATTAGCACTAAATTTTTTTGTACAAGTAAAACATAAATAAAGCATTAAAATCTCCCTGTTAGGGTTTTTAATATTGGTTTTCGCAGTATCTTTCAAATTACTTAGATCATTTTCACCTTCATTAGTTGCATCCAAATGAATCGGATAGTTGTAATATAAAGCATGAAAAAAATACTCAATTTGTTTTTTTTCTAGATTAAAAACGTTGGATGTTTCTAAATGAACTTCTTTGCTTTCTATTTTTCTCAAAAAATCGGAAATAGTTAGGGGTTCAAATACTGTAGTTGATTGGTTTTGATTAATTTTAGTTTTCATAAATATAGATTATTATCGCATAGGCACATAGGCGCCCAAAACGGCCTATTGAAAAGAAAAATGTCTATTATGCCGAAAATTCGCTATATTTGTATTCCGCAAAACAAATTAATCCACTATTTTATATGACAGAAAAAGAATACTTTAAACTCTGTTATACAGAAAGAATTCACGAGTTCAGTAAAATAGCTACCTACAAAAATTTGAAAGAAATAAATGAGGCCAAAAACCGCTATAAGAATTTGAATGCTTTTTACATGGAAGAACTAAACATTAGCTCAGACGAATTAGAAAAATTAAGGTTTAAATTTAAGCCCTTTAATCAACGCTATACTTTGTATTTCAACGTTAATAGAGAATTTCTATTCAAGGATCACAGCAAGTTTATGGCTTGGTATGATGCACAAAATGAAAAATGTTATTATTGCCAAACCAGCCAAGCCCAATGGCATGAAATAGCAAAAAGAAGGAAAGGGAACCTAACCTTAAATGGATTAAAAAAAAGATTGAAAGGTACTTTAGAAATTGAAAAAAAGAATCCAGAAGAAGGATATACCTTCGACAATTCAGTGTTGGCGTGTCCTTTTTGCAACAATGCTAAAAGTAATTTAATTTCAGAATCAGACTGGGTTAGTTTTTTCCAAGAACCAATGAAAAAGTACATTCAGCAACAATTAAAGTTATGATTTTAGGTAAAAATACCGATACCGTTTATCTGTCAGACAGACTAAAGACTGAACCATTCTTTAATTCTAATTATGAAACCTTAACTCTGATACTTAAGAAAAATAATATTCCATATAAATTACTTCAATCTACCAAAGACATTTGGTGCAGAGATTATATGCCAATCCAAAAGGAGGTTAATAAATTTATTCAGTTTAGATATGAGCCATCCTACTTAAATAAAAGTTTAGACATACAATCCAACCCCAAGGAGGTTTGTAATGACAATGCTATTGTGGCAGAATTTAATAATATAAACTTAGATGGAGGCAATGTGATACAATGGGCAGACAGGGTAATTATATCTGAGCGCATTTTTACAGAAAACCCTGAGCGACCTGATAAAAATGAACTTATTACTGAATTAGAAAAAATACTTGAGGCCGAGATAATTATTATTCCCCAAATAAATACTGATTTTACAGGGCATGCTGACGGGTATTTGCGTTTTGTGAGCAGAAATACGGTCATTGGAAATCACAGAGAAATAGAACATAAATATTGGAAAAATGCCTTAAATAAGGTTTTAAAAAACCATAATATTGAGCATATAGATTGTCCATTTTTTATTCATAAAGAAAAAAAACATCCACACCATGCAATTGGAAGTTATATGAATTTTTTAGAGGTTCAAGATTTGATTGTAGTGCCTATATTTGAAGTTGCTAACAATAAAGATGCAGAGGTTTTTGATATTTTTAAATCGGTTTTTCATGACCGTAAAATAGAAACTCTTAACTTCAATAACGTGGGTATGTTTGGCGGATTATTGAACTGCTCCACTTGGCCAATTAAAACTAAGTAAAAATGAAATCATTAGAATATTACCAATATCAAACCAAACCATTGAAATGTAAACAGTGTCTGTATGCTGGCATTGGAAAAGATTTTGTGCAGGGGGAAGTATTTGCTGAATTATTTGAAATATGCTGTCCTAAATGCAATAAAATCAGTGGTATAGTCTCTTTTCCGACTGAAGATGAAGTGCTAAAATTTGGCTCAAAAAAAGATAAGCTTGGGGTTAAAAAAAGAAAATCTGAAAGAAAAAAAATAGAAGACACCAGATTTAAATCTGCTGTAAAACTTAAAGAGATTAGCGGTGATGTGAAAATTGAATTTAACGAAACCAATATTTCTGGAGATATATGGATAGAAATATATATTAATGAAGCATTGATAGGAAAAGAAATGGCCTATTATGAATATTGTGGTCGCATAATAGAATTGATCAAAATGCTCAACGAAAGATACCCAAATAAAATAACAAGTATTGTTTATGAAAGCACTTCTTATCTTTTAGGGGATTACATTCCCATTTCTATACAATTAAAGGATTTAATTAGTGAAATAATTTCTAAGAACAAACTTACTAATTGATTGCCACTAAAATAATAGTAAAATGAAAACATTAGCAAACATACATCCGGGAGAAATTTTATTTCATGAGTTTTTAGCTCCTTTTAATATTACTGCTTACTGACTTTCTAAAGATTTGAAAATTCCGCAAACACGAATTTCCGAAAATATAAAAGGAAATAGAAGAATAACTGCAGATACCGCTTTGCGATTGATTAAGTATTTTGGCAACTCTGCAAAATTTTGGTTAGGAATATAGGATGATTATGACATTGAAGAAGAAAAAAATAAGAAGCAAAGTGAGTTAATGGAAATCAAACATTTTCAAGAAGATGAGGTTGTGTAGTAATCGGTAGAACGCTTCGCTAACTCTACCGATTTATGGATAAAATGCGACCAACTTAATTGTCGTGACAGCCTAACTACAATTTCAAAATCTGCAAATACCTCCGCAAATTGCATCATCCTTCTCAGGTTTTTTAATTTGAATGCTCTTCCATAAACCTGTTCCAATTGGGATGATACTGCCGCCAAAGCCTCTTTGCCATATTCCGCCCTATGGTTATCTAG
This sequence comes from Bacteroidia bacterium, assembly GCA_041690035.1. Classification (GTDB taxonomy): domain Bacteria; phylum Bacteroidota; class Bacteroidia; order NS11-12g; family UBA955; genus CALSPH01. The sequence goes on along the minus strand of JBDNFC010000099.1, from coordinate 140 downwards.
GATATGGGTGTTTATGGTTTAGCCCACCTTCGAATAAACCAAGGTAAGAGTGCTGTTTTACTTGAACCATTAATTACTTTTTCCCTTGCTCAATTATATTTGCAAGGACCTGAAAAAGGTTGTTTTTTATTTCTTCCTTA
>JBDNFC010000098.1:0-5273 GCA_041690035.1 Bacteroidia bacterium | reverse complement strand
ATTCTACAGAAAGTGAAATTGATATTTACAATTTAGCGTGCGGTATTTACACCATTAAAATTATAAACAGTGAAGGAATGGTTTATTATGATAAATTTATTAAGGAATAGAATATCCAATTTGAAGCCTAATTGTTATCATACTGCTTTTCTTCCCTATTACTTTCAGTGTTGTTAATGTTGTCTTAAAACTGATTTAGTTTGACTAATCTTTTTCCCATGTTCTTTTTTTGCTCTCATCTGTTGAAAGAATACAAGACCATTTTTTTTTCTTTGCCTTTTTTCTTAAATTGTTACGCAATGGTTTTGGGTAAAAGTTTTTTATTACTGTGCTGCTCAGCTTTTTCCTTTTCACTATTCCAGCATGGGCTAACACATCATAACTTGCTGCAGCGCACCTCATGCCTATAAAAGCATAATCGTATGGCGTAGAATCTTGGTATTGAATGTGTAGACTATCAATTTTTAATTTTACTTCTTTGCTAATAGGTATTGCTATTATCATCATTTTAGGAGAATCTATTTTGCCAAACACTTGTGTGAAATTATCTGCGCTTGAATATATAAATTTGCTGTTTCTTGGATTATGATGCTTTATAATATGGAAATGATTCTGTGGCAAAAAATGATAAATTTTTTCTTTGCTAGTGCCAATGCCAACATGACCGCCATGTAATCCTCCAAACCATTTAGATTCTGTTTGCTTAAATTCTTCCTTTGGTTTGCTACCATATAAAAAATATACAAATAATGTATCGCTGATGGCATTTGTTTTTAAAGTACTAATCAGTAATAAAAGAGAAAGTAATTTATATTTCATCTATTCATAACGAAATGCTTTAACACATTATTTTATTGTAATGATAATTTTTTATCATAATTTAAAAGCGTAAAAACAGAAAAGCAATTAGGCAGATAATAGAAATATTAGAAAGCCCAATACAAAAATAATAAATGTTATACTATAATTTATGCTGCTTTATAGCTTCAATTTTTAACGCGATTTCTTCTGCTTGAGCGCGCACCTTGTCGCTTTCTGCCCTGTTGATTGTGCTTAGTTCAAAACTCTTTTGTAATAAATCTTTATATTGTTTTTGCAATATATCCGTCTCGGTCTTTTTTTTAAACATTGAAAACATACCTCTATAACACTAATTATTACAAAAAGGTTTACTTCTTTATGATTTATTTTATAAGCTATAAACTTACTTCACAAAAACTCGCGCAATGATCACTTTGCATATCATTTGCAAATAAGCCTGCATTTGTTATGCTCAGTTTTTTGTCTACACTAATATAGTCAATACGCCAACCTTTATTGTTTTTTCTTGCACCCGCGCGATAGCTCCACCATGTGTAATTGTGCGGTGTAGGGTTTATTAATCTAAAACTGTCTTGAAAATCAGCATCAAACCATTTGTCCATCCAAGCACGTTCTTCGGGTAAAAAGCCACTGCTATTTTTATTGCTAATAGGGTTATGTATGTCTATCGCTTTATGACATATATTGTAATCTCCTGCAATAATTAATGGATGATTTTCTTTTCTAAACTCAGCTACATAATCATAAAAATATGTAAGAAACTCATATTTAATTTGCTGTCTCATATCGCCTGTTGTGCCACTCGGAAAATATGCGCTCATAATGGTACAATTGGCAAGTGTTATCGAAATCACCCTGCCCTCATTATCAAATAGGGGATGATTACAACCATATTTTACGCCAAATACAGGTATTTTAGATGCAATACCCACACCACTGTATCCTTTTTTAACCGCAGGATACCAATAACAAGTATAGCCCATAGATTCAAATAATTCAGTAGGAATTTGTCCAATATCTGCTTTTATTTCTTGAAAACAAATTACGTCTGCCTGAACTTGATTTAGAAAAATCATTAAGTCTTTTTTGATGGCTGCCCTAATTCCATTTAGGTTATAAGTAACTATTTTCATTTATTTTTTGTCAAAAATAGTTATTTTCTGATGTAAAACAGGATAATTGTTTATTATTTTCTAATCGTGTAAAACCTGAAATGATTTAAATACATTGTAATTTTTACCTATAATCTCCAAAAAATAAGCACCATTAGCTAGGTTATTTATGTTTAACTCCACTTTTTTGCCTATATTGTATGCGTGTTTAAAAATCATTTTCCCATTCATATCATAAATATTTACTGACGTTATCTCGTAATCACTTTCTATAATAATTTCAATAGATGAAGGATTAGGGTAAGCTAACACATTAGGAATTGATATTCTGGAAATATTAAGAGGTCTTTTTGCTTTTGAAACATATATTTTAGCCGTGGCTGTATTAGCACATCCCGTTGCAGTGTCTGTATAGGTTAGCGTAAAGTTATATGACCCCTGAGGTAGTGCAAAATTTCTGATGTCTCTACTTGCAGAAATACTGCCATTATCCCATTGTATAAACCTGTTTTTAGTGCCAGTAAGGGTAAAGGTTTCGCCATCATAAATGGTGTCTTGTGCACCCAAGATTTTTATAGTTGGCGCACCATTTATTTTTATGGTTAGTGAATCAATTGCTTGACACAAAAAACTGTTATTTGTGTATTTCCATTTATATAACCCTGGTTTAGATTTTACGATTATATTTATGCTATCGACCATGTTTGCTATTATGGGGTTAATAGAATCATCACTATTGCTGCCATTAAATCCTAAAATATCCCATCGGCCATTTGCCTTGTCTACAAAATTATTTAATAAGATAAGCGAATCTGATGCGCATAATTTATTTGAATTATTAAAATCCAAAGAAGGAGGTCCTATAATTGTCGCATAGCTAAATGCACAAGTTTGGCAGCCAGTAACAGTTTCTTTAAAACAAAATTTAAGCTTATATTTTCCTCGCCTTCTTATATTCACATTATTGGATATCGAGAAAGTTGTATCAATCAAATTAAACGAATAGATTTTTGCTCCAACTGTAGGAGTATAATTTGTTAATATATTTGGCAATTCAAAAACAGAAATGGTATTAGGCCAAGAGTCTAATTGCCAAGAATAATTGCCAGATGCTAAGGAGATGGGCTGAATTATTAAACTTGCCGGATTAATAGAATCAAGATTTTGACAAAAGGTGCGGTCATTTAATTTTACCACAGGATTTTGATCTACTAAAATAGAAAATAACGCACTATCAGCACAGCCAGTTTGTGTGTCTTTTTGTATAAAATAGAATGAATCTCGCTTGTTTGCAGGTATGTAATTTTGATTGAGCATACTATTATAGAAAAAGTTAGTAAAATAGATGTATGGAGCATTACTGCTTAGCATGGCAGTTCTGCGAATATCCTTCATTCTAAAGCTATATTCAAAAGTAGTAAATTTAGTAGTATCAAAAGCTATACCTATTGGTGGAGCGGATAAAAGATTAAATTGATTATCAAAAACGCACCTTGGGCTAGGATTAGAAACTTGACTTAAATTTGGAGCATTTTTAACGTTAATTAATAAGGTGTCATTGTAGATTTGATTATTATTGTCTGTAGCCGACAAAATAAATAAAGTTTGATTTGCTACCTGCACATTTAGAATTGAATCATTGCTTAAAATAGCGGTATCTCCAGAAACTTGCCAAACATAATTTATAGGCCGTTGCGCATCTTTCAAATTAGGTTTTATATTTATTGTACTTCTTTTGCAAATATTCCTTTCTGTATTATTGAAATTAAACCTAAAATAAGGTGCAATAATAACGGAATCATTTTTTCTAATCAGGCAAGAGCTGCCATTATTAATAAACAAAGAAACATAATATTTGCCTGGGTTTAGCCTGCGAATAGAATCTGTAGATTTAGAAAGTGTTTTGGAATTGGTGAATGCAGCATTATCAGCAATTTGCCAAAAATGGCTAAAAGGCAGTAAGGGCGATCCTCCACTTGTATTTGCATTTACTATAAGTGTTCCATTACTTTTACTAGTAAGCGTGTAACCAGTTTTTATTGAATCTACTACATAAATACATAAGCTTTTAGAAGCTTGCATCGGACTTAAACAATTAGACTCTTTTACAATAAAATTTACATAATAGGGATTAGGTTTAATATCAGCACTTGTGGGTTTCCATTTAAAAACACCTGTTTTGTCTTTGGCAGATGGGTCGTTTATTGTAAATCTACTTCCAGGGATTCCATCATTCAAAGTTAAAAAGGTAGTATCACTCGTTCCTCCAGATGGGGTAGGGTCTTTTGCTACAATGGTATAACTAAATGTATCTTTTATACATGCAAATTGACATTCCATTTTTTCAATTTCAGGTGGAAGATTGATATTGCTAATTGATTCTATAATTAGTGTAAAGTCTAAACGTGTTATTCCTATTAAATTATAATTCCCATTGCTGTCTTTCTTAAATTCATTAGCGCGTATCACTAATCCTGTTGATTCATTGCAACTACCCGGAGTTAATATTAAATCATTGTTTGTTTTTTGATGATCAAATCCAGTATAAATGTTGCTAATAAATCCGGGTAAGCAAGTTGTTATTGGTGTAACACAAATGGGGGTAATGGGTATTTTAGAATGTAATGGAGTGTTGTAAATAACAGAATCTGTTCTAGAATTTATATGTGGAACGTCTAAACTAAAAACAATAGAATCATTATTTGAATCTATCATACCCGGGTTGTATAAAAACGAGTTGTTACAAAAAGTTTTAAAAATAGGATTGTTTGTTACTTTTATACTGCTGTTTTTTGCTCCAAGGCAAATATTAAGCATGGAATAATTATATAAACCGCTTGCAATAAAGGTGTTTATCAATGAGGGTCTTTGCGTATTTTTGAATGAAAAATAAAGTTCACAGCAAGTATTTGTTATAAAAGTTTTAAAAGGATTGCTATCAAAGTCTATGATTTTGCTGTAAGTATGCGCTTCAAAAGCACTTAAGCCAGTTCCTGATGTGTTCTCTGGGTTGCATACCACTGTGCTTGAACATCGCAGTGTAATGTTTTTAATGCTTTCTCTTTTAGTTACAAAGTCCACCTCTGCAGCACAAGTGCCGTTAGTGCTTAATTGCATGGTCTGAGAGTCACTAAATGCAGCTCCTGAACATTGCCTATACCGTGTAAGAATTATTTTATATTTTTTTAAGCCTATATATTCATACGTAATTACGTTGCCATAGTCTACAAAATTTGCTTTAGTATTTTTAAATGTAAGAAATACTAAAATCAAACAAAGTAGTATTTTTTTCATATTTTAAATTAATTATCTAATAAGAGTAATAGTTCCAGTATAGGT
>JBDNFC010000097.1:0-8453 GCA_041690035.1 Bacteroidia bacterium | reverse complement strand
TGCTTCTGTTGCCCAAAAATCTTTCATACAAAAACTATCTAGCCCAAAGTCTTCTTTCAGTTCTTTAATTCTGTTTTCACAATCTGCCCTAGAGTTGTATATATTCCATACCTGCTCTAATGGTAAATCTAAATTTGTAACATATCCGCTAAATCTGTATCCTGGCAAATCATTAAAAAGCAGTTTTCCGCCAGCTTTAGGCCTGTCTTTTACTTTTTTCTTTACAATTATATAGCCGCCTTGGTTTTCCGTTATTGTGATTAAAAATCAATTGTAAGATTATCAACGCGCAACTGCTCTAAAAACCAATGTTGTAATTTGGGAAAAACCTATGTATTTCTTACTTGAGAAAACTTACCAAAAAACCGACTATAAGTACATTGACTAAGCATTTGTTCCCATCTAAATATGTTTTGAAGAACTTTGTCATACCTTAGCCAGTCACAATGAATATAACGACTTGCCCCTGTCCATATTCCTAACCAAAAAGATTAAATAATATGGGTAGGATTAAACCCTCGGTTAGAACCTAGAAATGGCAAATTTAGCTCCGATAAAAACACTCGGATGCCTGCCTGATCTATAAAGCGTTTCATTAAACTCATACCACCAAAGGGAGTAACTTGCTTATCTGAATATTCTATTGGTAAATTAACCATTTGGTTTTTTTTATTTTGTTTCCTAATCTAATGATACCAACGATTTAAATATTAACAACTTTTCCTTTTGCATAATGCAGGTTTAATGAAAAATAACTAGTTTTGCATTTGAATTAAGGCATAGAAAGAGCAAAAATAACCATGAATTATCGCGTCAATAATTTTGACTTTTTAAGATTTCTTTTTGCTTCGTTTGTAATCATCACTCACTCCTACCCATTATCTGGCAATGCTGAAAACGATTTTTTATATCAAATAACTAATGGACAAACTCTATTTTCATATATAGGTGTTAAGGGATTTTTTGTAATCAGTGGATATTTAATTTTTCAAAGCCTTCAAAGAAGCACAGGCCTGCTTGATTATTTCTGGAAAAGAATATTAAGGCTTTATCCAGCGCTAATTATTGTGTTGTTGCTTACAATAATTTTAGCCCCATTTGTATATCAAAGTGACATTCCATTTTTTTTAAACAAATCTCTTTTAACTTATATACCCAATAATCTTACCTTGTATTACACACAATATGCAGTAGAAGGCATATTTGAAAACAATCCATACAAATCTGCAATAAACGGCAGTTTATGGACAATCTCTTATGAATTTACTATGTATTTATTACTGGCATTACTCATCTTTGTTCGCAAAAATGTGGTCATCACAAAATTGATTCTCATAGGTTCATTCGTTTTACTTTTAGTGTGTAATTTATACTTTTTAGAAAAAATAAAGAATATAAATTTTTTATTAAACGGGGCACAGTTAGTTGATTTAGGAATTTTTTTTATCGCAGGTGCATTGCTAGAAAGTCTCAATTTTAAAAATTTGCCTCGAAAAAAAGAATTTCTTATTTTAATTATATTGCTAGTAACTGCATCATTCATTTTTCATTTTTTTGATTATACAAAATATATCACCCTTCCTCTATTATTTATCCTATTGGGATTAAACACCTTACCTTATATTTGTGATATCGGAAACAAAATAGGTGATTTATCTTATGGAATTTATATTTATGGTTTTCCGGTACAGCAAACTTTAATGCATTATTTTAACCTAAATTATATTTCGTTAATGATTTATAGCCTTCTTATCTCCTGCATTCTTGCATACTTATCATGGCATTTGGTAGAGAAAAGAGCGTTAAAATTAAAGAAAAAAATACCATTACAAGGTAGTTAAATTAATCTTTTTTTTATAACAGAATTATTTAAAATCATGCAACATTTTTTAATTACCTTTGGTCAAACAAAAAATTCAATATGAAAAAAATCCTATCCACTCTTATCATTCTGTGTTTTACAAGCATGCTATTTAGCCAATACTACTTTCCTCCAAAAACAGGCACAACATGGGAAACCACAAACCCGAATTCATTGGGATGGTGCCAAGACAGCATTATTAGCTTATATAATTTTTTAGATTCAGGCAAAACCAAAGGCTTTATAGTATTAAAAGATGGTAAAATTGTTTTAGAGCAATATTTTAATGGACACGGCAGAGACAGTGCGTGGTATTGGGCAAGTGCAGGAAAAACCATGGTTTCATTTTTAATAGGTAAGGCTCAAGAACAGGGCTTTTTAAATATTTCAGACAGCACATCCCAGCATTTAGGCAAAGGATGGACTAGTCTTACTCAAGGGCAAGAAGGAAAAATTAGCATAAAAGACCAATTGTGCATGACTACTGGCTTAGATTATACTCAAGCAGATTGTATTGCACCAATTTGCCTAACCTATTGGAAAGATGCAGGAACAGGGTGGCATTATCATAATCCACCTTATTCGTTATTAAGAACAGTGCTAGAAAATGCAACAGGAAAAAACATAAATACATATATGGTGCAGGAGCTAACCCAAAAAACAGGAATTTCGGGCTCTTGGTTTTTCATTAGTCCTAATAATGTATTGTTTTCTACCACTAGAAGCATGGCCCGCTTTGGCAGCTTAATTTTAAACAAAGGAAAATGGGATGGCGCTACAATTCTAGGCGACACCAACTATATTAAAGCCAGTGTAAACACTTCGCAAACTCTTAATAAAAGCTATGGCTACCTATGGTGGCTTAATGGCAAAGAAAGCTATAAATTTCCTGGCACCACGCTGCAGTTTAATGGACCTCTTTTACCTGATGCACCTTCAGATATGTATGCTGGAATTGGTAAAGATGGACAATATGTATCTGTAATACCAAGCCAGAATATGGTGGTAATAAGAATGGGGCAAGATCCAGATAATTTACCTGTGCCCACAGACTATTTGAATCGTCTATTTAAAAAAATAGGGCAGTTGTCATGCAATAATAGCAATCTAGATATGGCAGAAAGTAATCGTCAAATACTTGTTTATCCAAACCCAAGCAATGTTGATATTATTCAGATAAAAGCAACTAATCCACAAATTGTTTTTATTTATAACATTCAAGGCCAATTAGTAAAAACCATTTACCCAACAGACTTTAATAATAATATTGCAAGTTTAGAAAATTTGCCATCAGGTATTTATATTGCAAATTCAGGCGGTAACAATGTTAGATTTGTGGTAAATTAATGCATCACTTTTTCTAATTCTGGAATATTTAACACTTTAATTTTTCTTGTCTCTAAATTTATAAATCCTTTATTCCTAAATTCGCTTAAAGCACGAATAGCCGTTTCTGGATGTACCCCAATATAAGTATTGCCCCCTTTTTATGGTTAACCTTAAAGGTGTTAAAGACACTCATTTTTTTCTGTTTAGACTGGAAAATCTCTTTGCCTAAATGATTTAATCCATTGGAAATTTTAGATAATGTTTAGGCTATTTTTTGCAAATTTTTTATAAATTTATATTGGCTGCTTGGTGTCTATTCCCTTTTTTTGGGATTCCTACCCATTGCTTACTTGGAATAATAGGGCAGAATTGATAAAAATCACAGCTTGCTTAAAAGTGACGAGACTGATGCAGAAATCAGTTTGTAAAACCTTACACCAAATGATATATCCCCTCCAACCTTTAACCTCCAAACACCCGTTTCAACCTAAAAACCTTCTGTAAAAACTTAAAAAGCCTAAGGGTTTGTTGCTGTGCCTTTTGGTCTCGCTTGAGCAAAGAATCCAAAGGGAAAATCCAAACTACAATTACATAATAAGTGTCATGATTATTTACAAAAGACAATTTTTTAATTTATAACTCCATTAAAAGTAATCGAAATCTTTACTAATTTTTGAGAGAAACTTCTATGAATGTATTGCCAATAGCATTAATAACATCTGAAGCTAACAAAGAAAATTCACCTGTTTCTTTAATTGCCGTATCACCTGCCAAACCATGTAAATAGACTGCTGCAATGCAGGCCTGTTCTGAAGTGTAACCTTGCGCTAAAAAGGCTGTTAGCATCCCTGTTAGAACATCTCCATTTCCAGCCTTAGCCATGCCAGCATTTCCTGTTGTGTTGATAAATGTTTTGCCGTCAGGACAAGATATGCGCGTTTGATGTCCTTTTAAAATCAAATAAACATGGTGTTTTTCTGAAAATTCATCTTGAAGTTTATTTCTTTCTTTTGTATTTTCAAAATGACCAATCAGTCTTTCAAATTCCTTACCATGTGGTGTAAAAATTGTGTTTTCAGGTATCCATTGCAACCAATCTTTATTTTCTGCAATAATATTAATGGCATCAGCATCAATAACCATAGATTTATCAATATTTTGAATCATTTTTTTTAGCGCTATTGCAGTTTTTGAATGTATACCAATACCACAACCTACTCCAATTGCATTATATTTTTCAAGGTTGATTTGCTTAGAAATAATTTTTTTATTTTTATCACAAATAATCATGGCTTCTGGGACTGCAGTTTGTAAGACAGCATATCCACACTTGGGAATATACATGGTAAGCAAACCTGCACCAGTTTTCAAACAAGCTTTGGCAGCCAATACTGCGGCACCTATTTTTCCATAACTTCCTGCCACAATTAAGGCATGCCCATAATTACCTTTATGCGAATTTGGATTTCTTTTTTTTACAATACTTTTAATCAAATTTAGTGTAATTTTTTCAGTTTTTAGTTTCATAAATAATTTTTTTATACTAAGATTTATTTTTTTTCAACTCTTTCATCAAATCTTCTAAATAGTCAGTTTGCACCTGTTGAATTTCTAAAAGTTTTTTGTTTTGATGCACTAGTAAATGATCCATTTTTTCGCTTAAAAGCTTAATTTCAAGTTCGGCTTTTAGGTTTATTTTATAATCATGTTCACCTCTTGGCCTATCTTTTTGTTCTTGTCTATTTTGACTCATCATTATTATTGGTGCTTGAATGGCAGCCAAGCATGAAAGAATAGAAATGTTTTTAATCGCATCCATAACATCTCTATCAATAATTGCTAATTCTTCATTTTCTTTTATAATTAACGAAGCTAAATAGAGACGTCTAAACTGGTTAAGTTCATCATTTGATATATAACTTTCTAAACTGAAATTTGGATTTTGGAGTTTTATTAAATCAAAAACACCTTCTCTTATATCTGCTCCTTTAATGGCTTCTCCATTCTTTATAATATTATTGCTTATAAAACTTGTTTTCATAAAACATTGATTTATTGATACAAATATAAAAGCTTTTTAGGCCTTTAATAAGATTATTACGAATTATTTTAGATTGATTAACTTAAAAAATATTTTTTTATTAATGCGTGTTTTTTCTCTGTTTCTGAATCAAAAACCTTAAACATAATGAAATAAACTGACAAACTTATGATTGAAGAGAAGAAGCACCAAACAGATAAAACATATTGTCGATAAAATATATAAGTAATTACATAGGCAACAAGGATGGAAGCACTTAAAAGCCACATACCTTTAACAGGCGAAAATAAGGGAGGTATTATAGTTGCCAAAGCATATAAAAACATAAAGTATATTTTAAATTGTTGCGGGTAATCTTGTAAATACCTGATATGACGAACAAATATTTTAGCTTCTACGTGATAATTCAATAAGCAAAACCCAAGATAACAACCGACTACAACACCAATAACAACTAAAATTTTTTGAATACTAAATTTGACACTATTTCTATTTTTTTTCATAAGCAGAATGGAAACAGGTACCCAAATAGGCCAAATTACTTGTGCTACAAAAATAAAAGAATAAGTAAAATACCTTTGTAGGTTTATCATTTCAGGGTTTGGAAGGGCTAGCCATAAAACGCCTTCTAAAAGCTGTTGTATTCCAAAAACCAATGGAATACTTGCAAACATTAATTGCGATTTTTTATTTGTCTTTTTTATAGCTGCTATTCCAATAACGGAAAGAACTATGCTTGCTCCAAAACTTGCTGTTGGTGAAAAACACATTATTTACTTATTGTTTAATTAATGTTATAAACTCACCAACAGATTCTCTTACTTTTTTCGACTTTACAAACCGATCTTTTTGCACATCTCTATGCCCCAATGCAAAAATTGAAGTGCTTTTCAAACCTCGTTTTTTCAATATAAGTATTTTATCCAAAGCATCAGTATCAAAACCTTCCATCGTTGTTGAATTTATTTTTTCGTTGGCTGCTGCTTTTAAAGCAAAGCCTAAACCAATGAAAGATTGCTTCGACTCATGGTTAAAATGTTCCAAAGGCTTTTGTTTTGAAAATATATCTAGCATGTATATTCTGTAGCTATCTGTAATAGAAGCTGGCATAATTTTTTGCTTATTTAAGTAAGAAAAGTGTTTATTTGCACTTTCCTTTGTGTAGATATTCCAGGCATCAAAAACCTTTAGGTGTGCAAAACTCAGAACCACAAGCTGGTTAGTGGCAATCGTAATTGTTTTTTTCTTTAGCTCACTTTTGCTTTTTAAAATAACCTGGAATGGTTGAAGCTCTGAAGAAGTGGAACAAATCAGCGTAGCATTAAGTGTAGCTTTTACTTTTTCTTGAGGTACAATTGACCCAGTTATTGATTTGATTGCATAACGCCAGCTTAATAATTCTATTAAATTCATTTGTTTTTTAATTAATTTGTTTGGTTAATGAGTTTTTTTTGTTTTTGAAAGTGTTTTTAAAATCAAATTGGCAACCGCTTCAGAAGATGCTGGATTTTGTCCAGTAATTAATAGACCGTCTTGTTGTGTATGTGATGTCCAATCTGCTTTTTTGCTATAGTGTGCACCCAGTTTTTTCATTTCGTTTTCTAATAAAAACGGAACTATTTTGGTTAATCCCACTGCATCTTCTTCTGTATCCGAAAATCCTGTTACTTTTTTTCCTTTTACCAAAGGCTCACCATTTTCTGCTTTTGCGTTAATTAAAGCTGCAGGTGCATGACATACAAATGAAATCGGTTTTTGTGCTTTATAAAAGTCTTCAATTAATTGGATTGAGTTTTTATCATTTGCCAAATCCCACAATGGACCGTGTCCGCCTGGATAAAAAACTGCATCATAATCTGCAGCCTTAATATCGCTTAATTTTAACGTATTTGCAACTTGATAAATTGCCTCACTATCTTTATAGAAACGCTGAGTAGATGGTGTTTGAGCATCCGCTTCTTCACTTGCCGGATCCACAGGTGGTTGGCCGCCTGCAGGTGAAGCAATCGTAATTTTTGCACCTGCATCAGCAAATACATAATAGGGTGAAGCAAATTCTTCAATCCAAAATCCAGTTTTTTTACTGGTTTCTCCTAAAGTGCTGTGTGATGTTAAGACGATTAATATTTTCATGTTGATATTTTTTATGAAAGTTATTTTTTAAGTTTTATTAGAAAGAATTCTCTGTTAGGACGCAATGATTACCTTCATTGTTTGCTCAATTATTGGGTTGCCAAATACCCGGTAGGCCTTCTCTATCTCAGATAATTTGAAATGGTGAGTAACTAATTTTTCCGGGTTTAATTTTCTTGTTGTGATTGTTTTTAAAAGCATAGGAGAAGCGCTGGTATTTACTAAACCCGTTGTTATAGTTACATTTTGAATCCACAATTTTTGAATTTCTAGATTTACAATATTTCCGTGCAAACCTGTATTTGCTAAATACCCACCTGGCCTAAGTATATTTTGACAAATATTAAATGTTTCAGCTAAGCCTGCTGCTTCAATAGCAACATCTACTCCATCTTTTGTTTCTTTCATAATTCTTTCAATAGCATTTTCCCTGCTCGTATTGATAGTATCTGTTGCACCAAATGTTTTGGCCAAAGCCAATCTATTATCATCTAAATCTATCATATAAATTTTGGCTGGCGAATAAAACTGTGCTGTCGATAAAACAGACATTCCCAAGGGTCCCGCACCAACGATGGCAATAGTGTCACCCAGTTTTACTGCACCGTTTATTAAACCTATTTCGTGCCCTGTAGGGAAAATACCGCTCAGCATCACCGAGGCTTCTTTATCAACACCTTTAGGTATTAAATAGAGGCTATTGTCTGCATGCGGTATATTAACATATTCTGCTTGCGTGCCATTAATAGTATGACCTAATATCCAACCGCCACCTTTGCAGTGCGCATTCATTTGTTTTTTAAAGTATTCGGGTGAACCGTCTGATGTGATGGAAGAAATAATAACGTGATCACCTTTTTTAAAGTTTACGATTGCCGGACCAACTTCTTCAACAATTCCTACTCCTTCATGCCCAAGCGTGGTTCCAGGTAGACAAGTGGGCGTTTTTCCATGCATAATACCTAAATCGGTGTCGCAAATAGTGGTTTTGTAAACTTTTACTATGGCATCGGTGGGGTTTAATATTTTTGGAGTTGGAATATCTTTCAATTCAATTTTGCCTGAGCCAAGATAAACAAGGCCTTTCAT
>JBDNFC010000096.1:0-24258 GCA_041690035.1 Bacteroidia bacterium | reverse complement strand
TTGTTTAGACCAATAAACTTGTTGTTTATTTGGGTATTGCAAACAATTATTTTTAAGTATTTTACAATAGATATTTCATATCTAAACTTTATCGTTTATGTAATTTTGCCAACTGTTTTTACAGCAGCAGCGGGTTATATTATTAATAATTTTTTTGATCAAAAGAAAGATTTGTTAAACCGTAAGCCAAGATTAGCTCTTTTTAAAAAGAAAACTTGGCTGCTGCTTTATTTAGTTTTTAATGCTTTGGCCTTAGTTTTATCCTTTTCTGTAGAAATAAAAGCATGTTTTTATTTGGTGCTTATATCTCAAATACTCTTATTTTTATATGCTTATGCTTTTAGTAATTGGTTTTTGGTGGGTAATTTTATTGTTGCATTGCTTTCGTTTTTTACTTTCTTAATGGTTTTTATATCACATAAATTAGTTTTTGTTGGCGGTGATGCTTGGGTGTTTTGTCTCTCAATATTTTTATTAACTTTTTGCAGAGAAATTGTTAAAGACATTGCAGATAAGAAAGGAGATTTAAAATGCAATGCCCAAACCATGCCTATAATTTTTGGTAATAAGTGGGCAATGTTCTTTACTAATGTTTTTCTTTTTTCTAATTTGGGGTTGTTATGCAGTTGGGCATTTATAAATTTTTATGGCTCAAACAATACTATTTTTTTATTGTATATGTTTATTGTGATTCTTGGCATCTTTTTAGCCATTTTTCCATTAATATATCTTCGTGCAGAAAAATGGAAAGTGTTAGCATTGATGTATAAAATATACATGTCCTTTGGATTAATTTTAATACCTACGCTAAGTGAATTATAAAGAAATAGAAATTTTATTGGCTTCAAAGTCACCAAGAAGAATGCAAATTTTTGTGCAGGCAATGTTCAATACTAAAGCTATAAATGTAGATGTAGAAGAGAATTATCATCAATCATTATCGCCCAAAAAAATCCCTATTTTTTTAGCAAATAAAAAAGCGAATGCTTATCAAAAGCAAATAACTAAAAATCAAATACTTGTGGCGGCAGATACCATTGTGTTGCATAAAAATAATGTGCTCAATAAGCCAGGTAATGAAACTGAGGCCACAGCAATGCTTGCTACACTTAGCAATAATTGGCATACTGTTGTAACAGGTGTGTCGGTTAGGCTCAGCGCCACAGAGCTTTCATTTTCAGATACCACCCAAGTTTTTATAAATAAGTTAAGCAAGGAAGAAATAGCCTATTATGTCAAAAATTTTTCACCCTATGATAAGGCAGGGAGTTATGGTGTGCAAGATTGGTTAGGACTGACTAAAGTGGGCAAAATAAAGGGTTGCTATTACAATATAATGGGTTTTCCAATGCCTAAATTCTATAAAAAAATAAAAAAATTAATACCATGAAATATCAAAATATCAGCAGTGTAGTTAGCAGCAATATATGCACTATAACCATTGAGAGAATGTCTAAAATGAATGCTTTAAATATTGCAACATTACAAGAAATAAAACATGCAATCACTGCCGCTGAGAATGCCCCTTTAATTTTCGGAATTATTTTGCGAGGAGAAGGAGAAAAAGCCTTTGCAGCGGGTGCAGATATAGCCGAATTTGCAAATTTTTCTAGCAAAGAAGCAGAAAAAATGAGCAGAGATGGTCATGAAGTAATGAATACTATTGCGGCTTGCACCAAACCTGTAATTGCAGCTGTATTCGGTTTTGCTTTAGGAGGTGGCTGCGAGTTAGCAATGGCATGCCATTTTAGAGTAGCTGCAGAAAATGCCAAGTTTGGCCAGCCAGAAGTATCATTAGGAGTGCCGCCTGGATACGGAGGCACTCAAAGATTAGTGCAGCTAATCGGCAAAGCCAGAGCGCTCGAATTTTTATTAACCACAGAGGTGATTCGGGCAGAAAATGCCTTGCTATGGGGTTTGGCAAATAAGGTAGTGCCAATAGAAGAGGTTATACCCACCGCAGTTTCTATGATTAATAAAATTGCAACAATGTCGCCTGATGCTGTTGCTAAGGTAGTTACTTGCGTAAATGCATACTTTAATGAACAAGAAAATGGCATGGAACTTGAAATAAAAAGTTTTAGTGCAGCTTTTTCCACCCAAGATTTTAAAAGAGGAACTACGGCATTTATCAATAAAATAAAGGCTGATTTTAGAGAATCCTAATTTTTATCGATAATTTTGCATTTTATTCCTAGAAATTAAAAATTATGGAGATAATAATGCAATTTTGCCACTTAATACATAAATAAAACAAAATAAAATAATGAAAATGAAATTAAAAATCGTGTTAATGATTATTGCCACTGCTCCAATAAGTCTTTTTGCAGATGAAGGGATGTGGTTACTAAACATGATGGAGCGAATGAATTACAAAGACATGAAAAAATGTGGACTTAAACTTACTGCAGAGCAAGTTTACAGCATCAATAATTCAAGTTTAAAAGATGCCATTGGTTGGTTTAGCAATGGCTGCACCAGCGAAATTGTTTCAGGAGAAGGCCTAGTGCTTACAAATCATCATTGCGGATATGATGCCATTGCAGGATTGAGTACACCAGCTGACAATATACTAGACAATGGTTTTTGGGCTAAAAATAAATCAGAAGAGCGCGCTGCTCCAGGTGTAACTTTTGCATCAGTAGTTAGAATTGAGGATATCTCTGCCGAAGTAATGGATTCTGTTAAAGGAATGGATATTGCCACTAGAAATAAAAGCTTGGGCAGAATTTATGCTAATATTACAAAAAGAGCTACTAAAGACAATCATTATGAGGCGCAATGCCGAAGTATGTTTGATGGAAATGCTTTCTACCTCTTTGTTTTTGAAAGGTTTACAGATATTAGATTAGTAGGCACACCTCCACAAAACATTGGAAAATTTGGTGGAGAAACAGACAATTGGATGTGGCCAAGACACACAGGCGATTTTAGTGTGTTTAGAATTTATGCTGGCAAAGATGGCAAACCGGCAAAATTTAGTGATCAAAATGTGCCTTACAAGCCTAAAAGTTTTTTGCAAGTAAATGCAGGAGGAGTAAAATCTGGTGATTATGCTATGATTATAGGTTTTCCTGGCAGAACCAATAGGTATATGTTTTCGCAAGGGGTGCAGCAAGCTACAGATTTAGTAGACCCTACTATCGTAAAATTAAGAGAAGTGAAGCTAAATGCATGGAAAGAAGAGATGAATAAAGATGTGGACATAAGGCTAAAATTATCTTCTGATTATGCAAGTATTTCTAATTATTGGAAATTTTTTAGAGGAGAGGCAGAGCAATTAAAAACCAATAAGGTATTTGAATCTAAGAGCAAACAAGAAAATGCTTTTCAAAAGTGGGCTGAAAATAAGCCAGAGTATAAAAATGTAATGGCCGATGTGGCTAAAATATATAAAGCTTATGAACCGTTAGCTGCTCAATCTACCTATTGGAGAGAAGGTATACTATCACCAACTATTTCAAAATTTGCCTATTATGCACTTTTGATGGAAGAAGCAATTGCCTCAGGAGACGAAAAGCGTATTGCAGGTATGCGGTCAAGTTTGCTTGCAACAGCAGCAGATATGCCCTATGATGCAGCTGTGGTTAATGCGGATCGTAGAATTTTGGACAGTACCCTTGCATTCTATAATTCCCAAAATGCAGTTGCCATGCAGCCTAAATGGTTTAGAAATCAATTGTCAGCTTTGGGCAAAGATAATGATGCTGATGCTATTAAAACTTTTAGTAATAGCGCTTTTGCCAATAGCATATTTGCAGATAAAGCAATGTTTGTGGCTTGGCTTAATAATCCAAGAATAGATTTGTTAAAAAATGACATCATGTATCAACACGTAAAGGCTTTTAAAACAAATTATGATGATAATTTTAAAGCCAAAATAGATTCTTTTAACGAACGAGAAATAGAGTTGAGCAGACTTTATATTAAAGGCTTAATGGAAATGAATCCAAAAATAAATTATTACCCAGATGCCAATAGTTCTATAAGATTAACCTACGGAAAAGTGAAACCATATTTGAAATATGATGTAATGACATATCTTGATGGCGTTATTGAAAAAAATAAAAACAATAAGGGAAATTCGGAATTTGATGTACCACAAAGTTTAATTGATGCATATAATGCAAAGAATTTTGGCAAATATGCTGATAAATCGGGTAGATTGCCAGTTTGTTTCTTAACTGATAATGATATCACAGGGGGAAACAGCGGAAGCCCAGTGATGGATGCCAATGGTAAATTAATAGGCCTAGCATTTGATGGCAATTGGGAAGCAATGAGTGGCAATATAAATTATGAACCATCAAAGCAACGCACAATTGTTGTAGATATACGTTATGTTCTCTGGATTATTGATAAACTGGGCGGAGCACAAAATATTATTGACGAAATGCAGATTTCGTATAACTAATTTATCAAGATACAAAAAAATCCCCTTGCTAAACAAAAAGGGGATTTTTTTGTATAAATTTATTAATATTAATTCTTTAAAAACCTTACTTTTGCACATCATCAATGTTTGCATACCATCAATCTGCTAGCACCTATTTTAGGTACCAATACGAGAGTACAAAAGCGTATATAATCCCTCTTATTGAAGAAAAATTAGCTTTGAATGCACACACCAAGGTGCTAGAGATTGGCTGTGGCGAAGGAGGAAATATGCTTTGTTTTGCAGAACTAGGCTGCCAATGTGTGGGTGTAGATTTAGATATTTCAAAAATCGAGGCAGGAAAAGCCTTTTATAGTAAAGGAGATTATAGTAATCAAGTATTATTTATAGGCGATGATATTTATAACCAAGAGGCTGCTTATAGAAATGCATTTGATGTTATATTACTAAAAGATACCATAGAGCATATCCACAATCAACAAAAATTAATTACTTTTATGCAGTTAATGTTAAAAAATGATGGAATAATTTTCTTTGCATTTCCTCCTTGGTATATGCCATTTGGCGGGCATCAACAAATGATGGATAAAAAATGGGCGGGTTTAATCCCGTTTACACATTTACTTCCAGGGTTCTTTTACCCTGCTTTTTTAAAGATTATGGGAGAGCCTAAAAATAAGATTGAATCTTTTTTAGAAATTAAAGAAACTGGATTAAGCATAGAAAATTTTGAAAAATATATATCCTATGCTAAATTAAAAACAATAAAACGACTCTTGTATTTTATTAACCCAAATTATAAATGGAAATTTAATTTAGCGCCTCGATTAGTTAATTCATTTCTTGCAAAAATACCTTGGATTAGGAATTTTTATACCACCACTGCATATTATATGGTAGGCAATAAATAGCATATTCATGGGGCTTTCTAAACTAATACTTTATTCCTTGTTTTGCACCACAAAATTTTTGATTGGCATTGGGCTATTGGCTAGCGCAAAAATTTCGTTCTTGGAGGGCATGTTTTTTGCCTTGATTGGTGGATTTGCTGGAGTTTTTTTTTACCTATTTGCCCTTGAATTTATCCTGCAAAAAATCTCACCAAAAAAGACAGCTAAACAATTTAAGATGTCGAAACGGGGGCGTTTTATGATAAAAGTGCGGCAGAAAGGTGGCTTACTTGGTGTGGCTGCACTCACACCTTTGATATTAAGTATTCCTGTTGGTATAGCATTGTCTATTACCTTAGGTGCTTCAAAAAATAGAATTTTAATTTTTCATATTTGCAGCGTTGCAGCTTGGGCATTATTGATTTTGGGTGCAAAATTTGTTTTTGGTTTTAATTTTGCTGATAATTTTTAATTATGAATGGTAAGCTATTCATAGTCCCTACACCCATTGGAAATTTGGATGACATTACTTTTAGGGCAGTTCAAATTTTGCAAGAGGTAGATTTGATTCTCGCAGAAGATACCAGAACCACAGGAGTATTATTAAAAAAGTATAAAATAAAAACCAACTGTACAGCTTATCACATTCACAACGAACATTCAAAAGTTACGCTGCAAATTGATTTTTTGCGCGCTGGAAAAAACTTGGCATTGGTAAGCGATGCTGGCACACCAGCTATTTCGGACCCTGGTTTTTTATTGCTAAGAGAAGCAATACAAGCAGGTATTGAAGTTTGTTGCTTGCCAGGTCCCACTGCATTTGTGCCAGCATTAGTTATGAGTGGTTTGCCTTCTGACAATTTTAGTTTTTATGGTTTTTTGCCATCCAAAAAAGGTAGAAAAACCAAATTGTTAGAAATGAAACTGGATAAAAGAACTTTAGTGCTTTATGAAAGTCCTCATCGGGTAATTAAATTTGCAGATGAGATTTTAGCTAATTTTGGGAATATAAAAGTAGCTTATGCAAGAGAAATTAGTAAATTACATGAAACTATTTTTAGAGGTTCCGCAGAATTGCTGATTGAGCATTTAAAAACTGCGTTAGTAAAAGGGGAATATGTTTTTATTTTAGATAATAAGCATGGTATATAAAATGGGCATAGCATACTTGAATAGGCTAAAAAATTGGCAGTTAGTTTCATTATCTGTAATATTATTAAGCCTTGCTTGGCCGCCTTTGCCTACCTTTTTTCTCCTCTTTACAGCATTTGTGCCATTGCTTATTTTAACCAATAGATTAGCTAATAAAGGCGATTTATTAAAATTTTTATTTTGGATTTTTACCAGTATTTTGTTATGGAATATCTTTACAACTTGGTGGGTTTCTAAAGCTAGTTTTAGTGGCGCCATAGCGATGCTCATTACCAATACTTTATACATGTCATTGCCTTGGATATGTTATCGTTTTGCAATTAAGCAAATTGGTGCACAAAAAGCACTTTACTTATGGGTTTGTTTTTACCTTGGCATGGAGTTTTTTCACCATCAGTGGGATCTTTCTTGGCCGTGGCTTACACTTGGCAATGCCTTGGCCTCTGCAAATATTTTTGCGCAATTTTACGAATTTACAGGTACCGCAGGTGGCAGCTTATGGATACTTTTGGTAAATGTTTTGCTTTATAATTCATCTATAAAAGGCTTTAGTAAACCATTAATTGCTGCGGCTTTAATTGTACCAATCATTTTATCATTTATTCTCTATTTCTTGCCTGCCAAAAAAAGTGTTGCCAAAGTAACTGTAGGTTTGGTTCAGCCAAATTTTGAACCCCATGAAGAGAAATTTAATGTTCATCCAATGGTACAATTAGATACCATGATTACGCAAATGGATGATTTATATTTAGCCGGTGCAAGGTTATTTATATTGCCTGAAACTGCACTTGTGGATCATATAACTGAAGAATATGCTGAACAAAACCAGAAAATTATTCAACTCAAAAATTGGGTAGTCTTGCATAAAGATGCGGGCATTATTGCCGGTTGTGAAACACTAATAGAGTATGATAAAAAAGCAACAAGCACTGCCCGCAATTACCTAAATGACGAAAGTATTTTTTATGATGCATTTAATAGTGCAATTTATTTAGATAGCAATGGGTTACAGCCTTTTTATCATAAATCTAAGTTAGTGCCTGGTACAGAAATAATGCCCTATCCTGGCTTTTTTGCTTTTTTAGGCAAATATGCAATTGCCCTAGGAGGTACTTCTGGCAGTCTTGCTAGAGATTACAAGGTGATTAATTATAAATTAAATAATGGTGTTCTTTTTGCTCCAAGTATATGTTATGAAAGTATATATGGGGAATGGACTGCCGCATTTGTAAATCAAGGAGCTGGTTTTATTGCTATTATAAGTAATGATGGTTGGTGGGGCAACACGGTAGGGCACGAGCAATTATTGCAATATGGCGCATTGAGGGCGATAGAAACAAGAAGGTGGATAGCGCGAAGTGGCAATACGGGTATATCGGCCATTATTGATGCAAAAGGCAGAATATTAGCCCAAACAACTTTTTGGAAAAGAACTACTCTATTAGGTGAAATTAATATTTTAAAAGGCCAAACCATTTACATGCTAATAGGGGATGTTATTGGAAAAATTGCTTTTATAATCTCATTATTGGTTATGCCAAGTTTGATGATAAAATCCTTTTTGAGGAAAAAATTAAGCTAAAAAATTGCTATAAATTGTTCTTTTTAATAAACAAAATAGAAAACCGGCCACTATAAATGTTGTATTATTAAAAAAAAAGAAATAGGTTTGCATAAATAATAAAAACATGAAAAAAGTATCTATTTTAGTTTTCTTAGCGATGTTTTCTCTAACGGCAGCAGCTCAATCTTTTGAGATGGGAACCATTGTAATTTCGACTGGTTATGGTTTTCCTAATTTAGGAAAATCAGTCTTAAATACCTATAATACAGAGCAAAGTTTTAAAGTAAGTGGTTTGGGTCCACTGCATGCCAAATTTGAATATGGAATTTCTGATGTAATTGGTATAGGATTGTCCATTAATCATGTAAACTTTTCAGGCGAATGGCAGGATGAGGTTACTAATTCTAATGGCAGCACATCAACTTATAATTACAAGTTTGCAAGACAAAGCACAGCAGCAAACCTCAGGTTAAACTTTCATTTTAGCAAAACTGAGAAATTAGACGTTTATTGGGGTTTTGGTTTTGGTTATAAACAAGCTTCTAATAAGTAGACAACAAATGAACCCAACTTTAATGATTTAACACTGGGAAACCTATTTCCATTGGGATTTGAAACAACTTTGGGTGTTAGGGCATATTTAACAGAAAATATTGGGCTTTATACTGAAGTTGGTGCTGCTAAATCTATTATCCAATTTGGATTGTGTTATAAATTATAAAAATTTATTTTTATAATTGAGTTAACATAGAGACTATCAGCTTATTTTTAAGTAGCTAAATTTAGCAATCCCCCATTTTTGAATTCTATATTGTATAGAAACCCAAAGCACACCTAAACCATATTTTACGCTTCTACTAAAGTTAATGGAGCTTGCTTCATCAAAATATTTTGTAGGGCAGGTAATTTCGCCAATTTCGTAATTTGCCATAAATATTTGAGCAGTCATTTGATTATCAAATATAAAGTCATCATCATTGGCTTCTATATCTATTTTGTTAAAAATTTGACTAGAAAATGCACGATATCCTGTATGATATTCTGATAGTTTTTGATTAATTAGAAGGTTTTGTGTCAGGGTTAATAGTCTATTTGCCACATATTTATATAATGGCATGCCACCCTTTAAAGCGCCTTTCCCTAATATGCGTGAGCCATAAACAACAGGATAAACATCATTAGCAATAATATAGGACATGCTTTCAATTAATTTCGGAGTGTATTGATAATCAGGGTGCAACATGATAATGATGTTGGCATTGAGCGATAGGGCTTTTGTGTAACAACTTTTTTGATTGCCTCCATACCCCCTATTTTTTTCATGTACAACAATATGTTTTATACCAAGTTTTGCAGCAAGTGAAGATGTTTCATCTTTGCTTGCATCATCCACCAATACTACATCATCTACAATGCTGAAAGGAATTTCCTCATAGGTTTTTTGCAGCGTAGCAGCTGCGTTGTAAGCAGGCAGCACCACTACTATTTTTTTATTATTGATCATTATTTAGTGCGCTGCAAATATAGGATAAATTGCAATGTAGGTTAAAGCACCTGCAATATAGCCAATAAATGCGAGCCATGATATCTTTTTAACATACCAAATAAAATCTATCTTTTCCATACCCATCACTGCCACACCTGCGGCAGAACCAATGATTAAACAACTGCCGCCTGTACCAGCTGCGTAAGCTATAAATTCCCAAAGTTTTGAATCCATCAAGTAATAAGTGCTACCGTTAAATAAAAATGAGCCTTCTTTTATCATGGCAATATTAGCAGGGTCTGTGGCAAATGCAAAAGCTTCTGGATTTACTGTTGCAGTGGCCAATGGATACATTTTCATTGTTGCAGCTACAATTGGCACGTTGTCTACTACTGCAGAGAGTAACCCGATTGTAATAGATATAATGTCTCTATCACCAATAGTATTATCCATTGCCTCAGCTACTACTTTTAATACACCTGTGCCTTGCAATGTTCCAATGGCCAGCAGTATTCCTAAGAAAAATAAAATACTAGGTACATCTATTTTAGACAATGCATGCAAGGCTGAGTATGGTTTTTTTTCCTCAGCAGTTTTGTCAATATGCAACAATTCTGAAACAATCCATAAAATAGATAATCCAAAAAGCATCCCAATATATGGGGGTAAGTGTGTCATCGTTTTAAAAATCGGAACAAAAACTAAAGCACCCACACCTATAGCCAATACCAAGGCACTGCCTTTTACTTTTTCTTCGCTAAAAGCTTTTTCCTGATCATACGCATCTCTTTTTATCTTTCCTTTTAGAGAAAAGCCTACCACTAATAATGGCACAATCATGCAAACAATAGAAGGTAATAATAATGTTTTAATAATATTTACACTGCTTATTTGGCCTCCAATCCACAGCATTGTTGTAGTTACATCACCAATAGGAGACCATGCGCCACCTGCATTGGCTGCTACCACTATCATGCCGCAAAAAAACAAACGTTGCTCCTTGTCATGAATAAGTTTTCTGCACAATGAAACCATTACAATTGCTGTTGTTAAATTGTCTAATAATGCAGAAAGAAAAAAGGTAAGAATGGATATTATCCAAAGTAACTTTCGTGCATCAACTGTAGTTATTCTATTGGTAATAATTTTAAAACCTTGGTGCGCATCAATAATTTCTACAATAGTCATAGCACCCATCAAAAAGAAAAGAATTTTTCCAATTTCTGCTAATTCATGATTCAATTCTGTATTTATTTCTATAATGTGATGATGTGCCATTAAAGCCCAAATTGCCCACATTAAAGTGCCAATAAGCAACGCGGGTGCTGTTTTGTTAATTTGCAAGGGGTGTTCAAAAGCTATAGCTGCGTAGCCTAGCACAAAAATGACAATAAGTAGTGTAACCATTATTTTTATTAAATTTTGTGCAATATTCTTACAAAATTCCTTAAAAAACAAATAATTAAATTGTAGTTATTTGGTTAAATATTTTATTTAATCTGAGCCAAGGTTTGGAAAGTTTTCAAGATATAATTTTGATGTATAGTCGTAATAAATGTGCTGAATGCCGTTTGTAAGTATAATAAATGCAGGAGAGCTTGTTTTTGCATAGGTTAATGCTTGCAATAAGGTTTCTGGCGTTAGTTTTATTTTTGGTGATTTGCATTCTATAATTGCTTTTAAATCAGCCTTGTTGTCAAACACTTTAATGTCAAATCTTTTTTGCAATAAATTATATTTTTGCCCACGTTCTACGCTTATTAACGAAGCCGAAATATTTTTTTTATCCATTAAAAAAGCAAGAAAATATTGCCTTACCCATTCTTCTGGAGTTAAAATTATATATTTTTTTCTTACTCTGTCAAAAATATACGTTTTTTGCACCATAGTTTTAATTTTAAAAGATGGTGTAAAGTCAAAATTTAAAGTTGGATACATGATAATAGTTTTTTAACCCTTAATAACAATGCAATTATACAATGTCAGTCGCCACATTTGAAAGTATTTCAAAAGAAATCGCAGATAAAAAATTTAAAAATATTTATGTTCTTCAAGGAGACGAGCCATATTACATAGATGAGGTTGCCAAATTATTAGAAGCAAATGTGCTATCTGATGCTGAAAAAGCATTTAACCAAACCATTGTCTATGGCAAAGATACCAGCGCTATGAGCATTGCAATGGCTGCAAAAAGGTATCCAATGTCGCCATCAGATTATCAATTAATTATTGTAAGAGAAGCACAAAATCTCAAAGATATTGAAGATTTGGCTCCGTATTTCGAAAAGCCTTCATCCTGCACAATTCTTTGTTTGGCCCTTAAAGGAAAAAAACTAGATGGCAGAAAAAAACTTTCAAAATTAACTAAACCTTTTTGCCTTTTTAATTCAGAACCTTTAAAAGAGTATCAAATACCTGCTTGGGTAGAAGCCTACGTTAGAAAACAAGGAAAGAATATTGATAGCAGAGCAAATATGTTAGTAACAGAATATTTAGGAAATGATATATCAAAAGTAGCAAATGAACTTGATAAAATGATGATTAATATTGGTGATGCCAATGTAATTACCGTCAAACATATTGAAGATAATATTGGAATTAGCAAAGATTATAATGTTTTTGAACTTCAAAGTGCAATAGCAAATAAAAATTTTAATAAAGCAATACAAATTGCACATTATTTTGCCCAGGATAAGAAAAAAAACCCATTAATATTGACGCTTGCAAGTTTAAATTCTTTTTTCACCAAAGTAATGCTTTACCAAGCCAATCAAAGTAAATCTAGCAATGAATTGGCACAGATATTAGGTGTACGTGGCGATTATCAATTAAAGGATTATAGATTTTCTGCACAAAATTATAGTTATGAAAAAGTAGAAGAAATTTTTGGTTTATTAAAATATTTTGACCTAAGAGGAAAAGGGGTAGATGGTTCTGGTGATGATGAGGGAAACTTATTAATAGAGTTATTGGTTAAAATATTCAAATAGTTTTGTCATAATTGGGTCTAAAATTGGCCATTTGTAAAAATTAACGTAATATTTTTTGGCTGAATGTTAATTTATTATTAATTTGCATGCCTTAATTTAAGTATTAATTTTTTAATTAAAACACACACAAACAAATAACATGAAAAAAAATTACATTACAATTCTCGGCCTAATGCTAAGTATGGGCGCATTAGGGCAAACTAATTTGGCAAATCAGCCTATGCCGGCCAGTCCCAAAATGACAACATCCATATATGAGAAATTGGGCACTTCCACTGCTGTTTTAAGTCAAGAAAATGCTAATAGAAGTGCATTAAGAAGGGGAAATACTGCCATAGTGGTAGGCGTTACTAAATATGATTTACAAACCAATTCTTCTGTTGCAAGACGCGTAATATTGCATGCAGATGGCACGGTTTCTATGGTTTGGACTACCGCTCCCGACAACGCATTTACACAAAGAGGAACAGGATATAAATATGTAACTACAGCCAATGGAAATTGGTTTAATGCTTTACCTTTAGTCATTAATAGAACTGAAAATTCAAGATCAGGTTGGCCAAATATCGGTGTGCTTGCTAATGGAAATGAATTTACATTAGGTCATATTGCCGAAGATGGTGGCTGGGTAAGGGCTGAAAATTCAGGAAAAGGAACCGCATTTAGTGTAACAGATGCCAATGTAAATGATGATGGTCTTTTTAAACCAATCTGGGGTAGAATGGCCAATGTTGGCAATACCGTTTACATGATATGCTCATACACAGATTCATCTGCAGTAGGAGAGCCAAGGGCGAAAACTGTTGGAGGTATTTCTGCACCAATGACCTATTCTAGGTCTTTAGATGGAGGAAAAACTTGGCCTATAAGCCATATATTGTTGCCTGGATATGATTCTACTAGGTACCTAAATGGTGGAGGAGATCAATACAGCATTGATGCAAGAGATTCTATCGTTGCTATTACTTCTACAGATGCTTTAGAAGATTTGGCTTATTGGAAATCAACAAATTTTGGCTTAACTTTTACCAAAGTAATTGTTGATTCTTTTATCTATGCACCTTATTCATCAAAAAAACTAATGCTTGATACACCTTTTACTCAAGATGGTGCTACAAGTATTGCAATCGATAAAGATGGAAATGTTCATTTAGCTTGGTCTTTATCACGTGTTTTTGACGAAGATACTAATGATGTAAGCTATTCTTTTTACCCTCAAACTGCTGCATTAGCCTATTGGAGCGAAAATAATCCTACTGCAAAAGTAATTGCTACAGGGATAGATTTAGACTTAAATGGAGATGGGGTATTAAATTTTGCCCAAGCAAATATTTCTGCTTTGAGTGGCGGCAATTTGCCGCAAGGACAAAGCCATACTGCAAGAAATGGTAATACAAGCATACTTACTATGCCTAGTATGGGTTTTGATGCTAATGGTGGAGTATTTATTTCTTTTTCTTGTATTAATGAGTCTGATTTAGACCCTATTTTTTCTACAAATTATAGAGATGCATACATCCTATACTCAGGTAATAATGGTGCTACATTTGGCAAACCACTCAATGCAACCAGTGTAATAGGAAAAGAAATCGCATTTCCTTCTATTGCAAAAAATGTAAATAGTTTTGTACACATGCAATTTCAAATGGATGAATTGCCTGGCACTAATTTGCAAAATAATGCAGCAGGTGTAGATAACCACCCAATTGGCAACAATTCTATTTGTTATCTTGCTATACCCGTTTCACAAATTATAGCAGCATCTATTGATAAAGTAGCTGTAAAAGTAGAAAATATTGCAGATGCAAATGTTTTTATAGTGAGTCAAAACCAACCAAATCCTTTTAATGGAAATACTGAAGTAATTATTTTTGTAACAAATCCAACAGAACTTTTAGTAACCATTACAAACCTAAATGGGCAGATTGTAAAACAGTCAAAAACTCAGGAGTTAGGAATGGGTAATCACATTATAGAAATAGATGCTTCAAAATTGCAATCTGGTGTTTATTTATACACTATGCAAGCCAGCAATGGACAAACTGTTACTAAAAAAATGGTTGTAAAATAATTAAATCCTAATAGGCTTTTTTTAAGCCTGTGTTAAAAAGCCCATGTTTATTTTAAAATCATGGGCTTTTTTTTAAGCTAAAAACATGTATTATATTGCTGATGATTTAACCCAAATTGCGCCTTAGAGATTCTATTTATAGCCAAAACTATTTCAAATATACGTGCGTGCTCGATTTTCATTCTAAAATAGAACTTCTATTCTAGCGAATTAAAATCTTGCGGGCCTACTTGTCTTTTTTGCATTTTGATTGACATTGCTTACCCTAATGCGCAATCTAGGTTTAATATTGAGGGCAATTTGGTTTCTTAGATATTTGCAATAAAA
Organism: Bacteroidia bacterium; assembly: GCA_041690035.1. GTDB lineage: Bacteria > Bacteroidota > Bacteroidia > NS11-12g > UBA955 > CALSPH01. The sequence continues at coordinate 9,382 of JBDNFC010000096.1, read as the reverse complement.
TATTTTATGTTAAATACAAATTACTTAACTTTGTTGCATGCCAAACATACTTGTAATCGATGATGAAAAATCAATCAGAGAAACCCTTAAAGAGATACTTTCTTTTGAAAAATACGATGTAGAACTTGCAGAAAATGGTAAAAGAGGCCTTTTAGCCCTTAAAAAAAATGACTTTGATGCCATTTTGTGTGACATAAAAATGCCAGAAATGGATGGATTAGAGTTTTTAGATGAAGTTATTAAATTATATCCAGATATTCCAATTATTATGATTTCTGGCCATGGAAATATTGAAACAGCAGTAGAAGCTACAAAAAAAGGAGCTTATGATTTTATCACTAAGCCACCAGATTTGAATAGGCTATTAATTACACTGAGGAATGCAGTAGACAAAGTAAATTTGGTTTCTGAGACAAAAATTCTGAAAAGGAAATTTAATAAAACCAAAGAAATTATTGGCAGCACCCCTGCCATTGAAAAAATAAAGCAAACCATTGAAAAAGTAGCCCCAACCGATGCAAGGGTGCTAATAACAGGCGAAAATGGAACAGGGAAAGAGCTTGTAGCTAGATGGATTCATGAAAAAAGCAACCGTTCCGCAATGCCGTTGGTAGAAGTTAATTGTGCTGCAATACCTACAGAGTTAATTGAAAGCGAGCTTTTTGGTCATGAAAAAGGAAGTTTTACTTCAGCAATAAAACAAAGAATTGGAAAATTTGAACTCGCAGATGGTGGCACACTCTTTTTAGACGAAGTAGGCGATATGAGTTTGTCTGCACAAGCAAAAGTGTTGCGGGCAATACAAGAAGGAAAAATTGCCAGAGTTGGTGGAGATAAAGAAATTTTAGTAAATGTGAGGGTTGTTGCAGCTACTAATAAAAACTTGATGACAGAGATTGATAATGGTAATTTTAGAATAGATCTTTATCATAGGTTAAGTGTAATTATTATTCATAATCCTACTTTAAATGAAAGGGAGGATGATATTCCTATAATAGCTGAAAAATTTTTAAAAGATATTTGCGAAGAGAATAATATGCCACTTAAGAAATTTGCAAAAGAAGGTTTATTGGCAATGAAGGCTGTAAAATGGGCTGGCAATATTAGAGAAATGCGAAATGTTATTGAACGAATGGTGATATTATGCGGTGATACACTAACACAAGAAGATGTAATTAATAACGCTAACCCAGCTGCTAGAATTCAAGAAGGACTTGCTGCCATTGATAAATTTCAAAAATTTCAAGACTTTAAAGATTATGCAGAAGAAATTTTTATTAAGAAAAAATTAGACGATAATGGCTGGAATGTTGCAAAAACAGCGAGTGATATAGACATCCAAAGAAGTCATCTTTATAACAAAATAGAAAAATTTAGTCTTAAAAGGAATTAGTGCAAACACAAATTGGCAAATCTGTTTTTAACGCAAAAAAATTATTAAGCAATGGTAAATTAGTCGCTATTCCCACTGAAACTGTGTATGGTTTAGCTGCCAATGCCTTTGATTTAGGAGCTGTTTCTAGTGTTTTTCGTGCTAAAAATAGGCCTAGTTTTGATCCATTGATTGTGCATGTTTCTAATTTGGCAATGGCAGAAAAAATTGCAATTATACCCGATGAGTTACGTCAGATTGTAAATATATTATGGCCTGGGCCAATTACTATTTTATGTAAAAAAAAGTCTTCTATTGATAATTTAGTAACAGCAGGCAGTGATTTTGTTGCTATCAGGGTTCCCAATCATAGTCTGACTTTAAGTTTGTTAGATAAATTGTCTTTCCCGCTGGTGGCGCCAAGTGCAAATCCTTTCGGCTATGTTAGTCCTACAAGTGCAAGGCATGTTTTTGATAGCTTAAATGGAAAAGTTGATTATATTTTAAATGGTGGGTCTTGTAAAATAGGATTAGAGTCTACCATTATTAGTTACCATAACAGTGAAATTATTATCCATAGATTGGGTGGTATTTCAGCGTTAGGCATAGCAGCATTAATTGATTTGCCTATACGAATAAATATTCAGAACAATAGTAATCCTGCTGCACCTGGCATGTTAGACAAACATTATTCACCCAAGGTATTGCTTAGAATAATCAGTCCAAAAAATAAAGAAATTGTAGATGAAAATAGTGCACTTATTTGTTTTGGTTCACAAAGGTATTCAAAACACAAATATATCTTAAATTTAAGTAAAACAGACAACTTAGATGAAGCAGCTCAGAATATTTTTTCTTTTCTAAGAAAATTAGATACGCTCTCTATCAATTGTGCATACGCTTATCTAGTTCCAGAATATGGGCTTGGAGCAGCAATTAATGATCGATTAAAACGCGCAGCTGTGCATTAAGGTTTATATTTAGCCATTGTTAAAATCTGCTCTGGAGCATAGTTTTTAATCATTTCTTGCACACTTGTTACATTTTTATTGTTTGTAAAAAAAGACTTAATAATTTGATAGCCAGTCCATATTCCAATTCTCGGAGGCGCATTTGGTGCCACTCCAGTTCTAGTTGTATTTGGGCCTTCACCCACCAACGCACGGTATGTTTTATAATCTGACTCATAAAGCAGTTTCTCTTTTATTATATATTGCCAAATCATTTTTTCTTCTTTTATATTCCAATTCCATTGTGCTTCTGTATATTCAAATAAGAGAGGTTTTTTTTCACAAGGCATTAGTTTTGTTAGTTCATAAAATTTAGCAGCTTCTAATATAATATGCGCAAGCATGTTTTTTGGTTTTTCTGTTTCAAAAGGAATCATTTCTCTGCGGACTATTTCTTTTGTAATATTTATGGGCAGCATTTCTGGATTAAAATAGGTGTATTTATATTGAGGAAAAAAGGTTGGATAGGCTTCAAAATTACTGCCTAAATACATGTCTAAATCTACCATCAAACTACTGCTGTCATAAAACCAAGCCATAAAACCAGCAAAACCACCATAAAAAGTCTTGATAGTCGGAAAATTTCTGCTTGGATAATATAGTTTATAGTATTTAGATACTAAATCAAGTTTTTGTTTTACTTCTCTAAAATTAACAAATATAGAATCAGCACGCTTTTTTGTTTCAATTACTTGAGCACTATTAATATGCATAAATAAGTTTTCGACTGGCAATAATGTATCATAACCCATATTATAAATTTGATTTGCATAAATTTTCATAAATGTAGGGTCTAGATTTTTGACCTTATTTAAGTCGTTTTCTGCCGTTTTCGGGTTGTTAATTGCGTAAAATATACTATCAAATCTAAAAATTTTGGCATAAGTTTTGATGTTCTTAACCTTTGAGTGTGAGCAATCACTGCATGAAGTGAAAACAAAACAAATAAAAAAAAATAATGTAAAAAATTTTGTGTAATTCATAATTCAAAATAACTTTGTAAAATTAATATAAACCCAATGACAATCAAAAAAAGTATTCAACTAATTGCAATTATTTTATTCACAAATAATTTATCAGCACAAACCACGGTGGGAGTAGACAAACCTATGCAGTTTGGTTTTAAAATCTCTCCAAACCTTACATGGGCAAAAATTAAATCAGGCCCAGCAGAAGGCAATGGGGTTGGCTTGGGCTTTAGTTATGGATTAATGGCAGATTTTAAACTGAGCGAAAACGCTTTTTTTAGCCCAGAAATTTTAATTACCTCTATGAAAAATAGTATTAACTTAAAAGACAGCTTTTATCAGGGAGATGGCAGCGTAGGAAGTTATTATAATAATATTGAGCAGAATTTTAAATTTCAATATTTACAAATCCCTTTAACTATTAAAATGAAAACCAACGCTATTAATGGAATGAGGTACACTTTTCAAGCTGGAGTTGCCCCTTCTGTGCTTTTATCTCGTAATTTTAGGATAAAAGCAGACAGGGCCATTGGCAATAATGACGAGTGGGTTAGTCCAAATGGAACTGGGAATGATGCAGGAGATTTTGTATTAGATCCTAATAATCCAAATTCAAAATCATTTTCTAATAATATTGGTTTATTTAGAGTTCCATTGGTGTTAGGGGCAGGTATAGAGTATAATTTAAGCGGTAATACTGCTTTGGTAGCTGGTATAAGATGGGATAATGGTTTTACTGATATATTTAGAGATAAAAATGTAACAGGTATAAATAATTATTTAGGACTAACTGTTGGCATTTTATTCTAATCAAAAGAAGATATAATAAATTAGGCATTTAGGCTTGTAGTTTTTTTGAAGCAACAAGCCTTTTTTTTGAAAATGAAATATTTAGTTTGTCAAATAGACCCCATTGTTGGCGATATAGCTGGAAATATAGCCATTATTAGTAACTATATAGCTATTGGAGAGGCCAATCATTGCGAGGTAGCTATTTTTCCAGAATTGGCTATTTGTGGCTATCCACCCGATGATTTACTAGATTATAACTATTTTATAGATAAATGTGAACTAGCAGTGTTAAACCTCGCAAAAACTATTGGAAAAATGCATGTAATTGTTGGCGGTGTGGCAAAAAATAATAGTAATATTGGAAGAAAATTATTTAATGCAGCTTTTGTTTTGCATGAAGGAAAAATTAAACATACAATTTATAAAACATTGCTGCCTACCTACGATATTTTTTCCGAAAAAAGATATTTTGAACCCAACCAAACTTTTAAGCTAATAGAAATAAATCAAAAAAAGATTGCCATTACAATTTGTGAAGATATTTGGGACAATCACAATAGTTTTAATTATGCAATCAGCCCTGTAAATGAGCTAGCCAAACTTATGCCAGATTTTCATATAAATATTTGCGCATCTCCTTTTTATTTAGGCAAAGATTTAGAGAGAGTAAAAGTAATAAAAGATTCAATTAGCAGAATGGGTTGTGGGATGATTTATATAAATCAATCTGCTGCACATACTGGGATTTTATTTGATGGCAGTAGTCAAATATATAATAAACAAGGTGATTGTGTGGTTAAATTGCCTCTATTTTTAGAGGCCCATTACATTTATGATGATGAAAAAGTAAGTAAAGCCTTTAATGAGGCAATTATTGACCCTACGGAAGGCTTATACAATGCCTTGGTTTTTGGAATCCGCAGTTATTTTGATAAAATGGGTTTTAAAAAAAGCGCATTATTAGGCAGCAGCGGGGGTATAGATTCTGCAGTAGTGCAGGCATTGGCCTCTGCAGCCCTTGGTGCAGAAAATGTTTTGGCGGTATTAATGCCATCTTCTTTTAGCAGCCCTGGTAGTATTGAAGATGCAGCTCAACTAAGTAATAATTTAGGCAATCCATCACAAATTTTGCCAATTTCAAGTCTCTATGATAATTTTTTAGAAACTTTGGCACCCATCTTTAAAGAAACAACATTTTCTGTGGCTGAGGAAAATATTCAAGCACGAAGCAGGGGAATATTATTGATGGCTATAAGCAACAAAACGGGCCGATTTTTGCTTAATACTAGCAATAAAAGTGAAATGGCAGTAGGTTATACTACCTTATACGGGGACATGTGTGGTGGGCTTTGCCCAATTGGAGATGTTTATAAAACGGTGCTTTATGACCTAGCGAGATTTATTAATAGAGAAAAAGAAATTATTCCTTTTTCAATAATCAATAAACAACCTTCTGCAGAGTTAAGGCCAAATCAGAAAGACAGTGATTCGCTGCCAGAATATCCAATATTAGATGCTGTTTTAAATGCTTATATAGAGCAAAAATTAGGAAAAGATGAAATTGCTGATTTGTTAAAATTAGATGATGCAATCATAGCGCGTGTAGTAAACTTGGTAAATAATAGTGAATTCAAAAGGTGGCAGGCTGCACCAGTAATAAAAATTACTACCAAAGACTTTTCTTATGGTAGAAAAATGCCCTTGGTTTCTAAATATGAGTGACCTTAAAAAATTTTCTCATCATTGTGTTTGTTGGCTTAAAAATTATCAGCTAAATTTGCATCCTTAAATGATATACCGATTTAAAATTAGTTTTGAAGATGAAGAAGATTTTGAAAGATGGATTGATGTAAAAACCAATGCTACTTTTTATGAATTTCACAATGCAATTCAAGATACCCTTCTATTTAATAAGAAAGAAGATGCGGTTTTTTTTGTTGTCAATGATAATTGGAAAAAATTAAAAGAAATTCCAGTTCCTGCTGATAATCCAAAAGATGCCAACTGCACTATTGCTTCGGCTATTATGCAGCCCTATCAAAAGTTTATTTATGTTGCTGATAAAACCATGGAATGGACCTTAGAAATAGAACTCAATAAAATATTAGACGAAACTTTAGGTGTGGTATATCCCCATGTTTTTAAATCAATTGGAAAACCACCAAGGCAAAGCGGATTGTTATTATCAGAAGAAGAACTTGCACAAGAGATGGAGCAAATAGAGGCTGGCTCAAGGGCTAAATTAGATTTAGAATTGCCAGGATTGGGAGATGTTTTAGGTGATGATGATGATGATGAAGCCAAAGAGGATTCTGATGATTATAATTTAGATGAATTTCCAGATTTAGGAGATATAGACGAAATAGATTTTAGCAAAGAAGATTAATGCAAAAAGCATTGATTATAGCTGGGCCTACAGCTATTGGAAAAACTAGTCTTGCTTTGCGAATAGCGCGCCAATATGGTTTACCAATAATTTCTGCAGATTCTAGGCAAGTTTATCATGAATTAAATATTGGCGTAGCAAAACCTAGTGCAGAAGAATTAAATACCATTCAACATATAGGGATAAATTGTGCTACCATACATCAGTCCTTTAATGTTGGTTTTTTTAACAATATTGTTTCAAACTATTTGTGCAATTACAAAGGAAACTTTATTATCACGGGGGGCACAGGATTATACACCCAAACATTATTGCAAGGCATTGATAATATGCCAAAACGTAATGATGAATTGAGGGCGCTTCTGCAAAATATTTTAATCAACGAGGGATTATGTGCGCTACAAAAAATTTATTTTCAAATTAAAAATCCTTATCCACTCAAAGATATCAACAATCCTCAGCGAGTTATGAGAGCAATAGAAATTGGAGAGATGAGTAATATTGAAAAAGGTAAACCTGTGTTGAGTAATGTATTATCTAAAATGCTGGTTTTAGAAACACCGCGAAAAATACTTTATGAAAATATAGACAATCGAGTAATGCAAATGGTAGCAAACGGATTAAAGCAAGAAGTACAAGAATTATTGCCTTATCAACATTTAGAGTCTTTAAAAACAGTGGGTTACAGAGAGTATTTTGATTTTTTTAATAATCTGATAAGTGAACAAGAGGCAATTGAGAATATTAAACAGCATACCAGAAATTATGCAAAGCGCCAATTAACCTATTTTAAAAATAAATTTGATGCTACATGGATTGATAACCAAGAATCTAAAAAAATAGATATCTTTGTTGCAAAATTTATAAGCCATGACATTTGATTTTGCCTCTTTAGCTAATAGCCAGAACCTGATCGGTCTTGTTACCCTTACTTTTTTAGAGATTATATTGGGTATTGATAATATCTTATTTGTTTCTATAATTTCTGCAAGGGTTGCTGATAAAAATAGAAAAAAAGCTGCAAATATTGGTTTAATATTGGCATTGGTAATCCGCTTAGTTTTTCTTTTCGTAATAGGGTTAATTATAGCATCAGAAAATATAGTTTTATTTACATTGCCAGGTAATTTTATAGGAGCAGATGTTAGCATCAAAGACTTGGTGGTATTGCTTGGGGGCATATTCTTGATTTATAAGAGTGTTACAGAAATACATGATAAAATTACCTTTAATGAAAGTGAGGCTAAAAAAGGAGTGAAGCAACTGCCTTGGGGCAAAGCAATTGTTCAAATAGCCATAATTAATTTAGTTTTTTCTTTAGATTCTATAATTACAGCGATTGGGTTAGCACAAGAAAATATGGCAGTAATGTTTATTGCGATTATTGTTTCTATGCTTGTAATGATTTTAATAACAAATCCATTGGGTAAATTTGTAGATAAACACCCAACTATTAAAATATTAGCACTAAGTTTCTTAATGATGATAGGGGTTTTACTTATCGCAGAAGCATTTGAGCAGCATATTAATAAAGGATATGTTTATTTTTCCATTGCCTTTGCACTTTTAGTAGAAGTTTTAAACATTTTGTATCGAAAAAATAGTAATAAGAAATTGATTTTAGGGGAATAATTCTTAATAAGAATAACCGCAATTTTTTATAGGTTTTCAAAATCACAATCCGTTAAATATGTTTATATTTGCCCATTAAATTAGTAAAGTGAAAATTTCTATAAATTGGTTAAAACGCCACATAAATTTAGATATAGCTACTTCTATTATTGCAGATAAATTAACTTTTGCAGGTTTAGAAGTAGAGCATATTGCAGAACATACTCAAATAAAAGGCGGCCTTAGTGGTATAGTTGTAGGTGAAGTAGTGGGCTTTGAGAAACATCCAGATGCGGATAGGTTAAAAGTTACCAAAGTTAATGTTGGTAATGATGATTTATTAGATATTGTATGCGGTGCACCAAATGTTGCATTAGGTCAAAAAGTGCTGGTAGCCAAAGTGGGCGCAACCATTTATCCTATAAAAGGCGAACCTATAGTAATAAAGACCGCAAAAATTAGAGGGCAATTAAGCCAAGGCATGATTTGTGCAGAAGATGAGATTGGATTGGGAGAAAGTCATGAAGGAATTTTAGTGCTCCCTGAAGATACGCCCATAGGTATAGAAGCAGCACAATATTTTAACATTACAACTAATACGGTTTTAGATATTGGATTGACCGCAAATAGAGGCGATGCAGCCTCTCATTTGGGAGTTGCCAGAGATCTTTCTGCACTTTTTAATATACCTTTAATAAAAAAAAGCACACCTACCATAGTTGCCAAAAATAAATTAGATTTTGAAATTAATTTAAAATCAGCTGACTGCGGCAGATATTGTGGGGTGTTAATATGCAATGTTCATGTGGCTAAAAGTCCAGCATGGTTGATTGCTTTTTTAGAAAATATTGGCATTTCTAGCATTAATAATATTGTAGATGCTACTAATTTTGTATTGCACGATGTTGGACAGCCAATTCATGCATTTGATGCAGATAAGATAGCGGGCAATATAATTAATGTGCGTAATGCAGAGTCTGGAGAAAAAATGATAACCTTAGATTCAAAAGAAAGGATTTTATCTGCTAATGATTTAGTGATTGCAGATTGCAGTAAGCCACTAGCTTTGGCTGGTGTTTTTGGTGGCCTTGAAAGTGGCATTAGCAATGATACTAAAAACATATTCATAGAGTCCGCCTATTTTGATGCAGCAAGTATTAGAAAAACTGCCAAAAAATTTGGACTCAATACAGATGCTTCATTTAGGTATGAGCGAGGAGCAAACCCTGAAATTTGTATGGAT
>JBDNFC010000095.1:0-86355 GCA_041690035.1 Bacteroidia bacterium | reverse complement strand
TTAAAGAACTGAAAGAAGACTTTGGGCTAGATAGTTTTTGTATGAAAGATTTTTGGGCAACAGAAGCATCCTTTAGGTTTATTATGGTTGCATATAATTTAATGAGTTTATTCCGCCATTTTGCCTTGAACCATCACAACACAGCCACACTTAAAACTTTAAAATCCTATTGCTTTGCATTAGGAGCTTGGCAAGTAAAACATGCTAATAAAACCGTATTAAAAATCTCATTACACACTAAAAGAAGGCCTTGGATGGATGGAATTTTTGCTCAAATAAAAACACTAGCCTTCCTTTTAGTTATTCTAATGCATAATGCGGATTAAACTGCTTTGTGAAAATTGAATTGATGCTTTGGCTCAATAATTCATTTGAAAACCCACCGCCAAGAAAACAGAATCTTGCTCACTGGGTTCTTTTTTGATTTAGCCAATTATTAAAGCTCTATGCATAGTATTTAATCAATTCTTTTTTTAATAAAATTTATTTAGGACAGTATTGATATTTTAACTAAAAAAAATAATGGCTTGATTGATAAGCCTTTACTTTATTAAATATTTTTGTATTTTTGAACGCTAATTAACAAACCCTTAAATCTAAAAAAAAATGACAGACATTGCTATTGCACAAGCGACACAAATAAAACCCATCAAAGATATAGCGGCAACAATTGGTATTGGCGAAGAATTGCTAGAGCCTTATGGCAGATACAAAGCCAAGTTGCCTTTAAGTTTAATTGATGCTGAAAAAATAGCAAACGCCAATTTAATATTAGTAACTGCATTAACTCCCACACCAGCTGGTGAAGGCAAAACCACAGTGAGTATAGGACTAAATGAGGGGTTGAATAAAATTGGTAAAAAATCAATTGTGGTGCTAAGAGAGCCAAGTTTAGGGCCTGTTTTTGGTATAAAAGGAGGCGCTGCGGGAGGTGGCTATTCTCAAGTAATTCCAATGGAAGATATAAACCTCCATTTTACAGGAGATTTTAGTGCCATAGAAAAAGCGAACAATTTTTTGGCTGCCATTATTGATAATATTATTCAGAACAAACAACACGCTATAAAAATAGACCCCAGAACGGTAATTTGGAAAAGGGTGATAGATATGAATGACAGGGCATTGCGAGATATTATTATAGGTGTAGGCGGCAAAGCAAATGGAATGATGCGCAGCGATGGGTTTAACATCACAGCAGCATCAGAAATTATGGCTATTTTGTGTATGAGCAATAGTTTATCAGATTTAAAAGAAAAGTTGGGTAAAATTTTTATAGGATTTACCTATGATAATGAACCGGTGTATGCGCATCAGCTAAAGGTGCAAAATGCAATGGCTATTTTATTAAAAGATGCTATCAAGCCAAATTTGGTTCAAACCTTAGAGGGCAATGCAGCTATTATACATGGTGGGCCATTTGCCAACATAGCACAAGGCACAAACACAATTTTGGCAACAAAAATGGGGCTTAGTTTAGCAGATTATGTGGTAACAGAAGCAGGTTTTGGTGCAGATTTAGGGGCAGAAAAGTTTTTAAATATCAAATGTGGCTATGGAAAATTATCTCCAAAAGCAATAGTAGTGGTGGCAACAATTCGCGCCCTTAGGCATCATGGGGGAGCATTGCCAGAACAATACAATGACCCCAATATAGCGCGTGTAGAAAAAGGTTTTGCCAATTTGGAAAAGCATATAGAAAATTGTCAAAAAATGGGGTTAAATCCTGTAATTGCAATTAATAACTTTTATACAGACTCGCAAGAAGAGATAGATTTAGTAATTAACCTTTGCGCCAAAAAAGGGGTAAAAGCAGTATTGAGCAAAGGATGGGCAGAGGGAGGCAATGGAACCAAAGATTTGGCAAACGCAGTGGTTGCAGAAATAGATAAAGGACAGGATAAATTTAAGCCATTGTATGATTGGGGCAGCGATGTAAAAACCAAAATTGATATTATTGCTAGAGAAATATATGGAGCAGATGGAGTGGAATATGCTCAAAAAGCTGAAGCAGATCTTAGAAGAATTGAGAAATTAGGTTTAGCAGCACTTCCAATTTGTATGGCAAAAACACAAAAATCTTTTAGTGATGATGAAAAAAAGATAGGCAGACCTACTGGTTTTTCTGTTACTGTTAGGGAATTTGAAATTGCCGCTGGTGCAGGTTTCTTAATCCCTATTTTAGGCAATATGATGCGCATGCCTGGCTTGCCAAATATACCCGCCTCTGAAGGTATGGACATTGATGACAATGGAGTGATAAGCGGATTGAGCTAAAAACAACGAAAATCTGGGTTAAATCTGGAAAATACATCATTGCTTAATCAATATTTTGGGTATCTGCCTTTTACAAACCCTTTTGCTATAGCGCATTTCTATCGCGGAATTTGGGTTAAACTTACTGATTTTACCGCAATAAATAAAACACTTCGTTAGCAGTTTCTTTAACTATCCTGTTTTCTGTATAATAATCATATTTCAATACAATTACATACCAACCTTCTGGAGACACAGCGCCCATATAGCTTCCATCCCAACCTTTTTCAATATTATTACCTTCAAATATTTTTTCTCCCCAACGGGTAAAAATTTCATATGTTAAATTATCTATGCCAAATGTTATCGGTCTATAAAAGTCATTTAGCCCATTTCTATTAGGACTAAATGCCGTAGGAATATACAGCCTACAATTATTTGCTCTGATTTTTATTTCTATGCTGGCCTTAGCTTCACCACAAATATTTGCAGCAGTTATTGAATATACACCGGGCTTTATAGCCCTAAATGTGGGCTCCGTGCTTCCATTTTGCCATACAAATGTACTGTTCCAAGAAATTGGTTTTAAAAGAACTGTTTCATGCTTGCAAATAGTGGTGTCATTGCCTAAAAAAGCGCGTGGTAAAGGAAACACATCGGTAAATTGGGAGCTGCTATCTATGCATCCTTCTTGAACAATTTTATAAGAAACTGTATCTTTCCACAATGCGCGTGGCACATATTGCTGATTGCTTATATGCTTGCCAATAAAAATACCACCTGCCTGCTCAGGTATTAGAAAACTTGGTACATTATTTTCACAATAATAATTTTTAAGCAATTCAAATTTTGGATTTGGCATGGGTTTCACCCTCACAGAAATAGCATTTGTGTCGCTACAATTGTTTATAGAAGTGGCTATCATACTCATACTTTTATTTCCGAAACTTTTATATTGTTTATGGAGGCTGTCTTTAATTCCCGAAATGGCTCCAAGAGTCCGCCAAATGGTATTTTTAAGTCCAAAAGAATCAAAAGAGGTGTTTGTAAAAATAAAGTTATTTATGTTAAAACATTGCACAGAATCATTTACAGTAATTATTGCCAATGGTTTTGGCCAAATTCTTACATTTTCTGTGGTGCTTGCAAAACATCCGCTGTCAGACCAATTTAATAGCCCAATGCTGCGCGGGCCTGACGCGTTAAAATAGTAATTTGCATTATTGATGTTGCTAAATACATTGCCTTCTATTTGCCATTGATAGTTGACAATAATCCCTTTTTTTATTACAGAATTATTATTGAATATATAATTTTGTGTATTGATACATTGGTCTTTTAAATTGATGCTCATAACAGGCACTGGCATTGGATTTACGCTTATTTGTTTCACCACAGAATCCTTGCAATTGTATTGAGAGCTTACCCTAAGTTTTACTTGATAGTTGCTATCTTTTAAATAGGAATGGGCTAAGTTTTGAAGCGAAGAATAAGTGCCATCATCCCAATCCCAATAATAACTCACTAAGGTGCTGTCTATGCTGCTTGTATTATTTGTAACAAAAGCGTTTCCCGTAAGGCATTGCCCAGGATCATTTACTGTAAAATCTGCTTTGGGCTCGGGATGCACATTTATAGTTTTGCTCATTTCTTTTATACAGCCCCAATTGCTTGTTGCTTTAAGATTGATGGTATATCCACCATGTTGCGCGTAGCTATGGATTACATCTTTAGTACTGTCCATTGATAAATCGCCTAAATTCCATAAATAACTCATTGCACCATCTTCAATAATACTTGTGTTATTAAATTCAAATTGATTTACATTTAAGCATTGCTTTGCATTATTAATGCTAAAATCTGGCAAAGGTATTGGCGAGATGTAAATTTTTTTTGTAAGGCTATCGCGACATCCTCGTGCACTGCTCACCACCAATTTGCTCAATTGTGTATCTGATTTGCTAAATATTATACTAAAACTTGCTGTTTGCGAAGTTAATTGATTGTTTAAAAACCATTGATAGCTGTTGCTGCCATAACTAATGGTGGCCATTTGTTGAAAAATAAAATTATTAGCATTGGCGCATTGCTGTGTGTCATTTATGCTAAAATTTGCTATAGGATTTGGATTTAGAATGATGGGCAAGAATACAGTATCCATGCACCCGTTATTACTTATTGGGATGTGTTCTATGGTATATCTTCCCGGAATTGGAAATTTTAGCATGGTGTCTTTTTTGCCCATAAATGGCTGATTTGCTGTATCCCATTGGTAGTTAATTATGCTGCCAGTGCTAATGGTGTTAGCGCTTGTAAATATAAAGTTTTGATCATTAAAGCACTGTTCGGCATTATTGACTTGCAATATTGCTTTTGGTTTTGGGTAAACTTCTAAAGGCTTATATATGGTATCAAAACAATTCCTATCGGTTTTGGCAATTAATTGCACACTGTATTGGCCTGCGAGTGCATATTGATGACTTGGCGCGTTGTTTTGAGAGGTGTTTCCATCTCCAAAATCCCAATAATAATTTGTGATAGGTTGTTTGGAAATACTTAAATTACTAAATACAAAATTTTGGGTATTCACACATTGTCCTGGATTATTGATGCTGAAATTTGGTTTTGGCAATGGTAATATGCGTTGCGTAAAATTGATGGTATCGGAACATCCTTTTTCTGATGTACTGATTAGAATGTGCTGATAAATGGTATCTTGATTAAATGTTTTTTGAACTTTTTTAACATTGCTCGTGGTTAAATCATTCCATACCCACTTAGTATTGAGCAAATGATATGCAATGGTACTTGTATCTGTAAATACAAAGTTTTGCTTGTTTAAGCATTGTGCGGTATCATTAATATGCACTTTAGCAATTGGCATCGGAAAAACCACAATATTTTTAGTAATAGAATCTGTGCAGCCAAATGTGCTTGTGGCTTTTAGTTTTACGGGTTTTATCCCATAAGAAAGATAGCTTTTTTTAACATGCGTATCAGCTTGAATAGTATTGTCGTTAAAATGCCAATTAAATCCTTGTTTTGTGCCATCAATACTGCTAAAATTGGTGAAACTAAAAATATTGCTTCGCAAACACAGTTGTGTAGTATCAATGGTGAAATTTGCAATAGGATGAGGATGCACAATTATGGCCTGATTAGCTGTATCCATGCACCCAAAATTACTTGTTACCCTATTTTGAATGTAAAATGTATCGGGATTATTAAATACATAATTAAATTGACCTAAAGCACTGCTATCTCCAGTAGAAATGTAAATTTTATGTGTGATTGCTGAGCCAGATTTGATATGACTGCTATCAGAAAATAGAAAAATATGCCCATTAAAACATTGTTCTTTTTTGTTAATTAGTAAAACCGCCTTAGGCTTTGGATAAATGGTAATATTTGTTTGTGCAGAATCTTGACAACCGTTTTTATGAGTAACCTTTAGTTTTATATTTTTAAGACCATCGGTCAAAAATTCGTAATTAAATGTAGAATCTGTTCTTGTAAATAGGTTTCCAATATTCCATTGCCGGGCAGCTATATCGCCTTTCTTTAAACTGGTATCAGTAAATTGGATGGGCCCTTTAAAAATACACTGATTTTGTTTATCAATACTAATTTTAGCTATTGGAGATACGCTTACTAAAACACTTTTTTTAACTGTATCTCTGCAGCCTCTATTGGTTTGAGCAATCAGGGTTATAAAAAAACTATCTGCAGTTGTAAATACACTTTGATAGTTTCTGTTAAAGCCAGAACCCCCATCGGAAGCAATCCAATAATTTTGACTTATTGAATCTATTGCTATGGTAGATAAATTAGTGAAATTAAATTGATTTCCATTAAAACACTGATTTATATTATTTATACTAAAGTTTGCTTTTGGCAATGTAAATGTGCGCACTGTTCTGCTCATCGAATCTCGACAACCATTTATAGTTCTTACTACTAGTTTAACAATATAGTTTCCAGTATCTGCATATATTTTACTAGGATTTTTTAGACTATCTCTGCTGCCATCACCCAATGTCCAAGTAAAGAACAAGGAGTTGTTTTTGGCAGTGCTTGTATTATTAAATGATACAGCATTATTTTTGCATGCATTTGTAGCTGAAAAAATAGGGGTAGGGTTTACAAAAACATTTACAAATTTTGTAACCGTATCTATGCATCCTGCTCTATTGGTTACCCTTAAAAAAACCCTGTAGTTATTATCTGTGGCATAAATTCTTGTTGGGTTTTTGAGGTTAGAAACTGCTCCATCTCCAAAATTCCAAGCCCAAATATAGATATTGTCGTTAAAAGCTTGCGATAAATCGGTAAATTGAGTGCCAATGCCCCTGCACACCTCTGTGAAACTAAAATTTGCCTTAGGTTGTGGTGATATAATTACAGTCTGTATAAAAGAGTCTATGCATCCTTTGCCAACTCTGATACGCAAAACTACGCGATATCTGCCTGTGTCTGCATATATCTTTGTTGGGTTTTGAATAGCACTGCTATCTCCATCACCAAAAGTCCATAAATAGCTTGTTGCGGTATCGGTGCTAATAACCGTGGTATTGCGAAAAACTGTGGTGTATAACTTGCAATTGGTAGTGTAAGTGAATCTAACTAAAGGCTTTTCTAAAACATTCACCAAAACTTTGGGACCAAGCGTATTTGGCCCAGGAAAAGTGTCAGAGCATGAGATAGGGATACCATTATTGATTGCATTTCTAATTGCCACCAATTGGGGATAAAAAGTGCCAAACTGAGCATAGGAAAATGAAACATCAGCAATACTATTAGTAGTAAACGTGATATTGGCTGCATTTTTATATAGCCACTTATAGTTATTGGCATTTTGTGAAAAGTTTTTAAACCTAGCCAAAAAAGGTTGGCACCCTGATGTATCGGATACTACAGTGAAATTTGCAATTGGTGTGCGTATAAAAATAGAAGATTCTACAGAGTCTTTACAACCTCTAGTATTTTGGGCAACAAGCTTGGCAACTTGGCTGCCTTTAGTGAAAAACTTGGTTGGATTTTTTTGCAAACTAGCCCCAGAGTTGTCGCTAAATGTCCATACAAATCTTACCACACTGTCATCAGTGTGCCCAAAGTTATTAATGCTGTCAAATACATAAGAGGTGCTAAAAAGTTGGACTACTTGTGCGCAAATAAGGGTGTCTAGTGGGGTGCTGATTTTTGATTTTATGCCAAAAACCCTCGCTTTTAATGGTAATATTAAAGTGTCCAAGCATCCTATACTGTCTTTGGTCTCCATTTTGATAGTATAATCACCTATTTTATTATATTTTACAAAAATAGAACGACCTGACTTACTGAATCCGTTTCCATCGCCAATATCCCATCGGGTAGTTTCTTTTCCATCACTTTCTCTTGCAGGATTAGCAAAATGTGAAGTATTCATTTGCCAATATCTGCTCACATTATCTATTTTTACAGAATCGCCCAAGCACATTTGATTTTTTGGAAAAAGAAATAATTTATTTATGCCTACTTGAACCCTATATGAATCATTTCCTTCACAGCCATTAATATGTCTCAAATATGTTGTTACGGTGTATTGTCCTGGGTTTGGATATTTATGAAATTGAGAGCTTAGGCTCAATAAAGTATCTTTTTTTGAATTATCTCCATAATCCCAAACAATAAGTGCTAAGCTATCTTGCAAGCTGTCTCTAAAAGAGAATTTAAACTCAGTGTTTTTACAATAATGAACATTGGGAGAATAGTTGCTCATTATAATTGGACTTAATGGTCCAAATCTGATAATTTTATGATAAAATCCGGTATCGTAGCAAACTTGTCCATTGGTGTCGCGACCATTTTGAATAATTAACCCTACTGTAACATAACCATTGCTATCACAAGGCATATTGTTGTATGAATAGTTGTGTCTGTTTTGATTTGGTGTCCAAAAACTGTTAAAATTTCCTGATTTTCTTGCACAGGTAGAGTCCCACATCACCTGCCATGCTTCTCTGCCACAATTGGGAGAGGTAGCGCCAAAGTTTAAATACACCTCTTTTGATTGCTCTGGGCCTATACATGGAAAGTTTAAGTAACTTAAAAACATACCGCTATCTGCTTTTGGTGGCATAAGTGGTATGCTAAAATCAATGCTATCTATACAGCCAACAGCGGTATCGGTTTGAATAATTCTTACAGAATAACACCGCTCTCTGCTTGGTAAAAACCAATGTTTAAATGTAAGCGAGTCTATAGAATTATTGCAATTGCTGTCAATATTTTGTCCATTTTTTGTGTCTATAATGCAATCACTTGCAAATGGGTCAAAAAGATTCCATTTGGTTTGCAATGTTTTATTTCGATATGTAGCTGTGGTATTTGTAAAATAAACGGTGTCTTGTATTTGACATTGATAACGGTTTGTAATATTGGCATTAGCATGAGGGCCATGCACAATGGCAGTATCTAGCCTCAAAACGCTATCACAGCCCAGTTTGCTAAGTCTAACAGTGGGTAAATAGCTACCCAAACTCCCGTAATGTTTAAAACTTGTAAATGTATTTAATGTACCTCCATCGCCAAAAAACCACGTGATACTTCCACTTGGAATTGGCGTTTGTGTAAATTTGAAAAGATTATCAATTCGACATTTTTTTAATCTTTCTACCTTTGGGTCTATGATGAAATTAATGTTTCTAATCGTATTTGTATCAGAAAACAAATCGATACATCCAAACGTATCTTCAATAAAAAGTTTTACTTTGAAATTTCCGTCTGAAATGTAGGTGTGACTTGTACTCGTCCAATTTGTGCTGTCGTAACTGCCATCTCCAAAATCCCAAATAAATCTTCTAATGAGAGGTGGTGACATATTGCTTATGTTTTGAGCGTTTAAAAATGTTTTAAAACAACCCCCACTATAATTTGAATTTAATAATGCTTTTGGGTCCTTTAGGACTCTAATGTAGTTGCTGTCTTTTTGCCTATTAGCACAGCCATTTATATCTATAATTTCGTTGGTAATTCTATAAAGGCCTCCATCTGTATTTTGATAAGTTTTGCAGTATTGGCTATCTGAAGCATTTGGGCTAGATGTGCCTCCATCGTCCCACAAAATATTTCTATAAGCTACTGCTTTAGGATTTTTATTAAATTTTATGCATGTTTGATTGCCTTTATAACATTGTATAGAATCTGTTAAAATGCTAAAACTAGCAATCGGCAGTATCATCACCCAAATGCTATCATAGGCTGCCTTGCAAGTGCTGCTATCGGAGTAGGTAGCTGTTAAAATAAAACGATATTTGCCACCATTGCTATAAGAATATTCGGGTTCTGCTGTATTTGAGCTGCTGCCGTCACCAAAGTCCCATTGCCAGCTAATTGGTATCGATGTGCCATAAGTGCTTGTAAAATTGGCCTTTGTAAATTGACAAACAGAATCTACGCTTGCACTATAATTTAGGGGAGGTTTAATGTTTATCGTCTTACTAATAGAGTCTTTGCAACCCTGTATAGAATTTATTACCAGTTTTACTGTTTTGTTTCCAAAACTTTGGTAAGTATGATTTGGATGTTGAATAGCACTGCTACTGCTGTCACCAAATTGCCAATTATAAGAAGTAAATGCATCAGTAAAGCCTTTGATTGTTGTATTTATGAATGTTGTGGCTTGCTTGATGCAAGGGTTTTGCCAAGTAAAGTTTGCGATTAATTTTGGAACAATCCGTATTGTTTTTTTGAAAGTATCAGTGCAGCTTGCTCCATTAGCTATTAATGTGATAGTATATAATCCTGTATCTGTAAACCGATATTTAATTATTCTATTGGTATCTGAATTGTATACTCCAGAAAAGGTGTCGCCAAAATTCCAAACCACAGAAGCACCTGTGCCTGTAAAAGAAAAAAGTATAGAGTCTCCAGAACACAAATTTGTGGTGTTAGTAAAATTGGCATTGCATTGCCCGTTCACTTCTGTGGATTTTATTAATATGAATAAGAAAAGTAAAAAAAATGTTTCCTTAACTAAAATGTTCATTTATTAATCTTAATAGTTAAACGCAAATTAAATGTTTATTGTGCGAATATACAAATATAATTGTTAAAATGCTTAGTTTGTTGATATTTGTGGACTAGAGGCTGTTTTATTAATTAAAACGGCCTAATAATTGTTCATCATTAAAATCTTTTAACTCAAAAAAAAGCGTTTCTTTGCCCAAATCTAAAATATTTTGCATAGATTTTTTAAATAATAGTAAATCATTAATGCAAATACATCTTTTATAGTTTGCTAAAAATCGTGTTAAATCTCCCTCTGCTGAATACAAAATTAATGGCATACCAAAATAGATTAAATCGGGATATTTAGTACTGATATTGTCTTTTCCTCGCATGGGTGAAATAATAAGGTAAGCATCAAAATGCAAAAGTTGCTCAAATAATTTATTGGCGGGTAAATTTGATTTTACAATAATTTGACCGTTGTTTAGAAAAAGATTTACCATATTTTTTGGGATGCGCTCTTTATCTGTGTAAAGTGTAAAGGTAATGTGTTTATTGTTTTTTAATATTTCAATAAAATCTGCTATTTGTGCTGTACAATCGTCATATAAACTGCCTGCATAAACCAAGTTTATATAGCCATCCTTTTGGTTTGTAGGTTTCCATTTTTCTTTAATATTATCTGAATCTATAGGGTGATTAAGCAAAAATATTTTATCACTAAATTGAATGTACTTTTGTTTTAAATAAGTTTCCATTTGCTTATTTGGCACAAATATTCTAGCAGCATTTGCTATTGCCTGCGACTCAATATTTGATTCAAATTTGAAGCGATTTTTGCTTAATCCTTTCATTCCATAAAGCTCGCCCCAGGTATAAGGGTCTCTAAAATCTAGGTAAACATTTGCATTGCGATTTTTTAGAGATTTGCTTAAACTAAAAAGTGAAAAAGGAGCACCCGAAATGATGACAGTTTTACCATCTAAATCAATATTTTTCAGGTAAGATAATACCTGTTTTTTAAAAAATATTCCACGGTCATAAGGGGTGCCTCTGTAAATGCATTTGATCCAAAACAACATTATGCGGTAATATATTTTTTCAATAATATTTTTCGGTATGCTTTTCAATATTCTTGGATAATGATGGCTAAGATATACAGTTTTGTCCTGAAGTTCTCCTATACTCCAAGCAGATTTTTCAAATGTATCTCCTTGTGCAGCTATAATCAAAATTTTATGCCCTGCACGTTGCATGGCCTTTGCAAAAATAAGCCAACGCCTGCTTGCTACACCACCGTATGGAGGAAAAGCATAAGAAATAATAACAAACTTTGCTTCAATATTTTGCAATGAATTATTTTTTAATGTTTTTTGCAGGATTGCCAACCAGTACTTGTGTTTCTACTGCCGATTTTATTACTACCGCTCCCAAACCTATGATAGAATTATCGGCAATACTTATACCATTTATAATGGCAGAGGATGGCGCCACCCAAACATTTTTTCCAATATTTACACTTCCTGCCACCATTGCATTGGCAATAATCAAACTATTTTTTCCGATTTGAACACCATGTGCAATGTGCACCAAATTATCTATTTTTACATTTTCGCCAATATTAGTGCTTCCTAATACTGCCTTGTCAATGCAGGTATTGTTTCCTATTTCGGCATTATTACCAATTACTACGTTGCCAATATGTGGGATAAATGTATATTGTCCATCATTGTCTTTTTCATAACCAAACCCCACACTGCCTATGGTGCAATTAGCACCTATAATTACATCATTACCAATTTTTGTATTTGCTTTTATGACCGTATTGGGTCCTATGATGGCATTGTCGCCAATTACTACATTACCCTCTATGGTTACAAAATTCCCAATGCCTATATTTTTGCCGAGTATTGCAGAGCTGTCAATTACACAATGTTGAGATATTTCATGAATTTCTTTTTTATAAAAATAGCGTTCTACTATTTTGCTAAATAATTGTCGCGGGTTTTTACATACAATATAATTTACGCCTTGATTAGCTGTGCTTGTATTTTCTGAAACAATAACAATCCCAGTGCTTAGTTTGTTGATTTTATCTGTGTGTTTGTCTGCGCACCACATAAGGGCATGTGGGTTTTTATTTTCTCCATTTAATTGAATAATTTCTTGCACTGTGGCAGCGCTGTTACCCACAAACCTAATTCCTTCAAAGTCTTCAATAATTTTTGCAATTGTTAGCATGATAGGTTTAATTAAAAATTAATTCTTAATATTTCAAAACACTCTGCATATTGTGTGCCTATTTGCAAGCCCCTTGTTCTTGCTAATGAACGCATAAATTCATCATTTGCATAAGGCCTGTGAGCCTGAGATTGATAGGATTTTACAGCAGCTATTTTAGTGCTTATGTTTTCTTCTGATAATTCAAAAAAACAAGTGGTCTGAAAACTAAGGTTGTTCCAAATTACCTCATAATTAAAAATAGTTTTGTTTTTAAAAGCACGCAAAGTTTCCTCTGCAATTACCGCATGATCCTGATGAATATCTTTTAGTGACGGAGAGAAAATAATATCTGGATTAATTTCGTGCCTTAGCAAAATCATTTGCTCTAAAATTGCCTGCCTATGATAATTAAAGGTGCGAACATCAAAATTATACAACAATAAATTTTCTTTCTTTAATCCAATAATATTGCTTGCATTTTTTGATTCTGTAATCAAAATATCCGAAGGAAAATCTTTGAGCACACTCTGCAGACAAGCAGAAAAAGTGGCACAGTAAACATCGTTGCCTTGTTGTATAAGTTTGTGAATTGTGCCACCACAGCCAAATTCCATATCGTCTGTATGGGGCGCCATTACCAATATTTTTTTGTTTTCTATTGAAATCATTTTTTTAGTTTTATCAAATTAATTATTTTAAAATAGCGGTTCCATAATACTTTATCTGTGTCAAAATGTAAGTGTGATTGAACGGGTGATTGCATAATATTTTCAAACTCATTCAAAGATAAGTTTAATTTTTTTAATACGTAATCTCTGTCTTGTTCAAAGTCTGCATTGGGATAGAGTGGTTTTTCTAATTCTGATAATGCAGTTTTTTTATCTATTTGACCACTATTAATTATTGTAGCAAGGTGTGCTTTTCTTTTATCTATTCCAAATTTATGGGGCAATATGTAAGCTTGATAAAATTTAGTAAAAATACTTTCATAATGTTTGCCTCCATAATCGCGCCAGCCCAATTCTTTTTTCAAAATTTCTTTTGCCTCATTTTTGTTATAATTCATTAAATTTAAGGGTTGAACTATTTTTTGTTGATGAAAAAAATGATTGCGCAAACCTTGCCAAAAACTAACATGCGGAAAAGAACCAAAAGTATTAATATCACTGTGTTTTTTAACAATAGATTTAATATTGCTCCAATCTCTTTTATCATATACCCACCCTTTTGGCATTATGCCTTCTGTGGCAAGATTATAGCCGGAAATAACATATTTAATTTTATTTTTTTTTGCTAATTGAGTTATCGTTGCATAGATGGCATGATCTGTAAGCACTTCTATATCTACTACTCCTGCTTTTAAATAAGCAATTTGCATTTTTTTAAAGATTTGCCAATCTATTACAATTGTCTTTAAATCAAAATTGAGTTTAGTGCATATTTTTTGTATATTTTCTACCGCCAATTCACTATTCCACCCATTGTCAAAATGAACAACCAGTGGTGATAATCCCTCCTGATGCGCCCAATAGGCAAGATATGAGCTATCCACCCCACCACTTATACCAAGCAAGCAATCATATTTTTTCTTTTGATCTTTTATCTGCAAAACAAGGTTTGATAACAATTGATTTCGTTTAGTTTCCGATTCTCTTTTTATCCAATGTTCCTTAAAATTTAAACAGTAATTGCATATACCATCTTTATTGATAACTATACTTTTATCGTCTGATGTACCAAGTACGCAATGCTTGCAGGTGAGTGTATGTGTCAATTATTTTTTATATAATTTAGTATCTGTGTGCAAAAATCAGTATAATTTGTGGTAGCATGGTAGTTTTTTTTATAAAAATCTGTAATTTGCCCTCTTTTTTCTTTATTAAATGGATAGTTTGTCAAATATGTGCTTATAACATTGCTAAGGGCTTCTGCATCAATATTTTTTGATAACAAAATGCCTGTATCCTCATTGACAATTTCTGAGACTCCCCCTACATTTGTTGCTATTATGGGTATTCCACAAGCAATGCTTTCCATCATACTCACAGGAATGCCTTCACTTTTGGAAGTATTGATTAAAAAATGAAAATATTGACTCGTGATAATACTGTAGAGTTCTTGAGGCGTAATATTGCCATAATTTATGTAAGAAATGCTGGCATTTTTTATTTGTTTTTGCAAAGTATCATTAGTTTTACTTGCCCCAAAATGATGCCACACAATTGGAAGCTTAATCTTGTTTAGTGCGTGTGCAATGATGGTTAAATTTTTTATAGGTTTAATATCTCCAATGCTTATTAAGTGATGCGAATTTGGCTGCGGAATATGTGGTGTGTTATTTGAAAAATTTACTCCCAGCCTAGCCAATTTTAAATTACGAATACTTTTTGGGTACTTTTTTTGATAAGTTTGCATTAATTTATCAGAAATAAAAAAGACTAAGTCAGTATATGCAAATTGTAATCTATGAAATGGAAAAACACCTAATTTATTTGTTTCCTCAACTAGCTCATATCTATGCGCACGACTTATAATACAACCTTTGTAGTAGCCCAGTTTTTTTAGAATACTTGCGGCTACATTCCAATGGTCAAACCAATAACTGTAAATAATTTCTGGCTTGTTTTTTTTAACGTGCTGCAAAAGAGTAGCCGTCAAATGCTCATATTTCTTAAATTGGCTTATTTGATTCTTTATTGCTGAAACACCCAGTTTATGTTTTATTGAATAACATAATAAAGTAACTAGCCATGTTGGAAAAATTACCAACCAAAACTTAATGTGCAATTTATAAGGTAATTTTTGCGCAAATTTTTCTTGAACTTGATAAACTTGAGTGCCCTCTAATACAGTTGTTTGTTTATTTTTACTTTCAAAAGTAAGAATAATATCAATTTTAAAGTGTTTTTGCAAAATAACAAACTCGGGTGCTATAAAACTTGTTTCAGAATTGCCAAAAGGAAACTCATGGGTGCAAAGCAGCATTTTTGGTTTGATAGGTTCGTTTCTATTCAAAATATTAAGCTACAAAATTAAGCTTTCATACAATAGTATCATAAAAAAAATAAAATCAATACGCTTAAACTTATTTTTTTTCATATATAATTTCAAGGCATTGAATTTATTATCTTTGCACCCTTATGCAATATGCACCAAAAAATTTGGGCTCCACAGAGCTTATATCTCTTTACAAAAAACTTGTATATCCCAGACTAATAGAAGAAAAAATGCTGATACTCTTGCGGCAAGGACAAATAAGTAAATGGTTTAGTGGCATTGGGCAAGAGGCTATATCAGTAGGAATAACAGCGGGTTTAGATAAGCAAGATTACATTTTGCCATTGCACAGAAACTTAGGTGTTTTTACTGGCAGAGGTATACCCCTCACAAAATTATTTGCTCAATGGCAAGGTAAAAAAGAAGGATTTACGAAAGGCAGAGATAGGAGTTTTCATTTTGGTACTACAGCACACCATATTATTGGAATGATAAGCCATCTAGGCGCAATGCATGGCGTGGCCAATGGCATAGCTTTGGGCGAATTGCTACAAAAATCTAAACAAATATCAGTTGTTTTTAGTGGGGATGGAGGAACCAGCGAAGGCGATTTTCATGAAGCACTTAATGTGGCAGCAGTTTGGAATCTGCCAGTTATTTTTGTGATTGAAAATAATGGCTATGGATTATCTACCCCAAGCAATGAACAGTTTAAATGCAAACAATTTATTGATAAGGGCATAGGGTATGGTATTGAGGCGCATCAGATAGATGGAAATAATATTTTGGAGGTATACCATAAAACTAAAGAACTGGCAGCCGAAATGCGCGAAAATCCTAAACCCATATTATTAGAATGCCTAACATTTAGAATGAGAGGGCATGAAGAAGCAAGCGGAGTAAAATATGTGCCCAATGAGCTTTTTGAGATTTGGGCTAAAAAAGACCCGATACAAAATTTTGAAGAATATTTGATTAATTTTGGTATAGTGCCCGCAGAGGAATTGAAACAAATTGGCCAAACGCTAAAAAAACAAATTGATAAAGATATAAAAGAGGTTTTTGAATATGCAGATATTGTAGGCACTGCAGCCAATGAACTTGGTGATATTTATGCCCCATATACCCCTTTGCACACTGTTGCCAATAATAGTGAAACAAAAGAAATACGGCTAGTTGATGCTATTAGCGAAGGCTTAATGCAGAGCATGGAAAAATTTGAAAATACGGTAATAATGGGTCAAGATATTGCAGATTATGGAGGGGTTTTTAAAATCACAGATGGGTTTTTAGAAAAATTTGGCAAAGCCCGGGTGCGCAATACTCCGATTACAGAATCTAGCATACTTGGTGCAGGATTGGGTTTATCATTAAAAGGGTATAAGGCAATTATAGAGATGCAATTTGCAGATTTTGTATCTTGCGGATTTAATCAAATTGTAAATAATTTGGCTAAAACACACTACCGATGGGGACATGCTGTAGATGTGGTGGTGCGCATGCCTACAGGAGCAGGGGTGCAGGCAGGGCCTTTTCACAGCCAAAGCACAGAAGCTTGGTTTGCTCATATTCCTGGCTTAAAAATAGTATACCCCGCTTTTCCTGCAGATGCCAAAGGTTTACTTGCTGCAGCTATAGAAGAGCCAAATCCAATATTGTTTTTTGAACATAAAAAGTTGTATAGAAGCATTGAGCAAGCTGTACCTACTAACTATTACACCCTTCCTATTGGCGAAGCAGCTGTTGTTAAACCTGGCAATGAAGCCACTATTGTTACTTACGGGTGGGGAGTGCATTGGGCGTTGGCATTGGCAAATGCTGAAAATTTAGATGTTGAAGTGATTGATTTAAGAACCTTACTGCCTTGGGATAAAGAGGCTGTGCGCAAAAGCGTGATTAAAACAGGAAAAGTTTTGGTGCTGCATGAGGCTACACTAACTATGGGAATAGGCGCAGAGATTGCTGCATGGATTGGAGAATACCTTTTTGAGCACCTAGATGCACCCGTAAAAAGAATTGGTAGCTTAGATACACCCGTTCCATTTACCAAAAGTTTAGAGGATATATTTTTACCGCAAGCTGATTTTAAAGAAGCATTATTTAGTTTGTTAGCATATTAATTTTTAAATCAACATGCAGGTTTAAGAGATTTTATTTCTTAAACAAAAGATAAAAAAAATTTTTTTTTGACTCATTTTTGATATGAGATGCGATAGTGTGATAAAAAGCACTGTAAAATAGGGTATAATCAATGTTTTTAACTGGTAAAAATTGCCGTTGCTCATGTTAATAAAAAGTAAATTTTTTTTTATAAAAAAATTCTAAAGCATAATCTTGGTTTAATTTTATTCCGATAGTTATTAATAAGTAGTTCACTATTTTGGTCACTTTGAGTTTATGAAAAAGTTCTTTTTTTTTTCATAAGTATCGAAAAGCACAAAATATTTGAAATGCCTACACCACAATAGTTTTTTATAAAAAAACAGAACTCTAATGCCTAATTTTGGCTTAAAATATTTTCGCTAATGAAAATGCTTAATTTTATTGCCGTTTTATTGTCTCGAAAATTATTTTTGAAATGAGTATTTTACTTCACTTCTTGCATCAGTTTTTTCATTAAAGGAGAAATTAGTATTAATATAATGCCTGCAATTAAGGCATAAATGGCAAATTGTTTGTAGCCATCGGTGTATGCAATTAATTTTTCTAAAGACGATGCATTTGGATTGTCTGAAACAATGCTTGCACCAAATAAACCAGCCACATATTGCCCATAAGCACTTGCTAAAAACCATAAGCCCATCATTACCCCTTGCAAACGCTCGGGAGATAATTTTGTCATAATGGAAAGTCCGATAGGCGACAAACAAAGTTCGCCAAATGTTACAACAAAATAGGCCAATGTAAATACATCTAACGAAGTCATTCCTTGCGCATTTGCAAAGAATTTTGTTGCATAAAAAATATAAAAAGCCAGTCCGAGAAAAATAAACCCAAATCCAAACTTAACAACTGTATTTGGCTCAATTTTTCGCTTATTCATTCCTATCCAAAGTAATCCTAACAGTGGGGCAAAAATGATAACAAACAATGAATTTGCGCTATTGTTTACTCCATTTGGGTCTAGTTTAATGACTCCCAAAAGTGTGCTGTTTAAATTGTTGGCGGCAAACAAACTTAAAGAGCCACCTGCTTGCTCGAAAATAGCCCAAAAAACAATTGAAAATAATATGAAAAGCAGTGCTGCAAATAGTTTTTTAACCTCTGGTTTTGATTGTTTAGACATCTCATAAAACAAATAAATTAAGCTAAATGGACCAATTATGAACATAAACCAATCTGTGTAACGGGTGTTAGCAACCATTTTCATAATGATAGGAATTACGGCTAAAGTACCAATATAAACGGCATATATGTACCATTTTTTTTGTTTATTTTCTGCCAAATTTAGTTTTAATGGCGAGAAACCAATTGGGCCTAAATGATGTCTTGTCTTTATAAAAGTAAGCAAGCTTATTGTCATAACAACAGCCACTAGTCCAAAGGCAAAATTCCAAGTTAAATGACTTGGTATTAAAGAAGGAAACAGCTCATGTTTTCCTATCGAAATACATAAATAACCGCCTAAAAGTGCGCCAATGTTGATGCCTGAATAGAACAAGGAGAAACCTGCATCTCTTCTGCTATCTCCATTTTTATAAAGATTGCCTACCATTGTAGAAATATTAGGCTTAAAAAAACCTGTGCCAACGATGTTGAAACTGATGCCTATAAAAAAGAATTTAGAAGGGTCCGCAGCAAGAATAAGGCTGCCAATAATCATTAACAAACCGCCCCAAAACAATGACTTTCTGAAACCGAGTATTTTATCGGCAAATAATCCGCCAATAAATGTAAAAGCATACACCCAAGCTTGGGTTGCGCCATATTGTAAATTGGCTGCTTTTTCGGTTAAAAACAATTGATTGACCATAAAAAATGTGAGCATGCCGCGCATTCCGTAAAAACTAAAGCGTTCCCACATTTCGCTAAAAAACAAATGCCAAAGTTGTTTTGGATATTTACCTTCAAAGCTTTGTATTTCTTCTATTGTTTGCATTTTATTTATCTATCTAGGTTATATTTAATTTTATCTTGGTCAATAATTTGTTTTAAATCTTCCTCTTTCGGCATAAATAATAATCCTAGATAGCAAGCTATAATGTGTCCAAATAATTCTGTACGCAATGCGTTCCAAATTGGAAAAGTATTATAAAATGCTCTTATATTATTTATGTTTCTTTTATCAAAACCTTTTCCAAACTCTAAAGTCAATTCTCTTGATAGGTTTTTCAATAATTTAGAGCCATATATTGCTTTGCTTTTGCCATGCTGTTCCTCTTCAACAATAATTTTCCCAATATTCCAATATGTTTCTAATAAAACAGAGTTCACGGCTCGAAAAACTCTTTGTCGAGAAAGTAAAACAACCTCTCGAATTGCGTAAAAAAAGGTGTCGTTAGAAAAAAGGCTCATCTTATTTTATGCCTTTTTCTTTCATAACAGCATTTAGTTTTTTAACGATGCTAAACATCAATATGGTTGCAAACATTAACAAGGCAAAATTTATCCAAAAGAAGTCTGCTTTGTTATCATATTTATCCCACATACTGGCTAAAACTCCACTTAATTTATTGCCTATTGATGTTGATAAAAACCAACCGCCCATCATTAACGCGGTTATGTTTTTGGGCGATAGTTTTGAAACTACAGACAATCCCATTGGACTTAAAAATAGTTCGCCTATTGTGATAATTCCATAATTGGCCACTAGCCACCAAACACTCACTTTTTCTGTTCCATTGCTGCCAATTTTTACGGCAGCCACCATCACCAAAACCGAAAGTGCAGAGATTAATAAACCCAATGCAATTTTTGTTGGTGTGCTTGGCTCTTTTTTTCTATGGCGCAAAAAAGTGAAAAAGGCAACTATTAGTGGTGTTAATAGTATCACCCATCCTGGATTAATAGATTGGCTCAAATTTGTAGCCCAAATACTGATTTTACTGCCTTCTTCTGGCAGTTTTTCTGGGGCAATGTTTCTGAAATAAACGGGGTAATTATACTCTTTAATCACATTCCCGTTTTCTTTTTGAAGTCTGAATGACTCATCATACAATTCCGTTGAATCCTTTTTATATTCTAACTGTTTTGAAAATTTTAAACTGCTAAAAACCACTTCAGTGTTGCCTGTAATCGCTCTGTCTGTGTATCTATCTGCCCATGTGTTTAAGGCAGAACCATTTAGTTTAAAAACAGCCCAAAATAAAATAACAACGGCAAAAATAGAAAGCAAGGCACCAATTGGTCTTTTGTCTTCTTCTTTTGCTTTAAAGTATAAACTGGCATAAAAAAAGATGACAGGAATACATGCAAAAATAAATGCATCGGTGCTGTCAGAGCCAAATATATAGCTGTTTGGATTGCTTTCTGATTGGACACCAAAAAGCAACCATCCAATTATTCCAAAAATAACGGAAGGCAAAAGGATGAATAACACAATTTTTGAAAAAGGCATATCGCCAGGCTGAACGCCCTTTTTTTGGTCGAAACCTTCATAATGTTTTGCGCCTAATATAAACACAATAACTCCTATAAACATTCCCACACCTGCGGCCATAAAGGCAAATTTCCAACCCAATACTATTTGCAGGGCAGCGCCAAAAAAATTGCAAATAAAGGCACCAATATTTATCCCCATGTAAAAAATATTATAACCTTCGTCTTTCTTGTCTTTGAATTTATCTACAGAATAAAAATTACCAAGAAGTGTTGAAATATTGGGTTTGAAAAATCCATTGCCTATAATAACAAATGTCATAGAAATATAAAGCATAGTTAGGCTGTGTATGCCCATTAGCATGTATCCAAGGCCCATTAAAATTCCGCCAATAACAATTGAGTTTTTATATCCCAAATACCTGTCGGCAACTAATCCGCCAACAAAAGGGGTTAAAAAAACCAAAGCTATGAATGTGCCGTACAAATCGGAGGCTTCTTTTTCGGTTAATGCAAATCCAGCTTCTACATCTTTTAAATAAAGCGTAAAAATGCCAATCATTAAGTAATAGCCAAATCGTTCCCACATTTCGGACAAAAATAAATAGGGCAGGGCTTTTGGGTGATTTTTCCACATAAAATTTTATATAAGTTAGTTTTTTTGTTAAAAAAGAAACCTTCAAGATTTTGCTTGGAGGTTTCTAAAGTTGTTTTTTACGTTTGGTTTATGGTTTATTATCTATCCAATTCAGGAATTACTTTAAGATGATCGTTGTGTTGCATTTTTTGCAATTTTGAACTCAAAAGGAATAGAATTGCTGCTGCAACGCCAGTCATTATGATAAACAACATAAAAAACTCATATAAATTAGTGATTTGAAAACCAATAAATGAAGGGTATTTGATAGGCTCTGTGCTTGCTTCTGCTCCTGCTGTTGGCGGAATTAATGCGCTTAATGTGCCTGCAAACTTATTGGCTGCTGCATTTGCTAAAAACCATGTACCCATCATTAAAGAAGAAAGTCTAAGAGGTGCAAGTTTAGAAACCATAGATAAACCTATTGGCGATAAACATAATTCGCCCATTGTATGGATAACATAAAGTGCAATTAACCACCACATTGAAACTTTATCTTCTACACCAATTCCTTTAACGGCAATTGCAATAACGATATAGCCCAAAGCAACCAATGCTAAACCAATGGCCATTTTTTTAGGAGAGGAAGGTTCTAATTTTCTAATGTATAAAAATCCCCAAATAATGGTAAAAATAGGAGCTAAAATTATAACTGCTAATGGATTTATGGATTGAAAGTATGAAGCCGGCATATCCCAGCCAAAAATAGTTCTATCTGTTTGCCTGTCTGCAAAAAGTGTTAATGAAGCCCCTGCTTGTTCGAAAGCTCCCCAAAAGAAAATGACAAAAAAGGCTAAGATAAAGATTACCAATATTCTTTGATTTTCTATTTTTGTTAAACTCTTGTCAGTTAAAATGATGATTGGCATTGCAATCATCGCACCATATATAAAGTAACTAATGATATCAATTTCGCCAATGTTAAGGCCGCCAATTGCAGGAAGCGTTATAGAAACACCGTTAAACATTTGTTTAAAATTTAGCATAAAAAAGATGATTCCAATAGAACCAATAATCATTAGTATACTTTTTGCATCCAATTTTTTTACGGGCAAGCCAATTTCCTTGCCTTCTTCAGAAATTAAATACTTCTTTTGCCCGAAAATAAAGGCAACCAAGCCAAGCAACATGCCTATACATGCTGATAGAAAACCCCATTTAAAGTCCATTGAACCGCAAACTAGAGGCGAAAAGAATGCACCTAAGTTTATGCCCATATAAAAAATTGTAAAGGCACTGTCTATTCTTCTGTCGTTGGCAGGATATAATTGCCCAACCATGGTAGAAATATTGGGTTTGAAAAATCCATTGCCAATTATTAATGCTGTTAAACCAGTCCACATTAGAGAGACCCCTCCTTCTGCTCCCGCAGATGCACTTAAAAACATAAAGAATTGACCCAATGCCATTAATAAACCGCCAATAACAATGCTGCGTCTGTTGCCTAAATATTTATCGCATAGATAGCCGCCCAATAATGGCGTTAAATAAACCAATCCTGTATAGCTGCCATAAATTTCCGAAGCATTGGAGTCATTCAATAATAATACTTTTGTCATAAACAGAATGAAGATTGCTCTCATTCCGTAATAACTAAATCGTTCCCACATTTCTGTGAAGAATAAAAAATAAAGCCCTTTAGGGTGTCCCTTTTTAGTTGATATTTCGCTCATATATAATTTTTTAAAGGGCAATAATATATATTTATTTTCATATTGTTACGAAAGTTTGATATTTTTCTTTAAAAAGTTAAACTTACGAAGTGGTCAAAAAAAGCAAATCAATGATTATTGCAAAAGGCCAAAAATTTTATTAATCACAAAAGATATGCGAGGTTTTAGTTTTTTGCCAATTAAATACGAAAGAAAAACCTTTAACATGTCCATTTAAGATAAAACCAATAAAATTGACATTACATTAAATAGTAACCAAATCTTTCCCACATTTCTGCCAGAAAAAGAAAAGGGAGGGCTTTGGGGTGATTATTTTTAGCCATAAAATGAGTGAATAATAATAGTTATGGCTTTGGTAATTACAAATTTTCAGTTATGAAATTTGTAATTTTAGTAAAAAGATGCAAGCGGGTTTTACCACCGCTAATGCCATGATTTCTATTGGGATAGATAGCAGTTTCATACTTTATATTGGCATTGTTCATTGCTAAAATCATTTCTGCAGCATTCTGAAAGTGCACATTGTCATCGGCAGTGCCGTGTATAATCAAATAATTTCCTTTTATTTTTTTAATATGATTAATCGGAGAATTAGTGTCATAGCCTAATGCATTTTCTTGAGGCGTTCGCATATACCTTTCAGTATAAATATTATCATAATACCTCCAGTTTGTTACCGGGGCTACAGCAACTGCGGTTTTAAAATATTCTGCACCACGGCTAATACAATTACTAGACATGTAGCCGCCATAGCTCCAGCCCCAGACGCCAAGTCGTGTTTTGTCAACATATGCAAAGTTGCTAAAATGCACTGCTGCGTCTATATAATCTTGGGTTTCATAATTGCCAAGCTGCAAATATGTTTTTTTCTTAAAAGCTTGTCCTTGTGCTCCACTGCCAGTGTTATTAATTGTAATAATAATATAACCTTGCTGTGCGATATATTCGTGCCATAAATAATTTGCACCACCATAAGCGTTTTTTGCTGTTTGATACCCAGGTCCACCATACACATAAAATAATACAGGGTATTTTTTGCTGCTGTCAAAGTTTTTGGGTTTTAGCATCCAATAATCAATATTTGTAGCATTTTTGTTTTTAAATGTGCCAAAATGTTGCTCTCCTAATTTATATTCCACCAAGGTTTTTATTAATTTCTCATTGTTTGCAATTTCTTTGATTAGCGCACCTTTAGCGCTATAGAGTGTGTGATTGCCTGGGTTTATTGCGCTAGAAAAATAATCTAAATAGTATTGCATCCCTGATATAAATGTTGCATTGTGCCATCCATCTCCGAATGATAATTGAGTTAATTGAGCAGATTTAATATCAACTGAATAAATTTGACGTTCTGTGGCTTTGTCTTTGCCGGCATTAAAATAAGCAATGCCCAAATTATTGTCAAATCCATAATAATTATCTATGTCAAAATTTCCTGTGGTAATTTGTTTATCTGTCCCGTTTTGTGGGTCAAATAGCCATAAATGCTGAAATTCACTCTTTTCGCTCAAATGCAGCCATTGTCCTTGAGGGGTACAATGCCAATCGTGAATGTCAATATAAAATGGGTTTTTTTCTTCATACATCACACTAGTTTGTCCATTAGCAGTATTTATTTTTAGAACTTTTAATTCGTTTTGATGCCTATTTAATTGCTGGATAGTCAGGTAATTGCCTGTGTTGTCCCATGCCATGCGGGGTAAATATTGATCGTTTTGAGATTGAGTATTGCATTTTTTTGACTTCTTTTTTTTAACATCAAATATAAATATATCTACTACTGCATTTTTTTCGCCAGCTTTTGGATACTTCCAGATTTCTTTTGTGGGGTATAGGCTGCCATAAACATCCATAGAATAAGCGGGTACATTAGTTTCGTCCATACTATAATAGCTTATGAATTTTCCATTTGGACTCCAAAAAAAACCTACATCCATCCCAAATTCCTCTTCATATACCCAATCTACAGCCCCATTAATTATTTTGTCTTTTGCCCCATTTTTTGTTATTTGGCATGTTTTGCCGTTGGTAATTTCTTGTAAAAATAAATTGTTTTTTTGAACAAATGCTACATACTTGCCATCTGGTGAAAAGGAGGGGTACATAATTTCGCTTGGCAATTGGTATGTTTTTTCTGTATTTATATCATATACAAGCGCATTACATGTGCTACTGTGCCTATAAATTTGTTGTATATTATATTTGATAATCACTTTATTTTCAGCTTGGTTCAATTCGAAATTATTCAGATCAAGCCTCGCCTTTTTTACGATAATATTTTTATTGCTAAATAAGTTTTTTATTTTGTTACCAGAAGCAATATCATAGCTTGCTACAGTGGTTATGCTGTCTTGTGAGGATGCCAAAATATATGATTTTCCGTCTTGTAATCCTCTAAATGAGTTTGGGTAATTGGCACTAAATTTTCCGCTATACCAAATGTCTTGCAACGACAATAATTTTTTGCCAGCAATACTATCTGTTGGTGTTATTGCAAATGCAGCAGTAAAAATAGGGCTGCAAAAACTAATCAAAAGGGCTGTTAAAATGGCAGAAGATTTTTTTTTCATCTCAATTGGATACTTTATTTTTAGCTGCGCAATTTAAACCCGAAATATTCATAAAAAAAGTATTGCAGCTCAAAATTTGTTTACGGATAGGCGCTTTTGCTTTGTTATGTGTATTACTTTTTTTAAAAAATGCGCCAAGCAAAAAGTAATACTGCCACACTTGCTACAATGATAATTATTTTTACCATTTTCATTGATTTATCAAGTTTTGGGGGCGCGCGTTCTTGGGTTAGCACATATTCGCCTGCTTCTATTTTGGTAATCAGCATATAATACTCCATTTTTGCTTCTACTGCAATATTATTTTTTGTGCTTGGGCGCCAATCGGGCATTTCATATAATGCGTCTTCTAAACCAATTAGTAAAAGTTGATCCTGACAATCTACACTAATATTTTTTGGTTTTCCATCTTTACTAATGGTAAATTTTAACCTTGCATTTATACCAGGAACAGCCAATTGGTGGCTATGTAATTTTATATTTTGTCGCAAATGATTAGCAATAAAAATTTCTAGGGTTCCAGGTTTATTTTTCCATTCGGGTGCCTTTTGTACTATAGTGACAGTATCTTCATTGTTATTTCCATAGGATTCTACTTGGCCAAAAATTAAGCTTGTAAATAAAAAAAGCAAGGCTGATAGATAGCAAATCAAGTGTTTTTTCACTTTTTTAGCATTTATTTTTAATCCTTTTTTACAGGCAAAAAACTATAATTTTTGCTGTATCGCAGCATTTGTTCTTCAAAAGTTTCTTTAAACGAAATGGTGACAACATCTTTAGATTTTAATTCAATTTTTGGTTGAATAAATCCGCTAAAAGCAGCTAAATCTAATTTTGAAACCCTGTTTAATACCTCTGTATGAATACCCTTATCTACTTTTACTCCATAATTTTCTACCAATGCACTGCCTGCTTCAAAATCTCCTGTACTTTTTATACGTTGTATTTCTTTTAATAATTCTCCAAAAAGTTTTCTAAGTTTTTCGCAGTCATTTACTACAAAAAAAGTTTTGCCTTCTTTTATCTTTTTTTCAATCACATTATCTGCAGCGCCTTTTTCATATACCCAAGCTGCAATTAGTTGCCTATTGCGCATGTGGTCCTCTTCTATGTTTTCTCCCATAGTTAATCTGCGCATTTGTAGCATTAATCCATTTCTAATATAGCCTTCATATTCTGTTTTGCCCACATCTAAGGTAGGTATTAAGCCAATGTCTACTAATTTTTGGTCATAAATGTAATAGAGGGCTACCAAGTCTGCCCTTGCTTCTTCTAGGGTGCTGCCATATGCTCCAAGGTTAGATTTTGTAATTCCTTTATTCATTTGTCCACTAGCATGTCCTATCACTTCATGCAAGGCAGTATGCATTTTGCCTGCCAAAACACCATGTTTTTTTGCGCGATTTGTTTCTTCTTTGGTATAGCAAAATTCATCTGTTAATCCGCCTGCACTTGCTTGATCGTAGGCTTCTAAAATATTGCCTAAACTCACTGATTTTGAGCCATGTTTTTCTCTAATCCATTCTGCATTTGGCAGATTAATCCCAATGGCTGTAGAAGGTGCTAAATCTCCTGCTTGCATAGCCACATTTACCACTTTATAGGACACTCCTTTTACTTCTTTTTTCTTATGCTCGGGCAATATGGGAGAATTGTCCTCAAACCATTGTGCATTTTGGCTCACAGTAGCCATTCGTTTGCTTGCATCTGCATCTTCCACTTGGACACAGCTTTCAAAATTGGCTTTAAACCCAAGGGGGTCATGGTATACTTCAATAAAGCCGTGTATAAAATCTACAGTGCTATTTACATCTTTTACCCAAGCTACATTAAAATTGTCCCAAGTTTGCAAACTGCCAGTTTTATAAAAAGAAATTAAAAGTGATAGAGCAGTTTTTTGTGCCTCATTTTCTGAATATGGCAATGCCTTTTCCAAATGTTTTACCATAATTGCAATAGCTGCTCCATACATTCCATCTATTTTCCATATTTTTTCTATTAAGATATTGTTTTCTTTTACCAATTTTGAGTTTAATCCAATAGATAATGGTGTGGCAGAGTTTGTATCTTCTTTTGCTTTATAAAAAGCCACAACTTCTTTTTCAGATATCCCTTCATAAAAATTGCCAGCTGATGCTTTTATTTTATCAACCCCTTCTGCTTTATTTACTCTTTTTCCATCTACATTTGGGTCAAATAAAATCGGGGTTAGCCAAACAATGTATGCACTAATATCGGCATGGTTTTTCATCATTGGCCAAGCAGCATTTGGTGAATTAGAAATTAATTCTCTCAAGTTATCTCGGGTAAAATCAGGCAATATTTTTTGTTCTCCATAATGATGATGTATGCCATTGCTAAACCAAAAACGTTTGAGGTATGTTTCAAACTGTTTAAATACATTGCTGCTTTTGTCGCCTTTATAATGGATATAAATTTCTTCTAAGGTTTTTCTAATTCTTAAATTATGCTTATAATTTTGGTCATAAATAATGTCTCTGCCAGCAAGGGCTGCTTCGCTTAGGTGATAAATAAATAATTTTCTATCATTTGGCAGGGCATCAAATCCGGGCACATTATACCGCAACAACTGAATATCTGCAAACCTATCGGCTTGGTATTCAAAAGGGGTTTCATTGGCTTGTTTTTGCTTATAATTGCATGCCATAAATGTTGTAATTAAGAGTGTTAAACAGTAAAATAGGTGTATTGATACTTTATTCATAAAGGCAAAAGTAGGTTTTTTTATTTATTTTAATATTGAATTTTATAAAAAATACAAACGGAGTTTGGCAATTATTGGTCATTTTGATAGTATATTTGCCAAATATAATATTGATTAAATATGAAAAATATAAATGAAAATCAAGGTCAGCAATTAGAAATAGAGTTGCCAGAAGATATAGCAGATGGAATGTATTGTAATCTTGCTGTGATTACACATAGTCACACAGAGTTTATTTTTGATTTTATTAGAGTGGTGCCAGGTGTACCAAAGGCTAAGGTAAAATCTAGAATAATTATGACACCACATCATGCCAAAAGATTATTGGGCGCGCTATCGGATAATATTAGGAAATTTGAAGAAAATTTTGGTAATGTAGATATAGAAAATATGCCTTTTCAAGAGTTTCCAATGAATTTTGGAGGCCCTACAGGCGAGGCTTAAAACAAACTTTGTGAAAATTGAAACATCTCAAATAATTTTAGCCCAATCTGAGGCAGGCGCAGGAAAAAGAGGAGCCTCTTTAGGAACCACTGCTTTACTTTTTGAATTAAAAGAACAAGGTTGCCCATTACCCGAGAATATTATATATACTACACAATATAATGACCAAATAGAAAATGAAAAACCTAGTTTTGGCAAACATGTAAAAATTGTTTTAAAAGCTGCAATAGATTTGGAGGCTAAAATGCGTTTGGCCCTTTTCAAAAACAATTCTTGCTTTATTCTTTCAGGAGATCATAGCAATGCAGCTGCAAGTGTATCTGCATTTTCTAACCATTTTGGGGTAGAAAATTGTGGACTTATTTGGATAGATGCTCATGCAGATTTGCATACGCCCTATACCACTCCCAGCGGTAATTTTCATGGTATGCCTGTTGCAGCAATATTAGGGTTAAATAAAAATAGTGATAGAAAAATACCAGATGAAATTGCAGAAATTTGGAAGGTTTTAATTAACCTTGGCAGTTCAAATTTGCCAAAAATATTGCCCGAGAATATAGTTTTTATTGGGATTAGAGATTTAGAAGAAGCAGAGTGGAAGGTGATTCATCTATTGGGCATCACTTACTTTACTCCAAAAGATATTGCCGAAATTGGAATAGCATCTATTATTGAAAAAACTAAGAATAAATTGGAGCATTTGAATCATTGGTATGTTTCTTTTGATGCAGATTCTATAGATCCGAAAATTTCTGCTGGCACCGGAACCCCTGTAAATAAAGGTTTAACCGATGCTGAAACTTTATTTTGTATTGATAGTTTGCTAAAAGATAAGAAAACTGCATGTTTTGAAATAACAGAAATTAATCCTTTGCTAGATAGAGAAAATATGATGGCAAAATTTATTGCAAAACAATTAACTCTAGCAAACAAAAACTAGGTTTTTAATCTTTTTTGTCTAGTGATTCTATTTTAAAACCATCAATCAGAAACCACTGATTTTCAATATTAATTCCATCTATACTGATGGCAAAATGTTTATTATTTCGAATATAATTTATTTCAATAATGCAGTATGCTATATTTCTTGCTGCTAATCCAGTGTCAGTCTTTATTTCATTTATCTCAATTTTATTAAAACTATAGCCCATCTTTTTTAGCTCTTTGTGCATTTTTTGATGCTTTTTTAAAAGCTGTGTTCTATAAAAACCATATCGTCCAATTACAGATGGTGTTGCAAGTTCTGGAGCTACTTTTTTGGAATATTTAATAAACAAACCCAAACTGGGGTATAGGTGCATTAGTCCATCCGCTTTTTTTTGAGGGATAGATTTTGCTAAACTGTCTGCCAACCACTGCAATGTTCTAAATGTATCTAATTGTATTGTTGTATCCTGTTTTTGTGCCTGAGACTTGGCAACAAATGGCGAACTAAATACTAAAATAAAAAAAAGGATTTTATTCAAAAAGTTGAAGGGGTTAGTCATTTTTTTTAATTAATGTAATTAACGCAAATTTAATTAATTATTGGTTTTAAATATACAAAAAACGATGATTTTTTAATTTTAAGCAATAAATGATAATTTTAATTTATATTTGCTTAAATTTTTTTTTAAATGAATATAAAAATAATAGCAACAGTTGGTTTATTTGTTTTAGGCCAATTATTAACTGCCCAAAATGAGCCATTTAGTATTTTTGAGCTTTTAAATAGACAAGATTTAAACTATCTAGAAATACAAAAAATTGCAGACAAGCATTATGCTAACGCTGATAAAGGCCAAGGCAGCGGTTATAATCATTACCAAAGGTGGTTATATGAGCAAAAATTTCATACCAATGATCAAGGTTATCGCATTTCTCCACAGCAAGAAGATCAGGCCTATTATAATTCTGATGCAAAAAGACAACAAGTCTACCGAAGCACCTTCTTATGGAAAGAATTGGGGCCTGACAGAAAAACACAAACATCAGCTTGGAGTCCTGGTGTAGGCAGAATTACCTCTGTGGCCATCCATCCTGCTGATACCACAATTATATATGTTAGTTCACCAGGTGGGGGTATATGGAAAAGCATTAACAGTGGGCAATCATGGACTCCTCTAATTGATTTTATCAATAGTGGTTGGTTAAATATTTACAACTTATGTATAGATCCCAATAATCAAAATATAATATACGCAGCAGTAGTTAACGGTGGGGTTATAAAATCTACAAATGCTGGTGCTACATGGGCAGCCACTGGCAGTGGGCCTAGCGGGTCAGATCAAGTGAGGGTGCATCCAGACAGCAGTAATATAGTTTTTTGTGCTTCAAATAATGGTGTATGGCGCTCTATAAATGGCGGTGCATTATGGATACGCACACATACTATCGAAAAAGAAGATATTGAGTTTAATCCCAATAATCCCAATATCATGTATGTGGCTGGCAGAGCAAGCACAAATGCTATTTTTCGCTCAATAGATAACGGAAAAAATTGGACAGGAATTAATTTACCAGGTGGTGGCCGAACTTTAATGGCAGTTTGTCAAAATAATCCTGCAATTGTTTATGCAGCGCAAGCCAACGGAGATTTATTTGGTAGAATGTATAAAAGCTCAGATACAGGTAAAACTTTTGTTACCTTGATTATTGGAAATGCCACCAATGGCACCAATTTTTTCGGTTATAATACAGATGGAAAAAGTACAAACGGACAAGCTAATTATGATATGGCTATTTGTGTAAATCCGTTAGATTCTAATGAAGTGCATATTGGAGGAATAAATACTTGGAAAAGTACAGATGGGGCTAAAACTTTTTCACCCGAAACATATTGGATAACCCCAAGCAGTTTTGGCTATGTTCATGCAGATGTTCATTCACTTGTTTGGGTTAATAACAGTATCTATTGCACTAGTGATGGTGGTATTTTTAGAAGTACAAATAATGGCAATAGTTGGGTAGATTTAACGGTAGGCATTGGTATTAAGCAAATTTATAGAATTAGCAATGCGGTGACAGATAAAGATGCTATTGTGCTAGGCTCTCAAGACAATGGTTCTTCTTTTAGACAGCCTAATGGGGTTTGGTTTGATTGGTTAGGTGCAGATGGTATGGATAATGTTATTAGCCCAACCAATGCGAAAATTTCGATTGGCACAAGTCAATATGGTAATATTTATAGAACTACTAATGGGGGTCTTTTTAAGCAAGACTTGACTAGGCCAATAGATGGAAATTGGATAACACCTATTGTAATGCATCCAAAATTTCATGATACAGTTTATGGAGGATGGCGCGGTGTTTATAGATCTAGCAATATGGGCAATAATTGGACCAAAATATCTGGCAACATAAGCAATGCAATGAATTGTTTGGCTATGGGTACCAATAATACCCGTTTTATTTACGCGAGCGCTGGTGCCAGTTTATTTAAAACAGCTAATGGAGGATTAAATTGGGACACTACCGTGTTGGCTTCGACTATTACTTCTATATTTGTTAGTGAATTTGATGCAGGAAAAGTATGGATAACCTTGAACTCAACTGCCAATAGGGTATTTGCATCAATAGATTCTGGAAATACATTTACCAACATATCTTTAGGATTGCCCGCTATGGCTGCTAGATCTATTGTGGTAGACGAGATGGCGGCAGAAACAATTTATGTAGGGATGAATATTGGTGTGTTTTATAGAGATACCATTACCAAATTATGGAAAGAGCATGCTACGGGATTGCCAATGGTGGCTGTAAATGAAGTCGAAATTCAAAAATCAAGTAACAAATTGAGGGTAGCTACTTATGGCAGAGGTGTTTGGGAAAGTTATTTGCAAAATGTGCCTTACTCATGCTCTAGCCCTTTGGGATTAATAACTGTGAATTTAATGCCTGATGCTGCGCTTTTAAGATGGAATAATGTGCCTTTTGGGCTTAATTATAAGGTAGAATATAAATTAGTAAATGATAGCAATTGGATAGTTTTGGCAAATAATATTAAAGATAGTTTTATTGCTTTAACAGACCTTCAAAGAAATCAAAATTATCAATGGCGTGTAATGGCCAATTGTGAAGGGAATTTAGAGAGTGGCTTGTCTAATGGAAATTTTAAAACAAAAGAGTTCTTTGTTGATGTGCCCCTTTTAGAGATTTCTGCTGCACAAAACCAACTCATTAGTATTGCACCAAATCCTGCTAATAATATTTTAATTTTAAAATATTCATTGTTAGGTGAAGAGCAAATTGGGGAGGTTAAGATATTTGACAATACAGGCAAAGCAGTTTTGGGTAGAATAATTAAAAATGGGCAAAAAGGCGAAAATAAATTAAGCCTTGATATTTCAAGCTTGTCAGCGGGTAATTACACTTTGCAATTAGGCATTGGAAGCTATATTGCCAACAATAAATTTATTATTATTAAGTAATAGTATATATATCGTCAAAAATCGCTTCACCATGCTCGTTTTCTTTAATGTGAATGCATGCATTTTTTGGATCAT
Organism: Bacteroidia bacterium; assembly: GCA_041690035.1. Taxonomy (GTDB): domain Bacteria; phylum Bacteroidota; class Bacteroidia; order NS11-12g; family UBA955; genus CALSPH01. The sequence continues at coordinate 52,822 of JBDNFC010000095.1, read as the reverse complement.
GCTCAAAAAAGAGTTTTGCATTTTCTTTAAGTGCCAATTGCAATAACGCCTTCCTTTCCTGCATGCTCTTTAAGGGCTCAATGTCATAGGCCATTATATAATTAATTTTTAAGTGACCAATTGAAGGGATTAAATCTGCACAATAATAAATGATGTCATCATTGTATTTGATTTTAGGCACAAACATGCTTTCTGTATGACCACCCACAATATTTAATGATATGTTATCACTTATTTTTGTGTTTTCGTTGCTAAAGGTTAGTTGGCCTGAGGTTTCTAAATGAATAAAATTTTCTTTTAAAAAAGATGGTTTTTCTCTAGGATTTGGACTCATTGCATGTGCCCAATGTTTTTCATGCGTGTGGTAAATGGCATTTTTAAAAGTGGGCGTAAAAACTTCGTGTTTCCTATCATAATTTACTGCTCCTCCACAATGGTCAAAATGAAGGTGGGTAAGCACAACATCTGTAATTTCATCAGCATTATATCCATTTGCCTGTATCGTTTTAATCAAATTATTATCACCGCTTAAATCGTAGTAAGAAAAGAATTTATCACTCTGTTTGTTTCCAATACCAGTGTCTATTAACACCAATTTATTGCCATCTTCTATTAGCAAACAGCGCATGGCCCAAGTGCACATATTATTGCTGTCGGCAGGATTAATTTTTTGCCATAATTGCTTGGGCACGACACCAAACATGGCGCCCCCATCTAGTTTAAAAAAGCCGGTTTCTAATGTTGTTAATTTCATTGTTAATTTTTTATATTTTTTTTAAGATTTTGTAATGGTTTTTCGATACTCCAATGCAGTAATATCGAGAAAACAAGTACAATTTGGAGTGCAAATATGCCATAAAAATCTATTATACCGAACTTTTCTATTGTTTTAGGAATAATAAAGTTGATAACAAAAATATGGCTAATATAGATGGGATATGAAAGTGCACCCAAAGCATTGTCCCATTTTTTATTTTTTGACCAATTAAAAATAAATGGAATACATATTATTGTAAATAAATAAAAAATAAATTGTTTTTGTATGTTTAAAAAAGGGATTAATTCATAACCGCAAATGGCAATTAAAAAAAAGATTAGAAAAAGTGGATTTATCCAACTGGGATAGTTGATTTTTTTTCAACATATTATAAATTTTATACCCAATAATGCCTGTAATAAATAAAGCCAATTCTGTGGGTAAAAAACGGTAAGTCCATGGGTCGAAATAGAGCCCAATGCGGTATAAATAGATGCGCAAAATAAGCAGGTATACAATTATTATAATTAGCCAAATGTGCTTTATTTTTTTTGAAACTAAAATAGGGGCAATTGCATAAAAAGCCAGTTCTATACTCAAAGACCATGCTTGCGGACAGAGTATAAAATGATATACTTTTATTGGGGCATTATTATAATATTTTACCCAGTTTAATTCTCCAAACTGATTTATTCCCAAATAGAGGTAAGTTTCTTGACCAATTAAAAATAGATTGACAAATAAAATGTATATTTTAGTTTTTATTGCCAATATACTCCATTGCTGCATTAATAGTGGATCAGCTTGCCAAATTATAGCAATTAAGGTAAGTAGCGAAACAACTAAATATAAAGGAAAAATTCTTAATAAACGGTTGAAATAAAATTTTTTTATATGATTTTTTTGAGTGTATTTTTCATTGATTATCAATGCCATATAAAAACCGCTAATGATAAAAAAAAGTTGCACTGCAATCATTCCATTCAGAAAATAGAATTTGCCCAAATGTCCTAGAGCAACCGCAATGGCAAGGATTAACCGCACTAGGCCCATAACTAATTATTATGTTCTCTTGTTACAATCATAATATTTTCATTTTCTAGTTTTTGATATCCAAATTCGTAGCAAAAATAATAAACATTGCCTGATTTGGTAGAATAAATGGAGGTGATTAACTCAAAGTTAAACCCAGCTTTGCTTAAACTACTTACTTTTACTATGCCTTTGCCTTCTTTTTTATCTTTTATTAAATCAGCTAATATTCTTCTGTTTTTTCTTAAGGCGTTATTCGTATTTCTAACCATTGCATTGCTATCACTGTTAAGTGAATTATTGTAAGCATTGCGGCATAGGTCAGAACAAAATTTTTGATCTGAACGGCCTTTTAGTTTTTCATCACAAGATAAGCACATCCTTTGTATAGCCATAGTTCAAAAATAGTCATAAAAATGAGATGTGCAAATAGAAAATTGTTTTTACTCAGAATTTACCTAATTTATGACCTCTGCTACAGTGCTAATTTGTATTTCTGGACTGCGCGGTGCATTTGTGTATATTATGGCATTTTTGTATTGTTTTTCTCGCCTGTTTATAGAATCGAAATAAAAAACAATTGCAGCAGTTTCGTTGGGTAATAACATGCTTTTATCAAATCTGATTTGCAAGCAGCCGCATGAAGAGAATATTTTTCTAATTTTTAAAGTATCAAATCCAGTATTGGTTAGAAAAATAGTGTCCTCAGCTACTGCCCCGCCATTAACTTTTCCAAAATCAATTATTTTTTTATTAATTGTGACATTTGGTATCGATTGGTTGTATTTTTTTAATTTCTTTTTTCTTTTTGGCTCAGGCTCAAAATATTCATTCACAATTGCTGATAAGAATAATGTTTTATAAGCTTGGTTTGGATCGCTTGTTTTCATGTAAAAAACTTTTTTAATCTCGCCATAATCTGCAATAGATGCTCCATTGGCTTCAAAAATTAGCTTTCCCAAGGTTTTTGGCTGAATAGTAATTGTGTCTTTAAATATCGGTACATTGAGCCAGCGAGGCATGTCTTTAAATCCCAATATATAAATGGGCATATCTGAAGTATTAATGAGGTCTAAAACAAATGTTTTTTTCTGATTATTATAGATTTCTCCTAATGGCAATTGCTGCATTTTTAAATGCAAACCTGCTAGCTTGTATTGATCTAATGAATTAGCTTCTGCATCTGGAATTACTGTGCCAGCGATTATTAGCACTGTTATTTTTGGCGATGCGTTGGTGTATAATGCAATTTTTTTATTAAAACTTCCAATTCTGTCTTTTCCATCGTACCTTACAAGCAAGGTAGCCATCGCTCCAGGAGCTATTTTTCTTTGATTTAATATTGGCATGGTGCAGCCACACTCTGCCTGAATGTCTTCTATGGCCAATGTGTCACTTCCTGTATTATAAATTTCAAAAAGACCCTCTGCTTTTGATGTTTCTTTTATGGTTCCAAATTCATACACGATTTTATCCATTTTTATTTTTGGTTGCGCATAAAGTTGTGTTGTAATAAATATACTGATAGTAAGTAAAAGTTGTTTTGTTTTCAAAATGATATTACAATATACAAATAAGATGCCTGAATTTACAAAAAGGTTGTATTTATTTTTTTTAATATGAAATCCAATAGTAATATTTCTTCTTTTAAGCATTTATTTTTATCAATATAATTATTCAAATTAAACTAAAATAAACATCCATATTCTAAATGATTATGAACTTTATTAATTTGTGATAGGACTTATTTTTTCTTTACCTTTGTGATGTTGTAAATGAACCCAAATTTGAATCCAGAAAAGCAAGTATCTAATGTCGAGAATGATATAGAAAAGGTATTGCGCCCCACTGATTTTGAAGATTTTACTGGACAAGAAAGTATTTTAACAAATTTAAAAATATTTGTAAAAGCTGCTAAACAAAGAGGAGAGGCACTAGATCATGTGCTATTGCACGGCCCTCCAGGATTAGGAAAAACTACCCTAGCTAATATTATTGCCAATGAGTTGCAAAGTAATTTGCGGGTTACAAGCGGTCCAGTATTAGAAAAGCCAGGAGATCTTGCTGGTATGCTCACAAATTTAGACGAAGGAGATGTATTATTTATTGATGAAATACATCGGTTATCTCCGGTAGTAGAGGAGTATTTATACTCTGCTATGGAAGATTATAAAATTGATATCATGATAGACAGTGGGCCGAGTGCTAGAAGTGTGCAAATAGCTATATCCCCATTTACATTAGTTGGTGCTACTACACGCAGTGGATTATTGACATCTCCTTTGCGTGCCAGATTTGGTATCACTAGCAGGCTATCTTATTATGATGTAAATACCTTGGCCACGATTGTAAAAAGAAGTGCGGGTATTATTAATATTCCATTAGATAGTGATGCTGCGCAAGAAATTGCGAGAAGAAGCCGAGGTACTCCAAGAATTGCCAATGCGTTATTGCGCAGAACAAGAGATTTTGCCCAAGTAGAGGGCTCTGGTGTGATAGACCTAAGTATTGCAAAGTATGCACTTAATGCCTTAAATGTAGATATTTTGGGTTTAGATGAAATGGATAATAAAATTTTACTCACTATAATTGATAAATTTAAAGGAGGCCCTGTGGGTATAAACACTATTGCAACAGCTGTTGGAGAAGAGGCTGGTACAATAGAAGAGGTATATGAGCCATTTCTTATTCAAGAAGGTTTTTTGCAAAGAACTGCCAGAGGCAGAGAAGCTACAGAGTTGGCTTACAAACACTTAAATAAAATACCTACGCAAAAGCAAACCAATTCTTTGTTTTGATTAAAAGCGAACACACTCAATGGGTTAAATCTTTGAGCCAATCTTTTGGCTTTAGTTTTTGTGGAATTAGTAAAGCTGAAAAATTGGTCGAGGAGGAGGATAGGCTAAACCAATGGCTAAAAAAAGGATATCACGGCAAGATGGCCTATTTAGAAAATAATTTTGACAAACGCTTAGATCCCACTTTACTTGTGCCAGGTGCTAAATCAGTGATTAGCCTAATATTTAATTATTTTCCAGAAAAAACCATCCACGATAAAAATTTTAAAGTAGCTAAATATGCTTATGGAAATGATTATCACAATGTTGTCAAAGAAAAATTAGCCCTTTTTGTTGAAGCAGCAAGTGCCCAATTAGGCGCATTTGAAGGACGTATATTTGTAGATAGTGCACCTGTAATGGAGCGGCAGTGGGCGGCTAAATCTGGTTTGGGTTGGTTAGGAAAAAATACCTTGCTGCTCAATAATAAAATGGGAAGTTTCTTTTTCATAGCCAATATCATCAGCAATTGGACTTTTGATTATGATCAACCAATTAAAGACTATTGCGGCAGTTGCACTGCTTGTATCGATGCTTGTCCTACAGATGCTTTGCATAAAGATGGTTTCTTAGATGCTACCAAATGTATTTCTTATCTCACCATTGAGTTAAAGGAAGAATTTAATACTGATGAAAAAAAAGCACTCAATAATTGGATATTTGGCTGTGATATTTGTCAAGATGTATGCCCGTGGAATAGGTTTAGTAAAACCCATAATGAGCCTGAGCTTAAGCCATCATTGCAGATGCAATTGCTTAGCGAGGCTGATTGGAAAGATATGACTGCTCCAGTTTTTAAACAAATATTTAAAAAATCGGCCATAAAAAGAACTGGCTATAAAGGTTTGATGCGCAATATTGAGGCAATAAATTGTAAGACTTAATGCTTAACTTTAGCATAAAAGCTAATAAAATATTACGTATTACGATTAGGAAGTAACATTAATTAAACTTTCAAGGTTTCTTTATCTACAGACAGCCTAGTGATAATTGCCAAAAAAGACCAAAACATGACGGCTATTTTATCAAATTCACTGTAATTATTTAAAAAACTGTGCAAATAATAGGTCATCAAGCCTAGAAAAGCCATTAATAACAATGTTGCATATTTTTTATTGCCTTGGGCTGTAAAAGTTGCAAATAGTTTCATTGCATAAAAAATAGATAAAATAATTATGCCTAGCCACGTTAGCAAACCAGGAAGTCCAGTTTCGCTCAATGCTGCAAAATATTCGCTGTGAGCATTGCCCAAATCTCCAGAAAAGGTAGAAATAATGGTTAAATCTGCTGTTTTTTGATACGATCCATAAATTTGGGTATAAGTAGCAGGTCCAAAACCAGTAATTGGTCGCTCCTTAAACATTTCCATTGCGCAGTTCCATCTATTTACACGCTCCATATTGCTAGGGTCTGTGCTTATGTTAGATATACTTTTTACATGTACTTCTATGTTATCATCGCTGCCTTTTTTATTTCCTTCTAAACTAAAACTTAACTGTTCCCAATTGCCTACAACGTAAAAAATTGCTAATCCTCCAAAAAGAACGAGGTGCGCAAACTTTATTTTTAGCCTCATGATGGCATAAAAGCCAAAAGTGCCAACGAGACTCACCCAAGCTGCACGCGTAAATGAAAACACCAAACCCATTGTGATAAAAAAGAATACAAAAATGAGCAATATTCTTTGAAACCGCGACAGACCTAGGCTAAAACCATTAATAATAAAAAATAAGGAAACTGCAAATACAAATGAAACTGCTGCCGCATATATTCCATGATCCATAAAAAATGGCTGTGATATAAAATAACTGTGTGTGCGCACAAATCCTTCCGATGCATGACGAATATTGGTGTATAATACTAAAATAAATGTACTTAAAAGAAGTGCAAAGAATAAACGTATGATAAAAGTTGGGTTTTTAAATAAATGCCCAATTAAAAAATAACAAGTAATAATATACATAAACCTAATAATAAGGTATTTAATAGAATTAGCAGGTATTGCACTAAAAAATGTTGAAACTGCCATCCATAAAAAATTTGCCAAAATAATTAATGTAAGGGGATGTTTAATAAATTTTATATCAAAAGTATAGCCGCCTGCCAGTTTTAAACATGTAAAAACCATGAGTATCGCAATCATAGGTTCTGTGGGTAAAGACATGCCAATACCTGCACCGATATCTTCTAAAGGAATAGATAGAGGCACCATAAAAACAGTGATAAGAATGTAAAGGTCTGTTCTGACAATAAGAATAAATAATAAGAATAGCGCAATAGGCACCAATGGAGAAATAAATAATCCTATATAACCGAGCAAAATAGATAAAACTAAACCAAAAAGACCTGCACCAAATGCAATTTTTTTTGCACCTAGATTATTCATCATTTATTTTTTATTTTTTTCGTAGATATATAAGGCCAACCCTCCAAACAGCAGAGATGTTATTAAGCTTGTGACAACTATTAACCACCTTACAGGATATGATTTTTTCTCTGGTTGATCGGCATTGCTCACTATAAACAAATTTTGTAGCTTTTCTCTTACATCTACTTCTGCTTTTTCATACTTCAACCTTAAATCAGATAATTTTTCCTCTTCTAATTCTAGTTGCTCTTTAAGTGATATGGAGCTGCCACCAAATTCTACTAGGTTTTTTTGCTGTTCTATTAAATCACTTACTTTGCTCATAATACCAGAGGCACGCGCTTTGTAAATTTCTTCGGCTAGTGCCCTAGATTGTTCTTCATAATTAGTTACACCTGCCTCACCTAATTTGCGCATTCCTGTTCTTATTCCTTCTAATTGTGCTTCTTTGGCTTCTAATGCGCGTTTTACGATTTCCAGTGCCGGCTTGGCCACTTCTAATTGAATTTCGTTTTTTATTGTATCATAAAGGTTTAATATTCCATTGGCAATTGCTTGCGCTATGAGAGGGTCATTGTCTAAAACCTCGATTTTTATAGAAAGGTATCTTGTTCTACTATAGGTAATATTAGAGGATATTTTTTTTGAAAGGTCTGCATTTGGAGTGCTAGAATTTTTAATTTCGTAGTGATTCATTAAATCAAAAGTTTTGATTAACCTGTCTTGTAGCTTGCTAGATTGTAAGATTTGCAAGGCTTTTTCAGCCTCTTCTTCTTCTCCAAATGCCAACGGGTCTTTAGCCCGTGTGTTTAGTTCCGTTAGCAATGCATTAGAAATAGAATTATTGGTTGTAGGATAAAAAATAGCTGTAGATTTAAACTTTGGTTTAATAAAAAAGGGGGCAGAAAAAATTGCAGAAATTAACACTGCAGCTATAGCCAAAACTATTAAAATTTTTCTGTATTTCCACCAAATGCTTATAATCTCTATAAAATTGAAATCAAAACTTTTAAGCTCTTTATTGTCCATTAATTTAATATAAAATATTGGGTCAAAGATAGTATCTATTAAATATATTTTTATCTTAAAAAAACCAAAAATTATTTTTTACTAAAAATAGAGGTCACAAGTTTCATAAAGAAAAAATAATATTGTGGGTAAATGTAAATTTTTAGGATTGGTTCCATTGTTTTCTATGCTCAGTTTTTTTCTAATAAATTTTAGGGCAATGCCAATTTGATTTTCTACTGTTTTAATATTAATATCCAGAATTGCTGCAATTTCTTTGTAGCTCAATTCCTCTTTTCTGCTTAATAAAAATACTTGTTTACACTTTGGCGGTAGTTTTGCAATAGCAGCAAAAATGAGATTTTCGGTCTCTTTTTTATTTAATTGTTGCAACACATCAAAAGTATCTTCTGCAACCAACTCGTAACTTGCTTTTTCTATTTCTATAGTTTCAATTTTATTTTTTTTTATAAAATTAATGCATCTGTTTTTAACAGTGGTATATAAGTATGGTTTTAGACTTTGGTCAAAAATAAGTTCTTCTCTTTTCCCCCAAATTGCTATAAAACTATCGTTTACAAGTTCTTCAGCATCATCATTGTTATACACATATTGTTTTGCAAAATAATGCAATCGGGTGTAGTACGATTCAAATAGCTTTTCGAATGCTGCTCTTTGTAGGTTTTGACTCAAAATAAGACTTCAAATATACACGCAAAAATTTAGCATGCAAAGGGCATTTATTCACCAATTTATTGCAATTTTTTTTATCTCATTTCAAAATTAAAAAGTTTAATTTTTTAAATTTTATCATAAAAAAATCTCGAATTTTTTAGTGTTTTAAAAGTTCATTTAAAAGCGGTATGACGTGCATTGTGGTGTATAAAAATGAAAATAAAAAACCTACATTTGTGGGCGATTACAAATAATATAAATGCCCGATAAAACAAACAATCACATAGACCTAATCTCTATTAAAGGTGCTAGGCAGCACAACTTAAAAAACATCAATGTAGATATTGTTAGAAACTCTTTTACTGTCGTTACTGGTGTATCTGGCTCTGGCAAATCTTCATTGGTGTTTGATACCCTCTTTGCCGAAGGACAGCGCAGGTATGTAGAAAGCCTTAGCTCTTATGCAAGACAATTTCTTGGAAAATTAGAAAAACCAGATGTAGATTCTATTGACGGTTTAGCGCCATCTATTGCCATTGAGCAAAAAGTGAATACTACAAATACAAGGTCTACTGTGGCCACAAGTACAGAAATATATGATTATCTGAAACTTTTATTTGCTAGAGTTGGCAAAACCTATTCACCCGTTAGTGGGCAGGAGGTAAAGTGTCATCAAGTAAAAGATGTACTCAATTTTGCTAAAGGTTTGCCGCAAGGCACAATGGTGCTCGTGCTTTCTCCAATTATCGAGAAATTTAAGGACAGCATTGTGATTGCAAAATATTTTTCAAATTTGGGTTTTTCAAGATTGCTTATTGATGATCAAATTTGCAAAATAGATGATTTAATAAGTGAAAAAGCCAAAAATTTTAAAAAAGCAAGTTTAGTAATAGATAGAATTGGTATAGATGAAACAGAAGAATGGCATAGTAGGTTGGCAGAATCTGTAGAGGCTGCATTTTGGGAGTCTAAAGGCCAATGTATATTAAGTTATAATGACACGATTATGGCTTTTAATAATAAGTTTGAAGCTGATGGGATGCTTTTTGAGCAACCTTCTGTAAATTTGCTTAGCTACAATAATCCTTATGGTGCATGCAAATATTGTGAAGGTTTTGGAACTGTTTTTGGAATTGATGAAGACTTGGTAATTCCAGATAAATCATTGTCTATTTTTGATAATGCAGTATTGCCATGGAAAAGCGAAGGTATGCAAGTCTTTAAAGAAAATTTTATCAAAAAAGCAGTGCATGTTGACTTTCCTGTGCATCGTTCTTATATGGAATTGACCGAGGCTCAGATAAATTTGTTATGGCATGGAAATAAAGATATGGAAGGGATTTATAATTTTTTTGCCTTTATAGAGCGTCAAAGTTATAAAATTCAATATCGAGTGCTGCTTTCTAGGTATAAGGGAAAAACAAAATGCACTGATTGCAAAGGCTCCCGTTTGCGCAAAGATGCCACCTATATTCAACTAGATAATTTGGCAAAGGTTTCTCAATTATATAAAAAAATCAGTATTACAGATGTTTTATTAATGACCATTGCAGAAGCACAAAATTATTTTAGCACTTTAAAACTCAATACAGAGTCGCTTAAAATTGCTGAACGAATCCTATCTGAAATAAATGCCCGACTTAGTTTTTTGATGGATGTAGGTTTAAATTATCTTTCTCTTAATAGATTGTCTAATTCATTATCGGGTGGAGAAAGTCAGCGTATTAATCTAGCTACAAGTTTGGGGAGCAGCCTTGTAGGAAGCACTTATGTGCTAGATGAGCCCTCAATAGGCCTGCACACTCGCGATACTCATCGATTGATAAAAGTAATAAAAAATTTGCAAGCTGCTGGTAATACGGTAGTAATTGTAGAGCATGATGAAGAGGTAATGCGGGCAGCAGATCATATCATAGATATTGGGCCATTGGCAGGAGAACATGGCGGAAACCTTGTTTTTAGTGGCAGTTTTAAAGCTATGCTATTGGATAATAATAGCTTGACTGCCAAATATATTTCGGGTGAGAAAAAAGTGCTAAAATTATCTGAACAGAGAAAAATTAGAAATGCTATTAAAATAATAGGCGCAGCAGAAAATAATCTTAAAAATATTGATGTTACTATACCTTTAAATATGCTAACTTGCATTACCGGGGTTAGTGGAAGTGGTAAAACAAGCCTAATAAAAGGAGTTTTATATCCCGCATTAGCAAAAAAATTAGGTAATTATATTGCGCAAAAAAATGGTAAAGTAAAAAGTATTGAAGGTGATTTGCACTTGATTGATGCTGTAGAAATGATTGACCAAAACCCAATTGGAAAAAGCAGCAGAAGTAATCCCGTAACTTATGTAAAGGCTTATGATGCAATTAGAGAGTTGTTTGCAAACTTGCCTGAAGCTAAAAAACAAATGCTTAGGCCTCAACATTTTTCTTTTAACGTAGATGGTGGACGATGCGATTCATGCAAGGGAGAAGGAGAATTGACTATCGAAATGCAGTTTATGGCAGATATAAAATTGACTTGTGAAGATTGTAATGGAAAAAAATTTAAAGAAGAAATATTAGAAGTAACTTATCATAAACACAGCATTAATGATGTGCTAAATCTTACAGTGGATGAAGCAATAAAACTATTTGCCTCAGAAAAAAGTATTATAAATGGATTAAACACACTAGCTGAAGTGGGATTGGGATACATAAAATTAGGGCAATCCTCTAATACCCTAAGTGGTGGAGAAGCACAAAGGGTAAAACTTGCCTCTTTTTTGGGCAAAGGAGGAGCTGCTAAAAATGGCAAAGGAATGCTTTTTATTTTTGACGAACCCACCACAGGGTTGCACTTTAATGATATTACTAAATTATTGGCCTCTTTTGAAGCGCTGATAGAAAAAGGGCATACCGTTTTAGTGATAGAACATAACTTGGATTTAATATCATGTGCTGATTATGTGATAGATATTGGCCCAGAAGGGGGTGATAATGGGGGTGAATTAATTTTTGAAGGCACCATCAAGGAGTTAATCAAAAATAAAAAATCATACACGGCTAAATATTTAGCGGCAAAAATCTAAATAAAATACTACATTTGGTTAAAAAGATAAAAAATAATATTTGTTTTCGACACATTTTAATTAAGTTTGCGTCAACTGTGTATAATAATGAATATAAAAGGCATCACGATTTTTTCTCTATTCGCTTTATTTTCTTTAGGACAAGAGGTAATTGCACAAAATTACAATGAAATATTGCCAAAATTGAGCATTGGGATATACGCTAGGGCAGATTTTAATAGCATTAAATATAAGCAACCTGATTTACAATTGAAAGTTAAGGATAAATCAACACCACAAATTTCGCCCAATATTTATTTTTCTAAAGGAGTTTCAAAGAATTTTTTACTTGACGTAATTGCAGGATATGGCAGCGCAGAGTACAATATTAGTTACAGTAATTCTAACGGAGAGGCCCGACTAATTCGCTCACTTCAGGGATTTTATCAGGCAAATGCAGTATTAAATTGGGTTGTAAATCCCGAAAACTTTAACTATTATTTTTTGGTAGGGGCAGGGGCAACTGTTCAATCTAAAATTTTTGAGCAAAATACGTTTATAAATAAAGAAGTTCCCAGAAGTGTTTGGCCAAATACTAATATAAATCCATATTTTAATGTAGCATTTCGCACTTATTTTAATAATGAAAGTTTTATTCAGCCTATGCTAGGCATAAAATTTAGTTTGCAAAAACAAACTATCTATGAGCGCACACTAACTCAGTTTAATATTGGGGTGATATTTGGTGGTAGTTTTTCAAGCCTAAAACCAACCAAAAAAAGCGCAAATCAATCTAAGGATAAGAAAGGAATAGAAAAGACACTTAAAAAATAAGAAATTATGAAAAAAATAAAAATTATTATTGTGTTCATTGGGCTAGCTGCACTTATTTATGCTTGTAAAAAAGATCAAACAATTATCATTAAAGAAGTAAGGGTAGTGCTTAGAATAAACCCGCTTACAGATTTTTCAGAATTGGCTCCAAAAGCACAGTTCTTTGACATTAATGCAGGTAATGCAAGTATTGTGGAATCTAGCCGAGGGGCAAAATTTTATTTTCCTGGAAATTGTTTAAGGGATAAAGCCGGAAAGCTTGTTACTGGTAAAGTAAATATTAAACTTATTGAGTACAATAATAAAGCAGATATGATTTTTTCTAATGTTACCGCAGTTTCTCAAGACAAAATATTGGAATCTGGAGGCATGTTTTTTATAGAAGCAATTCAAAATGGGGAGTCATTAAAAATGGATTCTTTCGTTGGGTTTAAAATAATGGTTCCGCCCACAAATGGTGCTCCAAAAAATATGCAGTTTTGGCAAGGTGAAAAAAATAAAAAAGATTCATTTAACGTGATTGATTGGAAAAAGCAAGACTCTGTTGTCGTGGAAAATATAGAAGATACCAGCACTAGAACTGTAAATTATGTCATAACTTTTGATTATTTTAAATTTGGTTTTTGTAATATAGATCATGTGTTATTTACGGGCGCATTGGTATCAAATTTTGTAATTAATATGCCAGAAGGTTGCACAGATACAAATAGTACTAGCTTATTGATGTTTAAAAAATATAATGCCTGCGCTTGGTGTAATTGGAAAAACAAAACGCAAATGTCTACATACTATAGACTAGGAGTTGCAGAAAACATAAGGGTATTAGTGTATAAAAAAACAGGTAAAAATGCTAATGAATTGGCCTATGCAATTGCAGAAATAAATACCACAAGCAATACCGAAGTAAACTTACCAAATTTGAAATCATGCACTAAAACGGAACTTGATAATATTATAAAGGATTTATAAAAAATCTTTTTTATTGTATGTGGGTTGTATTTTTTAAAATTGTGTTAGGGGCATCTAAATATTATCGAGTACAATAAGGCAATTATTTTTTCTATGTTCATGCTGCACTAACCCTTTGGCAACTAGGGTTAAATAAATATGCTAGGATTAATGAACGAATATTAGCATTTTTTTGATTTTAAGCCTATTTTTGCACAATGAGGTATTCAAAAATAGATAAGAAACTTTTTGTATTAAATAGAAAAAATTTTATTAATAAAATGGAAGCAGGCAGCGTAGCTATTTTTAAAAGTAATGACCTGATGCCTAGAAATGGAGATGCTTTTCATAAATGGAAACAAAATAGTGATTTGTTCTATCTAACAGGTGTTGATCAAGAAGATACTTTTTTGTTTCTATTTCCAGATTGTCCGTATCCAGAATTTAGAGAAGTACTATTTATAAGAAAAACAAATGAAACCATTGCTGTTTGGGAGGGGCACAAGCTTACCCCCGAAGACGCACAAACAACATCAGGTATAGCTAATATTTGTTGGTTTGATGATTTTGCCAATCATACTCATGCAGCAATATTAATGGCGGATAATATTTATCTAAATCTTAATGAAAATGACAGATTTATGAGCAAGGCTGGTTATAGTTCAAAAACATTTAATGCGCAAATTCTCGCCCAATATCCCTTGCATCATTTTAAAAGAAGCGCACCAATATTGGGCAGATTGCGGTCAGTAAAATCTGCTGTAGAGATAGATCTAATAAGCCAAGCCTGCCAAATTACAGAAAAGGCGCATAGAAGGGTGCTTTCTTTTGTAAAGCCCGGGGTTAAAGAATATGAAATCGAGGCTGAAATAACCCATGAATTTATGATTAATAGGTCTACAGGAAATGCTTATGAACCTATTATAGCTTCAGGATCAAGTGCCTGCATACTTCATTATATAGAGAATAATAATGTCTGTCGATCTGGCGAAATTATCTTATTAGATTATGGAGCAGAATATGCCAATTACTGTGCAGATCTTTCGCGCAGTATTCCAGTAAATGGCAAGTTTACAACAAGACAAAAAAATGTTTACAATGCGGTATTACGTGTTCAAAAAGCGGCCATAAAATTGCTTGAACCAGGTGTGATTTGGAAACAATATCAACAAGAAGTTGGTGAAATTATGACTAAAGAATTAATAGATTTGGGATTAATTTCGTTAGAAGATGTAAAAAAACAACATAAGAACACCCCTGCATATAAACAATATTTCATGCATGGTACTAGCCATCATCTGGGTCTTGATGTGCATGATTTTGGATTAAAGTGGGAGCCTATGCAAGTTGGTAATGTTTTTACCGTAGAGCCTGGTATCTATATCCCTAAAGAAAATTTGGGTATTAGAATAGAAAATAACTTAGTTATAACAGCTTCAGGAACAGTAGATTTTATGGCAAATATTCCTGTAGAAGTTGAAGAAATAGAAAATTTGATGAATTAAAATGACCTATAAAATATTTAGTTTCATTTCGTTTACACATTGTTCTAATTTGATTAACTTATGTAATAAAATACATCAATTCGCACAATTTGAAATTAGGTTAGCAATGCTATTTATTGCACAAATCTCTGCTGGAATTAAGTTGCCGTTTAATACTCTATCGCTAGAATCGGCAACCAATATAGATCCAGTCTTTAAAATTTTGATGTAACGAAATCAAAAAATATGAAATCGTACTTACTTACATTTTGGCTGACTATAATAAATTTATGTAATCTTTTTGGCCAACCTGCTCCAGATATATTCATCGAAGCAGATAAATTAGCACAATCGGGTGATTATAAAAACGCATTCGGTATCATATCATCAGAGTTGAATAATAATAAATGCAAAACACTTGGCTATTATTGGTGGTGGTGTTTGCAGAATAACCCTACTCTTGAAAATTTGAAAACAAATAAATTTACATTTAATACACCTATAAAATCTCTAAGTAAGAATGCAATTGCTGTTGTTTTTCAGCATCAATTTGCCACAAATCAATATATTTCAAGTTTTGCGCTTGATTGTAAAAGTAATGGCATTGCAAATAAAGCTGCAGGAGCATATTATATGCAGCTTTTTCTTTTTGATTTAAAAAATCGCCAATACCTAGACTCTGTTTCTTTTTTTTTACAACGAGCGCTAAAATCAGGTAGTTATGATACCTTTACCCTTTTTAATTATGCAAAATCACTTGAGCTTAGAAGTTTTACCCTAGAGGCTATATATTATTATTTACAGTGTTACAAAATTGATGATAGCCATTATCAAAGCTTGCTAAATATTGCGGGATGTTATGGTCAAATTTCACAATGGGATTCGAGTATTTTTTATGCCAAAAAGGTCTACAAGTATAGTTTAGTTAATTATGAGCTAGCCTCAGCTTCTAGATTTATTGGTATTTCTTATCAATATCAAGAAAAAAATAAACTGGCAAAATATTGGTTAAAACAATCTGTAGAAATTTATCCTAATGATCCTTATAATCATCAGGCATATATTTCTTTTGTTAAAATAAAAAGTACCAGAAAAGCCAGAAAACTATCCATAAAATATTTGAATAAATTTTCTGCTAGTGAAGAAAATTTAAATTGGGTAAAAAGTGTTTTTGAATCAGAAAAAGATTACCAAAAAGTGTTGAAACAAGTATCTAAATAGACAATTAAAAGTGCAGATTTATTTGGTCAATCATTTCTTTAAGTATACTTTGTCCTTTATCTTTATTGTACCATTTTTGTAATTCTAAAACAATAATTTCTTTTTCTGCTCCTTGCTCTTTTAGCGAATGCATTAATAGCTGAGCCGCTTTTGGCCTTGGTCCAAAGTAGGATAACACTTCGTTTTTTTCATCACAAATAAGTATGATAGGTATTGCCATGCCTCCATTGGTTAAAAAATTATGCATCAATTCAAGATTCTTGTCGCGGTAAATTATTTTTAGTGATACTTGATTGCTGTTTTTCTCTTGAAAATATGCTATAATAGGCAATATTTGTGCTGCATCGCCACACCAACCTTCTGTAATAGCCAAAAGTTTTATCTTGCTATTTTGTTTTGTTTCAATCTTGCAATTTACTTTTTTAACCTTTAATTGCTTATCTATTCTTTCTATTCTTTTAAAATTTAATACATGAAAATTTTTGTATTCAAAATCTGATTCTACAGCTATTAATAAGCGTTCATTTTCCAAATATTGCCCGTAGCTTATTCCGATAGTTTCGTATTGTGTAATATTCATTTTGTTATTTAAGACTTATTTAAATAAATGTTGTTTCGATAATATGGTTATTATTTCATAATTTTTGAATAACAGTCGCTATATATGATGCTTTTTATATTTTCACTATTTAAAAAATCATGAGGAAAACCAAGTTCAATTTCGCTTACTTTATCAAGCTTTGCCATTTCATTTTCTGAAAGTGAGATTTTTAAACAAGCTAAGTTTGATTTTAATTGGTCAAGTGTACGGGCACCTATAATTGGTATAGCATTTTGTTGCTTTTGTCTTATCCATTGCAGCGCAACTTGAGCTGTTTCTGCTTCTATTTGTTTAGCAATATTTTCTGTTTCTTGTGCAATCAACATTCTTTTTTCTGTAAGTTTATTTCCATTATTTGCTCTGCCCTTAGTGTTTTTGTCAATATTGAATTTGCCGCTTAAAATACCACCCCCTAAAGGAGACCAAGGAGTAAGGGTGAGCCCAAAACTTTTTGACATCGGAATTAAATCCCTTTCAGCACTGCGCTGGATTAAACTATATTCCACTTGCAAGCCTGCAAAGCAATTCCAGCCGCGCATTTCTGCGATGGTATTGCATATAGCAACTTGCCAAGCAGGCGTATCAGATATTGCGATATGCAATATTTTACCTTGCTTAACAAGTTCTTCCAAATTTCTCATTAATTCCTGCGGGGCTGTAAACTCATCCCATGCGTGTACCCACAAAATATCTATAAAATCGGTATTTATCCTTTTTAAACTTGCTTCTACACTTCGCATCATATTTTTTTTATGTGATCCACTCAAATTAGGGTCTATCGGTGGATTTTCAAAAGTGTCTTTCAGTGTAAATTTTGTTGCTAATACAAGGCTGTCTCGTTCAGATTGTATAAATTCTCCCAGCATTTTTTCTGTACCACCGTTGCTATAAATATTTGCTGTGTCTATAAAATTACCGCCTTCATTTAGATAATAATCAAATATTTTTTGGGCTTCATCCTTTTCAGCACCCCATCCCCAATCGTTTCCAAAAGTCATTGTTCCTAAGCATAATTCGCTTACTTTTAACCCAGTATTCCCAAAGATTTTATAATTCATTTTTTATAATTTATTGTTGCAAAGATACCTTCCTTTGCCTTGCCGCCAAATTATTCTGAATTATTTTAGCATAAAATGCATTTTGTTATGAATAAATATCAAAGTTTAAAATGATTTTATTCATTAATAAAAAAATGATTTATGCCAATTATTTATTATTTATACTATCAAAATATAAATTTGCTCATTTTGATTAAATAAATGCCAGTTGCTCTGTTTTATTACAAAAATGGATTAATTTTGAACCAATGAAATTAGAGAATTATCATCAGCAATCAAGTTTTTTTTTAATTGCAGGAACTTGTGTTGTTGAAAATGAAGAAATAACACTAGCTACAGCCGATTATTTAATTAATTTATGCAAAAAACTTGATATTCCACTTGTATATAAAGGCTCTTTTAAAAAAGCAAATAGAACGAGCATTAATTCCTTTACAGGCATAGGAGATTTAGCAGCTTTAGAAATGTTAGCGAAAGTAAGGCATACATATAACTGCCCAGTTTTAACAGATATTCATGAAAGCAAAGACGCAGCAATTGCCGCCAAATATGTAGATGTTTTACAAATTCCATCGTTCTTGTTTAGGCAAACAGACTTATTGATGGCAGCGGCAGAAACAGGTTGCCATGTTAATATTAAAAAAGGGCAGTTTGCTGGAGCAGATGCAATGAAGCATGCTATGCAAAAAGTGTCTGACTCGGGCAATAATAATATTTGGTTAACTGAAAGAGGAAATATGTTTGGCTATACCGACATGATAGTTGATTATAGAAATATACCTGTTATGCAAAGTTTTGGAGTACCTGTTATTGTAGATTGCACCCACAGTGTTCAGCAGCCAAATAACGGAAGCGGAACTACAGGTGGTAAGCCAGAAATGATCAGCACCATTGCCAAAGCTGCTATTGCAGTAGGAGCTGATGGATTGTTTTTAGAAACACATCCAAATCCAAAGTTAGCATTGTCTGATGGAGCTAATATGTTAGCTTTGAATGAATTAGAACCATTGTTAGTTGCTCTCTTAAAAATTAGGGCCGCAGTAGTTTAAAAATTCCCGCATTTATAATCCTTTTCGCAAATTTACTTAACTTGTGAACCATTTCCAAAAATGAAATTTGGGTTTAACTGAGTTAATTATCACTATTTAAAGTCGCTATTTAAAGGGCTATTAAGAAATGTAATCAAATTTAAGAAAGAAAGTTGCCAGTTAATTTTTAAAGGTAATGATTCAGAAATAATTTTATATGAACTTTAAAATAAGAGAAGAAAAAATAAAAAACATTGTTTTATTTTTAAAAATAGTATTATATTTGCAGCCCATAAAATTATGTTAACAGTAACCGTAAAAGAAGCAGATAGTTTAGACAAAGCGCTAAAAAAATTTAAAAAAAAGTTTGAAAAAACTGGAGTAGTTAAAGAATTAAGAAAGCGTCAAGCTTTTGAAAAGCCTTCTATTACAAAAAGAATGCAAACTAGAAAAGCAATCTATAAAGGGCAAATGCAAAGAGAAGAAGCAGGCGAATAATTTTTAATTTTAAATAAAATACCTATATTTGAATCCATCTATTATCAGTTGATGGATTTTTTTTGCGCAAAAACATATCATAATTACTTAGCCGAAGAGTTACATCTTTCGCTGCATTCTGTAAAAAGTTATATCACAGATTTGCACTATTATCAGCTGCATTACAATGAGATATCTACCCAATCAAACATTAAGTTTTCGTCAACTGATGATATAAAGTCTTATATCGCAGCATTATTAATTAAAAAAAGAAGTCATGCAACTATTAATAGAAAGATGTCTGCACTGCGCAATTATTTTGATTTTTTAATAAAAAAAGACGAGGTAGAAAAAAACCCATTATTAAATATAAAAGCTTTAAGGCAAGCAAAGCGGTTGCCAAAAAATATTCCTAAAAAAGAATTAAATATTCTTCTAGATACTGCGCTAAAACATGAAGATTCCACAGATATCGCTTTTGTTTTAGTAGCAATGCTCTATAATACGGGTTGCCGAATAAGCGAGGTTTTAAGTTTAAAATTAGCTGATTTTAATGTTGCATATCAGCAAGTAAAGGTAATGGGAAAAGGCCGTAAAGAGCGGTTAATCCCGATAGGTTTAGAAATTATTCAGTTGGTAAATAGCTTTATTTTGCATGAAAAGCCAATGATATTTTTATTCGAAGAAAAGGGCAAGCCACTTAATCCAAGAAAAGCATACACCCTTGTCAATAAATTTTTATCGAATATTCCATTACTTAAAAAGAAAAGTCCACATGTATTACGGCACAGTTTTGCAACACATTTACTTGATAATGAGGCAGATATATATAAGATAAAAGAATTATTGGGGCATAGTAGTTTAGCAACCACACAAATTTATGCGCAAACAAGTATAGAAAAATTAAAAAAAACACATACTTTAGCGCATCCAAGAGGAAACAGAAAATAAGTAAAATTTAACATCAATTAACACTAAAAAACTATGAATATCACAATCCAATCCATAAATTTTAAGGCGGATAAAAAACTTTTAAATCACCTTTCTGAGAAAATAAACAAATTAGACCAATTTTATGATCAAATCATTGATGCAATTGTGTTTTTAAAAGTAGAAAATGCTGAGGATAAAAACAACAAAGTATTAGAGTTGAAAATAAATGTAAGTAGCAATACACTTTTCGTGGCAGATAGGCACTCTAGTTTTGAAAGTGCTTGTGATTTGGTGATTGATTCTATGCGCAACCAACTTATGAAATACAAAGGAAAACAAAAAACATAATTTTTTTAAAATCTGTTTGCAGATATCGATTGAATAAATTACCTTTGCAGTCCTTTTTGAAACCCTGTAGAGATATAAGGTCTAAGAAAGTACGTTCTTTTACACCAAAATTATTGCGTAAAAGTAAGTATAATGCCACTTTAGCTCAGTTGGTAGAGCAGCTGATTTGTAATCAGCCGGTCGTTGGTTCGAGTCCGACAAGTGGCTCGTTTTATGCACAATTAAAATCTTTGGGGAGATACCAGAGCGGTCAAATGGGGCAGACTGTAAATCTGCTGCTTCGGCTACGTAGGTTCGAATCCTACTCTCCCCACAAATGATTTTATGCAAGAAAATAAACCACTTTTATGCGGGAGTAGCTCAGTTGGTAGAGCGACAGCCTTCCAAGCTGTAGGTCGCGAGTTCGAACCTCGTCTCCCGCTCACAATAAAATATTGTCAAATGATAAATTTTTGCAAGAGTAGACATAAGAGTATATAATTTAGGGTAATAAAAAAAGCACTTACACTTGTAGCATTATAAAGGCAAGATAACAATAAGCCGTTGTAGCTCAGGGGTAGAGCACTTCCTTGGTAAGGAAGAGGTCAAGGGTTCAAATCCCTTCAATGGCTCAAAAATGTAAAAAAGAAAAATAAACAAACACAAATAAATAAATAAATAAAATGGCTAAAGAAACATTTGATCGTTCCAAACCACACGTTAACATTGGAACAATTGGTCACGTAGACCACGGTAAAACAACGCTAACAGCAGCAATTTCATCTGTATTAGCAGGAGACGGATTAGCAGAAAAGAAAGATTTTGCAAGTATTGATTCAGCTCCGGAAGAAAAAGAAAGAGGTATTACTATTAATACTGCACACATTGAGTATCAAACTGTGTTGCGTCATTATGCGCACGTAGATTGTCCAGGTCACGCTGATTATGTTAAAAACATGGTTACAGGTGCGGCTCAAATGGATGGAGCTATATTAGTTGTTGCTGCTACTGATGGCCCTATGCCACAAACTAGAGAGCACATTCTGTTGGCGCGTCAAGTTGGTGTACCAAAATTAGTGGTTTTTATGAATAAAGTAGATTTAGTGGATGATTCAGAATTGTTAGAAATTGTAGAAATGGAAATGAGAGATCTTTTAGCGTTTTATGAATTTGATGCTGATAATACCCCAATAATACAAGGTTCTGCGCTAGGTGCATTAAATGGAGAAGATAAATGGGTTACAACAATAAGAGAATTGATGGCTGCTGTTGATACTTGGATACCTGTGCCACCAAGATTGGTTGATTTGCCTTTCTTGATGCCGGTTGAAGATGTTTTCTCAATAACAGGCCGTGGTACTGTTGCCACAGGAAGAATTGAAAGAGGCATAATCAATGTTGGTGACCCTGTTGAAATTATTGGTATGGGAGCGGAAAATATGAAATCTACAATCACAGGAGTAGAAATGTTTCGTAAATTGCTAGATAGAGGTGAAGCTGGAGATAATGCAGGTCTTTTATTAAGAGGTATTGAAAAAGCAGATATTAAAAGAGGTATGGTTATCGTTAAACCAGGCTCTGTAAAACCTCATGCAAAATTTAAAGCAGAAGTTTATGTTTTGAGTAAAGAAGAAGGTGGACGTCATACTCCATTCTTTAACAAATACAGACCTCAGTTTTATTTTAGAACTACTGATGTAACTGGTGAAGTGGAATTGCCAACAGGAATTGAAATGGTAATGCCTGGAGATAATATCACTATCACTGTAACTTTACTTAGCCCTATAGCTATGGAAAAAGGATTGCGTTTTGCAATCAGAGAAGGTGGCAGAACAGTAGGTGCTGGACAAGTAACGGAAATATTGGAATAAAAATAAATATTGTATAGCTAGTATAATAACTATGCTGTGCACTATAGGGATATAGTTCAATGGTAGAATAGAGGTCTCCAAAACCTTTGATCTGGGTTCGAATCCTAGTATCCCTGCAAGACATTAAAAATATGTTTAAAAAAATAAAAGATTCTTGGAATAGTTCATACGATGAATTGGTACACAAGGTAAGTTGGCCCACATGGTCAGAGTTGTTGGAAAGCACTTGGGTTACTATTATAGCAACAATAATTTTTGCAATAGTAATTCTTGTTATGGATAAGAGCTTGGATTTTACCATAGGCAATTATCTAAGAGAAATTAGGTTTTAACACAATACAACAATGGCAACAGAACAAGAGTTTAAGTGGTATGTAGTCCGCGCGATAAGTGGACAGGAGAAGAAGGTGAAATCTTACATTGAGGTGGAGCTTGAACGCGCTAACTTGAGTAGTTTTGTGCCTCAGATTTTGATTCCTACTGAAAAACGTTACCAAGTAAAAGACGGCAAGAAAATAGTAAAAGAAGCTAATGCTTTCCCGGGTTATATCCTAATCAATGCAAATTTGGTTGGAGAGGTAGCTCCTACAATTAAGTCCATCAACGGAATTGTTGGATTTTTGGGGGTAAAGGGAGAAGCTATTCCATTGCGGCCATCAGAGGTTAGCAGGATTTTGGGAACAGTTGATGCAAATTCAGGTTCAGATGCAGTTAGCACAGATCATTTTATGATTGGAGAATACATTAAAGTTACTGATGGACCATTTAATGGATTCAGTGGTGTAATTGAAGAAGTAAATGCTGAAAAAAAGAAATTAAAAGTAATGGTGAAAATCTTTGGAAGAAGAACGCCATTAGAACTTAATTATATACAAGTAGAAAAAGAATAAAAAAATGGCTAAAGAACCACAAGGATTTTTAAAATTACAGGTAAAGGGAGGTGCAGCAAATCCGGCTCCACCGATTGGACCCGCCTTAGGCTCAAAAGGGCTTAACATTGTTGAATTTTGTAAACAATTTAATGCCAGAACACAAGACAAACCAGGCAAAATATTGCCTGTTTTAATCACTTATTTTGCTGATAAATCTTTCGAGTTTGTTATCAAAACACCGCCAG
The DNA here is from genome assembly GCA_041690035.1 of Bacteroidia bacterium. Classification (GTDB taxonomy): domain Bacteria; phylum Bacteroidota; class Bacteroidia; order NS11-12g; family UBA955; genus CALSPH01. The sequence continues at coordinate 29,194 of JBDNFC010000095.1, read as the reverse complement.
TTGCAGCTCAACTTATTGAGGTAACAAAAATTAAAAAAGGCTCTGAAGAGCCTAACAGAAAAAAAGTGGCAAAAGTTACTTGGGAGCAAGTGCAAAAAATTGCTGAAGACAAAATGCCAGATTTAAATTGCTTTTCTTTAGCATCTGCAATGAGCATGGTGGCAGGCACTGCAAGAAGTATGGGCATAAACATTACAGGTACAAAACCAACTAATATTTAAAAATCAAATGAAAATTCCAAAGAAACGAAAAGCGATATTAAATAAGGTTGATAAAACTAAGTTATATAGTTTAGAAGAAGCTTCTAAATTAGTTAAAGAAATTAGTACAGAAAATTTTGATGCTTCTATTGATATCGATGTAAGATTAGGTGTAGACCCAAGACAAGCAAATCAAATGGTTAGGGGAGTTGCTACCTTACCACATGGAACAGGTAAAACAGTAAATGTGCTAGTGCTTTGCACTCCTGATAAAGAAGAGGAAGCTAGAGCAGCTGGAGCTGATCATGTAGGATTAGACGAATATATTGATAAAATAGCCAAAGGGTGGACAGATATTGATGTAATAATAACTATGCCAGCTGTAATGGCTAAATTGGGTAGATTGGGTAAGATTTTAGGGCCTAGAAATTTAATGCCTAACCCCAAATCGGGTACAGTAACCACAGATATCGGAAAAGCTGTAACAGAGGTTAAGGCAGGTAAAATAGATTTTAAAGTAGATAAAACTGGCATAATTCATTCCTCTATTGGAAAACGTTCTTTTGAACCAACCAAATTATCTGAAAATGCAATAGAGCTTATCTCTACCCTATTTAAATTAAAGCCATCCTCTTCTAAAGGCACCTATTTTAAATCAATAAGTATGTCTTCTACAATGAGTCCAGGCATAAAAATTGACCCTAAATCAGTACCCGGAATCTAAGAAAATTTTAAGAAATGAAAAGAGAAGAAAAAAACGAAATTATAAATAGTTTAGTGGCTAAATTAAACGCTACTAGCAATATATATATAACAGACTCATCAGGATTGAGTGCTGCTAATACTAATAAATTAAGAAGAGAATTCTTTAAAAATGGTGTAGAAATGCAAGTGATAAAAAATACTTTTATCAAACGTGCAATGGAAGCCTCAGACAAAGATTACTCAGAAATGTTTCCTGCATTGATAGGAAATTCTGCAGTATTATTTTCAGAAAATATGAAAGCACCTGCATTAACAATAAAGGCTTTCAGAAAAAAAACGGATAAACCACAGCTAAAGGCTGCGTATATAGATAGTGATGTGTTCATTGGAGATAACAACTTAGAAGCATTAACTCTGCTAAAATCTAGAGATGAGTTAGTAGGCGAAATAGTTGGATTGTTGCAATCTCCTGCTAAGAACGTGCTTTCAGCATTACTTTCTGGTAAAAACACTATAGGTGGTTTAATCAAAACATTACAAGACAAAAATAATTAACAAATAAAAAAATTTAAAAAAAATGGCTGACATTAAAAAAATCGCGGAAGAATTAGTAAACTTAACAGTTAAAGATGTAAATGAATTGGCTGCTATCCTAAAGGATGAGTATGGCATTGAGCCTGCTGCTGCTGCTGTTGCTGTAGCTGCTGGCGCTGCCCCTGCTGCTGAAGCTGCTGAAGAAAAAACTGAGTTTACAGTACACCTAAAAAGTTCTGGAGCATCTAAACTAAATGTTGTTAAAGTTGTAAAAGACTTAACAGGACTTGGTTTGAAAGAAGCAAAAGATTTAGTAGATAGCGCTCCTTCTAATCTAAAAGAAAATATTTCTAAAGATGAAGCAGAAGCTATGAAAGCTAAGTTGACAGAGGCTGGAGCCGAAGTTGAACTTAGGTAACCAAACTTCAAAATTAGCTAAAAAGACCCCGATTAATATCGTGGGTCTTTTTCTGCTTGTATAAATATACAAGTATTTTTTAAATTATTTATTAACCTAAAAAAAAACAAACTTGACAAAAACAAATCATCAAGAAGGCAGAATAAGTTTTGCCTCAATCGATAAAGTACTTGATTATCCAGATTTTCTGGAAGTACAATTGGCCTCATTTCAAGAATTCTTTCAATTGGAAACACCTGCAGACGAACGTGGTAACGAAGGTCTTTTTAAAGTGTTTCAAGAAAATTTTCCAATAAATGATTCTAGAAATATATTTAACCTCGAATTTTTAGACTATTTTGTTGATCCTCCAAGATATACAATTAATGAGTGCATAGAAAGAGGTTTGACTTATGCAGTGCCTTTAAAAGCTAAGCTTAGATTATCTTGTAATGACGAAGATCACGAAGATTTTAAAACCATTATACAAGACGTATATTTAGGTTCAATACCTTACATGTCGCCAAGCGGAACTTTTATAATAAATGGTGCAGAAAGGGTTATAGTATCCCAATTGCATAGGTCTCCAGGTGTGTTTTTTGGTCAATCATATCACACCAATGGAACAAAATTATATTCTGCTAGAATAATACCTTTTAAAGGTTCTTGGATAGAATTTGCTACAGACGTTAATAACGTAATGTATGCCTACATAGATCGTAAAAAGAAGTTTCCAGTAACTACTTTATTCAGGGCAATTGGCTTTGAAAGTGATAAAGATATTTTGAATATTTTCGGTTTGGCTGAAGAGATAAAAGTTAGTAAAGCTGGACTTAAAAAAGTAGTTGGAAGAAGGCTTGTAGCACGTGTATTGCGCACTTGGATAGAAGACTTCGTTGATGAGGATACAGGAGAGGTTGTTTCTATCGAAAGAAACGAGGTAATTATTGACCGTGATACCATTTTAGTAAATGACCATATTGAATTAATTATTGATTCTGGTGTTAAAACTGTTATTATCAATAAAGAAAGTGATGATAAAAATGATTATGCAATTATTCATAATACTTTACAAAAAGATACCTCTAATAATGGTAAAGAAGCAGTTGAGCATATTTATAGGCAGTTGCGTAATACTGATCCACCAGATGAAGAAACTGCACGCGGTATCATTGAGCGTCTATTTTTCTCGGACAAACGATATGATTTGGGTGAAGTAGGGAGATATAGAATCAATAAGAAGTTAAATCTATCTGAGTCTAATGCGACTAGAGTTTTAACCAACACTGATATTATTTCTATTATAAAATATTTGATTGAACTTTCTAACTCTAGAGCTGATGTTGATGATATTGACCACTTGAGCAATAGAAGGGTTAGAACGGTAGGTGAGCAACTTTATGCCCAATTTGGAGTGGGTTTGTCTAGGATGGCAAGAACAATAAGAGAGCGCATGAACATTAGAGATAATGAGGTGTTTACCCCTACAGATTTAATTAATGCAAGAACACTTTCTTCTGTTATTAATTCTTTCTTTGGTACTAATCAACTTTCTCAGTTCATGGATCAAACAAATCCGTTGGCAGAGATTACACATAAAAGAAGAATGAGCGCGCTAGGACCTGGTGGTTTATCAAGGGAGCGTGCTGGTTTTGAAGTAAGAGATGTGCATTATACCCATTATGGTAGACTTTGTACTATTGAAACACCTGAAGGGCCAAATATTGGTTTGATATCTTCTTTGTGTGTTCACGCAAAAATTAATAATTTAGGATTTATTGAAACACCTTATCGAAGGGTGGTTGAAGGAAAACTACAAACTGATGAAATTATTTACCTTAGTGCTGAAGAAGAAGATGGAAAAGTAATTGCGCAAGCAAATGCAAAAATCACTTCCACCGGAGAGTTTGAAGTAAAAGAAGTAAAATCTAGATATGAAGGCGATTTTCCTATTGTGAGCCCTGATAAAGTAGATTATATGGATGTGGCGCCTAATCAAATTGTATCTATTGCAGCATCATTAATACCGTTTTTGGAGCATGATGATGCTAATAGGGCATTGATGGGTTCGAATATGCAACGTCAGGCTGTTCCTTTAATAAAGCCAGATTCACCTATAGTTGGCACAGGCCTCGAAAGTCAGATAGCAAGAGATTCTAGAACTCTAATTATTGCAGAGGATGATGGAACTATAGATTATGTTGATGCTCAAGAAATTAGAATTAAGTATAATTTTACAGAAGAGCAAGATTTGATATCTTTTACCGGGAATGTTAAATCATATCCTTTGCTTAAGTTTAAACGAACAAATCAAAATACATGTGTAAATCTAAAACCAATTGTAGTAAAAGGACAAAAAGTTAGAAAAGGAGATATATTATGTGAAGGCTATGCCACAGAAGGTGGAGAACTAGCACTTGGTAGAAACCTGATGGTAGCTTTTATGCCTTGGCAAGGGTATAATTTTGAAGATGCAATTGTTATATCAGAAAAAGTAGTTAAAGATGATTGGTTTACTTCAATACACATTACTGAGTATGATTTAGAGGTAAGAGAAACAAAAAGAGGCGAGGAAGAGCTAACAAATGATATTCCTAATGTGAGTGAAGAAGCAACTAAAAATTTGGATGAAAATGGTTTAATTAGAGTTGGCACAAACATTAAGGAAGGCGATATACTTATAGGTAAAATTACTCCTAAGGGAGAAACGGAGCCTTCTCCAGAAGAAAAATTGTTGAGGGCAATTTTTGGAGATAAAGCGGGTGATGTAAAAGATGCTTCATTAAAGGCTTCACCATCTTCTGAAGGTGTGGTAATAGACAAAAAGTTGTTTCAACGTGTTAAAAAGGAAAAATCAGCAAAGGTAGAGGATAAGGCTAAGGCAACCTTGCTAGAGAATGAGTATAATAAAGAAGTTGATAAACTTAGATCATACTTACTTCAAAAATTATTTGATATAACTAATGGAAAAACATCTCAAGGTGTAGTTAATAATTTTGGTGAAGAATTAATCCCTAAGGGAACAAAATTTACACAGAAAAATATTTCATCCTTAGATTTTACGCAAATAAATTTTGATAATTGGACTACTGACAAAGATAAAAATCTTTTAATCGTAAAAATATTAAAGCATTACACATTTGCTTATAATGAAATAACTACTCGTTTTAAAAGAGATCAATATGCGGTAACAGTAGGTGATGAATTGCCAACAGGAATTTTGAAACTTGCAAAAGTATATGTAGCCCACAAAAGAAAATTGAAAGTGGGTGACAAAATGGCGGGGAGACATGGAAATAAAGGTATTGTTGCTAGAATCGTTAGAGAAGAAGATATGCCATTTTTGGAAGATGGAACACCTGTTGACATCGTACTAAATCCACTTGGCGTGCCTTCTAGGATGAATTTGGGTCAAATTTTTGAAACAGTTCTGGGATGGGCAGGAAAAAATTTAGGAGTTAAGTTTGCAACACCAATTTTTGATGGAGCAACCCAATTAGATATTGATAATTATACTAAAAAAGCAAATGTGCCTCTTAATGGACAAGTATACCTCTATGATGGTCTAAGTGGCCAAAGGTTTGATCAAGCCACAACAGTAGGTATTATTTATATGTTAAAGTTGGGTCACTTGGTAGATGATAAAATGCATGCACGTTCTATTGGGCCATACTCATTAATTACACAACAACCTTTAGGCGGTAAGGCACAGTTTGGAGGTCAACGTTTTGGTGAAATGGAGGTTTGGGCACTTGAAGCATTTGGCGCTGCCAATATTTTAAGAGAAATACTTACCATTAAGTCTGATGATATTGTGGGTAGGGCAAAAACATACGAAAATATAGTAAAAGGTGAAAATATTGGAACATTTGGAATTCCAGAATCCTTTAATGTATTGGTACACGAGTTAAGAGGTCTAGGTTTAGAAATGACATTTGAATAAAAAAAACATGCAATTAGCAAAAAAGAATCCAAAATTAAAAAGCAATTTTACAACAGTAAGAATAAGTTTATCTTCTCCAGAAATTATTTTACAAAGAAGTCATGGAGAGGTAATTAAACCAGAAACAATAAACTATCGTTCTTTTAAACCAGAAATGGGAGGCTTATTTTGTGAGCGTATTTTTGGGCCTACTAAAGATTATGAATGTCATTGTGGAAAATATAAAAGAATAAGGTATAAAGGTATTGTGTGCGACAGGTGTGGGGTAGAAGTGACTGAGAAAAAAGTTAGAAGAGAGCGCATGGGGCATATCAATTTGGTGGTGCCGGTTGCCCATATATGGTATTTTAAATCTTTGCCAAATAAGATTGGCTATATGATAGGCGTTCCTTCTAAGAAATTAGAAATGATTGTATATTATGAAAGATTTATAGTAATCCAAACAGGTATCAAAGAGGGGGAAGTAAATTACCTTGATTTCTTAACAGAGGAAGAGTATTTGGACATTGTAGAAACATTGCCAAAAGAAAATCAAATGTTAGATGATAGTGACCCAAACAAGTTTATTGCAAAAATGGGAGCAGAAGCACTTTGGGATTTGCTTTCTAGATTGGATTTAGACGAAATGTCTTTTCAATTAAGACACCAAGCCGCAAATGAAACCTCACAACAAAGAAAAGCAGAGGCACTTAAAAGACTAAAAGTAATTGAAAGTTTTAGGGATGCTCAAAGCAGAGGAGAAAATAGACCAGAATGGATGATACTGCGTATATTGCCAGTTATTCCGCCAGAATTAAGGCCTTTAGTTCCTTTAGAGGGCGGTAGGTTTGCGACCTCAGATTTGAATGATCTTTATAGAAGAGTTATTATTAGAAATAATAGATTAAAAAGATTGATGGATATCAAAGCACCAGATGTAATTCTTAGAAATGAGAAAAGAATGTTGCAAGAATCTGTTGATTCACTTTTAGACAATACCAGGAGAGCAAATGCTGTAAAATCTGATGGCAATAGACCTCTAAAATCTTTAAGTGATATGCTTAAAGGAAAACAAGGAAGATTCCGTCAAAATTTACTTGGTAAAAGGGTAGATTATAGTGGTCGTTCTGTAATAGTTGTAGGTCCAAAATTAAAACTGAACGAATGTGGTATTCCTAAAGGTATGGCTGCAGAACTTTTTAAACCTTTTATAATTAGAAAATTAATAGAAAGAGGGATTGTAAAAACAGTAAAATCTGCTAAGAAAATTGTAGACAAAAAAGATCCAATAATTTGGGACATTTTAGAAAATATATTATACGCACATCCTGTATTATTGAATAGAGCACCAACATTACACAGGTTAGGTATACAAGCATTTCAACCAAAATTAGTAGAAGGAAAAGCAATTAGATTACATCCATTAACATGTACTGGTTTTAATGCCGATTTTGACGGGGATCAAATGGCTGTGCACGTTCCATTAAGCAATGCTGCTGTGCTAGAAGCGCAATTACTTATGTTAGCACCCCATAATATTCTTAATCCAGCAAATGGTTCACCAATTGCGGTGCCATCTCAGGACATGGTGTTGGGTTTATACTACATAACCAAGCAGAGAAAATCTACTGCTGAAAGAAAAGTAACTGGCGAAGGTATTGTGTTTTATTCTCCAGAAGAAGTTATTATTGCTTATAACGAGGGCAAAGCAGATTTACATGCCTTAATTAAAGTAAAAGTAGGTATAAGGAAAAAAGACAATACGATTGTTACAGAATTAATAGAAACTTCTGTGGGCAGGGTAATCTTTAATGAGGTTACGCCACCAGAGTTTGGCTTTGTTAATCAAACTTTAACCAAACGCTCTCTTAGAGATATTATAGCAGAAATGGTGAAAGATTGTGGTATTGCAAAAACAGCAAAATTTCTTGATGATATCAAAGATTTAGGTTTTTACTATGCATTTAAAGGCGGCATTTCATTTAATATGAGTTATGTTAATGTACCTTTTGATAAAGTAACATTGGTAGAAGGTGCAAGAAAAGAAGTGGAGGTAATTTGGGAGAATTATAACGAAGGATTTATAACCAATAATGAGCGTTACAATCAGGTGATAGATGTTTGGACTAAAGTAAACAGTAAAATTTCTGAAACTTTGTTAGTGCAATTGGCTAATGATGATCAAGGTTTTAATCCATTATATATGATGTTGGACAGTGGTGCAAGGGGTTCTAAGGAACAAATTAGACAACTTGGTGGAATGAGGGGCTTAATGGCAAAACCACAGAAGAATTTAAAAGGTGGAACAGGAGAAATTATTGAAAACCCAATTTTATCTAACTTTAAAGAAGGTCTTAGTGTATTAGAATATTTTATTTCTACACACGGTGCGAGAAAAGGTTTGGCTGATACAGCATTGAAAACTGCAGATGCGGGTTATTTAACAAGAAGACTTCATGATGTGGCCCAAGATGTGGTAATAAGTATCGAAGATTGCGGAACTTTACGTGGCATTTCTATGACTGCCTTGAAAGATAATGATGAAATTGTAGAAGATTTATATGAAAGAATATTGGGCAGAACCGCTTTATATGACGTATTAAATCCAACCACTGGTGATGTAATTGCCTATGCAGGACAGGAGCTAGACGAAATTATTGCAAACAATATTCAAGAATCAGGCATAGAAGAGGTAGAAATACGGTCTGTGCTTACTTGCGAAACTAAAAGAGGGGTTTGTGCTAAATGTTATGGTAGAAACCTAGCTAGAGGAACTATGGTTAAATCTGGAGAATCTGTTGGAGTAATTGCAGCGCAAAGTATTGGAGAGCCAGGAACGCAGTTAACACTAAGAACTTTTCACACGGGTGGTGCTGCATCTAGTATTGCTTCAGAAAGTCAATTGGAAGCAAAGTTTGATGGAATTTTAAGTTTTGATCAAGTAAAAACAATTGATGCAGATACCGATGGTGAATTTACAGCAGATAGTAGAGGTAAAGCCATTATTATTACCAGCAGAAGTGGTGAAGTAAGAATAGTAGATGCTAAAAGTAAATCTGTAATATTTACAGCTAATTTGCCTTATGCATCTCAATTGTTCTTTGAAGAAGGTGATAAAGTAAAAAAAGGAGATGTGATTTGTAAATGGGATCCATTTAACGCATATATTTTAACTGATACAGCGGGCACAATCACTTTTGAAGATATGCTTGAAAATATTAACTATAGGGAAGAACTTGATGACCAAACAGGACGTGCTGAGAAAATCATGATTGAGACTAAGGATAAAACTAAAATTCCAATTATCCGTATTGTAGGCAAAGAGGTTGAAAAAGAGTTTAACTTACCTGTAGGTGCATATATAAATGTTAATAACGGTGGAAAAGTAAAAATTGGCTCTATTATAGCAAAAATTCCAAGAATGGGTGGTAAAGTGCGAGATATAACTGGAGGTTTGCCAAGAGTAACAGAGCTATTTGAAGCTAGAAATCCTTCTAACCCTGCAGTAGTAGCAGAAATTGATGGTGTGGTTTCTTATGGAGGTATCAAAAGAGCCAATAGAGAAATAATTATTGAATCTAAAGATGGCGAGGTAAAACGATACTTGGTAGCATTGTCAAAACATATTTTAGTGCAAGATGGTGATTATGTAAAAGCAGGGTATCCATTATCTGATGGAGCAATAACGCCAAAAGATATTCTTGCAATTCAAGGACCAAGTGCTGTGCAAGAGTATATCTTGAATGGAATACAAGAGGTATATAGATTGCAAGGTGTAAAAATAAATGATAAACATATTGAGGTAATTGTAAGACAAATGATGCAGAAAGTGCAGATTGAAGATCCAGGAGATACCAAATTCTTAGAAGGTGAAGCCGCTGAGCGTTGGGATTTTTTAGAGCAAAATGATTGGATTTATGATCAAAAAGTTGTTACAACTGCTGGAGGTTCTGCAAATCTGAAACCAGGCCAAATTATTAATCTAAGAAAATTGAGAGAGGAAAATTCTGTTTTGAAACGTCAAGATTTAGAGTTGGCAGAAGTGCGCGATGCTGTTCCTGCAACTATGACGCCTGTTTTACAAGGTATTACAAAAGCATCATTGAGTACAGAATCATTTTTATCAGCAGCATCTTTTCAAGAAACTACAAAAGTATTGAATGAGGCTGCCATAAACGGGAAAATTGATTATATGAGAGGGTTAAAAGAAAATGTTATTGTAGGCCATCTTATTCCAGCAGGAACCGGTTTAAGGGAATGGGAAGATATTATTGTAGGCTCCAAAGAAGAATATGAAAAACTAATGGCAACAAAAAATGATTCGGCAAGAACAATGGATCAAGTGGCTCATAGTAATTAATTTTTATTAAAATATAAAAAAGCTGCGCCATAAATAGTGCAGCTTTTTTTTTTACATAAATATAATAAATAATTGCGGTCTAATTATGTAAAACATTGATTTTAAATTAATTATGTTTTTCGGCATTATTTTTGTGTTATAAAACAAATGGCAAAATTTAATAATCAAAAAATAAATTTACTTCCAAATCTTTTAATTACTTGTTGCTTAAGTATTTTGTTCTTTACTGCATTTATACCTGTTAATGCATATAATGATAGCACAGGTTTTGAGAAAAGTAAAGATCATCTTATTACCTGTGAAGGCGGGGCATATTACCTTTATAATGTGCAAGTTTTAGATTCAGACAGTAATTTTAATTACTCCTTTCATCAATATTTAAATACTTGGGATGAGGAGAAGCCAATGGTTTATAAAAGTGCAAAATATCCTGGTAGCGGAAGTGTAAAAATTTTATTGGTTCCAGATTCATTTGCTTATTCCATGCCCTGCAATTTTAATCCAGTTACATCACATTTTGGATGGAGAGGAAAAAGAATGCACATAGGCACAGATATTGATTTAGAAACTGGAGATCAAGTATATTCAGTAATGGATGGCATAGTTAGATATGCTGGACAATACAAAGGATATGGGTTTTGTGTGCTTGTAAGGCACTTAAATGGTTTGGAAACACTTTATGCGCATTTATCAAAGCTATCTGTAAATGCAGGCGATGTAATCAAGAATGGAACAGAACTTGGTTTGGGCGGAACAACAGGTCATTCTACTGGCTCTCATCTGCACTTCGAAGTTCATTTTATGGGCAAAGCAATCAACCCAGAATTGATTTTTAATTTTTCTAAAGGGATTATTAAAACACATTATTTGATTATAAACAGTGACGGAAAATCAAAAGCATTTAATCCTGAAAGCCAATTAGAAGAATCTGAAAATACAAGTAAACTTGAGGATGAAAATGATGCAGCTGACGAAGAGGCCGTTAAACCAATTTTGGAAATAAAAAAAGTGCCCGTAAAAAAAGTAAATATGCCTGCAAAAGCCACACAAAAGGTTCATAAAATAAAGCAAGGAGATACTCTATATGGCTTAGCTAAGAAATACAATACTACAGTATCTCAAATTTGTAGGTTGAATAAAATCAGTGAATCTACAACGCTAAATATTGGTAGAGTTTTAAAAGTAAAATAAATTTATTTTCTCACAAAATTAATGTAAGTTTGAACCCTTATATTAATCCTTTCATGCCAGACAAAGAACCAAAACTTTTTATAGATTTAGCCCGTATTCTTAATGATAAAAATCCTAGATTATTAAAATTGCTCCCTAAGTTTATTTTTAATTATTTAAAAAAAGTAATCCATCAAGATGATATTAATGAGTTTATAAAAAATCATGGAAGCGAAGATGCCTTGGGGTTTACAACTAGTGTAGCTAAAGATTTTAGGGTAAAAATTAGTTTAAATGGATTAGAAAATATTCCAAAAGAAGGAGGAGCTATTATGATTTGTAATCATCCTTTGGGGGGATTGGATGCCATGGCACTTATTCCTCAAATTGCGCCTATTAGAAAGGATATAAAATATATTGTCAATGATATTTTATTAAATATTGTAGCGTTGCGATCCATTTTTGTTGGTATTAATAAGCATGGACCCAATGCAAGAGAAAGTTTACGCAGTATAGAGGAATTATTTGCAAAAGAGCAGCTCTTAATTTTATTTCCTGCAGGGCTGGTAAGCAGAAAAATTGATGGAGATGTGAAAGATTTGCCTTGGCAGAAAACTTTTGTAACCAAAGCTAAGAAGTATAATAGGCCTATTATTCCAGTACATATTTCGGGCCAACTGAGCCCATTTTTTTATAGATTAAGCAATTTCAGAAAGTTTCTTGGCTTAAAAGCCAATATCGAAATGTTATATTTGGCGGATGAAATGTATGGATATAGAGGAAAAGCCATTCACTATGAGGTTGGCAAACCAATAGATATTGAAAAATTTCCAAAGAATTTAAAAGACAAAGAAATTTGTGAATTAATACGAAAAGAATTGTATAACTTAGCACCGTAATTTATGGAAGCGATAGCAAAAGCAATAGATAAGCATGAATTAGAAAAAGAATTAACACCTTTTTTTATTCGAAATACAAATAAGGCCAACAACCAGATTTTTATTTTTAATGCTCATAATGCACCAAAAGCTATGCATGAGATAGGCAGGCTAAGGGAGTTAAGCTTTAGACATTCTGGCGGTGGAACTGGTAAATCTATCGATATTGACGATTATGACACTTCTGCAAATTGTTACGATCAATTAGTAGTTTATAGTCCCGAGGATAAAGAGATTATTGGAGGATATCGCTTTATAGATTGTAATAAGGTAATAGATGAAGCAAGAACAAAAGTGGCCTTATCTACTTCTGATTATTTTTATTTTTCTGGGGCATTTATTAGAAATTTTCTACCTCGAACTATTGAACTAGGCCGCAGTTGGGTTCAACCAGCTTTTCAGCCAGCCATTAATCCAAGAAAGGGAATTTTTGCTTTAGATAATATTTGGGATGGATTAGGAGCTATCATGGTCGAGAATCCACATATTAAGTTCTTTTTTGGAAAAGTAACGATGTATCAAACATTTAATGCGAAGGCTAGAGACTATATTTTATATTTTTTAAAGAATTATTTCCCTGATTATGAAAATTTATTGCGACCTATTAATCCTTTGCAAATGCAAACACCAAAAAGCGAAATAGAACCTCTATTTGAAGGGCTAGACTATACTGATGGTTATAAACTTTTAAATCAACAAGTCCGCAATTTGGGAGAAAATATCCCTCCTTTGATGAATACGTATATGAATTTATCGCCAACTATGAAAACTTTTGGTACCGCTTTGAATCAAACTTTTGGTAATGTAGAAGAAACTGCTATTATGATTACCATTAATGATATTTATGACCAAAAGAAAGAAAGGCATGTGCAAAGTTACATCAACGAAAAGAATAATCGTTAAAAAGAATTTAGTATTTTATAGCGGTCAAAACGTTTAATGGCATGGAAACGCCAAACTTATTGTATAACTGACAAAAAACTTTTACTGATAATTGTCTCAAATAGGGCTCATTTGAAAGTATTTTTACATCTAAAATTTCTATGACACTGCCTTTTTGATGGCCATATTGTGTAGACCATTCTACTCCGTTTTCATCAAAAAAACTTAATTGAGCAATATTAAATCCTATGGAACTTAAATAATATTTTCCTTTAATTAGATTCTGGTTTATATTTAAGAATTTAAAAACCAAAGCTCCTCTTTTTTCTGAAATCTTAATATCAAATGAAGAGCTAATTTCTTCTAGTCCATTTGTATCTTTGGCGTGATTAGCAGCATAGATGTCTGCAATTTTTTGGTACTGTTGATTATTTATTTCTAAATACTCGATATTATTTTGAGTATTTAGAAATTTTTTTGAGGGTGCAATAACTTCTTTCTTTGCGCAGCTCGCAAGAAATAGTGTTGTAATAAATATAAATGTAAATTGCTTTCTCAAACCGTGGTAGAATGATACAACAATTTGATTAAACAAAAAAGGTTTTTTTTAATATTTGTTTAACTTTTAATATTTTTGTTTTACTTATGTTTTGATACCTACTTTTTATAGTTTTCTATTTGATAACCAATATAATTACTTGGCGTTATTTGATGCAATCTGTGCTTAATATCGTCATCTATGGTCAGTGTATTTATAAATTCATAGATAGTTTCTTTGGTAATTGCACTATGTGTTCTTGTTAAGTTTTTTAATGCCTCATAAGGCTTAGGATAACCTATTGTGCGCAATATTGTTTGAATAGCTTCTGCCACTACTGCCCAGTTTTTGTCTAAATCTTCTTCAATACTTTGGATATTTATAATAAGTTTTTCATTTCCTTTGGTAATAGATTTTAGTGCAATCAATGTATGCCCAAATGGAATACTTACATTTCTAAGCACAGTGCTGTCTGTTAAATCTCTCTGTAATCTGCTTATTGGTAATTTGCCAGAAAGAAAATTAAATAATGCATTTGCTATGCCTAAATTACCTTCGGCATTTTCAAAGTCAATAGGATTTACTTTATGTGGCATGGCGCTTGATCCTATTTCTCCTTCTTTTAATTTTTGTTTAAAATAATCAAAACTAATATATGACCATATATCTTTGCAATAATCTATTAAAATAGTATTTATTCTTGCCATAGTGTCAAATATATTAGCTAATTGATCATAATGCTCTATTTGTGTAGTGGTTTGCTGTCTTTTTATTCCCATATTCAAGAGAAATTCATTTGCAAATTCTATCCAATTTATAGCTGGAAAAGCAACAAGATGTGCATTGAAATTTCCTGTAGCTCCGCCAAATTTTCCTTCTATCGCTATATTTTCTAATATTTCTTTTTGCTTAATAAGTCTCTCTACAAATACATATATTTCTTTTCCTAAGGTAGTGGGAGAGGCGGGCTGTCCATGTGTGCGGGCAAGCATACTAATATATTGCCAGTCTGCAGATTGCTTGATTAATTGAGTTATCAAATTATTAATAGTGGGGATTATAACTTTTTCTAGCGCATGTTTAATGGAAAGTGGTATTGCGGTATTGTTTATATCTTGCGATGTTAAACCAAAATGTATAAATTCTAATTGATTGGTTGTTAACACATTTATTAGTTTTTCTTTTAAAAAATATTCTACTGCTTTTACATCGTGATTGGTTGTTTTTTCTATATTTTTTATTTCTGTTGCATCCTTCTCATCAAAATTAATTATTATGGCATTGATTTTTTCTTTCTGTTCATTTGTTAGTTTTATATTTAATGGAGTCAATTCAGAAATAGATAGTAAATATTCTATTTCCATAATTACCCTATACTTGATTAACCCAAATTCACTAAAATATGCAATAAGTTCTTGGGTTTGGTTACTATACCTGCCATCAATTGGTGATAAGGCTTTGAGTGCAAATAAATTATTAGACGTATTCATGATGCAAAATTCGTTTTTTTTTATTAATTTAATGCATCAATTATCACTAATTTATTGACCATTTTTAAACAAAGTAATTTGTATTCTAATTGATATTTTTATTGATACTGTTATGTAATTATATCTTCTTAGTTTTTATGCATAAAAAAAATCGGTTTTTTTGAAACCGATTTTTTTTACGCTTAAGTTCGAATGAAATTACATCATTCCGCCCATGCCCATATCTCCACCACCGTGACTATGTGGCGTTTCTTTTTCTTTTATGTCTACTAATAAGCACTCTGTTGTTAGAATCATCGCTGCTACAGAAGCTGCATTTTCTAGCGCTACTCTTGCAACCTTCGTTGGGTCTATTACACCAGCTGCTATTAGGTTTTCAAAAACTTCGGTTCTTGCATTGTATCCAAAATCTTCTTTTCCTTCTTTTACTCTCTGAACAACTATACTGCCTTCGCCACCTGCATTTGCAACAATCTGACGCAAGGGCTCTTCTAATGCTCTTCTGATAATGGCTATACCTGTAGTTTCATCATCATTTTCTCCTTTTAGTTTTTCTAAAGCCTCAATCGCTCTGATGAATGAAACACCACCACCTGGTACAATTCCCTCTTCTACCGCAGCTCTTGTTGCATGCAATGCGTCATCAACCCTGTCTTTTTTCTCTTTCATTTCTACTTCACTTGCTGCTCCAATATATAATACTGCAACTCCACCAGCTAGTTTTGCCAATCTCTCTTGCAATTTTTCTTTATCGTAATCACTTGTTGTAGATTCTATTTGCGCTTTGATTTGTTTAATTCTAGCTTCTATTTCTGATTTATCACCACCTCCGTTTACAATAGTTGTATTTTCTTTATCGATAGTTATCTTTTCTGCTGTTCCCAAGTCTTCAATAGTACAATCTTCTAGCTTACGTCCTTGTTCTTCACTAATTACTGTGCCTCCTGTTACTATGGCTAAATCTTGCAACATTTCTTTTCTTCTATCGCCAAATCCAGGAGCTTTAACCGCGGCTACTCTTAATGCACCCCTAATCTTATTTACTACCAATGTGGCTAATGCCTCTCCCTCTACCTCTTCAGAGATAAGAAGAAGTGGTTTGCCAGTTTGATTAGTTTTTTCTAATATCGGCAACAGGTCTTTCATGCTACTAATTTTTTTGTCATAGATTAATACAAAAGCATTTTCTAATTCTGCTTGCATTTTTTCTGTATTGGTAACAAAGTATGGAGAAAGATATCCTCTATCAAACTGCATTCCTTCTACTATTTCTACCGTAGTATCTGTTCCTTTAGCTTCTTCAACAGTTATTACACCATCTTTGCCCACTTTTTTCATAGCTTGTGCTATTAAAGAACCTATGGTGTTATCATTATTGGCAGAAATTGAGGCTACTTGTTGAATTTTATTATTATCATCACCTATTTCTTTCGATAATTTTTTGAATGAGGCTACTGAAGCCGCAACTGCTTTGTCTATCCCTCGTTTTAAATCCATTGGATTTGCTCCTGCCGCTACGTTTTTTAGTCCTCCATTAACAATGGCTTGTGCAAGTACTGTTGCTGTAGTGGTGCCGTCACCAGCTAAATCTGCCGTTTTAGATGCCACTTCTTTTAACATTTGGGCACCCATATTTTGAATTGGGTCTTCTAGTTCTATTTCTTTTGCTACAGTAACACCATCTTTAGTAATGGTTGGTGATCCAAATTTTTTATCTATTACTACATTTCTTCCTTTAGGCCCTAATGTTACTTTTACTGCATTTGCTAAGATGTCTACACCTTTTTTTAAGCCATCTCTGGCATCTATATTAAAATGAATTGATTTTGCCATAATTTTATTTTATTTTTTTTAAATTGAAAATTTGTTGTTTAAATTAAAGAATTGCGAAAATATCTGACTCTCTCATAATTAGATAATCTTTTCCTTCCACAGTAATTTCTGTTCCAGCATATTTGCCATAAAGAATTGTATCACCTTTTTTAACTGTTAATGGTTCGTCTATTTTACCATTGCCAACTGCTATAATTGTGCCTTGTTGTGGTTTTTCTTTTGCTGTATCTGGAATGTAAATTCCGCCTGCTGTTTTTTGCTCTGCTGCAGATGGTTCTACCAAAACTCTGTCTGCTAATGGTTTAATATTCATAGTGTTTTTTTAAATTAAATGTTATAAGCAGTTCTTTCAATACCTATGCCATTTCATGATTTTCGTAATTTAATGTAAATATTGTCAGAAACTGTTATTTTATTTGTCAAATTGGCAGATTCCATGACTGATTTGCCATTGGTTTTCTTGATAATGTGCAAATTTAAAAAAGGTCAAAATTAATAATACTTTCGCATATCACTAATCCAATCAAACTTTGCATTTTTTAGCTCAAAAGCTAAATATTTAATTGTTTTGCCTTGTTTTAGCCATATTTTTTCATAATAAGTTTTTATATTTAAGAAATCTGGATAATTTATTGTGGCATATATATCTTGCAAGTTTGCCAAACATTTTATTTCACAATCTTTCACCACCTTTTGGCAGAAAATGTAGAGTAGATCACTGTCTGTTTTTAAGTGAACTAGACCATCACCTTTTATAATTTGTTTATAAATGGCCAAGAATCTAGGGTGTATTAGTCTGTTTTTTGCAGACTTATCTTTTGGCTGTGGATCGGGAAAAGTAATCCAAATTGATTCCACTTCATCTTTTGCAAAATAGGCCAATAAATTATCTATTGGTGTCCGTAAAAACAGTACATTGTTTAACCCTAATTCTTCGGACTCTTTGGCACCATGCCACATTCTATTTGCTTTTCTGTCTATGCCTATATAGTTTATATTTGGGTTTAATTTGCCAAGTTCTGTTGCATAGTGCCCATATCCACACGCAAGCTCTAAAACAATGGGGTTATTATTGCCAAATATATTTGACCAATTGCCTTTGTTTTCTTCACTAAATTCAAAAGTATTATTAAAAGTAGAAAATTCTCTAAACTGTTGTAGTTTTCTTTTAGTCATGTTTTTTCTAACTATTTTTAGCTCATACGCGTTATTTTTCCTGTAAAAGGGTTAAAGTTAATAGCTGTTTCTATTACGCGTTTAATTTTTGCAAATTTACCAAAGGATTGTTCTAATATAATATTTAAATTTGTCAAATTTATGGCAGTATTTTTATTAATAAATAGCGTAATGATTTCGCCCAAATTTTCATCATGTGTTTTGCCTATATAAAAAGGGCAATTTATTTGTGTTGTAATAATTTTTTCTAAACTTTCTGCATTAAATTTTATTCCACCACTGTTGATAATATTATCTAATCTCCCCAAAACCATAAATTTATTTGGTGCAATAAACTCAATGATATCATTTGTTTTAAGCCAAGTATTTTCTGTAATATCTCCTCTTATTTCCAAGCAGTTGTTAGGGTTTTTTTGTATTTCAATTCCTTCTAACGCTTCAAAAATTTCTTCCTCAATCTTTTTAATAGCAATATGGCTGTAAGTTTCTGTCATGCCGAATGTGAAATACATACGCTCTTTAAATAGTCTTTTATTTATTGTAGAAATTTTAAATGTAACGGCTGCGCCACCGATAAGAATTAGTTCGAACCTTAGCAGTTTTTTAACACTTTCATCGTCTTTAAATATGTTCACCAATTGATTTGGAGAGAGTGAACAGTTTTTATAATCATGATGGATTGCTATTGCTTTCATAGGGTTTGCTGACGGCTTAATAATGTCACAATCAACTTGCCATAATGCTGCTCTTGACAATTGCATAAAACCACCAATCCTGTCTGTTGGTAAACAGCACAGTGTTTTATAAGTGCTAATATTTGGAAAAGTTTTTCTAGATTGTTGTGCAGAAATGGCTATTTTTTTTCTGTCTAATTTAATGGTTTTCGCTATGCCGGTGCTACCAGATGTACTTATCTCAAAATTAAAAGACTGATTTTGCCAAAGAAGCATGAATGAATAAAAATCCTTAAATACCATGACAATAGTTAGTTGCTTTTAACAAACTCCATTATTTTGGTTTGTAATGTTGCCAATTGCTTTTCATTATTATAAAGATGAAAAGATGCCCTAGCACAATCTAAATTGCTTTCTGCAACATACCTAACAACGCAATTATTTATTCTTAGATAATTGGCAAGGTCTAGGCTCTTATCTTTAAACCTAAATGTAACAATATTTGCTGAAGATGCTGCTTCCATTGGTGTTAAGAGTGAAAAGTATTTATTATTTTCAAGTAAAAAGCTTTTAAAGCTTTGTGCTAATTTATTTCCAATTTCAAAAATTTGTTGCTTACCAATTTTATTTTGATAATCTATAGCAGCTATCAATCCTGCATAATTAGCACTATTTGTGGTTCCATAGAAATATTGATGCGCATCATCCACATACTCTTTTAATCCTTTATTTTCTCCGCTTGCATCCCAGTCTGCGCTTAGTGCACCAATAAATTTTGGAGTTAGTTTTTGTCTAAAATCTTGATTTACATAAAGCAGACCCATGCCTTTTGGTCCACAAAGCCATTTATGACAGCAAGATACATAAACATCACAACCAATATCCTTAATATTTAATGGCATCATACCCACAGGATGTGCACCATCTATTACAGTAATAATATTTTTTGTTCTAGCAAATTCGGCAATCTCTTTTATTGGCAAAACTTGACCAATAGTGCATAGGATGTGAGGTATTGCAATAACTTTCGTTTTTTTTGTAACGCTTTCTTTTAGATTTGTTAAGGTTTCTGTTACGGTGGTGCTAATATCAAAAGTTTTTACTTGTATGCCTTCAATTTTTTGCCTGTTTAGCCATGGCAATGCTCCGCCTGCATGCTCATGTTTAGTCATTAATATTTCGTCACCTTTTTCTAAAGATATGCCCCATGCTGCAATGTTTATGCCTTCAGTGACATTGTGGGTAAAGGCTATTTCTGTAGGTTTAACGCCTACAAATGCTGCAATACTTTGCAATGCTTCTGCCTCTAAGCCACTGTAGCTTAGTGTGCTATCGACATATTTAATTCTTTCAATAATGGCATCTTGCACCGCTATTGGGCTGGGGCCTAGAGTGCCATTATTAAAATAATTTAAGTTTGGTCTAATGCTAAAGGCTGATGCAATATCTTTTTTAAGTTTTGCTGCATGTGTTTTTTTGTTAAATAAAAAACCGCCAGCCATTAGACCGGTGATTTTCAAAAATTCTTTTCTAGTTTGACGGTTCAAAATATAATGGGTTATTTTTGAGTATCTGCATAATCAAATACTTTTTTTAGCAAAGCTGTAGAACGCTCTATCGGGTTATTTCTTATTGCATTTTCTTGTATACGAATTTCATTGAAAAGCGCAAAACTTGCTTTTTCTGTTACATATTGATTGAGGTCTGGATTGATGTTTTCTTTAAGTCCTAATAAAGTTTTATAATTATTGATATTAGAAACTATAGGATTCCAATATTCTGTAATTTGAACAGCATTTAAGGCAGAAGAAATTTCGGGTTTAAATGCCGAATGCAATGCAGTAGTTGTACTTTTTTCTAAAAAATTAGTTGCTGAGCCTTGGCCACCTCTTAATATGCCCATTGCATCTGTTATAGACATTCCGGTAACAGCGTTTTTAAAAATTGGTAAAGCCTTTGTCATGGCATTTTCTGCACCTTCGTTCATTGCTTTTACACATTTGTCTAATGTATTGCCAATTAAGGCATTCAGAATAACATTGCCTCTAATTTTTGATTCTAAATTTTGTACTTCGGGTGGTAAGAGAATTTTTTTTGCTGCATCGGCAAAAAATGCATTTCTTTGGCTCAAGCTTGAAGTGCCCGAAGAAACACCTTTTATTAAGGCTTCTTTTAGTCCATTTGCTACCTCTCCTTCTGATGGTATTATACTTGTGGCAACAGATGTCACATGATTTAATACATCACAACCGCTAAAAATAAAAGCCATGCCAGAGAATAATAAAATTTTGTGTTTTGCTAGATTTATCATATTGCTTTGCAAAAATACAATTATTGTACCATTATTTAACATTGAATACATACCTTAACCATTGATAAGATTTTCTGTTTTGCAAGTAACAAAGGTTTTGCTCATTTTGATAGGCCTCTTTTTCAAAAACTACATTAAAATATGCTTTTTTAAAATTCTTGAATATAATTAAACCAACTATAAAATGAGTTAAATAAAGCAGGTGAAATGGCAAAATAAGCAATTCTAATTGCTGTTTGTGGTGTATCTTTTCGTGATTTTCTAAAACAGAAAAATTTTTATAACCTAAATGACGATAAAAAATGAATGGCCAAAATGCCATTGCGGCAATTTTTTTATCATTAAAACTTAAAAAGTTTATTAATATAGGACTTACAATTTGGATATACCCTTTTTTGATTTTCATATATTTAAAGATAAAAGATAGGCAATATTAATGATTATTCCTTTTTTAGGTAAATTTTTTTTTGCTAATTTTACTAATGATGTGTGCTGCATTTCTCAGAATTAGATTAAATTCAGATTGCGCCTTATAGTTCCCAATTTTAGTAAAAAATGCAATACATACATTTTGGCTCATAAGATTTTAATAAGCAAGAATAGTAGTTCTATTATGAATATGAAAATAGAGAACGCACTTGAGTTTGAAATAGTTTTGGCTGAAAGTAGAATTTTTAATGATTAATCTGGGTTAAACTTGAAAATAGTTTTTAAATAGACATTGCCATTTGCAGGCAGGTGTTATTTTTTGGCAATTAATATGAAACATTTGGACTTATAATAAATAAATAAATTATATTTGTAGGCTTTCTAAAAGGCCCCGTAGTTCAATTGAATAGAATATCAGATTTCGGCTCTGAGGGTTACAGGTTTGAATCCTGTCGGGGTCACAACCGAAAAAAAATCCGTCTTTTTAAGACGGATTTTTTTATAATACCAATTAGTTGATGAAATTGCTATAGATTATTTTACATTTTTTTAGTACCAAAAACCAATGTCTGTTGTCATGCCGAATAAAATATTAAAACAAGCCATTGATTTCTGCTTGTATAGTTTCAATTACTTTAGAGGCATCTTCTTTATTGTTTGCAAAATCTAGGTCGTCTATATTAAAGTAGATAATTTTGCCTCCTTTTTCTTTATACGCTCCTGCCCATGCTTCGTATCTTTCATTTAGCCGTTTTAGATAATCTAATCTAATGCTATCTTCATAATCTCTGCCTCGTTTTTGAATTTGATCTACAAGTTTTGGGATACTGCCACGCAGGTAAATCATTAAATCTGGTTGGTTTAAAAATGCATCTAATGTGTTAAAAAGTGACATATAATTGTCAAAATCTCTAGTGCTCATTAATCCCATAGCGTGTAAATTTGGCGCAAATATTTGTGCATCTTCATAGATACTTCTATCTTGCACTACAGTGATTTTTTCATCTCTTAATTTTTTTATTGCCGAGAATCTCTTGTGCAGAAAAAATACTTGTAGGTTAAAAGACCAACGTTGCATATCATCATAAAAATCTGATATGTATGGATTATCTTCCATATCTTCTAATTGTAACTCCCAACCATAATGCTTTGCAAGCATGGTAGCTAATGTTGTTTTTCCTGAACCTATATTTCCGGCTATTGCTATATGCATATTAGGGCAAACTTAATGGTTATTTGTTAAATTAAATATTATTGGGGATAAAAAAAACGGCTTTTTTTGAAAGCCGTTTTTTTTATATAAATTATTGAGAAGCATCTATTTTTTTACAAGTTTTTTTTTCATAAAATCTACTACCATAGGGGTAGCAATGCAGATAGATGAGTATGTGCCTACGAGTATACCTATAATGATTGAGAATGAAAAACCTTTTAATGCAGGGCCGCCAAAAATAAACAATAATAAAACGGTAAGCATTGTCGTACCTGATGTTACGATAGTTCTGCTTAAAGTTTGATTAACCGCATTGTTTATGGTCTCTTCTATTGGTTTTTTTGTACCTTGAGAATCTGCCAAGCTTTCTCTAATTCTGTCAAATACAATTACTGTGTCATTTATAGAATATCCAATAATGGTTAGCAAAGCTGCCATAAAAGTTTGGTCTAATTCTAAAGAAAAAGGCAATATGCCATTCAATAAGGCATAAATACCAAATATTATTGTAACATCATGAAGCAATGCTACCGTGGCACCAATTCCAAAACTTAAATTTCTAAACCTAAACACGATGTAGCTAAACATTGCTAAAATGGCTATAATAGTAACTATATAAGATTTGTTTCTAGTAGAGCTTGCCATTGTTGGTCCTACTTTAGAGCTTCCAATAATACTGCTTGCTGTAACTCCTAAATCTTTTAGGGCACTTATTACAGCATCCTCCACAATTTGCGGAGCATCTTCGTTTACATCATCAATTTTATAGGTGGTCATTACCCTATACATATTTTCTGTACCAATTGTTTTTACTTCTGTGCCACTGTTTGTTAATGTTTTATCTAACCTTGATTTTATATCATTTACACTTACTTTTTGATCTGGTTTAAATTGAACAAAATAAGAATATCCTCCTTTAAAATCTAGGCCCATAGGAATACCTTTTGTTATAAGACCACCTAAACTAATTAGAATAATAATACCTGAAATAATGTAATACTTTTTTCTACTTTCTACAAATTTAAAATTAGGATTTCTAAAAATGTTTTTAGAGAGGGCTGTTTCAAATTTTATAGATTTGCCTTTTTCTTCTCTATTTTCTATTATTAAACGAGAGATTAACAAGGCTGTAAAGAGAGAACTAAAAATACCGATAATCAAGATTACTGCAAAACCATATACAGGACCTGTGCCAGAAAAAGTAAGTATTATGCCCGAAATAAGCGTGGTTATATTTGAATCTATAATAGCAGAAAATGATGCCTTGTAACCTAATTGAATGGATGTTTTTAGTGATTTTCCGCTCAATAGCTCCTCCTTTATACGTTCATAAATAAGTACGTTGGCATCTACTGCCATACCAATAGTTAGCAATATACCTGCAATTCCGGGTAGTGTAAGCGATACCCCCATGCTACCTAGTGTACCCATGATAAAAAACACGTTAATGATTACTGCTAAATTGGCGATTAAACCTGAATTGCTGTAATAAGCAATCATAAAAGCAATAAGGGCCAGAAATCCAAATAAAAGTGCTAATGTTCCTTTATTTATAGACTCTTGACCCAATGTTGGGCCTATAATATCTTCTCCAATTATTTGCACTGGTACTGGTAATTTTCCTGCACGAAGTACATTTGCTAAATCTTGAGCTTCTTTTATATCAAAACCACCTGATATTCTTGTACTGCCGCCATTAATTTCATCTGATACTCCTGGTGCAGAATAAACGCTAGAGTCTAATACAACGGCTACATATTGCTTATTTTCTTCATTACTTGCATTATTTTTAGTTAGCAATGCCCATTCTCTTGCAGCGTCTGGTTTCATGGTCATATTTACCACAATTCCTTCTTGAGGGTCATTGTCTGCTTGTGCATTTTTAATCATATCGCCACTCATTTGAGGTTCTCCCGTTTTAGTACCTTTTAGGGCATAAACTAAGTAAAATCCTTCGTCTGCTTTAGGGCTAAAAGCAAACCTTAAATCATTTGGCAGTACATTTTTGGCTTCTGGACTATTTACCATTTCTTTAAACTCATTCAATTTGAATTTAGGTAAATACCCTAGCATTGGCCCGGGTGCTACCTCGTTGCCTCTTAATAAGTTTAGGCTAAACATTTCAAATAATGGAAACCTTCTGTTTTTATCATCAGCAATCGAACCGCTATCTTTTAGTGTAGAATCATTTTTTGCAATTTCTTTTTTTATAGTGTCTGTTTTTGCATTCAAATCTGTACCTAATTCTGCAAGAGATGTAGTTGATTCTGCAACGCTTTTTGCACTGTCTTTTTTAACGTCAAGTTTTTTGCCATATTTAGCAGTTTTAGATAGGTTAGAATCTAATGCAACTAATATTTGATATGCCTGAAAATTATTGGCCTTATTATTTTCATACATCTCCCAAAATTCTAATTCTGCAGATCTTTGTAAAAGTTTTCGAATCCTTTCTGGATTTTCTGCTCCTGGCAATTCAACGGATATTCTGCCCCCATCTAATTTTTGTAAAGTAGTTTGTGCAATAGAACTTTGATTTAGCCTAGTTTCTAATACCTGATATGCACGATCTATGCCTTGATCAATTTCTTTTTTTAAGTATTTTATAACATCTGCATCAGAAGTGGTATTGTTTACTTCATCTTTATTTTCTAAATTAGAAAACAGACCACTCAAAGGTTTTGTAGGCTCTAGTTTCTTGTAGGATGAAACAAAATTATCCACATAATCGCCTCCATTATTTTTGGTGGCTAGATTAGCTTGATTTAGCGCGGTTTCAAAGTTTGCTTGTTTAATGTTATAGCTGCCCGCAATTGTTTTTAACACATTGGGCTTAGAAACTTCTAAAATTACATTCATTCCACCCCTTAAATCAAGGCCTAAACCCAATTCTTTTTCTTTACATTCTGAATAGGTAAACTTTACCAAGCCAAGATTATACACCTCTTTGTTTGAAATGGAGTCCATATATTTCATATACTCAACTCTATTGTTTGGAAAAAGCCTCTTGGCGCGTTTTTCTGTTTTGTTTGCAAAATAGGTAAATGAAAGTTGAAAGATAAATACCAGCACCAAAAGGCCTGTTATAAATAGTACTATTTTTTTATTTTTCATGTTTTTTTATGTTGTATATTTTGTTTGTTTACTAATTCGTCCTTTTTATTTAAAAGTGTTTTACTTTTAAAAGGGCGCGAAAATAAACAAATATTACTTTAATATAAAATTGTTTTATTGATATTTTTTGTAAAAAATTCTTCTCTTGCGCCAATATTGGTTAAATTAAAATGATAACCTAGGTTCACTCCTATGTATGAACCGTTAAAACGCGTGTTAAAATAATTTATATTTTTTGCAGGGCTGTTAAAGTTTTGGGTGGAAACGGTGCCAAATCCTTGCTGATAATGCACTCCAAAAGTCAATAAGTCTCCATTAGCAAATCTATTGCCCACCTCTATTCCTAATCTAAAAAAAGCATTAAATTGTGTAGACCTTGTGTTTACGCCTTCAAAATCACCAACCTTGCTTTTTGTTCTTAAGCTATCATATTTTGTAAGTTGAAAAGCCCCCCCTAAGCCAAAATTTTCTCTTACAAAACCACTTATTCCTAAATCTTGCTTAAAATACATGCAAAATGGAATTTCTAAAAATTTAGATCCCATCCTTACTTGTCCTATAGTATTTAGGCTGTCATTGGTTAGTAATTGATACCTAATTCCTTTATCAACATAGTGAAAAGCAAGGCTAAAGCCATTCATCTCACTCTTGCCCCAAGAAAGATTTAAACCTGTTCTATAACCTGCGTAATATTTTTTTTTGTAATTGTCGTTTGTAGTATCATTAACAAAAGTTCTAGAAATCAACCCTCCTGCATCTGCTCCTATTCTCCAACCTGTTTGTGCACTTGCTTTTTTTTGTGAGATTATTAGCAAAGTTGCAAGGAAAATAAATTTGAGTACATATTTATGTCGATTCATTTATAAATTAAAAAATTGATTTGCAAACCTAATATATTTCTTCAAATTATGGTATTTTTTTTATAGCAAGGTTTGCATAAAACCTATATCACCTTGTTTGCAGAGGTGCTGATTCTTTAAGTCTGTTTTAGATGTATCTATCCAAACTTCATAGCATGCCTTGCTAAACTGTAAAGTGCTCATAAATAAAATGCCTCTCCAAAATATTTTTTAGAAAGGCATTTTAAAAAGCAGAATTTGCATTAATACACGTACAAAATTCAAGTAAAAGGTGAAGTAGAAATGAATGGGGTTTCCTAATTTTTGCGTATTTTTAAATGGATTTTGTGTTGGAAAAATATGCAATGTGCTTTTTGGTGCGTTGTCTTTTGTCATGGTATTACTAATTTTCTATTCTTTTTCTTTACTTTTCGCATGCTGCCATGAGCAATATACTCACCTGCAAAGGTTAAAGGTGGTCCAATAGTTATTAATGTTGTGCCTGCCATTGCATATAGAATTGCTTTAAAAACAGCACCTTAGTCCTGGGTTTTGGTCAAAAGTAAAAAACTTATACATAAAGTAAGTTCCTAAACCACCCTGCACCTTGAATGGCTGCACCATGACCAAAATAGCGTTTTAAAAAGGATATTTTGCCAATTTTATAATGCTGTCAATGTGAATAATCGTGTTATCTACCATCACTTGTGTATCATTTAATAGGGAAAGTTTGCCTTTTACTTTTATAATATCTTCATTTTTTTCGTATTTTATTTTAGTTCTGGTCTTTTCTTTTATGGTCATCAAAGATTTGTTGTTTGAATTTATTAATTTTAAACTGCTTTATCCAAAAGTGATGAAAGTAAAACATGTAAGTAATATAAATAAAAAGCTTGTTTAATTCAACAGAGCAGTCAAAAAAGACTGCTCTGTCAAAATTTTAATAAAAATATTATTCATAACATTAGTACTTAATTTTAAATATATCGATTACCGGATCGCCTGTTACCTTAACCTTGTGCCTTTGTTGAGATTTAGAAATTAACCCATTATTTATTTCAATATTCTGGGAACCTATTCCAAATAAAACATTTTGTTCTGCTGGATATAAATCTAAACTAATATTTAATATTATTGAATCAATTAGGAATCCTTTAATTTCAGCATTTCCAGAATTGTCTAATTTCATATATCCTATAAAAATTGTATCGTTCTGACTTAAAGAAATATTTGTGAAATCAATTTCTAAATTCAACTTACCTTTATCTGAAAAATACCAAGGATTTTTTTCAAAGTTTTGATTAATCGGTAAATTTCTAACTCTACCTGTAAACCCATCTTCTAATGTTATAGAATTACCTTTTTGCCTTTTATATTTAAATTCAAACTTTCCCTTATTATCGGTAGTAAAATTCCCTATTTCATGCGAAAAATTATCCATTCGGTTTATAGCTATTAAGGTCATTTTTTCATTCATTCTTTAAGGCTGCAAAAAAAATGGCTAGTTTAATGTATATTAAATTTTTCATATTCCTAATAATTGATAGTTGCCTTATTAACAATGGGGTCTCCTCCTATTTTACCTCCTATTTGTTTTGCCTTAATAACATACTTGTTTAAGTTGTCATACACAAATCCAGTGCTATTTCGACCATAATAAAATCCAAATTCACCTGGATCATATCTAAAATTTACAATATGAGTTTTAGGAATAGATGTAAAGGTATCAATAATTTGCTTATTGTTTATAAATTGATAAAGATAAAAAGTGTCATTGTTGTCACTCAAAAGATTATCAGTTGACAAAGTTAATTCCAAAGTGCCTTTATCTGAAAAATACCAAGGATCTTTTTCAAAGTTTTGATTTATTGGCAGGTTGTCAATCTTACCTCCAAAACCAAGTTCAAGTGTAATAGAATTTCCCTTTTGCCGTTTATATTTAAATTCAAACTTACCTTGTCCATCAGATTTGAATTTTCTAATTTCATGCAGAAATTTACCATTTCTGTCTTGTGCTGTAATTGTTAAGTTTGAGTTTATCCCGGTTGGATTCATGGTTGTTCCATTAATAAACTGACCTTTAAAAGTAAATTCCTCAATTTGTTTTTTGCAGGCAGATAAGCCCAAAATCAGCAAGAGTGCCATAAGTAGTAATTTATTTTTCATAGCGGTAAAATTAAATGTTTTATTTTATTTTGCCAAAAATCGTTGCACTAAAATTTCTAACTCAGCTTGTTTTTTGGCTTGGGATGCAATAGCGGAAGCTTGGGTGGCAAGTGCAGCCGCTTGCGCTTTTAACAAGTTTTTTTGCTGGATGGTATAAAGCGTTAACTCTTCTATTTTTTGTTGTTGCAGGGCTTGGGTTTCACTTATGTCTATGCCTTCATTTATTAGGATGCTGTCGGTTTTAAAACCAGGCAAGTGGCCATTGGTTTTTATAAACATGCCCACGCTGTCTAGCGGCATTAACGC
>JBDNFC010000094.1:0-14205 GCA_041690035.1 Bacteroidia bacterium | reverse complement strand
TCTACTGGCAGCCCTTCTTCTGGCAGCGGCACTATTGCAGCTAATACCGATGGTAACGTAATCATAGGCCCATCTAACGGAGGCATCCTTACTTTAAACTAAAAAAAACCAAAATGAAAACCAAAAATTTTAAAATGAAAATAATATCTATCCTAATAACAAGTCTTATATTTTTGGCAATGCCAAAAATAAGTTTTAGTCAGCAACCCAACAGCACACTCAGTCTTGGCATACTAACTTCCTTTGAAGCATATACTGGAGCAGGGGCAATTTCAAATGGAGTTGGAGCTTCGGTAAGTGGCGATGTTGGAACACATGATGGAATAATTAGTGGATTTGGTACATCTTATTCTGACAGTGCTTATAACGCTACTGCTGAAACCAAGCAATGCAGGTTCGATTTATTAAGAGTATACATTCACCTTAACGATCTTTTTGTTGATTATCCTGGCACCCATGCTGCCGCTTTTGGTTCTTCCGAAACTATCGCCCCAGGAGTTTATTACACGGGTAGCGCTGGATCATTAGGAGGAGAAATTACACTTGATGGAGCCGGAGATTCTAATGCTTTCTTTATAATTAAATTTTATGGAGCATTTACAGTTGGAGCGGGTGCAGAGGTGAAACTAATTAATGGAACAAAATCCAGTAATGTGTTTTGGATTGCTGATGGTGCTATTTCTGTTGCGGCAAATGCGATTATGAAAGGAACTCTGTTTTCAAAATTTGGAGCTGTTGGTCTTGGCGCAGATGTTGTTCTTGACGGAAGAATGCTTACCCTTGCAGGGGCAATAACTAATGGAGCTAATTCTGTTGCAAGTCTTCCTCTTAACGATTGCACCAATCCAATATTTTGTGAATCGAGTTGCAATCCAGCCCCAGCAGTTGATGTTTTAGGTGTACTTTCAGACTTTGCACTTTTTACTAGTGCTGGTGCTACTGGAAATACAAGTATATCGGGCGTTATGGGAAATATCGGCACAAATTTTGGAGCAATAAGTGGTTTTGGGGATTCACTGGTTATCGGATCTTTTAATAACGCAAATTCGCTTACAGCGCAAGCTGTAATTGCAGTAGATAGTGCGTATAGTAAGCTTATGGCGCTTTCAAATACAGTGACTACACACGCTGCCGCTTTTGGATCTGGAGAAACGGTTACTGCTGGAGTGTATTATGTTGCAGCAGCAGGTTCCTTGGGAGGAACAATCACCTTAAACGCTCAAAATAATTCAAATGCAATATTTGTTTTTAAGTTTGCTGGGGCATTTACAGTAGGGGCACAATCGAAAATAATTTTAGATAGTGGAGCAAGGCGTTGTAATGTTTTTTGGATTGGTGGAGCCGGAGTTTCCACTGGTGCCATCAACATTGGAGCAGGCTCACATTTAAAAGGTACATTTCTTTCTCATGGTGGAGCTTGTAACTCTGGAGCCTCATTTTTTTTAGGAGGCCGACAGCTTTCTACCGCTGGAGCAGTTAATGCCAATACAGGGATAATCTATACAACACCTGAGTGCGTTACTTCTATCTCTTTGACTGCTTTGCCAATAAATTTAATATCATTTACAGCCTTTAATAAGGCTTGTAACGAGAATATTATTAAATGGACAAGTGCCGATGAGGTCAATTTTTCGCATTATAATCTAGAGTGGAGCAACGATGAAAACACCTTTAGCACCATAGCAAAAATAAAAGGCAAGGGAGAGATCAATGGCTTAAACAGTTACAGTTTCAAACACAATAGCAAAGCCAATATTAACATCTATAGATTGAAAAGCATAGACATGAACGGCACTTTCGCCTATTCAAGCATAGCAAACTCGAAAAATGCTAATTGCAACGGTTCTACAACCATTGCACTAATGCCAAATCCAACAGAAGGGCTAGTAAACATTGTTTATGAAAACGAAGAGCCCATCACAGTGAAAGTATATCAAATAGATGGCAAATTATTGAACATCATAGAACTAAACGCAGGCAACAAAAGCATCGACTTGTCAAGATACAAAAGCGGCATGTATAATTTAATTATGATTGCTAATGGTGTGGTTATCCAAACCGAGCGAATAACTAAAATATAAATTTTTTAAATTTTTTCAAGTGGTTGGTAGATGTTGCATTAAAAAAGCAATAACTACCAACCTTTTTTTGCTTACTTGCACCTATAATGCTACTACAAGGTTTTAAATTTATACCAATTGTATTTACAATTTACACTTATAATTCCTCAGCTACAAAACATTAGTACAATCTAATGGACTATATATTGCGGGTGAAGAGGTATTATTGGTATAAATTTTTTTTAATGTTTTTAAATCATAAATATCCAAACCTTTTTTGTGAACTGTGATGAGGTGGTTTTTCAAAAACCCAAAGGGTATAAAATCAAATACATTTTTTTGTTTCAATGGTTTCATCACGTTATTAACCACATAGAAAAGATACCCATCAAAATTTTCGTACCAAATTCTGCCATACTTGTCTTGGTTAATGCAGCTTCCTGCTAGTGATGATTGCTCATTGCAGCGGTATGGTATATAATCTGTCGCATCAAATTTTAATAGCCCAGCATTGCCAGCTATCCAAATATAGCCCTGTTTGTCTTCATAAATATTATACACATTATTGCCTAACAAAGCCCCCTTGTCTGCTATGCTTATGACATAACGCTCTTGCCCTTTGCCTAAAAAGCATAACGTTAACCAAAAGCATAAAGATAAAAATATTTTCAAAAAGGGTATAAGGGTAAAAAAGAAACAAAATTAAACCTAAAAAAAAGAATTAAGGCTACTTTTTTATGAAATGGGTTCTCTAATTTATAAAACTATGTTTTTATTTTACAAAATAAAACTATTCAATCATTTGTGCTAAAGAAAATTAAGATTTGGTTATGATAAATAGGTTTCTATAAATTGAGGGAAATTTACAGTGGCATTATATTCTTTTTCCCAAGTATCAAGCGCTTTTTGCTTTTTTTCCTGTATCAATTCCTTGTTTTCTGCAATATTTTCTATGGTTCTTGCTGTTTCTAAAATGTTAAGGTCTATTGGAAGTAGCCACCCATTATTATTATTTAAAATTTCTTTTACACCACCAGCATCACAGGCCATAACAGGAATGCCTAAACTCATGCACTCCATAATAGAAACCGGAATACCCTCTAGCTCACTAAAATGCAGCATTAAATCAAAACCCGTTTCTTTTAGTTCAGTTAACAGTTCTTCATGTTTAAGGTGTCCTTTTTTAACAATTGCAATATTGCTTGGCAAAGCCTCCCAAGGAATGGAATCCATTAAAGGGCCATCGCCAAAATGTGTCCAAGCAATATTTACTTTGCAGGCTGAAAGCACTTTAACAATCAGCTCCACTCTTTTTAGCGGAATAATAGCGGATATGCTTACTATTTTTAGGGTATTGGCATCTAAGTTTAGCTTAGACATTCCCAAATCTAGCGTTCCTAACCTAGATACTTCGGCTTTTGCTCCATACTCTTTCTCAAAAATATGTTTCCCAAAACTAGAAATGCTTACCAAGTGGTCTGGCTTATGTTTAAGCATCCAATGCCTAAAGGGAATAATATTATCTGGCCTTTGGCTTTTATCAACATCCCATCCATGCGCCCTGCTAACCCATTTAAACGGTAATTTTCCTTGTGCGCGCAGAACAGTTAGTGCATTTGCCTGTTGCTCATACCAATAGGTGTAAATAATGGTGTCTTGGGGGTTGAAGTTTTTTAAAATTTCTTCCCAAGCCTTTGCTTCTTGAAGCCAACCCATCCAAATGTTAAAATATTTTTTGTAGTTTATAAGGTAATGAAAACGTTGATTTGATTTTAAAAATTCTGTGAGAAAGGAGTCAATCAATAATTTCCAGTTTAACGCAATGATATTTCGAATTGGAGTTAAGTCTTGAGTTTTAGATAACAAGATATATTCATAATTTACAGGCAAGACCGTTTCATTTCTATGAATGTAAATCTGCCCTGCATACTTTTCTAAGAATGGAAACTCTGTTCTTAAAAAGGGTTCTTCATTTTGTCCGGGGAAAGAATTGGAACATAAAATAATCTTTTTCATTTTGCCGCTAACTTAATACATAAAAAATTAACAACCTATATAAAAAAGAAGTAAGGGTCCATAAACACCAACTTAAAATCTCTTGGAATGCTTTTTCTGTCTTTATTAACATTTATAATTTCAATTATAACTAAATCCCCACTTTTTTACGTTGTCCCCCAATTTAATTTTAGAAATTGCCGAAATAGAAATATCAAGTGCTGCAGTTGTAACGGTAAATGTAAAGAATAGCCTAAAGGCTAATGCATCCACCTCCAGTATTATTAATTATGCTGGAAAACCTAAAGAAGCTGACTGCGCTGCAACATCGGCTGCAAAAATAAATAAAATCTAAGGGCAAAGATTAAAAGACAATATTCATAAACTCCAATTTTAATTATTTGCAAATTTTGTTTTAACTAATACAGACTACAATAATATATTAGTTGATAGAAATAAAATATTAGGCTAAAACAATAACTTTATTTTTCAAAATCTCAAGAATACCACCTTTAATTTCAAATTTTTCTATATTCTTGTCGGCCGTTTCAATTAAAATTTCGCCACTTGTAAGCGTGCTTATTATAGACGCGTGATTGTTTAAAACCTGAAATCTACCATTCAAACCAGGCAAACTAACAGAAATCACCTCTCCATTATAAATAATGGCATCAGGTGTTAAAATCTCTAACTGCATAAAATTTAATTATTTTTTAGATACCACTTTTTACAAATTGGTGTGGTATTTTGGAGATGGAGATTCTACGGTTTTTCTGCCATTACAAGAAAATTAAGAGCATTGGCACAATAGTTCCAAAAAAGCAAATGATTGATTTAAATCTTTTCATAGCCTCAAAAGTAAACATTTGTAATGATATTTACTGTTTTTATATTAAGCATTGAACAATTTACTGTTTTTAGCTTTTAACATTAAAGTAAATAATTCTAAATAGGAATTATTTGAAGAATAAATGTATTTTTGCAATAATTAAATGTAGCCTGGTAATAACATGATTCTTGAAGCAAGGCTATGTTAAAAACTAATTATAGAATTAAAAAAATGAATATTATTAACTGGTTGGAAAATTACGCACCATTTATCTCTAAATTTGGGCTAATTAAGGGGCTAAAAATTGCAAAAACTCTTTTCCCTAGTGCTAAAAGCACAAAAGAAATCTCTTTAAATATCCCACAAATTCTCACGCCTATATATATTAGACTAGGTACAACAGATGTTTCTAATTTTCAGGAAAATTTTATGCAAATTGAGTTTCCTTTACCCGCTAATTTATCACCAAAATTGATAATAGATGCCGGAGCCAATGCAGGATATGCTAGTTTGTTTTTTATAAGTAAATATCCCCAGGCCAAAATAATTTCTGTTGAGCCAGAAGAATCCAATTTCAAGGTGTTATTAAAAAATTGTACGCCTTACGCGAATTTTGAAGGCGTCAAATCCGCCATTTGGATTAATGATGGTTTCGTAAAAATAATAAACCCTAAAGCGGGTAGCACGGCTTTTCGTGTTGAAGAAACAAGTGGTGTCAATAAAGATGCTTTACCAGCCATTACTATTCAAAGGATCTTGGCCAAAAGTGGGTTCGATAGAATTGGCATATTGAAAATTGATATTGAGGGTGCGGAAAAAGAATTGTTTAAAGATAATTACAAGGAATGGTTAGGAAAGGTTGATGTTTTAATAATTGAACTGCACGATAGATTTAAGCCAGGGTGTGCTTTGGCATTCTATTCCGTAATTGATTCGTATGATTTTATTCAATACGCCAATGGTGCAAACCTGGTCTATATAAGAAAGGAACTACGTAATTAATATTTTTTAAGAATATCATTATTGGGGTTGATTTAATTCGACACAGCGAAAAATTCTTCAAAATTCATGTATAGTTGAATTTAAAATAAATGGCAGTCGAGTTTTTTTACCCCATCTCTGTATAATCATATCAGAAAACAATCCCAATTGCCCACCCGTATGCACCATTAATATTTTTTGGTTTTACATATGTTCTTCTTCAATTTTCTTTTGCATGGCAATATAGCATTTGGCAGTATAAATAGGGTCTAGCATTATGCCGTATTTTTTTTAAACATGTTAATGGTTTCAAAAACCTCAGAATTGGTTTTGGCATATCCCCCCAAATGAGCATCTTTTGAAACCGTAAAATTAGAAAATCCTTGGCATAACTGCTCTATTTCTTCTTCATTTTTTAATACTGGAACAATGTATAAATGGGTTTTTAATGGTTTACCATTCAAGGCATGTAGCATTCCTAGCGCGGTTGTTCCCGTTCCACTAGCTACAAAAATTGCGTCATATTGATTTTTTAAACTTTCTATAAGCTCTGCGCAACCTATCTTTGATAAAGAGTTTGCTCCTCCTTCGGGCAGCACCAAACAATTGTTTTCATCGTAATCAACAAAAGTAAGAGCCTTCTGTTTGTCTTTGTAAATTTCTCTAGATACATAAATCAATTCCGCCCGAAAAGCCTTTAGCAACAGCGTGTAATGATGATCAATTGCTGGTTTTTCTCCTCTTATAATGATAGTGCATTTTAGATTATACAAACTACAAACACATGCGGCCGCAATGCTGTGATTGCTATAAGCCCCGCCATTAGTAATAATATGCGCGACTTTATTTTCTAAGCAATTCTCGATAACATATTTCAATTTGCGCCACTTGTTGCCCGATACAATTGGATGAATTAAATCATCACGTTTAATCCAAATTTGGTTTTGGTTATTTTCTAATAATTGTTCTTCGCTGTGGTTTTCGTTAAACCATTTATTGAGCATAAAGTAATTCTGAGATGGTATTGTTACTCACAGCATGGTATCCAGATTTGGCTTTTTCAAAAATATTTTTGGCTAAATCCTTCTGATTGCTTTTTACCATAGGGCTGTACAAGGGTGTTAAAAATTTTCTTCTGCCCACTTTTAGTAAAAAATTTTCCATTGCAGGATAGGCTTTTTGATATTTACTGTCAATGGCATGCTTAAAACAATCACAAGCAATTTCTGAATTTCTGCTATTTGTAAGATTAAAGGCTTTGTCTAGAGCATCTATTTTGGCAATCACCATTTTCTCTGGTAGGGCTCTTAAAAATTGCAGCCAATGGTGGGTTGTATATTGGGTAACATTGGGCAATGTTCCATTATTGTTAAATGCTTTAACATCTGCAGCAACTTTATCAAACTCTGTAGAGTTTGGTATTGGGCAATTGGCAGGCAATCCTCTTTCAAAAATCCATTCATTGTAATTTACTTTTTCTTTCCAAGCAGGGTTCTTATTTAACAAGTCATCATTTAAAATTTTAATAAATTCTACAGTTGTAATGGTAGTAAATGCCTTCTTTTTAAAGTAATGTTTCAAAAATGTGTCAAAGTTTTCTCTTCCAACAACATTTTCAATCATCAAAAGAAAAAATCTACCCTTTTCATAAGCAATATCCGTAACACCATCGTCTGGATTTTTGCCTGCCTGATTTAAGAACAATTTTGTGTCATCAGGGATTTCTGCTAACAAATCGGTTAATGTTGTTTTTAATTCACCCATTCCAAGCATGGCAAGCATATCGGCATAAAGTTTGCCATAAATCTTCTCCAAAATGCGATTTTCAAAATAAACCGTAAAGCCCTAATTCAACCAAAAATCTTCCCAGGTTTCATTGGTTACCAAATTTCCACTCCAACTATGTGCTAGCTCATGGGCAATAAGGGCTATCAAACTTTTATCACCGGCAATGATAGTAGGAGTTGCAAAGGCAAGTCTAGGGTTTTCCATGCCAGCAAATGGGAAACTTGGTGGCAGAACCACCACATCATATCTTCCCCATTGGTAATTGCCATACAGTTGAGATGCGCTGTCTATCATACTTTGAAGGTCAATAAATTCAGTTGCCGCTGCATTTAATTGTGCTGGGTCCGCATATACTCCGCAGCTATCTCCTAAAGGCTTATAGACCAAGTCGTCAACACACAGGGCCATTAAATAACGGGGTATAGGCTGTGGCATATTGTAGGTTTATACTCTTTCAATATTTTTTTCCTGTGGGTTTGAGGCACTCATCAATGGTAGCAAATCCATATCCACTTGCACTTTTGCGGTATATGTAAACCTTTCCGCAGGACAATCTTGTAAGGGTATCAATGCTCTAGCTGATATTGCCTGACTTTGGGTAAACAAAAATGGATGTTTTTTAGAGTATGTTTGTTCTGGTGTTAGCCATTGCAAAGTTTCTGATTTTTCGGTTGTTTCATATTCAACGATAACCGTATTGCAAGCTTCGGGTAGCTTTATTATCAAGGCGGAACCCAAAACGGAGTCATATTTGCCCAATTCATGCTTCAATTTCTCGTCTGTATCTGAACTTACTGTATTAATTAGGATACCTTTTGTATCTAAAATTAACCTATCAGTTTTTGATTTTCTATCTAGATTACAGGTAGCTTTTCCATAAATTTTCTTTTTTTCAAAAGAAAATTTTAAATCCAAATCTATGCGATTTAGCGCAATTTGTTGATAATTACTATAGGAGTGATTTGTTATTTTCATATTATTTGTATTTGTATGGCTTTTTTTGTGTAGTATTTCACCAAATTAATAAAATAAAAACGGTGCACAATAAAATGGAAAGCATTGCGATTAACTTAAAATAATAATATAACATAGCGTTGTTTAATTGATAAAAAAAAATGCTTTTCCAAACCTACAATAAAACTTTGGTAAGCAATGTGCACTAGGTTACATTGAAAATGAAAAAACTAATTTTAACAATTGCATTGACAACAACTGGCATATTTGCTTTTGGTCAGTGGGGTTCTTGTGGGGATACAGAGACAACAAAACCTAAGAAGGAGGAGAAGAAAAAAAACAGAAACCAAAACAGAAGCTAAAGCGGACACTGCAAAACCAGCAGCTGATGTAGATAGCTGCGGAGATTGGGAAACTAGTAGTGCTGACGGTGGTTATGAAAAACCAAGAGCCTCTAAACCATTGTATATAAAGAAGACAGAGTTTTTTTACCTTATGACTCTGTTCGCAAATTAATAATATATACCGGTGTTCAAGAATTAGAAGAATGTGAATTTTGTACTGAAGACAGCTTGTATTACAGATTTAAGATTTGGGCAGAAAACGAATTTGGCGCTAGAATTTTTAAAGACAAAAAAGCTATTAGCCTAGATCAAAAATTTCAAAAGGTTACCATGAAGGTAAAGGTGCCTTTAATGGTTGAAAACAATAAGTTTACCATAAATCAGATGGGTAGTGCTAACGTATCTTTTACCATGTGGTTTCAACCATACCGTTACAAATACTTATTTACAAACTTTGTGCATGAAGTGCCACCAACTGGCACACAAACAGAAGCGCAAATGGGTTATTTTGAGTATTATCAAGAGTTTAAACGCAATTCTGAGTCTAATAATAGTTACTTGAAGGATATAGATAAAAAAGTAAATAATTGGATAGATAAAATGAAAATTGCCCTGAATGATAAACCCATGTCATTGTCTGATGATGATGATTGGTAGAAAATATTAATTTAAAGTAAAAGCCTTTGCAATTTTGTAAAGGCTTTTTTATTGATAAAAAAATACAAATAGCAATAATCTTGCTTTTATATTTTTAAATATGAAATATTAAGCCACTTTTGCACTTATATAATGTGTGGCATAGCTGGTATACTAAATTTTCAAGGACAAAAAGTATCCTTATCAAAAATAAAACGCTTTTCTGAACCTCTTAATCATAGAGGTCCAGACGGAGAAGGGTTTGAAATTTACAATGAAGGTAGGGTTGGCTTTGCGCATAAAAGATTATCAATACTTGATATTTTGATAGCAGGAAAACAGCCCATGCGCTGCGCCAATAATAAACTAAGTATTATATTTAATGGGGAAATTTATAATTTCTTAGAGTTAAAAGACATACTGAAATCAAAGCAATATCAGTTTACTACAAACACTGATACTGAAGTTATATTAGCGGCATATGATTATTGGGGTACCGACTGTTTCAATAAATTTAATGGCATGTGGGCATTAGCAATTTTTGACGAAAATGATAAAAGTGTTTTACTTTGCAGGGATAGATTTGGAATAAAACCACTGTATTATAAGCACTATGGTAACTTTTTGGCATTTGCAAGTGAAACTAATTGTTTCAAAAACATAAATCATCATCCTAGAAGTTTCAATCATGAGGTTTTGATTGAAAGCCTTACAAACCCTAATTATGCAGCAAGTATTAATAGTAGTATTTTTGAAGGTATTAAGCAACTTCCGCCTGCCACCTTTATGAAAATAGACGAAAGTGGTATATGCAAGAAAGAACAATATTATAACTTTAAGAAGGCATGCGCAGAGCAATCAGACATAGAATACAGTGCTGGCGATTTCTTCAATCTTTTTGAGGATGCAGTGAAACTTAGGTTGCGAAGTGATGTTCCCATTGCAACTGCCTTTAGTGGTGGCTTAGACAGCACGGCTGTTTTTAGCATGGTGCATTATATCGCCAAAAATCAATTGGCACAGAGACTTCCATTGACTTGGCAAAAGGCATTTTGCATGGAGTTTAAAGATTCTGAAAACAATGATGGCCCTTATGCCAGAGCTGCACTACAAGAAATGGGTTGGGATGCACAATTTATTGAAGTAGCAAAACAGGATATTTTCAGCAAGCTGGTAGCAGATACCACCTATTTTGATGATATTATCGGAACCCCATCAACCAGTATTACTGGGGTTTATTCCGCCATGAAAGCTAATGGTTATAGTGTTTCGTTGGATGGGCATGGTGCAGACGAGTATCTTTTTGGATACAGAGATATGGTGAATGATGTTTTTTACAACTCATTGCAGTTAAACGGAAAAAAAACCACTTTGCGAATTGGTGTAGCACTTTTAAATATGTACCATCCAGAAAAACGTAAAGAAATCAAGAAGCGTTTAAACACTGAAATTAAAGCAGCATACCAACCCAATAATTATTTTAAAAGGATTTTAAAAAATACACTTCAAAACAATGATTTTGATAAGCAATTGGCTTATAAAAACTTTTTAATTGACCCATTGCCAGCGTTATTAAAAAACTTTGACAAAGCCAGTATGTATAGTAGTGTAGAGGTAAGAATGCCTTTTATGGATTATCGTTTGGTGGAAATGTGCCAGAATTTACCGCTAGAAATGAAAATAAACAAAGGGCATACTAAATGGATAGTAAAGGATGAACTGAAAGAGATAATGCCTAAAGCAACTTTAAATAGGACGTATAAAATTGGGATTGGTGCACCAGAGCAATGGTTAAAAAACAGCGCACTTTATGATGAAATACTTCAAGATGGCCCTCATAAGGCCTTGATTCCTAAAGATGTTTTTACCAGCCCAGAGATAAGCAAAAATGAACTTTGGAAATACTTAAACCTTCAACTTATAAAATTGTAATGAGAGTAATCTATATAAATATAGGGGGTTCCTTAAAAGTAAGTTCTATTTACAAGAAAATACAGGGGCAGGTTGATGCGTTTATCAATAATGGCGTTGATTGTAAAGGATATTTCTTAATTACCGAAGTAAAACATATCCAACCTTACAGTGAAAACATCGATTTAGTACCGGTTAAAAAAGCTGAACGAAAGTATTTTCCTCAACTTCAACAGAAAATCTATTTTCTAGAAACACTTGCCTCTTTGCTTACCAGAGAGGATTTTGACTATGTTTATCTGCGCTACCCTACAAGCCATCCAAAATTACTTTCTTTAGTAAAGCGCTATCCAAAAAAGGTAATCATAGAAATCAATTCAAATGGAATCCCTGAACTGAGAAGTCATTTTAAAAATGCCAGTTACAATGGGTTTATTTCAGCAGTTTTATCAAAACTACAAGATTTATATATTCCTATTTTTTATGAAAAACTATTAGTTTCCAAAATAGTTAATCATGCCAAATTACTGGTTGCAGTTACACCAGTAATATTGCAAATTTATAAAACCAGTAAAACGGCTGGAATTTGTATTTCAAACGGAATAGATGTTTCTAAATATCCAACAAGAATTGCACCACCGCTCAATTCTTCCAAAATAATAATGCTAATTTTAGATGGCACAAGCACCAATGCACCTTGGCAAGGGATGGATAGAATGATAAAAAGCATTCAACATCATAAAATGCAAAACGATATTGAAATATGGTTATGTAGTAATAAAAACGAATATAGCAAATTAAATTTTGTTAAAGAATTAGGCTATTTGCAAGAAGAAGAGCTTACACAATTATTTAGCCAAGTGCATTTTGGTTCAGGAAATTTTGCACCTTTCAGAGTTGGATTAATAGATATAAGTGCTCTAAAATCTCGAGAGTATATAGCCCGGGGATTGCCTTTGGCTTATGCGGCAAATGATTCGGACATTGAAAATTCAGGGTTAAAAAAATATGCTTACAAAATGCCCAATGATGATAGTATAATTGACTTACCAGCCATTATTTCTTGGATTACTGAATTGTATAAAAACTACCCAAATCACCCTTCAGAAATGAAAAAATTGGCTTTTGAGAAATTGAGTTTTGATAGTAAGATAAAACAGCTTTTAACATTTTTAAAAGATAAATGATACCAAAATGGTTGACCGCATTGCATTAATTCTTTTTTCCGCAGGTTTGTGTGGTTTGTTACGACCTTTTAAAAATTCTGTGAGAAAGGAGTCAATCAATAATTTCCAGTTTAACGCAATGATATTTCGAATTGGAGCAGGATTTTTAGATAAAGAAATTAAATGGTACCCATTATATTCAGGCAAGTCCGTTTCGTTTCTATGCATGTAAATATGCCCTGCATACTTTTCTAAGAATGAAAACTCCGCTCTAAGAAAAGGTTCTTCATTTTGTCCGGGGAAAGAATTGGAACAAAGAATTAAATCTTTCATTTTGAAGTAAATTTAATGGCAAAAACGTTGTAAATTCTAATAAAAATAAAATAAGGTTGCATAAAAACCAGTTTCCAATCTATAGGTAACTTTTTTCTGCCTTTATGGTTTTTTATGATTTCTAAAACCTTTTGAACACTTGGGTTAATGGCATAATTTAACAACCAATCATGTCCCTGTTCTCCCATGGTTGCTAATTCTTCTCTATTATGATAGTAATATTCCAATCGGTCTGCTACTTCCTCTGGGGTAGCAACATTTATCATAGAGTACAATTCTTTATACTGAGTATTATATAATTCATCCTTTCTATAACCCATAAATGGCACTTTACAGGCAAGGGCCTCATGAACCGCGCCATAGCTAAGCCAACTATTCCCTAGCTCTCCGACACTCATATCAGCCAAGTTAATAAAATGCATTAAATGTTTGCGCAGCATTTTTGGCAACCAAATTACTCTATTATCTATTCCTAATTCAGCAATTAATGTTTTACTGTTTTCAACGTGTTCGCCATATTCTAGCAACACCAGCATAACCCCATTTTTGTCTTTAGAAAATTCTTCGAATCCCTTAATCAATTTATCATTTGCTTTATAATGAGGATTTTGTTTTGCGTATTCCCAACTTTGTCTGCAATGTTGCATAACTGCAAACTTGCTTGCTTCAAAATGCTTCAAAAAGGGTACTAGGTTATTTGGGAGCTCAGCAGATGGATATGTCCCATTTTTTAGATACAAAAGAGGCAGCACCGCAATTCTTTTTCCTACTGGTTTAATTTTTATAAAAATATCTTCGATAAGTTCATTTGTTATATCACAGCTTAAATTTTTAGCCTGCCTTATTCCCCATAACTGGTTTCTTGCGCATTTATACTTCTCTATCTCCCAAGTTTTAGGCAACCATGAATTAAATGTTTTAAATGGATAAAGGAACAAATCACTGCCTACTGGCATATAAATGTCCATTCTAATCCCCCCTTTACTAAGATATGCTGCACTATAATCTGTACCTATAAAAAAATCATACCCATTAAAAATTGAAATTATTTTTTCTTTGCTAACATTGCTAAATGTTTCCTCATTCCAGCCCAAATCAACAATATTAATATTTACATTATCTGCATCAGCATTAGGCAAGAAATGCTCATACTCATCTAACAAAAACAAAGTAACTTCATAATCCAAATCATACAAATACCTGCATAT
>JBDNFC010000093.1:0-10019 GCA_041690035.1 Bacteroidia bacterium | reverse complement strand
CGTATTTTTAGCTTTGTCCCAATTTTCTATCATCTGTTTACTAAATAATCCTAAAGTACCACCAGTATGCAAAAACAAGACTTTTTTGCCAGAAAAGGATTCTTTTTCTTTCATCATCGCAATGTAGGCTTTTGAAGTATAAATTGGGTCTAGCATAATTCCATATTTGAATAAAACGTCATCAATAGTATCAAAAATAGCCTTGCTTGTTTTGGCATAACCCCCATAATGGGCATCATAAATTACTTTTACAAAAGCAAAATCCTTTAGCAAAACTTCTATTTCAAGCTCGTTTTTCAAAACTGGTACAACAAAAAGTTTTGTATTAAGTTTATATAAATCAATTGCTTTGGCTATTCCCAAAGCAGTTGTACCAGTGCCACTGGCTAAAAAAATAGCATCATAATTTTGTTTTAAACTACTTATAATTTCCATGCACCCTTTATTTGCCAGCTCATGTTTACCACCTTCTTCAAGCACAAAAATATTTTTTTCATTCACTTCTAGCTTTTCTAAAATATCCTTTTTGCTTTTGTAATCTGTTCTAGAAACATAAATTACCCTAGCCCTAAAGGCATCTAAAAAATGCTGATAATGGTTTGATTGCTCACTTTTTTCTCCTCTTGCAACAATAGTAAGTTTAATATCAAACAGTGCACAAACACAAGCGCAAGCAAGAGTGTGATTACTATAGGCTCCGCCAAATGTGATCATTTCAGTAAAATTATTTGATTTGCAATGCGCTAAAACAAACTTTAGCTTTCTCCACTTATTGCCTGATACTATTGGGTGTATTAAATCATCTCTTTTGATATATAATTCAAAAAAATCTGATGTTAGAAACTGTTCAATACTAGCAGATTCATTAAAAACATTAATATTCATTGTTAGTTTAATATTTGTTTAATTGAATGAATGGAAACTGCATGGTATCCTTTTATAGCTTGATTGAATATATCGTTTGCTAATACTTTTCCGCTTTCAGTTTTTACAAGAGCACCGTATAAAGGCAACAAAAACTTTCTTCTTCCTATTTTTTTAAGGTATTCTGTCATGGCAGGATAGGCGGCCTTATATTTTGCATTAATGCACAATTGATACCAATCGCAGGCTATTTCTGCATTTGCAATTCCTGTAAAATGATAAACACTGTCAATGGTTTTTATTTGCAATGTTGAAGGCAATTTTTTTAATGATCTAAAAAAATGAAGCCAATGATGCGTTGTATAATTTTTAGTATTTGGCAAAACATTTCT
The DNA here is from genome assembly GCA_041690035.1 of Bacteroidia bacterium. Lineage (GTDB taxonomy): Bacteria > Bacteroidota > Bacteroidia > NS11-12g > UBA955 > CALSPH01. The sequence goes on along the minus strand of JBDNFC010000093.1, from coordinate 8,763 downwards.
TCTTAGCCACGTATTTGCATCCATTTCAGCTCTATTTAGCTCACTAGAATTGATTATGGGACAATTTTCTGGCAAGCCATTTTCAAAGATCCATTGATTTATATTGATACTATTTTTCCAAATTGGGTTTTTAGAAAGTAATTCTTCATTTAATAAATTTATAAATTGAGCAGTATTAATAGTTTTAAAAGACTTTTTTAAAAAATAGTTTTTTAAAAAAACATCAAAATTTTTGCGTCCAACGGTTTTTTCAATCAAAAGTAAAAAAAATCTGCCTTTTTCATATGCAATGTCTGTAACAGCATCATCAGGATTTCTGTTTTTTAAGTTTAAATAGAGTTTGGTATCATCATATTGAGTAGTTTTTAAATATGCTATTGTTTTTAAAAGTTCTTGTTTTCCTAATTCTGTGAGCATTTCTGAATACATTTTTCCATAAAGTTGTTCCATTATGCGGCTTTCAAAATAAACTGTAAATCCTTCGTTTAGCCAAAAATCTGACCATGTTTCATTGGTAACAAGATTGCCGCTCCAGCTATGAGCCAATTCGTGCGCTACCAATGAAACCAAACTTCTATCACCTGTAATAATTGTAGGTGTAGCAAAAGTAAGTCTAGGATTTTCCATACCGCCAAATGGAAAGCTAGGTGGCAATATCACCATATCATACCTGCCCCATTGATAAGGGCCATAAAGATTTGCTGCATTACTTATCATATTTTCCAGATCACTAAATTCATATTCACAAGCTGCTATCTGTTTGGGATCTGCATATACCCCGCAGCTATCTCCCAAAGCACTAAATACTAAATCGCCTGCGCATAATGCCATCAAATAGCTTGGTATCGCCTGTGGCATATTAAAATAATACATGTTGCTATCATTTTTAGATTGAGGGTTAATGGCGCTCATTAAAGGCAATACTGCAATATCTGTTTTTATTTTTGCTGCATAAGTAAACCTCACAGCAGGCACATCTTGTAATGGTATCCAGCTTCTTGCTAATATTGCTTGGCTTTGAGTAGATACAAAAGGTAAGGTTTTTCCAAATGTTTGCTCTGGCGTTAGCCATTGAATGGCATCTGATTGTGCAGTAGTCTCATAAAATATTGTTATATTTTTAGTTCTATGTGGAACAATTATTTTTAAGGCTTTTCCTAAAATACTATCTTCTGCCGCATACCAAAATTCTAATTTTTGGTTGGTTTCATCCATTATCTGCATGACATTTAATCCTTTGGTGTCTAATATAATAGATTCTTGCTGCCAATAATGATGGAAATACAGTGTTGCAGTGCCTTTGAATATCTTTTTATTAAAATTAATTTCAAGGTCTAGAAACAAATGCTGTAAAGGGTTTTCTCGATAATTACTATACGAGTGATTATTTATTAATATATTTATTTTGTCATTGTTAATATTATGTTTATTATTGCATGAAAATAAATAAACAAATAATAAATATAATAAATTGAATAGTTTTGCGTTATGCATTTGAAATAATTTTGAACAGTGTTGTTTAATCTAAAAATCGAATATACTTTTGCAAACCTACAATAAAAATTGGTAAGCTATTTGCGATTTTAAATATTGATAGTAAAAAAAAAAATGAAAAAAATGATCTTAACAACCATATTTGTAAGCAGCAGCATATTTGCTATTGCTCAAAATGGAACATGGGGGGGCTCTTGGGGTGAAACTTCAAACGAAAAGCCAAAAAAGGACACAAAGAAAAAAGACAGCAAAGCTGAGCCAGAAAAGCCAGCACCCGCAGTCGAAGAGGTAAAAGACAGTGCCTCTACTGATGGCTATGGCGAATGGGGTTCAGGAGAGTCTAAAGATAATGGCTGGGAAGGTGGCGGCAAAGCTTGGGGACAAGATGGCGCAAGCGGCAGTGGATTAATGAAGCCTAAAAATGCTGTACCGGTCTTTGTTAAAGAAGAAAAAATGTTTTTGCCATACGATTCTATTCGTAAATTAATAGTTTACTCAGGTATTAAAGAATTAGAACAGTGCGAACTTTGTTCTGAAGATAGCCTTTATTACAGATTTAAAATATGGGCTGAAAAAGAATTTGGTGCTAAAATATTTAAAGATAAAAAAGCAATTGGATTAGATCAAAAATTTCAAAAAATTACAATGAATGTAAAAGTTCCATTGATGATAGAAAACAATAAGTTTGTGAGTACACAAAATGGTGAAGCACAAGTGGCTTTCACGATATGGTTTCAGCCATATAGGTATAAATATTTATTTACAAATTTTGTGCATGAAGTACCGCCTACTGGCACACAAACTCAAACACAACAAATATATTTTGAATATTATCAAGACTCCAAAAACAATATAGAAGGAAACAACAAAATATTAAAAGCCATAGATAAAAAAATAAAAACGTGGATAGATAAAATAGGTGTTGCACTAAACGATAAGCCAATAAGCTTATCTAACGAAGACGATTGGTAGCATATAGTTAAAAAAGGTTAAAAAAGTCTGTAAAATAAATTACAGACTTTTTTTATGAAAAATTTTTTTATCCCAATACTTTAACCAAATTTGCAAGACAAAGAAAGATGTGCGGAATTGCAGGTATATATCATTTTGACAACAAAAAAATAGATCAAAGAAATTTTAGTCAATTTACGGCCACCCTAAATCACAGAGGGCCGGATAGTGAGGGAGAAGTTTTGCTTAACGATGATAGACTAGCGCTAGCGCATAAAAGATTATCTATTTTAGACATTAGCCAAGCAGGGCATCAGCCCATGATTTCTGCTTCTGGTAAATATATCATAAGCTATAATGGAGAAGTCTATAATTTTTTAGAACTTAGAAAAGACCTAAACCAAAAAGGGTATCAATTTAAAACCCAAACAGATACAGAAGTAATATTGGCAGCCTACGAACATTGGGGTACAGAATGTTTTAATAAGTTTAATGGAATGTGGTCTATGGCTATTTATCATTTTGAAGATGGCAAATTGCTTTTGTGCAGAGATAGGTTTGGAATTAAACCATTGTATTACAAACATTACGGCAATTTTTTTGCATTTGCCAGCGAAACTAACGCATTTGAAAAAATAAAAGGAAAACCACGCAGTATTGATCGCGCAATTTTTGAAAGAAGCATTATAGACCCTTATTATTCGGCAAGCTTTGGGGCAAGTATTTTTGATGGTATTGTGCAAATAAAACCTGGGCATTATATGCTGATTGAAGAAAACGGTATTACAGTACAAAAGCAATATTATCATTTTTATAAAAATTGTGCATCTAATGCAGATTTAACGTATAAATTTGGCGATTTTTATAACCTTTTTGAGGATGCAGTAAAGCTACGACTAAGAAGTGATGTGCCAATAGCCACTGCCTTTAGCGGAGGCATAGACAGCACTGCGGTTTTTGCGATGGTGAATTATTTAGCAAAGAAAAGTTTTTCTGACAATGTACCTAAAGAATGGCAAAAAGGCTTTTGCTTATCTTTTGCGAATAGCGCCAATGATGACACCCCTTTTGCAAAAGCAGCCATTGAAGAAATGAATTGGAATGCCGATTTTATAAACCTAACACCCCACACTATTATCGATAAAATTATACACGACACAAAATTTTATGACGATTTAAGCACAACCCCACTCACTAGTATTTCGCCCATTTATAACGCTATAAAAAATAATGGGTTTAGTGTATCACTAGATGGGCATGGAGCAGATGAATACCTTTTTGGATATAGAAACATGGTAAACGATTTATATTACAACAGTTTATTATACAATGGCAAAAAAACAAGTAAGCAAATAGCAGTAGCACTAAAAAATATGTATCCCCCTGCAGATCAAAAAGCCTTAAAAAAACGATTAATCTCAGAAATTAACGAAGCATACAAGGGAGGCAATTATTTTAAGAGATTGTGGCGAAATACAATACATACAAATGAATGTGATACTGAAATAATAAAACAAAATTTTTTTATTTCCCCACTGCCAGCTTTATTGAAAAATTTTGATAAAGCAAGTATGCAGCATGGTGTGGAAGTGCGCATGCCTTTTATGGATTACAGACTTGTGGAAATGTGCTATAACATCCCTTGGACAGAAAAAATAAAAAATGGTCAGAGTAAATGGATTATCAGAAATGAGCTAAAAACCATAATGCCTAAAGCGGTATTAAACAGAAATCATAAAATAGGAATCAGTGGTCCATTAGAACAATGGTTAAATTTAGAAAATCGTAAAAAATTATTGCCAATTATTAGAGAAGGAAAAAACATGGACTACATGCCTGCCCAGTGGAAAAATCAAGATCTCTTAAAAATAGATAATGCAACTTTTTGGCTGTATTTGAATATACAACTAATACAAATCTAGTGAAATGGATATACATTAATATTGGAGGCACTACAAAATTAACCTCTATTTATAAAAAAATAGATGGTCAAATAGCATCCATAAAAAAAAATGGAATAGCGATAGAATCAATTTTTTTAAGCACAGCGGTTGCAGAAAAAACAAAGCTAACCGAAAACATAACATTATATCCTGTGCAAAAAGCGGAAAGAAAGTATTTTCCTCAATGGCAATTGCAATATTATTACATTAAAACATTAGATAAATTATTAAAAGAACACGATGCAGATTATTACTACTTAAGATACCCTTTTGCACATCCAGCTTTATTGCGTTTGATAAAAAAATATCCATCCAAATTTATCATTGAGTATAATGCCATCCAAATACTAGAAATAAAATGTGAAGAAAAAACAAAGACAAGGGCATCAAATATTTCGTCTATTATGGCAAAGTTACAGGATTATGCAAGACCCTTATTCTATGAATGGCTCTATGCAAAACCTATAATCAAATATGCACACAAAACATTGGGTGTTACTAAGCAAATAAGTGAATATTATAAAAAGTATAAGTCTAAAACAATTGCTATTGGCAATGGCATAGCTACAGCAAATTATCTTACCCGCATAGCACCGCCTATCATAAACAGCAAAATAAAATTATTGATATTAGATGGCACAAGCACACAAGCTCCATGGCAAGGAACAGATAGATTGATTAATAGCATAATAACCCACAAGATGGAAAATGTTGTAGAAATATTAATTGCTGGCAATAACACATTGTCTTCACCACACTCTTTTGTAACACACCTAGGATATTTGAACCATGATGAATTAAATAATATCTTTAACCAAGTGCATATTGGCACAGGCAATTTATGTATTTTTAGAAAGGGATTATTAGAAGGAGCTGTGCTAAAAAATAGAGAATATGCAGCTAGAGGATTGCCTATTTTATTGGCGCATGATGACATTGATATTTCTAAACCAGCCTGGCATGATTATGTTTATAAAATAAAAAATAATGAGGATATAATAAATTTACCTAAAGTGCACCAATGGCTCATAAACTTATATAAACAAAAGCCGCAACATGCATTTGAGATGGCTACTTTAGCAAAAAAAACCTTGGATTTTGAAAAAAAATTAATGCTCTTATAAATGAGATTATTAAAACAGATTAACCGCTTATTTTTTCCTATTAATTGCGCTATATGCCACCACAGTTTAAAACATGGCGAAGAGGATTGGTGCATAATATGTGAGACAGAATTAGCTATACTCCCTTATCAATTTTATGACAAAAATCCTGTTGAGCAACTATTTTTGCACCGTTTTTCATATACAGGTGCAACAGCATTTCTTAATTTTTTGGAAGGCGGCAGAACCCAACAACTTATTCATGCTATAAAATATAAAGGAGAAACTAAGCTTGCTGAAAAAATTGGTAAACTTGCTGCTGAACATTATAGAGATAAAAACCCACAATATGTTCCAGATATTATTGTGCCAGTGCCTTTACACTTTGCGAAAAAATTAAAAAGGGGCTACAACCAAAGCGAAAAAATAGCCAACGGAATGGCGCAAATATGGAATAGTAAAGTAGAAATAGTTTCAGTTATTAGAAAATTAAATACCCAAACACAAACTAAGAAATCTAAGCTAGAAAGGATTAAAAATATGGCAGATGTTTTTGAGGTAGTAAACATGTCTAATTTTTACAACAAACATATACTTGTGGTAGATGATGTGATAACAACAGGTGCAACCATAGAGTCATTGTGCTTAAAAATTTTAGAACACAAGCCACTTAGCCTGCACATCATTGGAATTGCTTTTAAACCTTAGGTAAAATAACTTGCTTAAATAGCATTTTATCACTAATATTGACCCATTATGTCACTGCATTTTAAAATTATTATAGGCCTGTTATTGGGTGCTATTTGGGCTATTATATCCGTAAATTTTGGATTTAATAATTTTACAATTTCTTGGATAAAACCTTTTGGGGATTTATTTATAAAATTACTGAAATTAATTGCTGTTCCCTTGGTACTATTTTCTGTAATAAAAGGGGTATCTAGTTTAAGTAATATAAAAACTTTAGGCAAAATTGGTTTTACCACCTTGGGTTTATATATCATTACTACTCTAATCGCTGTGAGTATTGGCTTATTGCTAGTAAACACTATTAAACCAGGAAAAAGATTGAGTAAAGAAAGCAAAGAAATAATTGCATTTGAAACCAATAAACTAGCAGAAAAAAATGCTGAAAAAATAGCTGAAAAAAACGAAGAAGCAAAAACAATGAAGGCTGCTAACCCCTTGGATTATGCCATTAATTTAATTGTACCCAATAATTTTTTTTATAGCCTTACCAACGAAAAGCTAATGTTGCACATTATCTTTTTTGCAGTATTATTTGGCATAGCCATAACCACTTTAGCACCAGAAAATACCATAAGTGTGCGTGCATTTGTAGATAATATGGATGCAATCATTCTAAAAATGATGATGATGGTGATGCATGGTGCTCCTTATTTTGTATTTGCACTTATGGCAGGTACCATTACAGAAATGGCAGGTGATAATATTTCGGTACTTTTTGAAATTTTTAAAGGACTTGGGTGGTTTTCTTTTACTGTATTATTAGGCTTAGGAATAATGGTTTTAGTGATTTACCCTCTGATAGTAAAATACTTTGCAAAGATGTCTCCAAAAGCATTTTTGAAAGGTATAGGACCTGCCCAAGCACTTGCATTTAGCAGCAGCAGCAGTGCAGCCACTCTTCCACTTACCATGCAATGTGTACATGAAAATCTAAAAATATCAGAGCAAACCACTAGTTTTGTATTGCCAATAGGTGCTACTATAAATATGGATGGTACTAGTCTTTACCAGGGAGTAACTGTTGTTTTTCTTGCTCAATTTTTTGGTGTTGAATTGTCTTTTGGACAGCAAGTAATGGTATTAATGATGTCTACCTTGGCATCAATTGGCAGCCCTGCTGTGCCTAGTGCAGGATTGGTTATGCTTATTATGGTATTAGATTCTGTGGGTTTAAATGCTGCTTGGATAGCCCTTGTATTTCCTATTGATAGATTACTTGATATGTGCAGAACAGTAGTAAATATAACAGGAGACGCTGCAGTGAGCGCTGTAATTGATAGAAAGCTAAATATATCTTCTTGATAAAGAAAAAAGCCAAAGCTTTTGTTTTTTATATTTTTATTTACCTCATCAATCTATTTCAATAGCTAATAATGGCTTATTGATAATGGTTGAGGCATCAATAAAAACCGCTGTTGATATTTGCGCTATTTGTAGGGTACTCATTTTAACATAATAGATGATTTCTGCCCCTTTATTTGTGGCAATATTTTCATTAATACCTATTTGCAAATGATTATTAATGGCCGAAATGTTTAAAAACATAAGTTTTGGCGTTACATAATTTTCAAAATCTGCAAAACCAATATTTGATTTGTTAAATTGGCAATTTGGTAGCAAGTTTACACAGTTTAGATGTATTAATTGTAACAGCAATTCGAAATGATTTTTATAAGTAAAGGTGGTAAAAGTATCCTGTAAAATATTTGGCAACTTGTTTAATTCTACTCCCTTATTAGGCTTAACAATTTCAGCTAAATCTCTATATGGAATTGGCCTTGGAAAAAGCAAAATTTTAGTAATGTGATCAAGGTAGCTTTGTTCTTCCATTGCAATAACTAAAAAATTAGGGCCATTTCTATCGCAAAATTCCTTACTGGCAAGTTTCTATCTAAACTGGGTTTTACTGTTTCAAAGCCACGCCATTCTCTTTTATTAATATCTGTAAGTCCTATTTTGGCAGTAAGCTGCAAACCCATGCCACCAAAAAATGAATGTATACCCCCCATTAAAAATAAATCGCCTCGTTTCAGAGGTAAGTTAAAATATTTGGGTATTGGATCTGGGCCCAAAAGCATACTAGATTTAATGAGCAACCTACCCCCACCCCCAAGCATAATAAAGATTGGCTTATAATCATTATTAGAAATATTAAACATATAACAAACTGGCAATTCTAAATAAAATAACGACACCCGAGAATAGGTAATACTATCAGGACTTGTGTTAAAATTACTGCCACTAAATCTTGCTCCTAGCTCATAATAAAAGTTGTGTTTATCTGCCAAACGCATGTGGTGATAAAAGCCAGCCGTGTAGCCAATAAGTGCGGTAGGATTAAGAAAATTTTGTGTAACAAAATTTGATCTTCCTAAACCTAGCCTAATGCCAAATTTTGACTTTGGATTATAGGCAAATGCCTCAAACCCTTCATCGTTCTCATCTTGAGAAAATAGGGTAAAAGAGCAAAACAATAATAATATCAAAAGTATTTTATTCATTAATTTTTTTTCCTTTAAGTG
>JBDNFC010000092.1:0-4625 GCA_041690035.1 Bacteroidia bacterium | reverse complement strand
ATATTTGTTTGGCACACCATCATTATCAGTGTCTTTAAGTGTTTTAACACCACCACCTCCGGCACCTGCGCCAAAGTGATAAACAACACCTAAACTATGATACATAAAGGCATCACTCATTTTGTAGCGCGTATGAACACCGTTAGAAAAAGGTGAGCCGTCAAACACATCGTTAAAAGTATAATTGTACATAGATTGCAAGCGCATACTAAAAGCATCAGAAAATCTAATATTAAAACCTAAACCACCTGCAGTAATTACAGCAAGAGGTTCGGTATAAAAATCAGGTTCATTATTTATCCTAGAATAAATATTTACACCTCCATAAGTGGCTTGCAAGTATGGCTGTATTATAGCGGTAGAAGATAAAATTCTATCATTTGCAAACTTGAACCTAAAACCCAATTGACCATGTGTAAGATTTGCTCTAAATCCAGCATATTTTTGTGGAGCAGGCGCCCAATCAATGGTGCTATAAAAACCTAAATCACCGGTGTTAAGGCTGAATAAAGCATCAAAACTTGGTGTTAGGTATCGACCTAAGCTTATGCCTATACCTTGATAATTTGGAAATCTAGCAAAACCCAATGCTGCCCCAAGATCGCCTTGATATTCATTGATGCCTCCATTAAGCTCTATGCCCCAATTGTGGGCATTGTTTTGTGCCTGCAACCCTGCCCCAAGACAAACGGAAAAAAGCCCAGTTAATAAAATTTTTGGTAATTTTTTTAATATCATATGTGTGTGTGTTTAGTTTGTTTTCTATAATTTTATTAATCGTACAACAGTAGTTTTTAATAAATTACCTCGCAAACCTACATTTTTTTTTCATATTTACACAATTTTTATAAAAATAATTATTTTTTGTTTTGTTACCTTATGTAAAAGAATCATTACATTAAAATGATAGCGTGTTAATCTTATTCTTCCTCTATGGCAATAATGACTATTATAGCAAGTAAATAAAATCATCATTGTGATACAAAAAGTCTTAAAATAATTTATATTTGTTGCTTAACATTATTTTAACAAAATGAAATGCTTAAACGTTAAAACAAGACACAAATTAAAAATTTTATTGTTTTTTATTAGTTTAACACTATTTGGAACACAAACCATATATGCTATAAAATTATGTGATAGCACTTTTAAATCTTTTGATAGTTTAGGATATAAAACAAAGGTTGAAAAATGGAAAAATGGACAAGCATGTGGCGCATGGCTATACTACGAAAATGGCTTTTTAACAAAAAAAGAAAAGTATAAAAAGGGAATATTGCACTACACATTATTTTATAACAAAATAGGAAAGGTTATTACAACAGTAGATCGTAAAGGAAAAGTGCGTAATTATAAGCCATGCAATTGCAAATAAAAAAAATGTGAATAATTAAACCACGGCACTCCCTAAGAAAATAATATTTTTGACTATTGAAAGAACAAGAAAAAACATCCGATAAAAACGACATTGCAGATATGGTTTTGAACTTAGTTGATACTACTGGAGAGCATGTGTTTTTGACAGGAAAGGCAGGCACAGGAAAAACAACATTGCTCCGCAAAATTATAGAGCACACCCATAAAAAAACAGTTGTAGTGGCGCCAACTGGTGTAGCTGCAATAAATGCAGGCGGCATGACAATACACTCTCTTTTTCAATTTCCTCCGGGTATGTTTATTCCAAGCCAAAGTGGCGGTTTAGCTCATCAAAATATTTTTAATAAAAGTAATTTAGCACGTTCTATTTTTCTAAATTCAGCAAAGAAAAAGTTAATCAACACAATGGAGTTATTAATTATTGATGAAGTGAGTATGCTGCGAGCGGATTTGCTGGATGCAATAGATACGATGCTGCGCTCTGTTAGACAAAGGTATAAGGAACCAATGGGCGGAGTGCAAGTGCTTTACATTGGAGATTTATGGCAGCTGCCCCCAATTGTAAAAGATGATGAATGGCACATTTTGAGCAGTTATTATAATTCTCCGTTTTTCTTTGATGCACAAGTAATAAAAGAAAGGATGCCCGCTATTATAGAACTTGAAAAAATATATAGACAACAAGACCAAAATTTTATACACCTCCTAAATAACCTGCGTAATAATGAAATGCATAAAGATGATTTTTATGAATTAAATAAGCGCTACGATCCCCAATACAACAATTTAGAGGAAGATAATATTATTATTCTAACCTCCCATAATTTTAAAGCCCAAAAAATCAATCAATCTAAACTAGCTAGCTTAGATGCTGAGCCAGTAATTATACAAGCTGCCTTAAAAGGCGATTTCCCGTCACATAATTTACCAAATGAGCAAGAACTTGTACTAAAAATGGGCACCCAAGTTATGTTTCTTAAAAATGATATTAAAGAACCCAAGCGCTATTTTAATGGTAAAATAGGGATAATATCTTTATTAAAAACAAATAGAGATGGCGAAGTGGAAATAGAAGTAACCTTTGAAAATGGAGACACTATAGATGTGGAAAAAGAAAGCTGGAATAATATTAAATTTGAATATAATCACGATACAGATAGCATAAAAGAGGTAATATTGGGTAGTTTCAATCAGTTTCCAATAAAACCCGCTTGGGCTATTACTATTCATAAAAGCCAGGGGCTCACATTTGAAAAAGTAGCGATTGATGCAGGCCATGCCTTTGCTCCCGGCCAAGTTTATGTGGCTCTAAGCCGATGTACAAACCTAGATGGCATCGTGTTATTGAGCGAAATAACCCAAGAGGCAGTAGCTACAGATGAAAGAATTCAACTGTTTTCAAAAAACAAAAAAACTTTAGATGAACTTGCTCTTCTTTTAGAATCTAAGAGAAAGGATTATGAAAGTGAAAAAATAATAGATAAACTAAGCCTCATTCGCATTAAAAGTGAAATGTATGGATTTGCCGACATCATAAAAGGCAAGAAACCAAACAATGATTTGGGCTTAGAAAATTTTATTACAGAAACTCATAAAAGCCTCATGGCCATTCTATTGGTAGCAGAAAAATTTAAACCACAACTTGCAAAACTCATTACAGATAATGATATAATTACACTCTCTGAGCGCAGCCTAAAAGCAGCAACATATTTTACCAATCAATTATTAACGGACGTATTGAAGCCAATGATTGTGATGCAAACCACCTTAAAGAACAGTAAAAAGGTTTCAGTAATTTTAAAAAAATTGCAAAATATAAGTCAAAATGTTCAAACAGAAATAGCACGCCTTCAATCACAACAGTATTTAGGCAAGATACTTTACCAAACAGACATTGATATGGTGGCATGGCTAACAGAGGCATTTTCAATAGAAATTTCAAAATCTACTTTAAAAGAAATTAATAAAACAACGCTGGAAACAACTTTAGAACTTTATTTAATTAACCAAGATATTGATTTGATAGCATCAGAAAGAGGGCTTGCAATAAGCACTATTTGGGGACATTTAGAAAAACTAATTGCACAAGAAAAAATAGAAGTTACAAAGGTTTTGAAAGCCACTGTTTATGCAGAAATATGCGAAGCAATAAACAAAAATAAACCAATAGCGGGTATCACTGATATTGTAAACGCATTAAATGGAAAGTATGATTTTAGCATGGTGCGCTGTGCACTATCTGGAATAAAATTGGAAACGGCAAGGCTAAGTCATGTCCCAAAATAAAAAAAAGACAAAACAAATAAAGCTTAAAACTAGGAAGTATAAGAGAAATAAATTTAAAAAGTAAAAAAACTGTGTGCTAAGGCACAAATAGATTGCCTAAAAACATAAAAAACAAACGCGCTAGCATCAAAAAACAATTACCCCTTTTATTAAAACACCATTATTCCCAAAAATATTTTCCGAGCTGGGTTTCCAGATAGCAATCGGGATGGATTAAAATAAAGTAGAACTTTGTTTAATTATTGCTTGTATAGAGGCTTGCTTTAATTCTTTTTTGTTAAGTCAATATTAAAGTTAGCATTCAAAATGATACCATTGTTTTGTTGAAACACATTTCGATTGTTTACTTCACGTCCTAATTGCAGAATTTGATTTAAATAACCTACTTCAATTCTAACAACTTTATTAAATCTGTAACCAAATAAAACTCCTATTCTGTTTTGGTCAAAAATATTTTCATTTACATTTTTTCCAAATCCAATAAATATTTCATCGTAAACAGCCAAGTATGGTGTTTTATCTTTCATTTCTTTGCCTTTTAGCGGTATTTGCATACGAAACATGTATCTAAATCTGTTTGATAATGGATATTCATCTTCTTTTGTTAAATTAGCATTTGAATATCGTCCAACCCAACGTTGTTCTAACATAAAACGGTGCGAAAAATCAACAATAGAAACTTTATCTGAAATTGTTGCCATTTGAAATATTCGTTGTTCCGTAAAATCTTTGCCCATTCCATTAATTGGGATTTCACCATAGGAAAAGGTTTCTATCCAAGCATAGCCAAGCCTAAATTGGATTTTTTGGTTGAGTTGATAGTTAACTCCTAAACGCAATAAACTTTGTTGCCATTCTGTAACAAATTCATTTCTACGAAACTGATATTCTGTATGAATTCCAAATTTTTCTGAAACTTTAAAAGTCCCAAAATAATTGTACCAACCGATAGAATTATAGTT
>JBDNFC010000091.1:0-1726 GCA_041690035.1 Bacteroidia bacterium | reverse complement strand
TGGGGGCAGTATAACAAATGGCTTTTTAAAGCTATATTAATTTTTTATCCATTTTAGTGTTTGGCTAAAACCTATTGACACATTAGTAATATTAACAAAATAGCAACCTGATTCTAGGTAAAAGCTTTGTTCAAAGGTTTGCATTTTATTTAGTATAATATTTTGTTTATTTAAAACCAATTTTCCATTTAAATCATAGATTGCAAACTCAAATTCTTGTTTACTAAAAATATTAGCGCCAATTTTTAAAAGAGGGGCAGGGTTATTTGCGATATATGGCTTAATATTTAATTGTGCTTTTTTTTCACCTTCTTCTGTCAATATTGGCTTATATAAATTTGGTTTTATATTTAATAAATTATATTACCTTATTGTATATTAACCCTTTGTAAACATTCATTGACAGCCATAATTTAAGACTGCAAAGATAATGGAATTTAAATGCCTTATTTTGAATTGAGAAAAGAATTAAAAAAAGGGCAAAAAAAAAGCCAGCAATAAAATGCTGACTTTTTAATTAAAATATTTTTTCGCCTATTGTATCAAATGTATTTCATAAACATCTGAACCACTTGTGTTTTTAAACCAAAACTCATTATTGGTTAACCTAACCACCTCTAATACTATTGCAATATCCCCCCCAAAAAACTCATAGGTTATTAGGATATTTCCTTTTTTATCGTCAAAAAACCATTTGCCTTTTTCTGTTGAGTTTCCTGGATCTTGAAACTCAAAGGTACCATCCTTGTTAAATTTCCAAACGTCATCTTTGTCATCTGCTTCTAAAGGTACGTCTTGTCCATTCTCTATCTCTTTTTCCAGTTTCCATTTTCCTTCAACTCTTGCTTTTTTAGACCTTAAAGAAAACCCTGGACCTTCCTCATACTTGCCACAAGACGCTAAAAGCAATCCAGTAACTACCAATGTAATCAATACTTTTTTCATAATTTTAATTTGTTTATATTTCTGTCTTAACAGTTTTATCAGTTTAATAAAACTTAATGGCAAACATAACCTAAAATAATTTTAAATAATTTTAAAACCAAAGGTTTTTTGCAGAGCATATTTGCAACATGTTAAAACCATGGATTTTGGCGGCAAGGCCAAAAACACTTCCTTTGGCATTGGCCGGCCCAATAACGGGTGTTGCAATGGCATTATTGCAACATATCCATTTTGATTATTTTAAAATAACCACTGCTATTTTGTGTATTTTAGTAGCGCTAAGCTTGCAAGTCTTAAGCAATTTTGCAAATGATTTAGGCGATTTTCAGAAAGGCACAGACCAAGCCGCAAAAAGAAAAGACAGGGCGCTGACCCTTGGTTTGATTTCTGAGAAGCAAATGAAATTGGCATTGGCCTACAACAGTTTAATTTGCCTTTTTTTAGGTGTTTATTTATTAATTAGTGCAGGTTTAAACATACAAGAACTGACTGTACTTTTCACCATTGGATTGTTTGCCATTTTTTCTGCAATTGCATATACGGTAGGAAAAAAGGCCTATGGATATTCTGGCTTTGGCGATTTATTTGTTTTCATCTTTTTTGGAATGGTCTCTGTTTTGGGTACTTTTTATGTTTTAGCAAAACAACTTTTATAACATAAGTGGTATCCACGTTATAAGTATAATTTCGTCTATTTAGTTTTTGATTAACAGATTGATTCCTTTTTTTAAAATGATTTATCATGTTGTCTTTTACAGCAACATTAGAATCAAGGTAATTG
>JBDNFC010000090.1:0-6718 GCA_041690035.1 Bacteroidia bacterium | reverse complement strand
TAGCGCAATGTATCGAAGAAGTCTTAAGCTAAGTTTTAAATAATTGTAATAATAACTTAAATCAAAAACTCTTGTCTGAGCAGTTCTTTGCCTTCTGATGTAAAATAAATGACTGCATATTTCCCCTTTTTCCAGCCACTTACTGCCAACTCAAATTTTAATTTTGCAGTCACTCCAGCAGGAATGGTTTTGGGTGCTGATGGCGCCATTTTTATATTTCCAGCAGAGTCAATTACCTTATGACTTACTTGAGTTTGGCTAGGGTTAAAAAAACTAATGTTTCCTAAAATAGTGGTAGTAACGGTGCTTATGTTTCCGAAAGGATCAATAGAAACCTTTTGTTTAGCAGTATTCCATGGCACAGGTAGATTAGTAATTTTATGCAAAAGGTTTTTTAAAGCTAACGATTTTTCGGTGTCATCTAAGTGCACTGAGGCTATGCTATGTTTGTTGGTTACACACCATATTGCTGCCTGTGTTGCGCTTTCATCATCTATTTTATAGGTTGTTAAAAAAGCAGCAAGTTTTATTAAATTACTATCTTTGCTTAAGGTGACAGACATTTTTCCATCTTTTATTGGACATTTATTATTAGCTTGAGTGCAAAAACCTTTTAGCTTGATAATATTTAATTTATTTGGCAAGACTGTGTGTTCTGCATAAAGCGGTGCAAGTAATATTTGTTGATCCTTACTAGATGGATTGAATAAATATCCTGAAGGAATGCTTATTTTGACATGATTTTGCGAAGTTATAACCATCTCTACACTATTACCCGAGCAATTTCCATTTGCTTTTAATTGTATGTTTATATCTGCTCGTTTAAGTGCTTCTTCTAAAGTAATTATAGTATTTTTTGAATTAGTTGGCAAAACCCCCATTATGCTAATAGCACCGAACCCTATTGCCGAAGCAACCCTCATTTTTAAAAATATTGTTTTCATACAAATAGAACTTTAACAATTAAAAAATATTGTAAGACTTTTTGAAAACTAGGCTAATTATTAAATCGGGATTTATCCCATATAAAGCGAATAGTTTGAATTTAAAAAAAATTGTCTATTGCATAAGATTGGTTTAATTATTGAAAGCGGTATTAGAAAAGCAATAAAAAAATATGTTTATCTTTAAAAACTACCAGTTTTCTATTAAAGCATTAAAACGATTGTGCCTAAAATAACAATGAAAATGATGGCAAGAAAGTGCTTGATTTTCATTATTTAAAGATAAATCTTCAAAAATTGGGAGGTTATAATTTATAAATTTTGTATTAAAAAGTAATTCTAAACTATCCCTGTCATGATTATAATTACAACCCAATGAGGTGTTCCCAAAACTAGTGGGCAAATAATCTATATTTATTACATTTTTCCAATGGAGCGATTTTTTTAAAACAAAATCATTGGTATTGTAAAATATATAAAATTGATAATTATCCTTGTTTTCCTTTAATACAGTTCTGTTCGAATAGTCTATAAATCGTTCGTGCCCAATTGCTGGAGCAAGCAAATAAACCTTAATATCTTGCCAAGGCGTTGGTTTTATTTCTTCCACCTCTGTTTTAAACAATAAGTCACTTACCACTGCTGCGCCTAGGCTATGCGAAATAATAGTAAAACTATCTTTTTTTATAAAACTAAGCAGGGTTCTCAAACCATGGCTCACTTTTTTTGCATTTGGCAATGCCGATTGCTCCAATAGTTCAAACCCCTTATGTTTGCCTGCACTTAATAAATCTATAAATTTGCTGTCCCAATATATTTCTATAAAAAGTATTTTTTTGTTCGTTTTTTCTGCGATACTTTTTTCTATTTCATCATATTCTGTATAAGAAAGTTCATTGTCTGTAAGGCCATACGCTTTTTTTCTAAAGCCATGAATTAATATACATAACTTATCATGCAGTTTTGCTTTTTCATTAATCTTAACAGCTATGTGCTGGGCAAAATAGTTGTTGATGAAAGCCGTATTTAGCTTGCCACTATCTGTTATTGTTTGCAATAGTTGCTGCATACTTGTTTGGTTTTTTAAATACCAGTCCTCTAAACTCGGCCCATTTCTTTTTAATTCTTTATCTTTTACGTCAAAAATAAACTCTTTGGTACTGACGGGATAGTAGTTTCCATTTTGGTCTAAAAATACCCGCACAACATTGGCAGGTTCTATGGGCATTTTTAGGGTATGTTCTGCAAAAAAAACCGCATATTTATCCCATTTTTGTGCACTAATTTGCCCAAATATAAAAAACCATAAAACATTAGAAATAAATATTTTCATCAATTAGCAAAGATAATACTTGCAGCTTTATCAAACTTAGGATTATTGCCAGTGAATACTTTTGCCAAATTGCTTTTTAATTTAGTGGTTTTTTTACTCAGCAATTAAATTAGAAACAGTTAGCTGATTAAATCCATTGCGAATGCTAGCCAATTCATCCATTAAATCAGGAGTTTTTTCAAGTGCATTACCTACTACCACTATGTCTGCACCATTTTCAAAAGCAATATAAGCTTTTTCTGCATTGTTTATTCCTCCTCCTACTATAATTGGCAGCTCTACACTTTTAGATACCATAGCTATTATGCCTTTAGATACCACATTTTTTGCACCGCTGCCTGCATCTAGATAGATTAGTTTTTGTCCTAGCATTTCAGATGCGATAGCTGTAGCTGCTGCAATAGCAGGCTTGTTATTTGGTATGGGCATTGTTTGGCTCACATAATGAGCGGTGGTAACAGTGCCACCGTCAATTAGAAGGTATCCTGTAGCTATTGTTTCTAGTTGCATTTTTTTTATTAATGGTGCAGAAACCACTTGTTTACCTATTAAATATTCTGGGTTTCTGCCGCTAACAAGGCTTAAAAATAGCAGAGCATCGGCTTTTTCTGTTACATGCATTTCATTTCCGGGGAATATTACCACCGGTATCTTACAATAATTTTTGATTAAATCAACACAAACTTCAGACTGTCCTTTTGTAACTAAACTCCCTCCACAAAAAATAAAATCAATTTTGTTATTTTCTGCTTTTTTAACTACTTCAATAATATTATCTTTGTCGGTGTCGGGGTCTATCAAAATTGCAAGAGCCTTGTTTTGCTTAGTTTTAAGGAGTTGTATTTGCGTATATATATTCACAATATGTTTTGTCAGCCTAAATTTTTTTTAAGGTTCTGCAAAGATATAAAAATTATTGTTAAAACTATTTTTAGCAGATAAATTTATCTTTTCAACAGTGTTATATAATGAAAAATAAGACTTTTAATAAAAGTGTGGATAAGTCAATTTTTGGCAAATGGAATTTTGCAAATACTTTTGAAGAAAGTTTTAGAAAATAAAGTCTGTTTGATTTTTGTTTTCTAATTCTAAAACCCAATTTTTTTAAGCATTTAAACAATATAAACTATAATAGTATGACCAAAACTAATGACACCCTTTTCTCGAAAGCAGGCATGCGCTTTAAGCGGCATTTTACCAAAGACGGCATTTCTCCTTATGATCAATTTAAGTATGATATAAGAACATCCGTAATCAAAAACCCAAATGGAGACAAGGTTTTTGAAATGAACGATGTCGAAGTGCCATCAGGATGGTCTCAAGTTGCCACAGACATATTGGCTCAAAAATACTTTAGAAAAGCGGGTGTGCCGCAAGCTGATGGTTCATTAGGAGCAGAAAATTCAGTAAAACAAACCGTGCATAGATTGGCAGATTGTTGGATGCAATGGGGCAAAAAGCACAATTATTTTGAAACAGAAGATGATGCAAAGGTATTTTATGAAGAGCTTGTTTTTTCACTATTGTCACAGCAATCAGCGCCTAATTCGCCACAATGGTTTAATACAGGATTATATAGCTCTTATGCAATTACTGGTAAGCCACAAGGGCATTACTATGTAGACCCAGATACAGCAAAATTGCAACGATCTACTAATGCTTATGAAAGACCGCAGCCACATGCCTGTTTTATATTATCAGTAGATGATGATTTGGTAAATGAAGGCGGTATAATGGACCTTTGGGTTAGAGAAGCAAGAATTTTTAAATATGGAAGTGGTGTTGGCACTAATTACTCAAAGATACGTGGAGCTAAAGAAAAGCTTTCTGGTGGCGGCACATCTAGCGGGCTAATGTCTTTTCTAAAAATAGGCGATAGGGCAGCAGGTGCAATAAAATCTGGTGGCACTACAAGAAGGGCAGCAAAAATGGTTACCCTAGATTTAGACCATCCAGAAATAATGGAATTTATCGATTGGAAAATGAAAGAGGAGCGTAAGGTGGCAGCTTTGATAGAAGCCGGTTATCCATCAGATTATGAAGGAGAGGCTTATGCAACCGTAAGTGGACAAAATTCTAATAACTCTGTGCGCGTTCCAAATAAATTTTTTGAGGCATTGAAAAAAGGGGGCGATTGGGAATTAACGGCTCGCTCTAATGGAGAGGTGATGAATACCATACCTGCACAACAAGTGTGGGACAAAATTGCAGAAGCAGCTTGGGCATGCGCAGATCCAGGATTGCAATATGATACAACAATTAATGAATGGCACACTTGCCCAGAAGGTGGACAGATTAATGCCTCTAACCCATGCTCGGAGTATATGTTTTTGGACAATACTGCCTGTAATTTGGCTTCATTAAATCTTAGAAAATTCTTTAACGATAATACCCTCGAATTTGATATTGATGGTTTTGAATATGCAAGTAGAATATGGACAACTGTATTAGAAATATCAGTATTGATGGCACAGTTTCCTTCAAAAGAGGTAGCACAATTAAGCTATGATTATAGAACACTTGGTTTGGGGTATGCAAACTTAGGCTCACTATTAATGGTAGCAGGAATTCCTTATGATAGTCCAAAAGCAGCAGCAATATGTGGAGCTATAACAGCCATTCTTACAGGTACTTCTTATGCTGCATCGGCAGAGTTGGCGGCTGTTAAAGGGCCATTTGCAATGTATGAAAAAAATAAAAAACATATGCTAAGGGTAATCAGAAATCACCGCTATGCAGCATACAACACGCCTTTAGCCTACGAAGGATTGAGCGTGCCTGCAGTTGGTATTGATCCACAGTATTGTCCTGAAGAATTGCTAAAAGCAGCTTGCAATGCTTGGGATAAGGCACTACAATTGGGAGAAAAGCATGGTTTTAGAAACGCACAGGCTACTGTTATTGCTCCTACAGGAACTATTGGTTTGTTAATGGATTGTGATACCACAGGAATAGAGCCAGATTTTGCCCTTGTAAAATATAAGAAATTGAGCGGTGGAGGTTATTTTAAAATAGCTAACGAAAGTGTGCCTTTAGCATTAAAAAATTTAGGATATACAGAAGCTCAAGTAAAGAATATTTTGAATTACGCAGTGGGACATGCTACATTATCAGGCGCTCCCCATATCAATCAAGATACTTTATCCAAAGCGGGTCTTACAGCAGAAGATATTGAGAAAATAGAAAAAGCTATCCCATCTGCTTTCGAAATAGGCTTTGCCATTAATGGCTTCACTTTGGGCGAAGACACCATGAATAGGCTTAGTTTATCGCAAGATATTTATGCAGATGCAGATTTTAGTTTATTAAATTACCTTGGTTTTACTGATGAGCAAATAGATGAAGCAAATATTTATATTGTAGGCACGATGACTGTAGAAGGTGCACCATATTTAAAAGACGAACATTTGCCTGTTTTTGATTGTGCCAATAGGTGTGGAAATATTGGTACCCGTATTTTACATGGTCATTCACACATTCGTATGATGGCAGCTGCGCAACCATTTATTTCTGGAGCTATTTCCAAAACCATTAACTTGCCAAATGAAGCTACACAAGAAGATATTAAATCTTGTTATGAACTGAGTTGGAAATTGGGTTTAAAAGCAAATGCAATATACAGAGATGGATGTAAATTATCGCAACCATTGAGTAATAAATCTGAAAAGAAGAAAGCAAAAGCAGAAGAGGTGAGTGATGCCGCTATGCCTTCGCAGCCAAATATGGAAACAAGGGCAGAAGATTTGACCCCAGAAATGGTTTTAGATGCAGCTATCAGAATATTAAATAATACCACCGATACTACTTTTAAAAGACAGTTGTCTAACATCGTAGAACGAAAAAAATTGCCAGGAAAGCGTGAAGGATTTACTCAAAAAGCAAAAGTAGGGTCTCAAACTATTTTTGTGAGAACAGGAGAGTATAATGATGGAACTTTGGGCGAAATTTTTGTAGACATGCACAAAGAAGGTGCTACATTTAGGTCTTTATTAAATTGTTTCTCTATTGCTGTGTCTATTGGCATGCAATATGGGGTGCCATTAGAAGAGTATGTAGATAAATTTGCTTTTACCAGATTTGAGCCAAGCGGATATGTAGAAGGACATGATAATATTAAAAATGCAACCTCTATTATAGATTATATTTTTAGAATGCTGGGATATGAGTATTTGGGCAGAGAAGATTTGGTGCAGGTAAAACCTAAAACAACACATAAAACAAGACCAAATGTAGCCATTGATAGACAAGCAAAAGCACCTAGTTTATTGTCAAAAGAAGATATTGTACTGCCAATAACAGAAGTGGTAGAGCCTCAACAGATTGCAAACTATAAAGTAGCCATTACCAATACTGCTGATGGCAACACACAGCATCACCTAAAAAATATGCAGAGCGATGCTCCAAGTTGCACCGTATGTGGACACATCACCTTGCGCTCTGG
>JBDNFC010000089.1:0-3385 GCA_041690035.1 Bacteroidia bacterium | reverse complement strand
TCAAAACGATAGCCAGAAGCTTTTATTCGCATTAAATTTTCTGTTTTGATTGAAGTATTTCCTCCGCCAGCTTGTATCCAATAAATATTGTTGCTAAATGGTTGTGTAATTTTTAATAAACTATTATTTTGCATTGTTTGATATTTGTTGCACTATGCATTTACCTATAATTAATTGTAAAATACCATAGTAATCTGATTTCCAAGCAGAATTTATACCAATTTCATACAGCATTTGTAATTCATCTAAGGCAATTAGCTCTACCATTTCTGCATTTATAGTTCCATTAAAATAAACCATTTGCTTATTCTGCTCCAAAAATTCATGCGATATTTCTAACATTGTGCCACTTACCAAAGTGTTTAATAAATGATCTAAATCTATATCTGCTTCTAGCACTACTTTTAAGCATAATTGCGATTTATCTGTATAAAATGAAATGATAAGATCTGCTTCTGCAATTTGAGTGTTTATAAATTTTTGACTGTCTTCTTTTCTATCTTCAATTTGTTTAAGAACTGTTGCCTCATCTTTTCCCCTTTCTTTTACATCTCTTTGCAATTTTCTTTGCAATAGCACTTCATCACTCGGTGCCAAATAAATCTTTAAATCATATAAGTTTCTTTGATTTTTTAAGTAAAAAGAATGTAATCCTTCAAAAACTACAAGCCTATTGGACTTAATCTGAAACGGAAGTGTAAATTTTCCATGGTGGTGGTCATATTTTTTTCGCAATATAGAATACCCATCTTTAAGACTTTTAATGTCTTCAAAATCTTTGTTCAAATCATTCGCCTTTGGGTTAAGATGGGTGATTTTTTGCCAATTATCGTGCCCTCGCTCCCATTTATGCATGTCATCACCCTGAATAATTGATGTATTTGACTTTCCAAACAAATCTTGAACTACTTTACTTAAAGTGCTTTTGCCAGAACCCGAGTTTCCGCCTACTCCAATCAAGAATGGCTGAGAAACTAACTTAGTGGCAGTGTGCGGCTTAATGCCTCTTGCATATAGGTTAAATAAAAATAATCCTAAAGTTGTTTGAAGTGCTGTAAAACTTAAATTAAGATAAGTTTGCTTGAGACTGAAAAGCTGGCCTAAGGTTTTTGTATGTTGCAGGGGTGTTTGCCAATCATGCAACACTAAAAAATCAGAATTTATATTTAATAAAAAATAAAAAAAGTAACAGATATTTATAGCAAAAAAAAGTCTTTTTGACTCTCCACCATATTTGATAATGAAGTATATAAAAAATGGAATTATCCAATAGTACCAGCCCTGCATAGGACTTATTAAGAGGGTTAATGTGCCAAATGCAAAAGCTAAGAAAAGCAATAATAAATCTTTAGTCACCCATTTATAAGTATTCATTTTAAACAATAAAAGCAACATCACAGCAGGTATTAATAAAAATAGTTTTTCTTCAGAAAAAGAAAAGGCAGCACTAAAGGTTTTTTGCTGAACCTCATTATTATAAACCATTGCCAAATATGCTTCAGATAGAAATGGCAAATTAAATAATAAAACAACTACTAAAAAAAGCCCAAATTCTTTTACTGCCTGCACAAAACCAAGTTTATAGGCATGTGCTCTATAAATCATAATAAAAGGTATAGCTAATGCAATATTGGTTTTAGTGCAAATTGCCAATGCTAAAAACAGGCTACACATTAACCCATTTTCCTTAAAAAGAAAGTAAAGTGATACCAACAATAAAGCCAATGGCACTACATCTAGCTGCCCATGCATATAGGTGATGTAAATTAAAATAGGTGAGCACCAGTAATAAATGATTACTTTTTTTGAATGATTTTTTAGCCACCTAATTAATATAATTAAGATTAAAAAATCAAAAAATAAGCACACAGACCTAAAGAGAATAGCGTGCATGATAGTAAATTTTTCTTGAAAAGGAATGACTAAATCAATTATAAAAGCGGGTAATTGAAAAATCAATAACATCAATGATGGATAAGGAAAATCTACCCCATTTGATTGTTGATGAAAATAGGTGTAAGCATCATTAAAATGAAGTGAACGGGTTAAAAAAGGAGCAAACAATTGGGTTAGGTAAGGAGAAGCAAAAAACAAGGTCAAAACGATTTTTAAAATCAATCCACCATAAAAATACCTAGAGTTTAAACCATCTACCTTTAAATCTCCCCTTTTATCGTATAAGTATTTTTTGATTTCCAAATAATATAATATTTAGCTATAGTTGCTTGCTATTAATTTGAAATGTTTGCAACTTATAGGAATTATTACCTACAAGCCAAAAATAACTATTTTTAGTTTTTACAAAAGCAATGCGTTGTGCATTATAAGGTGCATAAAATCCTGTTTTTTCAAAACCATAAGGAACAAAATTTCCCTTTTCATTTATAAGTACTAAACCATTTGATGCATCATTTCTACCGAGCGATATGCGGGGGGCATCACTATTTCCTACTAAAATAAGATCTGGCCTACCATCCATATTCAAATCAGAAACCAAAATATCATTGATATTAGAAACTTGAGCTTCTTTTGGAAAAGGCTTAAATTCAAACTTGCCATTGTTATTGACAAAAACCCCACTAGAAAACTCATATAAATTATACTGTATGCTATTTACTAATTGATCTGAAGTAAACATATTATCTTTTGTAGCTGCTGCATACATTGCTACTTTTGGATATTTTTTCTGAATCAAGTCTGGTAATTGCTGCCGGGCTTCATCGTAAGAATGCAGCGGAACTTGAATCCCATTTAATGTATAAAAGCAAAATGCATCAAGCATATTATTTTTGTTCATATCGCCCCTTACTAAAAATGCTGGCTTTTCTGGTGATACCCTCATTAAATTATTTAAACCCTCATTTCCTGCAATAATATCTTTATCACCATCGCCATCAATATCTGCTATGCGCAGGGCATTCCACCAGCCTGCAGATTTATTGAGCCCAATTTTATCTGTTTGATCTTCAAAAGTATTTCCAGTATTAAAATAAACAGAAATGTTCATCCAATAACCTGTGATAATTAAATCTGGCCTATTATCATTGTTCATATCTGCAAAAACGGCCTCGTTTACAATGCCTGGAGCGATTAAGGCTTTATTCCATTGAGCGGTTTTGTCTGTAAAAATACCTTTTCCATTGTTAATCAATAAAAAACTCCCTGTTGGCTCTGGATATGCTCTAGGCACTACTGCACCCCCTATAAAAATATCTAAATCGTTGTCGCCATCTATGTCGGCAACCGCAACAGAGAGGCATGGTGTCTTAATCTGAGGTAATGCATTAATTGCTAAGCTATAATTCCCTTTTCCATCATTTTCATAGATGTCTGTTTGGTAATGTTCACCCATTTCATGAAATTCATTTCCACCGCTGACAAGAAT
>JBDNFC010000088.1:0-3203 GCA_041690035.1 Bacteroidia bacterium | reverse complement strand
TCGTCATTGCGAGGTATGAAGCAATCTGTGGCGTTTGCTTTGCAATTTGAATAATTTTTGTGCGTGTCATAATTTAATTTTTCTCAAATAAAGACAATACTCCCACGTAATCAAATAGTAGCAAACTCCTATTTTACCTAGTAGTATGCTCTCATTTTTAATTATTTGATACACTAGAACTTTAACCAATTCTTATACCTACATTTGTTATTAGGGTGTTTAATATTATGAAAAAATCAATTGCGCTACTCGTTTTTAGTTTATTAATCTTGCCCGCTTTTGGACAAGCACCCTCTATAATATGGGCTGATAAAAATTCAAGAGCATTTGGCACTAGAGATATTCACATATTAAAAAATAGTAACAATGAAACTGTAATTGCCGATATCATCATAATGGAAACCAAATTGACAGATGCTACCAAACTAAGCACACGCCAAGGCGAGGCTTTTACCAATAAATCTGGTGGGCTAACTGGAAGAAGTAAAAAACCAAAAAATATTTATAATATTGAAGGGGAATATCAAGAATTTTTTGAAAATATAACTGTGGAACCAACATTTATAAAATGTATAGATACCAAAACAATGAAATAAAATTACAAAACTAAAAAAAATAGTAACGGCTACAGATTAAAAAAAACAATTAATTTATAACAATATGCCAAACAGAACATACACTAAAGCAGACTACCTTGCACATTTAAACTTATTAAAACCAAATGGTTTTACCTTGAATTCGGATGAAATTTATAAAACTACATTACCCGCAGTTAAAATTGCAATTGCTTCTGTTGCAAATAACTTCAATTTTAGTGGTCAAAAAAATTTCTACGACCAATCGTATAAAGCAGAAAATGGAAACGAAAGACCACATGTGGATGGTACTAATGGTCAATCCAACACGAATGTAGATAGTTTTTCAATAAATAAAATAATTGAAAACTCAATTGATGGTTCAGGAGGAGATTATTTGTCTAATGAAATATTTTATAGGATTGCTAAGAAGCGTGAAGATATTGCAAGTTCAGTAAAAACAGGACATTATCATTTAGCAAATCCTGATAACCAAGGATGGACACTTATTTCTGTTTTGCAATGGGTTTAAGATAGTTTAAAAAGATCATTAGATGGAATATAAGTTTTTATATAATATAATTAGAATAGTTATATTTTATTTATTGATAGTAAATTATAATTATTCTCAAAGTATACAAAGTCCAGACGATAAGTTAATTTTTAATTTAAAAGATGATTGTGGAAAAAAAATTGAATTTGAAGATTTGACTTACAGTTACAATGATGAATTAGTAATATCTGATATATCCAACCAATATTCTGCAGTGCTGAAAGGATTTAAAAAAAATGATATAGGTTCTGTTACAAATTTAAAAATGAAAAATGAAACTGGAATTAGCTACTTTGAGTTAGCCATTGGTTGGAGTTCTTTAGTTGTTCTTGAGATTAGAAAAAAATCGAAAAATAAACTTGATACTATGAATGTCTATTTTGAAAATATTTATCAACTATCTCCAATAATAGAGATTAAATTTAAAAGAGGAAATTACAGTCTTAATGTAAAAGAAATTATTCAAAACGAAAAAAATAAAAAGGGATATTCAAATCAATATATTATTAATCCAAAATATTTAAAAAAAGTAAAGAGGAAATATGAGATATACCTAAAGAAGGTTATTACTAATAAGATAAAAGTGGGATATGAATACCAGTTAGTCAATCCAAAAGATACAGCCTATGTTTTGGTAGAGCGTTCAGGAGATTTTGGGATAGTGCATTCAACCTATTTTGTATTAAAAGATAATTTGCCTGATGGAGAATATAAAATATATGTTGAAGATACATTGAGACAAATTGGATATTATAAAAATGGGTTAAAAGATAATCGATGGATTGAATATAGGGAAAATAACGAAAAGCAAGTAACCGAATATTCTAATGGTAAAATTAAAAGTGTTTTAGAATATTTTCCTGATGGTTCTTTAAAGTCTGAATCATGTTTCAATTCCAAAGGAATAAAAAGGAGGATTATATATTATAATTCTGGTGAAATTAAAATGAAGGAATATTTTTATGAAAACAAACAGTACAAGATTAAAAAATTTGATAAAGAAGGTAAATTAATAGAAACTATAAAAATTAAAAATTAACATGATTAGACTTTTTATAAGTATAGCTTTTCTGCTTTTGCTGACTTCATTAGGCATTATTTCCAGTTGTAAAAATTACAATAAA
Organism: Bacteroidia bacterium; assembly: GCA_041690035.1. GTDB lineage: Bacteria > Bacteroidota > Bacteroidia > NS11-12g > UBA955 > CALSPH01. Next base: position 951 of record JBDNFC010000088.1, on the reverse strand, counting down.
AAAATAAAAGTTGCTGATGCAATTAGTATGCAAAAAACAGATTCTGCTTTTTGTTCCTCTGAATTAATCTATTATGAAATCAGTAATGGCATAGAATACAGTGAAAAAGATTTTAAAAAATTTGATAGACAAGAAGCGAGGTATCCAATAGGACATCCTGACACCCGCACACTATCATTTCCGTTTCCAAAAAATAATAAAAACATTATAATCCTCCAAAAAATAGTAGAAGAAATAAAAAACAATTATGTAGTACACAATAATAAAAACAAGTCACTATATAAGTTGTATTCTAATTATAAAAAATCAAAAAAAAGCCCAATAAAGGATTTGTCTATAAAGACAATCGAGCTATTTATGACTTCAGACATGCATTATGATCATTATTGGAATCAAATCGGATTTATGAATTGTTTTGGAAGTATAAGTTTTTGCAAAAAAAATATTGTACAGTATACATTTCTATTTAATGAAGTGTCTCCAAGTGAATTAGGTAAAAACGAAGAAAAGAATTATAGTATTTATCTTGCATTTGACACCACCAAAGATTCAATTATAAAGAAAGATAATTTTATCGATGCTAGTAAAATTAATGAACTAAACTTAATGTTGATACAATTTGCTGCTGTAAGGAAAAAAGAAATAATCGTAAATTACCGTGAAAATTACCCAGAAAACTACCTTAATGTATTTAAACAGCCAGATTATGATTATGGAAAAATAAATATAAAGATAGATGCAGATTGTTTTTCACATTTTACATCTGAAGGAATAGTTTTTAATATAAATGTAAAAGATGAAAATTTTCTTTTAGATAATAAAAGAAGTAGGATTGAAAACTATACATCTAGCCTAACCATTCCCTATAAGGAATTTAAGAATTACTTCAATAAGAAATCCAGCCTATATGCAAGTTTAGATTAATGAAATCTAGAAACATAAAATACAAAG
>JBDNFC010000087.1:0-24533 GCA_041690035.1 Bacteroidia bacterium | reverse complement strand
TGCAATCATTGTAATGACAACCAGTATTATTGGTGTTCTGCAAAGTGTGTTCAACAAAACGAAAATTCAATGTGCTTGCTTGGGTTCAATTTTCAAGTTGCCAATGAGCAGCGTCACCATCTTTGAAGATGGCTTAATGATAGTAATGAGTATAGCAATGCTGATAATAATGTAAACACCAAAAAAAATGAAAAATATGAAAAAAACAAAAAACATTACCTTGCTATTTACAGCATTGGTATCAATGAACATTAGCAGCTGCATATCTCAAATCAAAAATTTAAAAACAGAAACAGTGAAAATTTATGGTAATTGCGAAATGTGTGAAACAACCATAGAGACAGCAGGAAACGTAAAAAAGACTGCCAAAGTAGATTGGAATAAAGACACCAAAATGGCATCCATTACGTATGACAGTGTCAAAACCAATCAAAATGAAATTTTGAAACGAATTGCGTTAGTAGGTTACGATAGCGATAGTTTTTTAGCGCCTGATAATGCGTATGCCAAATTGCCTAATTGTTGTCGATACGAAAGAGTGAAAAAGACTATCGCCAATATTGAAGAGTCCAAAACTAAAATGGACAGTGCAGACCACTTGACACAAACAATGCCTTTGGACTCTCAAGGAGTTAATCAACTGACTTCGGTCTTTGATAATTATTTTGCGCTTAAAGATGCTTTAGTAAAAACGGATGGAGTAATGGCTTCTGAAAAATCAAAAGCGCTTTTGGCATCAATAAATAGCATAAAAATGGATAAATTGGAAATGAATGTTCATGTGGCTTGGATGAAAGTTTTATCAGATTTAAAAGAAGATGCCACATATATTGCCAATACAAAAGACGTTACCCGCCAACGCGACCGCTTTATGAGTTTATCAAAAAATATGTACGCACTAATGAAAGTTACAAAATATGAACAAGCTATTTATTATCAGTTTTGCCCAATGGCAAACGATGGCAAAGGTGCTAATTGGCTAAGTAAAGAAAGCGCGATTAAAAATCCTTACTATGGTTCTCAAATGTTGAATTGCGGTAAAACTGTTGAGACAATAAAATAGATTTATTATAGGAATTATGCAACTAAAATTCAGAATTGTGTAACATGCTATCTTTTGATTTACTCACCTTTGTAAAGCGAATAATTTAATTCTCAACAATGCAATTATAATGATGCACGATAATTCATGGGGCAGAGACATGGGGATTATTCAATAATTATTGCACTCATTATGTTCTTAAAAGCAATGACTAAACAAAAAAACAAATTGATATGAAACCTAACATTGGAACACCAGTAAAAAAAATAAATGCTGTAACAGAACTATTATCTGAAGCTTTGGCAAATGAGGTAACACTCTATACAAAAACAAGAAAGTTTCACTGGAACGTGAGTGGTGAAAGTTTTATGGAACTCCATAAATTATTTGAAAATCACTATAAACAATTAGAAGAATCAATAGATGAAATTGCAGAACGCATCGGCAAATTGGGACACAAAGCTATTGGCACCATGTATGAATTTAGAAAATTATCTACCGTAAAAGAACATCCCGGAAAATATCCTTCTTCAAAAGAAATGATTAAGGAACTTTTGACAGACCATGAAACGATTATTATTATGCTTCGCAAATTTGTTGACGATTGCAGCGAAGAACATAAGGATGCAGGAACCGCAGATTTTCTAACAGGCCTGATGGAACAACACGAAACCATCGCGTGGACTTTGGACTTTGAGAAGATATTTAAATTAAACCTTTCATTTTGTCAAAAAAGTTATTCTACAAAGCTTCTTTATTTTTAATTTGTGTAAACGCATTCAGCGCACAATCCGAATTCAAATTTGATGCATAATTTCTCGTTAATCAAGTATGCTTCTGTTGGAGTTGTTTTCAATACAAAATCGACACATGAAAAAGAATAAAATTTTAGCAAGTTTACATTTGGTCGTATTGTTAGTACTTATCTTTTGGAATTACTATTCAAATACGGCTGCGATTAACAACAACACGGTAGGATCTGTGAGTGATAGTCTTGATAATTTGTTCACACCTGCAGGGTACGCCTTTGCCATCTGGGGAATTATTTACCTCGGATTGCTTATGCTCGGAGTATATATGATCATTTGCGCTTTTAAAGATGACGGCAATAATGAGTTTATTGAAAAGGCTGCACCTACACTAATTTTGGCGCACCTCGGCAATGCAGCATGGCTTTGGTTTTGGCTCAACGAAGAAGTTGGAATCTCGGTAATCATCATGCTCTTTATTCTTGTTATGTTGACCTTAACAGTTCTTCGATTGAATATGGAGCGTTGGGATGCCCCTTTAAAGTTTATAGCACTTGTTTGGTGGCCGATTGATCTATACTTTGGTTGGATTAGTGTTGCTACCATTGCGAACATTTCGGCATACCTCGCTAAATTGAATTGGACAGGAGGAATTTCAGAAATAACATGGACAATTACAATGATTTTCGTAGCAACTCTTCTTGCCTTATTCATGATTTTTGCGAGAAATATGCGAGAATATGGAGCCGTGTTTATTTGGGCACTTATTGCTATTGCAGTGCGTCATACAGATCAAATTCAATCAATAACCTATAGTGCAGCGATTGCTGCTGCTATCATTGGTGTTGCCTCTGCAATTCATGCGTTCAAAAATCGAGCAACACTTCCATTTATTAGAAAAAAAGCACCACAAACAGAACGATAAAAATTGCTAATTATATTTGAAAATGAAAAAATTTGATGCCATCATAATTGGTTCGGGCCAAGCCGGAACACCACTAGCTTTTAAACTTGCCTCAAAAGGCAAAAAAGTTGCCTTTATTGAAAAGGAACATTTAGGAGGCACATGCCTTAATGTAGGTTGCACACCTACAAAAGCCTACGTGGCTAGTGCAAGAAGAATGTGGGACGCAACGCACGGGGACGAACTAGGCATTCATATACCCGCGGGTACTCGTGCAGACTTGAAAAAAATCAAAGCTCGAAAAGATGCATTAATTAAAAAATCTTTAGATGGCATTGCTGCTGAGATAGAAAAAAATGAAAACATTACCTACTTCCAAGGTGTGGCAAGCTTTACCGACCATAAAGTGGTTTTGGTGAATGGCAAATTGCTTACTGCAGAGGAAATATACATTAATGTGGGTGGACGTCCATTTGTGCCTGATGGATATGAAGAAATATCCTATTTAACCAGTTCGTCTATTTTAGAGTTAGAAGAGATTCCAACACATTTAATTATTATTGGTGGCAGCTACATTGGATTAGAATTTGGCCAAATGTTTAGAAGATTTGGAAGCCAAGTTACAATTATAGAAAAGACAGAAAGCATCATAGGAAGAGAAGATACTGAAACGAGTGAGGCTATTTTAAAATTTTTAGAAGATGAAGGAATTGATTTTCGATTGCAAGCAACATGTGTTACTGCAAAAAATGAAGAAGATGGAACTATATCGGTTCAAGTAGATTGCAAAATGGGCGGGTCTCCTAAAATTACCGGAAGCCACGTTTTATTGGCTATAGGTAGAAAAGCCAACACGGATACGCTCAACTTAGATGCCACAGGCATTACCACAAACCAGAAAGGGTTTATAGAAGTAGATGATTATTTACAGACCAATGTTCCCGGAATTTATGCTTTAGGTGATTGTAATGGAAAAGGAGCATTTACCCATACCGCATATAATGACTATGAAATTATTGCAGAAAATAAATTTGAAGGAAAAAACCGAAAAGTTTCTGATCGAATTTTAACCTACGGCTTGTTTGTAGATCCGCCACTTGGCAGAGTGGGTATTACGGTGAAAGAGGCAAAGAAAAAGGGATTGAATTTTTTGGTCGGTCATCGGCCATTCAGCAAAATTTCTAGAGCCAAAGAAAAAGGTGAAACCAATGGGTATATGAGCGTACTGATTGACAATAAAACTAAAAAAATATTAGGAGCTACCGTTTTAGGAGTAGGTGGCGATGAAGTGATTAGCAGTTTTATAAACATGATGTATGCAGGTGCAAGTTATGAAGTGTTCAGAGACACTGTATTGCCGCACCCCACTATTTCTGAATTAATTCCTACTATGTTAGAATCTTTGACCAAACCATAATATGAAAGCAATTTGGAACAACGAAATTATAGCTAAAAGCGACAACACCATAGAGGTGGAAGGAAATCATTATTTCCCGCAGGAAAGTATTCACAAAGATTTTTTTGAAAGCAGTCAAAAACACACTACTTGTCCGTGGAAAGGTGAAGCCAGTTATAAATCACTTTCTGTAAATGGGGAAAAGAACCCAGATGCTGCTTGGTATTACCCAAATCCCAAAGCAGCTGCAGCTAAAATACAAGGACATTTTGCCTTTTGGAAGGGAGTAGAAATCTTAGAATCATAAAAATGGATATTCTAGAAAAATACAGTAGTGCCCGAATGCTATCTACAGTTATTTGCAAGCCACTCGCTACCGAAGACTATGTGGTGCAGCCCATAGTGGAGGTATCGCCACCTAAATGGCATTTGGCTCATACTACTTGGTTTTTTGAGCAGTTTATTTTGGTGCATCACCTCGCAGATTACACACCTTTTCATCCCGATTTTGCTTTTTTATTCAATAGTTATTACAACAACATGGGGGAGCGTACGTTGCGGATAAATCGAGGATTTATGACCCGACCTACCGTTGATGAAGTATATGCTTATCGTAAATATGTAGATGAGGGAATGCAAAAATTATTGAGCCCATCATTGAGCCAAGAAGTTTTAGACCTAATAGAAATTGGGATAAATCATGAACAGCAGCATCAAGAATTGCTGGCTTATGATATCAAATATATCTTAGGCAGCCAACCCACATTTCCCGCTTTAGGAAAAATGTTTATGCTCAGCGAAGAAAGTCAAACCGAACAATGGATAGAAATTGAAGGAGGTATATTTGAAATAGGAGCTAGTGAACAAGGTTTTTCTTTCGATAACGAACGCCCCAAACATTCGTTTTATCTACATCCTTTTTCTATCAGCAACCGATTAATAACCAATGGCGAGTTTGTCGAATTTATAGAAGACGGTGGATACAAAAACTTTAATCTGTGGTACGATGAAGCTTGGCACCATATACAAGAAAACGATTGGCGGCAACCTTTATATTGGCATAAAAAAGATGGACTTTGGCACCATTTTACTTTCGAAGGGTTGAAGCAAATCAATCTTTTAGAACCCATCATGCATCTATCGTTTTATGAAGCGACAGCATTTGCCGAGTGGAAAGGTATGCGACTACCCACAGAATTTGAATGGGAAGTGGCCTCGTCACAATTTCAATGGGGACAATTGTGGGAATGGACTAATTCTGCTTATCTGCCTTATCCCGGATTTCATAAAGTAGATGGTGCTTTGGGGGAATATAATGGTAAATTTATGCTAAATCAAATGGTATTGCGTGGAGCTTCTATTGCCACGCCTGAATATCACACCAGAAAAACATACCGCAACTTTTTTCATGCCAACTCACGATGGATTTTTTCTGGTGTTCGCTTAACAAAAAAACAGTAAGCGAAATGAACAACTTTTTACAACACATAAAAGAAGGACTAAGCAAACCACAAAAAGAACTTTCGTCAATGTATTTCTATGACGAAAGTGGCGGTAAATTATTTCAAGAAATTATGCAATTGGAAGAGTATTATCTTCCGGCTTGTGAAATGCAAATCATTCAACAACAAAGCCAACTAATGGCAAAGCATTTAGCAGGAGTTCATAAAAATTTACAAATCATTGAGCTAGGTGCTGGAGATGGAAGCAAAACGAAACATTTACTTAATCAGTTTCAACCTTATTTTGAAGCACTAGAATATGTGGCGATGGATATTTCTGAAAACATTCTGTGCATCAATAAACAAGTAATTGAATCAGAAGTGTCTGGTATTAATATATGCAGCAAAGCAGGGAATTATTTCCGAACGTACAAAGATTTACCAGAGACGTCATACGGACGATTGGTACTTTTTTTAGGTGCCAATATTGGCAACTTTTTATTAGATGATGCGGTCGCTTTTTTCCATTACGTTAAGCAAGGATTGAAAGAAAATGATAGTTTTATAGTTGCATTTGATTTGGTCAAACATCCACGTAAAATAATAGCTGCATACGATGATTGTAAAGGAATAACCAAAACTTTTAACCTCAATTTACTAACCAGAATAAACCGTGAATTTGGTGCTAATTTTGATATTTCAAAATTTGAGCATTTCCCTTTCTACAATCCGACAGATGGTTCATCTTTAAGCTATATCGTGAGCCTTGAGGATCAAATAATACGTTTTTCAGATGGTTTTGAGGTGCAATTTGAAGCATTTGAGACTATACATACAGAAATTTCGAAAAAATATTTCCCGAAAGATATTCAATATTTATCCGATAACAGCGGATTGAAAATATCCCAAACATATTACGATTGCAACAAGGAATATGCATTTGTTTCTTTTACCAGAAAAAATAAAAATTTTATGAACTAATGAATAAGTTATATATGAAAATAGAAAGCGAAAGAGATATGAAAGACTATGAAAAATGTAAGCCAAAATCTAACGGTCAAAAGGCTAGCACAAATCTGCCGATGCCGAAAAACAAAGTATTGAAATGTTGAATAAAAAAATGGAAAGTAGGAAAACACACGAATAATTTAGCCGCTTGGAGGTGATATTCTAATAGATTTACAATAAAATTAATAATTATGAAACATACTTATCAAATATCTGGAATGACTTGTAATGGATGCAGCAATCATGTTCAAAAAATATTAAGCGAAATACAAGGCGTAACTAATGTGGAAGTAAATCTGGAAGAAAAAACGGCAAGTATAGAAATGGTAAAACACATTCCGATAGAAACATTGAAAGATGCCCTAGAAAAAGATGGTGGAAAATATAGTGTAGGAATGTTGAACGAAACGATGGTGGAAAAGCCAAAGGACAAACATATTTCAAAGCCTGACAATAATGGAAAGTATTATTGCCCAATGCACTGCGAAGGTGACAAAATGTATGATAAAGAAGGCGACTGCCCAGTTTGTGGAATGAATTTGGTAAAGCAGGCGATTGCAAACAAAAGCGTGCAATACACTTGTCCAATGCATCCCGAAATAATTGAAGATGCACCCGGTAGTTGTCCTATATGTGGCATGGATTTGTTGCCCATGGAACCAGATAGTTCATCAGAAGAAAAAACCTATAATAAACTATTGAAGAAATTTTGGATTGCCACAGCTTTCACTTTGCCTATATTCTTAATAGCAATGAGTGAAATGATGACCAATAATCCATTATCCAATATAATGGAGCAAAAACATTGGAATTGGATTCAGTTTGGCTTATCTATTCCAGTTGTTTTTTACGCTACTTGGATGTTTTTTGAACGCGCTTACAGGAGTATTAGAACTTGGAATCTCAATATGTTTACGCTCATAGGTATTGGTGCAGGTGCGGCTTGGTTATTTAGCGTGTTTGGAATGTTTTTCCCTGATATTTTCCCAAACCAATTCAAAACGGAATCTGGAGCAGTACACGTTTATTTTGAAGCAGCAACCGTTATCCTAACACTTGTACTTTTAGGTCAACTTTTAGAAGCTCGCGCGCACAATAAAACCAATTCAGCAGTTAAAGAATTGCTGAAACTAGCACCTAACAAAGCCATAAAAATAATGGATGGTGAAGAAGTTGAAGTAAGCATCGACAAGATAGCATTGAACGATATTTTAAAAGTAAAGCCAGGCGATAAAATTCCCGTTGACGGTATGATAACCGAAGGAGAAATCACCATTGATGAATCTATGATTACAGGAGAGCCCATTCCTGTAAACAAATCGAAAGACGATAAGGTGAGCAGCGGAACCATCAATGGGAATCAAACTTTTTTGATGAAAGCTGAAAGGGTGGGAAGTGACACATTACTTTCTCAAATTATTCACATGGTGAACGATGCCAGCAGAAGCCGTGCACCCATTCAAAATTTAGCGGATAAAGTTTCAGGCTTTTTTGTACCTGTTGTGATCATAATTTCTTTACTAACCTTTGCTGTTTGGGCTATTTGGGGTCCGGTGCCAGTGTATGTTTACGCGTTTGTGAATGCCATTGCAGTTTTGATTATTGCGTGTCCATGCGCATTAGGCTTGGCAACACCAATGTCTGTAATGGTTGGCGTGGGTAAAGGTGCTCAAAATGGTGTATTGATTAAAAATGCCGAAGCGCTCGAAAAATTAGACAAGGTAGATACCTTAATCATTGATAAAACGGGAACCATTACCGAAGGAAAACCGACTGTAGAAAAAGTTGGTGCTTTCAATGATGATTTTAGCGAAAGTCAAGTACTTCAATATATTGTATCATTAAACAGCAATAGCGAACATCCACTAGCAGAAGCGACTGTTAAATATGGTAAAGAACAAAATGCTGAAATTTTAAAAACAGAAAAATTCAGTGCTGTTACTGGCAAAGGGGTAGAAGCTATTATTAATGATAAAAAAGTAGCCTTAGGCAATCCTAAAATGATGGAATATGCCACTGCGGAAATAACCTCTGAAATGCTGGAAGAAGCAAAAAACTATCAAAAACAAGGTAAAACAGTATCGTATTTAGCAGTAGATAATTCCGTTGTTGGTTACGTAGTTATTGGTGATAAAATCAAAGAAACCAGTGCCAAAGCCATCAAAGTTCTTCAAGATAAGGGGATTGCCGTAATAATGCTTACAGGCGATAATCACGATACGGCACAAGCTGTAGCTTCCGAACTCAATTTGGCGGATTTTAAAGCAAGCATGTTACCCGAAGATAAATTGAAAGAAGTAGAGGCACTGCAAAAAGAAGGCAAAGTAGTTGCTATGGCAGGAGATGGCATCAATGATGCGCCAGCGTTGGCTAAAAGTGATGTCGGTATCGCAATGGGAACTGGCACAGATGTAGCCATTGAAAGCGCAATGATAACCTTGGTAAAAGGTGATTTAAACGGCATTGTAAAAGCAAGGGATTTAAGTCATGCTGTGATGAAAAACATAAAGCAAAACCTATTTTTCGCACTCATCTATAATACATTAGGAATTCCCATTGCAGCAGGTGTTTTATACCCATTTTTCGGAATATTGTTATCGCCTATGATTGCAGCTGCGGCAATGAGTTTTAGTTCTGTTTCGGTAATAGCCAATTCACTTCGTTTGAAGAATATTAAAATCTAAAAAGAATTTGGAATGGTAAATACTGAATTGTGGATGCTGGATTGTAAATTATGTATGGTGAACGGTAAATTGTGAATGCTAAAAAATAATAATGAAAGAAAATATTATTAAAACTAAATCGTATGCCTTTGCTTTTAAAATTGTAAAGTTGTTTAAGGTATTGCAAAATCAAAAAGAGTATATTTTATCTAAACAGTTGGTTAGAAGTGCTACTTTCGTAGGAGCAAATGTAGAAGAAAGCATTCAAGCCCAATCTAAACCTGATTTTATTCATAAGTTTTCTATTGCTCAAAAAGAAGCATTTGAAACACATTATTGGATCAGATTACTAAAGGATAGTGAATATATTAATGAGAATATTGCTCACGAATTATTGAATGATTGCGAGGAATTTCAAAGAATAATAACTGCTATACTTATAAAATTAAAGAATAAACAATGAAAATAACACAACGCATATTTTTTGCATTCACCATTTACAATTTAGCATTTACAATTAATTTGTTCGCTCAACCTGTCACGCCTTCTTCAGGGAAAGTAGTTCACTACGACCTTTATATTAAAGACACTATTGTTAATTTTTCAGGAAAAGAAAAACGAGCTATTGCAGTAAACGGACAAATTCCAATGCCAACATTAACCTTTACGGAAGGAGATACTGCAGAAATTTATGTGCATAACCAACTCAACGAAAGCACCTCTTTGCATTGGCACGGATTAATGCTGCCCAATCAATATGACGGTGTGCCTTATTTAACTCAAATGCCAATAAAACCGCACACCACGCACATTTACCGGTTCCCTATTATCCAAAACGGCACGCATTGGTATCATTCACATTCAGGTTTGCAAGAGCAAATAGGAATGTACGGTAATTTTATAATGCTCAAAAAAAATAGCGACCCAACGTTTAGAAAAGGTATTGATGATATTCCAAGTATTCCAATTGTATTAAGCGAATGGACAGATTTAAAACCAGAAAATGTACATAGAATGTTGCACAACGCCTCTGACTGGTTTGCAATTAAAAAAGGAACAACTCAAAGTTATACCGAAGCGATACGAGCAGGGCATTTCAAAACCAAAATAAAAAACGAATGGAAACGAATGTTGGCAATGGATGTGAGCGATGTTTATTACGAAAAATTCTTGATGAATGGTAAAAATGAAAGTCAACTTTCGCAGTTTAAAGCAGGTAACAAGGTGCGTTTACGAATTTCTAACGGTGGTGGTTCTACTTATTTTTGGCTTACTTATGCAGGTGGCAAAATGACCGTTGTTACCAATGATGGCAATGATGTTGAACCTGTTGAAGTGGATAGGTTAATTATTGGAGTTTCTGAAACTTATGATGTAATTGTTACCATTCCAGACGAAAATACAGCTTATGAATTTTTAGCAACCTCCGAAGACCGTATCAAATCAACTTCACTGTATTTGGGAAGTGGTATTAAGCAATTGACAAGCCCTTTGCCAAAATTAAAATATTTTGAAGGAATGAAAATGATGAACGGAATGATGAAAATGAATGGTGATTTGGACGATATGGGAATGAGTATGAGCCTCAACCAAATGGATATGAACGTGGTGATGTATCCCGAAATTACAGGCGAAGCCAAAAGGAAAGAAAAAGGAATGAAGGATATGAAAATGACCGAAAATGATTACAAAAGCAATACCCTTTCGGACATTATTACACTGAATTACGCCATGTTAAAATCTCCAAGCAAAACCACATTACCAACTTCAGTGCCAGTGAAAGAATTGCGATTCGAATTAACAGGAAACATGAACCGATACGTGTGGAGTTTGGACAATAAAGTGCTCTCTGAAACGGATAAAATTCTAATTAAAAAAGGTGAAAACGTAAGAATAGTCATTTACAATAATTCCATGATGCGACATCCAATGCATTTGCACGGGCATGATTTTAGATTGCTAAACGGACAAGGCGAATTTGCACCCTTAAAAAATGTAGTGGACATAATGCCAATGGAAACAGACACTTTGGAGTTTAACGCCAATGCAGAAGGTGATTGGTTTTTTCATTGTCATGTTCTATACCACATGATGAGCGGAATGGGCAGAGTATTTAGTTACGAAAACCAACCATCAAATCCTGAAATTCCAAATCCAAAATTAGCTTATAAACGACTAAAAGCAGAAGACCGAAAATTTCATTTCATGGCAGAAAATGACTTTGCAACCAATGGCAACGATGGAATGGCCATGTTACAAAATACTCGTTGGAGCATCGGCACAGAATGGCGTCTGGGTTACAGCAACAATATGGGCTTCGAAACCGAAACGCATATTGGACGATATATAGGTAAAATGCAATGGTTTATGCCGTTTGTAGGTTTTGATTGGCGCTATAGAAAGTTTGGAATAAATGAACAAGAAACTAATTTGTTTGGTCAAACCAATTCTAAAGACAATCGTAACTTAGTAAGTGCAGGTTTTAATTATACTTTACCCATGTTGATTATTTTTCAAACTGAAGTCTTTCATAATGGCGATTTACGTTTACAACTAATGCGTGAAGATATTCCAATTTCTAAAAGGGTACGGGCAGGTTTTATGTTAAACACTGACAAGGAATTCATGGTGGACTTGCGGTATATTATGCTCAGAAACTTAAGCGTCAGAACGCATTATGATAGCGATATGGGATTTGGGGTAGGATTAACTTTGAATTATTAAATGCGCCCTCAAAATTGCAAGCACCATTAAAATTTACATAAGCAAAAGCACAATAACACGAAAACTTAACAACTTCAGCAGTTTATATGCACCATAGACAAGAATGCCAGCAACTAATAAATGAGTTGTAACGCCAGCACACAATCCGACCTAGATTGCAGCACATGTAATTTTGCCCAACCGCACAATCACCTTACAAACATTGCGGACAAAGACCTGACAATGTAAAATTCATTTCGCTAACCTTGTAATTTTTTGGCAACTTGTATGACGGCTGAACATCTTCCAAACAAGTTACAGACTTGCATTTTTGACAGCTAAAATGGATATGGTTGTGGCTATGTTTTACAGAACACGAATGACAACCAGCATATTTTACAACACCATCTACATTAACAATTTTGTGAATAATACCTTCCACCAACAACCTTTCCAATACACGATAAATTGTGACTCTATCGCAAAGTCCTTCGAGCGACTTTTGAATTTCAGAATGGGATAGCGCTACAGACGAAGAAACTATCAACGCTTGTATTTCAGTTTTTGCGGTGGTATTTCTTGCCGTTTTCATTATTTTTTAAAATTTTAATACAACACTGTTGCATTTGCAAATATAATGATTACTTTTGCAACATTGTTACATTAATTACAATTATTTAAAAATGATACCACAAACATTCAGAGACTGGACAAACTGCATTGTGAACGACTGCAAAATAAATCTTACCAAGCAATTTGCCGAACAGCGTTTATTAGTTTATCAGGACAATAAAAATACTGAAACACAAAAATTTATTTCGCTTTATGGCGAGCAACACTTGCAAAATATTATTAATTGGTTTAAGAAAATTTAAAATGAACAATGTTACTAAAATCAATAAAGCAGATTTAATAGGTATTTTAAGTTCTTCAATTTGCTTGGCGCATTGTATTGCAACCCCATTATTGTTAGCTTTTGGAGCAGGTTTTTTAACCAATCCGTTTTTTAAATATTTATTTCTAATTATTTCTTTTATCTCTATTTTTAAAGCGACTATAAAAATAATACATACCAAAATGGCTTTTTTGCTGTGGATTTCTTTTTTGGGCTTTTTGTTTTCTACCTTATTTCAAGAAAAATTTCATTGGCTTCATTATTCAGGATATTTTTTTGCGTTACTAATCATTATTGGACACCTTTTTAACATTAAACATTGTAAAGAATGTTTAAAACTAGATGAAAATGAAAATTAAGATAATCAATATAATCATGTTTTGCTATTGCTGCACCATAGCACCAAGTTGCAATCATTTGCACCATACCGAAGGATTAAAAGCAGGAGATATATTGTTTCAAAACTTGGATTGTGGGGAGTTGTGCGATGCAATTGAAACAGTAACCGAAGGCGTTGATGGCAGAGATTTTTCTCATTGTGCAATGGTTATAAACATCAATGATACACTAAAAGTAATTGAAGCAATTGGCGATAAAGTGCAGGTAAATTCATTGCAAAACTTCTTTGCCCGTAGTGGAGATACTGCTGCAATAAAAAATATTACAATTGGCAGAGTTAAACACCAATATGAAAATCTCATAGCTAAAGCAACGGTAAATACAAAACAACTCGTAGGGCAACCCTACGATAATGCGTTTTTATTGGACAATGAAAAATGGTATTGTAGCGAATTGATTTATGAAGTATTTAAGGAAGCCAATAACAAAAAAAACTTTTTTGTTTTAGAGCCAATGACTTTTAAAAACCCTAAAACAAATGCTTTTTTCCCTGCTTGGGTGACGTATTATAAAGAACTCAATAAAGAAATTCCCGAAGGACAAGCGGGAATAAATCCAGGACTAATTTCTCGTTCCAACAAAATTCAAATAATAAAAATAGAAAGTTTTAAATGACAACAGCAGCCATAAAAAAATTACCCGTAACCGTATTGAGCGGTTTTCTAGGAGTAGGAAAAACAACATTGCTCAACCACATCTTGCACAATAAAGAAGGCTTAAAAGTAGCCGTAATTGTAAACGACATGAGTGAAGTAAATGTAGATGCAAGGCTTATAAACGAGCAAAATGTGCTTTCACGGACGGAAGAAAAATTGGTAGAAATGAGTAACGGATGTATTTGTTGCACTCTTCGGGAAGATTTGATGCTAGAAGTAGAAAAATTGGCTAACGAAGGCAGATTTGATTACCTGCTAATTGAAAGTACAGGCATAAGCGAGCCAGTGCCTGTAGCCCAAACTTTTAGTTTTGTGGACGAAGAAAAAGGCATTGATCTTTCCAAATTTAGTTACATTGACACAATGGTTACTGTGGTGGACTGTTTTAATTTCTTTAATGATTTCGGCACAAACGAATTATTGGTGGACCGCAATTTAACCGATATGGAAGGAGATGACAGAACTATTGTAAACTTACTAACCGACCAAATAGAATTTGCCAATGTAATCCTTTTAAATAAAACGGATTTGGTAGATGTCAAAACAGTTGGCCTTTTAAAAGCAGCTATTCAAAAATTAAATCCAGGTGCAAAAATTATTACATCAGATTTTAGCAAGGTGGATCCTAAAGAAATTTTAAATACAAAATTGTTTGACTTTGAAGAAGCCCAAACTTCCGCAGGTTGGCAAAAAGAGTTGGAAGGGGGGATTCATATACCCGAAACAGAAGAATATGGTATTTCATCATTTGTTTTTAGAAACCAAAAACCATTTCATCCAGAAAGGCTTTGGAAATACATTAATGAAGATTATCCTAGTGGTGTAATGAGAGCCAAGGGATTATTTTGGTTAGCATCAAGACCAGACGATGCCATTAATTTTAGTCAAGCAGGTGGTTCATCACGACTTGAAAAAGCAGGAGTTTGGTGGGCTAGTATGACTTTTAGTGAAAGAATAACTTATGAATCATTTACAGACAACCGTAAATTTATTGAAAGTAAATGGAACAAGCATTGGGGCGACCGAATGAATGAGTTGGTATTTATTGGACAAGACATAGAAAAAGAAAAAATGATTGCCGACCTTGAAAAATGTTTATTGCAAGAAAGCGAACAAAAACAATTTGAAAGTAAAAAGGGATTTTTAGACCCTTTTCCAAAAGACATTTAACTTGACAATACGCCACTGCTTTTGCAAGCACATTTTATTTTTCACCTTGCTATTTATATGCCCTAAAAAATCAAAAGAGCCACCAAGCCTCCACACCAAGACAACCGTAAGCTTAAAAGACAAGCCACGAAACAAAAATACCTGTTTGTAACATCAAGCACGATGCCCGAGATACTTATTATAAAAATATCCAGTATAAACAAAACACTACCCTATGGAACACCAAATATACCAATTTACTGATGATGAAGTTCAAATGCAGTTTGATGAATTATTGAAATTTGGTGTTATGATTGGTAGCGAAGGTATTGCTAGCCATTTGAAAAAGAAAAAATAGAGTGACATGTCCAAGAAATTTTATGAGCGTGGAATAATTCTTTCCCAACAGTTTAGCTGGATTGATTTTTGGGTGCATAAAAGAAACAATATTGTAACATGGAATTTTATGGATATTTCTAAAATAATTGAAGTGCAAAAAGAGTTTAAGAAAAACTGCAAAGCTACAGTAGATAAGGTTAAAAGGAATAGCTAACCGAATAACTTTAAAAAATCAATATTAATCTAATCCGACCCCTAATTCGACCCCCGAAAAAAAACAAAAACCAGTTAATTTATTAATAATCAACTGGTTAATTTATTTTTTTTGTAGCCCGTAGGGGAGTCGAACCCCTCTGTCCTGGATGAAAACCAGGTATCCTAACCGATAGATGAACGGGCCATATCTCTCTAAAAGGAGTGCAAAAGTAATACTATGATTATTTATTTGCAAGTGAAATTTTAATTTTTTTAATATTTTTTAAATCGCAGCTTTTTTTCATCCTTCATTGTGATAGGGATGATTGTGAAGTATGGTGTATCCCCTGTAAATTTGTTCTGCTAAAACTACCCTTGCTAATTGATGTGAAAATGTAAATAAAGACATAGATAGCATTAAGTTTGCCCGCTCTTTTACAGCGTTATCTGCACCATAAGCTCCGCAAATTACAAACACCATCCTTTTTGTAGCATGTACTTGTTGCTGTGCTATTATTTTTGAAAAATTAAGTGAAGTTAAACTTTTTCCTTTCTCATCTAGCAATACCATGTAATCTGTTGCCAATAGCTGCTTTAATATTTGCTTGCCTTCTTGCTTTCTTTGCTCCTCTGATTTAGAAATCCCTTTTAAGTTTGTGGTGCATGAAATGCTTAATTGAGCATAAAAATTTGTTCGTTGCACATATAAGTCAATACCTTGCGCCACATAAGGCTCTTTGGTGCTGCCCACAAAGAGTAGAAGCAGTTTCATTACCTAAAATTTTTTGTTAAAGTCTAGCCATGTTTCAGCTAGCAGGTCGGCAGTAGAATTATTTATATTTACAAGGGGCAGCCTTAGCGTAGTTTGGCAAAATCCAGCCTGATGTAATAAATGTTTTATTCCACCTGGGCTACCATCTTTAAATATTGCACGACAAAGATCTAGCGAGCCATAATGCAATATACTAGCTTCTGTCACTTTGCCTGCCAATGATAAGCGCACCATATTAGAAAAATGTTTAGGAATCAATTGTGCAATAACCGATATGACACCTATGCCACCAACACAAAGTATTGGAAAAGTGAGGCTATCATCACCACTTATGAGCTCAAAATTTAATGGCTTATTTTTTATAATAGACATCATTTGTTCAATATCACCACTTGCCTCTTTTGTGGCAATAATGTTAGGATGTTTGGCTAATATTAATTGTGTTTCTGAGGTCATGTTTACTCCAGTTCTGCCGGGTACATTATACAGTATAATAGGCAAAGGGCTATTATCTGCAACCTGCTGATAATGTGCAATAATACCCATTTGATTTGGCTTATTATAATATGGGCATACCGAAAGTATTGCCTGATATCCTTGCAAATTTGTATGTTGCAATGCATAAACTACCTGATAAGTACTATTGCCACCAAGTCCTAAAACCAAAGGACACCTTTTGGCAACATATTTAGCAGTAAATACAATAAGTTCTTCACGCTCTGCTTGAGTTATTGAAGGACTTTCTCCTGTAGTGCCTTGCAATACCAAATAATCTAATCCACCATCAATACAATGATCAATAATTGCTTTAAAAGCTTCCCAATCTATTGTTTCATCTTTATTAAATGGTGTAATTAATGCAACACCAGTTCCTTTAAAATTAAATTGCTCCATTTATTTTTATCTTATTTGTTTTAATGAATTGTAAATGCTTTCAAAATATTCCTCTAATGAATTTGTGTTATTGATTATAAAATCATACCCTGGTGTTTTTCTTTCACTGTAAGGCCCAACAATGCAATAACTATTGCTCAATCCTGCAATAGATGCATTTTTTATATCGCTTTTTGGGTTGCAAAAAATCAAATAGTGAAAGTCTGTTTTTAAGAAATTTTTCAGTTCAATGCTGCGTGGCAATCCTGTGGCAGAAAAATCTTTTCTATCAAGTTTTATTTTCGCAAATGAGTTTCCCCCATTTTCTAATTGGGTGGGTTTATCTTTTTTATATACCTCTATTATTTGGGCAGGCTTGCCATCGTTACGCAATTTTTTAATAAAATTACCAATGCTAATTTGCTCTTCGCCTGATAAGGGCATGTTGATTAGCAAAGCGATGTTGTTTGCAATTTCAAATGGAGTTAAAGAAGATTTTTTTACCTTTCTTTGAAATTTTCTATATAGCTGCAGGAATAAAATTTTTGACCTAATTTTCATTGACTTTTGCAAATTTAAGGTAATTAATCTTTTAATTGCCTATTAATTCCAAAAAATCGTCTTCTGTCAATATTTTAACGTTTAATTTTTTGGCTTTTTCTAATTTTGCTGGCCCCATATTTTCGCCTGCAATCAAATAATCTGTTTTTCCTGTTATGGCGCTTCCTTGTTTGCCTTTATGTGCCAAAATCATTTCGCCAATTTCATCTCTTGAAAAGCGCTCAAAAACACCAGATATCACTAAAGTTTTTCCTTCCAAAATATTAGATTTATAGATTACATCATTTGCAAAGGTGGCAAACTGAAGCCCTGCTTGCTTTAGCCTTTCTAACATAGCAAGACTATTAATATCTCTAAAATAATGGAAAACAGATTGTGCAATCACTTTGCCTATTTCTTCTACATTTTCTAGCTCTTCTTCGCTTGCCTCTGCTATTGCATCAATATTTTTAAAATGATTGGCAAGTTTTTTCGCTACAGTGGCGCCAACATATCTAATACCCATGCCAAACAAGACATTGTGAAAAGGGATAGTTTTAGACATTAATAAACCATCCAAAATATTTTTGGCAGACTTTTCGCCTAGTCGCTCTAATTTAGCAATTTCTTCCATTTTTAGGTCGTATAAATCTGCAATGTTTTTTACCAATCCAGCATAATATAATGCACTAAGAGTTTCTTCCCCTAGAGATTGAATATCACAGGCTTTTCTGGCAGTAAAATGCTGCAATTTGCCAATAATTTGTGGCGTGCAATATTGTTCGTTTAGGCAATAGTGATTTGCCTCTCCTACTAATCTTACCAACTCGCTGCCACATTCTGGGCAATGGGAAATATAGTTTGTTGGTAGCGTATTTTGCGGTCTTTTTTCTAAATTGACACCTGTAATTTTTGGAATAATCTCCCCTCCTTTTTCCACAAATACGGTATCGCCTTCTCTGATATCAAGTCTTATGATTTCATTGGCGTTGTGCAATGAAGCTCTTTTTATTGTTGTGCCCAAAAGTTGCACCGGCTCTAAATTTGCCACTGGAGTAATGGAGCCAGTTCTGCCCACTTGATAACTAATATAAGACAATATGGTAGAAACTGCTTGTGTTTTAAACTTATAACTTATTGCCCATCTTGGTGTTTTTGCAGTAAATCCTAGTTCAGCACGCTGATTAAAATCATTAATTTTTATTACCACTCCATCAATATCAAAACCTAGGTTATAACGCTCTGTTTCCCAATATTTGATAAACTGCAAAACCTCTTTTATGGTAGCAACTTTCTTAGCTGCATCAGAAACTTTCAACCCCCATATTTTGGCCATTTCCAAACTCTCCCAATGTGTTTTTATGCTGATATCTTCTCCAATAATCTGATACAAACAAATATCTAACGGTCTTTTTGCCACCTCGGCAGAATCTTGCAATTTAATAGTACCAGAGGCCACATTGCGCGGGTTGGCAAAAGGCTGCTCACCATCAAATAACCGCTGTTCATTAATTTTATCAAAAACAATGCGATGCATAAATATTTCCCCTCTAGCCTCTAACTTTTTGGGTAAATCACCTTGCAGTCTCGCATTGAGTGCATTAATTGTTTTAACATTATCTGTAACCACATCGCCTGCCACACCATCGCCACGCGTAACAGCCCTTACCAACAAGCCATCTTCATAGTGCAGGCTGATAGAAAGTCCATCAAATTTTAGCTCACATACATATTCATACTCTTTGGTGCCCAATCCCTTTGCAACACGCTCATCAAACTCTAAAAGTTCTGCCTCATTATAAGTATTCCCTAGGCTAAGCATAGCTACTTGATGGGTATACGTTTCGAACGTTTTATTTATTGTGCCGCCTACTTTTTGTGTAGGGCTATTTTCATCAAAAAATTGCGGATTTTCTTTTTCTAATATTTCTAGCTCTTTTAATAAAAAATCAAATTCAGTATCAGATATGCTGGGTGAAGCGAGTGTATAATATTCAAAGTTATATTTGCTTAGTTGTTTTCGTAGTTCGTCTATCCTTTTCTCTGCTTGATTCATGTTTATAAAAAAGTATATGCAAAAGAAACGAAAGTTTGTTGTAAATTAAAATCTATTTATAATCTATTACCATTATTTAATTACTTATTTTTACAATTTTTTCATTAAAAAAAAGTTTACCATCTTTCAATATCTGCAATACGTATATCCCCGTTGGTAATGATGCTGTTTCTATAATAAAGCTCTTTTTATCCATTTCGCCAACTTGCAAAATTCGGCCTTTCATATCAATGATGGAATAGCTATTGTTTAAAACTGCATTGTCTACCGTAATCAAATCAGTAAAAGGATTTGGAAAAACAAACAATTTTTCGAAACCAATCAAATGAATAAAATCTCTTTTTAATTGGTATAATGTGTCAAATTCTGCCTCACAGCCATTGCTATCTATGACCATTAATTTTATGCTAAATGCCACATGACTGGAGGGCTTATCATAAATCAAGGAGGCTGTTTTCTGCCCATTAACTTGATTTTTCACAATCCATGTATAGTTGCTTAGAACGCTGTCTATTGCCCTAAATAAGAGCGAATTATTATTTAAAATTACCTCAAATTTAGCATTGGGTAATGGCATCACATTAAATGTATCTCTTTCATTATTGATACATTGTGTAATACTATCTTTAATCATTAAATGAATAAAGTGTTTTTTAACCATCAAATCATCTAACTTAATGTTATTTCCAAAAAAATAAAAGCTGTCAATTTGCCATTGGTAGCTATGGTTTGGTTTATTTTCTGCTGAAATACTTGCAGATTTACCAAAACAAACGTCATTTACTGTTATAGTAGCGCTTGGCAATGAATAAATTAGTATTGTTTTTTTAATTGTATCTGTGCTTTTATACTTCCCTTTAACTATTAATTTTAAAATCACACTGTCTCTTGCATATGTTTTAAGATAATTAGAAAAATTATCGCTTATAAAAATATCATCAATGTACAAAGATTGCGTATTAAAACGTTTTGATTTATTTAATACAAGAATGCTGTCACCCGTGCATATATTTTTTGCATCAAAGTTTGCCGTTGGAAAAGGAAATGCCTGCACGCCAGGTGAATAATTGTCATCAAAAATAATCGAATCTCCATAAAAATCTATTTTCGCATTATCTATTCCCAAATTATTGGGCAAATAAATCCCCTTGCCTATTAATTGATTTGGGAAGGAAAAATGGTAGTTGTTTTTTGAATTTATTTGATTTACATCACCCACAAAACCCATATTTCCCGGAGAAATTAATTTAGCATTAAAATGAAAACCAGTATTTTTATTCTGATAAATTTCTTGCATCTTCTGCACACGCCAGTCACTTAAGCTGTTGTATTGGATATTATTTTGTCTTATTTTAAAACCGCTGCCACAATCATCATACACATTATTAATAAACTTAATCTCCAAAGCACTGTCTAGGTCTAATAAATAATTGCCATTTTTTGATATAAAAACATTATTTGAAACTAAAATATTTTTTGTAGTCCCAAGTGCTGAATAAATTGCTAAAGATGCATTTGCACCATTACCCTTATAACTGCCAAAAGTATCAGAAACAACGATATTATTATAAAAAAATATATTTTCCATAGTTAGGGTATTTGGTAAATCTCCATTCCAAATTAATCCACCAAGCCCTTCTCCATCATTCTCACTAATATTAAAACGAACAATATTATTTTTCATTTTTCTGGCACCTCTAAATTGTGCTATAAGCAAGCCAGGGCCATCATTATCATGGGCATAATTATACTCCATGATTGAGTTCTGCACACCTCCATCTAAGTCAAAACCACCTCCATCAACAGTTTGACTTCTATTATGATGGGCATAACAATGATTAATATTGACATATTTGCTATCCCAAGCCCAAATACCAGCCGGCCCTGCGTGTAAAAAAGTGCTATTGATTCCATTTTCATATGCCACGCAGTGGCTGATTTTGCAATGATTTACTTGTCCAATTACTATACCATTGCCACTGTGAATTGTATGTCCACTAATTCCATAATTATTATAAGCTTTACACCTAGAAATATCGATACTATCGTGCGAATACATCGTATCTTTTGTATTGTAATATCCATAAATGGTAATACCAGCATGTCCGTTTTCTGCAGCAATACAATTATTAATAATTATGTTTTTAAATCCGCTTCTACTGCTATCTGAGGGCCAAGATCCTATCCTTATTCCTGCATGAAAAAAACCATACGCTTCTACCCCATTTAGCGCAATGTAATCAAGTTTTCGATTTGTCAAAAGATCCATATAGAAATAAACTCCTGTACCTCTATTTGTTGAAATGCCGTTGCCTAAAAAAATAATGCTAAAAACTGAAATGTGGGAATTATTATAGCAAAATAGACCGTCATTATTTCCTGCCTTTATTATTGCTTTGCCATTTCCATAAGAACCAATAACAATATTTGAATCTTTTTTACCATTGATTAGTTCTGAAAAATAAATATTTCCAAAAAAAGTATCATTTGCATTAAACAAAATAGAATCACCCGGTTTAAAAACAACTGCATTTACTTTTCCAATACTTTTCCAAGGCTGATTGATAGCACCTGATTGGGCATCATGTCCTAATAAATTTATGTAATAGTTGCGTGCATCTATTTTTATACTTCCAACAAATAAAATAAAAATAAAAAGTGAGATGCGATTCAAATATTTAAAACAAAAAAAACAGTAAAAGATTTTTTTTAAATCTAAAAAAATCTTGTTTTGAAATTGGTACATCATTTTGTTACTTGAAAATTAAAGTAAATTAAAAATCTTAAAAACAGTCCTTAAATTATGCTATTTATTAAAAAGGAAGATCATCATCATCTCCCCCACTGTTGGCAAAAGGATCTTCTTCTGATACTGATTCTTTCTTAAAACTTTGATTTGCATCAGAATTTGAAGTCATTCCTTCATTTTGCTGGCCAGAAGATGCATTTGCTGCCTCTATTTTCCAAACTTTTAAATCAGTATACCATTTATTATTATACTCTCTGCTTTCTGGATCAAAAAATACTTTGATTGTTGAACCTGTTGCCAATGATACTACTTGGTCAATTTTGTCGCCCCAAACATTGAAACACACTTTTTTTGGATAGTTTCCATCTGTTTCTAAAACAAACTCTTGTTTAACCCATTCATTGCCTGTCTTGCTTACACCAGTTGTTTTTTCTAAAATGGTGCTTATTTTTCCTATTATTTCTGCCATGAAACAAAAATACGCATAACTTATAGAATCAACAAAATAATTATAGACAAATTATCAAAAGAAATTTTATTTGTTTTTTACATGCCCTGTGAGTTCCTGCCCTTTTATTAAATCACCAACTTTAAAAGGTTTAAATATTAAAATTTGCACTACTCTTTCAAAATTTGCCAAGGGTTCTTGAATTGCCAGCCCCACTGCTCTCAAGACGGCAACAAAAGAGGGAGTTTCCATACCCGTCATTCCGACCAACTATCCTAATTAACAGTACTTTTAGGGCTATTGTACCCAAATTGTATAAAAAGGATGGAGCGAATGATCCAAGTTCTTTTTTAGCAATATTAGAGAAATAAATTAGTTTAAAAATTTGATTGTATACCAACAACTATAAAAAAATAAAGCCGATTATAACATTATGCCATTGGCAATCAGCATTTATTTAAACAGATGTATACTTTTCGTATAATCCCTAATGTTTATTGTATTTAGATTAAACTATGGCAATGATGCTTTAAAAGCACTATATTCTGCTTCAAATTTTTGACCAGGTTTAGCACCTAGTTCGGTCCACTTATCTACAATTTTTTGCACCCTATTGCCTGGATCAGGGTGGGTACTTAAAAATGTTGGAGGTCCTCCGGTCTGTCCACTATTAATTAGTTTTTCAAAAAAACGACTTGCACCTCTGGCATCATATTCAGTTGGGTAAAGATATATTACAGAGTATTCATCGGCTTCTGTTTCTGCTTTTCTGCCATATTGCAACTCTTTTAACTGCACTGCTAGTCTTGCAATAGCACCTTTATCTTGTCCAAAAATAACATTCAAAAGGCTTTGAACACCATATTGTCTGGTCATCGCATCGGTAGAATGTCTTTTATCAGCATGTGCAATTTCATGTCCCATTACTCCTGCCAACTCATCTTCAGAATTCAAAAATTTAATCAAACCAGTATATACATATATATAGCCACCTGGAGTGCAGAATGCATTTAATGTAGAATCATCTCTAATAATATGAATTTGCCATAAAAAATCATTTTTATAATTTACTTGGCCGCTATTTAAAATATTATTAGTAATTCTTCTCAAATTTTGATAAGCTACGGGATATAAATTAGAATCTAAAATTGGATATTGAGCTGAATTTGCCTCTATTTCTGCATCTACTTGTGCGCCCATTTGTCTATCATCCTCTACACTAAATATATTAAAATCACCGTCTTTATCTTTACAACCTGTGTAAAAAATGATGGCAAAAGCAGCTAAACATAGGCTTAAAAAATGTTTTTTCATATTTGGGTATATATATATTGTTACTAGGATATATACTTGCAAATATTATTCCAAACTTCAGTTATTGCCCATTACAAGGTATGCAGTATAAGCTAAATAAATAGACAGAAAAAATATGGCTTCTAATTTTTGTAATCCTTTCTTTCTTCTGATTAAAACAAAGGCAAATAAAAGTATCGAAATAGCTAAATTAAAAAAGAGGTCAAAAAATGAGCTATTAGGCACTGGTACTGAACAAATG